>NZ_CP110389.1:3039166-3648888 GCF_026015985.1 Rhodopseudomonas sp. P2A-2r | reverse complement strand
ATGCCAGCGGCATCGCCTCGGCCATGCGCAGCTCGCGCAGCGAGCGCTGCATCCGCGCCATATGGCGGGGAAAATCCACCATCTTGCCGCCGATGATTTCGCAGACCTCATAGATGCCGTCGGCGAACTGATAGCCGCGGTCTTCGACATTCACGGCGGCATCGCGCAGGTTTTGATAGTGACCGTTTACATAGGCAATGCGCGACATAGGACGTCCTGATGGCTGAGGATTTGAGTGACAGCGAGCGAGTTAGCCGACGCCGAGCGCCTTGAGTTTGCGGTGCAGGGCCGAGCGTTCCATACCGACAAATTCCGCGGTGCGCGAGATATTCCCGGAAAAACGACTGATCTGGGCGATCAGATAATCGCGTTCGAACACTTCGCGGGCCTCGCGCAAGGGCAGACCCATGATGTGCTCGCCATTGTTGCTGGTGGGCATCGACGGCACCATGGAGCCGACGTCCTGCGGCAGCATGTCGGCGGTGATGATCACCTCCGGGCCGCCGCCGGCGAGAATCATCACGCGCTCGACGTTGTTGCGGAGCTGCCGGATGTTGCCGGGCCAGACATGCGACTGCAGCACGGCCATGGCGTCCTGGCCGATCTGGCGTTTCGGCAGGCCGGTGGCCACCGAAATCTGCTCCATGAAATACTCGATCAGCTCCGGAATGTCCTCACGATGCTCGGACAAAGGCGGCACGCGGATCGGCACCACCGAGAGGCGGTGATAGAGATCCTCGCGGAAGCGGCCTTCGGCGATTTCCTCCTCGAGATTGCGCGCGGTGGAGGAGATGATGCGGACGTCGACATGGACCTTGGTGGTGCCCCCCGCCCGCGTGAACGTCTGGTCGACCAGCACGCGCAGGATCTTGTTCTGGGTCTCGCGTGGCAGGTCACCGATCTCGTCGAGGAACAGCGTGCCGCCATGGGCTTCCTCCAGCGCGCCGGCCTTGCGGGCCTGTTCGCCGTTGGTCTGCTCGATACCGAACAGTTCGACCTCCATGCGCTCCGGTGTGATCGCCGCGGCATTGATGACGACGAACGGGCCTTCGGCGCGCTGCGAGGCATTGTGCAGCGTGCGCGCCGCCAGTTCCTTGCCGGCGCCGGACGGGCCGACGATCAGGATGCGGCTGTTGGCCTTTGCCGCGCGGTCGATGGTCTGGCGCAACTGGTTCATGGCCGCCGAACGGCCGGTCAGCGAACTTGCCACCGGCGCGAGTTGCTTGAGTTCCTTGACCTCGCGTTTCAGCCGCGAGGTTTCCAGCGCCCGCGTCGCCACCAGGATCAGGCGGTCGGCCTTGAACGGCTTTTCGATGAAGTCATAGGCGCCGCGCTTGATGGCAGCGACGGCGGTCTCGATATTGCCGTGGCCGGAAATCATTACCACCGGCATTTCGGTGTGGTCGCGCTTGACCTGTTCGAGCAGTTGCAGACCATCCAGCTTGCTGCCCTGCAGCCAGATGTCGAGGAACACCAGGTTGGGACGGCGGTTGGAGATTTCCGCCAGTGCGCTGTCGCTGTCGCGCGCGGTGCGCGTGGTGAAGCCTTCGTCCTCGAGGATGCCCGCCACCAGATCGCGAATATCGGCTTCGTCATCGACGATGAGAATGTCATTTGCCATGGGATGCGCTCTGTCTTTTTTCGTTCGGTCAGTTGCCGCTCACGGCGACGGTCTTGATTTCGTTGCTCTGCGCGGCTTTTGGCTCGGCGTTTGCCGCATCGGGCTTCTGGCCGGAAATCGCAAAGCGCAATCGCATCCATGCGCCGCGGGCACCGGGCCGGATGTCAGAGGCATCGTTGAGCTCGATCTCGCCCGCCGTGGTCCTCCAGAACGCGCCCGACAATGGCGAGACCAAGGCCGGTGCCCTTCTCGCGCGTCGTGACATAGGGCTCCAGCAGCCGCGACCGGCTCACCGTGGGCAGACCGATGCCGTTGTCGATCACGTCGATGACGATGTCCTCGCCCTCGCGCGCGGCGATCACCTCGATGCGGCCCTTGCCAAGCTCTTCCGCCGGCACCGCCTCGATGGCCTCGGTGGCGTTCTTGATGATGTTGGTCAGTGCCTGCGAGATCAGCCGGCGATCGAACCGGGCGCGCATCGGCTCTTCCTTGATCTCGGCCTCGATATCGACGTCGGGATGCCCGACCCGCATCAGGAACACGGCCTGGCGAACCGTATCGGCGACATCCTCGCCCTCGATCACCGGCTTCGGCATCCGTGCAAACTTCGAGAACTCGTCGACCATGCGGCGGATGTCGTCGACCTGGCGGACGATGGTGTCGGTGCACTGCTCGAAGATCGCCTTGTCGGCGACGATCACCTTGCCGAATTTCCGCTTGATGCGCTCTGCCGAGAGCTGGATCGGCGTCAGCGGGTTCTTGATCTCGTGGGCGATGCGGCGGGCGACGTCGGCCCAGGCCGAAGTGCGCTGCGCCGACACCAGCTCGGTGATGTCGTCGAGGGTGATGATGTAGCTGTCGCGCGACTGGCTGGTCTGCTCGGCGCTGATGCGCACTGACAGCACCCGCTCCTGGCCGCCGCGCGCGATGTTGATCTGGCCCTGCACCAGCCGCTGCGAGCCCTCGCGCACGGTCTGCATCATCTCGTCGAGTTCGGGGATGATTTCGTGCAGGGGGTGGCCGAGGGTCTCGGATTCCGAATGGCCGATCAGCTTTTCCGCCGAGCGGTTGAGGATGCCGATGCTGTTGGCCCCGTCGACCCCGATGATGCCGGCACTGGCCGAGGACAGCACCGCCTCGATGAAGCGGCGGCGGCTGTCGATGACGTCGGAGGCCGACACCAGTTCGTCGCGCTGGGTGCGCAGCTCCTGGGTCATCTTGTTGAAGGTCTCGCCGAGATGCGCCAGATCGCCTTCGGACTGGATCACCGGCACCCGCACATGCAGGTCGCCGGTCGACACCGCATTGGCGGCGCCCATCAGACGGCGGATCGGCGTCACCAGCCAGTTGGCGAAGTTCAGTCCGATCAGCACCGACGACATCAGCACCGTCAGCGCGATCACCGTGAACATCAGCGCGAAGGCCACCTGGACGCCGAGCCGGCGGGATTCGAGGTCGGCATATTCGGCGACGCTGGCCTGGGTCTGGCGCAGTTGCGCCACCACCCGTGGATCGAGCAGCCGCGCCACATAGAGGAAGGTATCGTCGAAGGCGCGCAGCCGGATCACCGCGGCGACGTAATTGGCTTCGATGAACACCGCGATTTGCGGCTCGGTCTCATCGACATTCTTCAGAAAGTCGGCGGCCGGGGTCGTAAAGTCCTGGCGGATGCCGGTCTGCGCCGATTCCAGGACATTGCGGTCCTTGTCGATGATCATCGCCCCCGGCAGGTTGCGCGACGCCGCGCTGGCCGTCAGCAGGCTGCGAAAGGTGCCGCGGTCCTGGTCGTATAACGGCCGCGCATGGGCGATGTCGTTGGCCATGCCGAGGATGTCGCCGCGGATCAGCTGCGCATGTTCGTGGAGATAGGCATTGGCAACGATCAGGGAGTTCTGGATCACCTCGCGGGTCGGCCCCGAAAACAGCCGGTCGAGGCCGCGATCGAGGGTGACATTGGCGACGATCGAGACCAGCACCGCGGGAATCACCGCGATCACCGAGAACAGGCTGACGATCTGGACATGCAGCCGGGCGGCGGCGCGCCCGCGGCGGCGGGCCTGCACCACCTTCCAGACTTCGCGGGCGATAATGACCACAAGCAGGAACACGGCGGTCGCGTTGATCAGCAGGAAGGTGACGACTACGTTGTGGGTCGGCGAGATCGGCGTCAGCCCGGTCAGGACGACAAAGGTCAGGAAGGCCGACAGCAGCGCCAGACCGACGGCAATCGGCGGCAGCAGCCGGCGCAGAGTCCATCGGCGCGGTTCAGCCGGCGATGCTTCAAACGCTGGGGGCGACGTGTCTGCGCTGGTCATTCCGGATTTTGGTGAGCGTGAACGCCATGTCGTCGCGGGATCGAGCCCGACACGTACTGATGCAATCATACAACAATGTTGCTCAATTACGACAATTCCGCGGCGTGTAAAAGCCGCGGAAAGCGCAGTCGTGCCGGTTTCACGTCGCGATGACGTGGAATTGCTCGATCTGATGCGTTTCCCTCGCCCGGGTCCTGCGGGTAGAGGGGCGCTCGAAGGACCGAGGTCGTCCGAGTCGGGTGAGGAGCGGCTGCGAGCGAACACTAACAGCTCACCCGGAGCCTCGCTATCGCTCGGCTCCGACCTCTCCCCGCAAGAGCGGGGCGAGGTTAGTCCCTGTGCGCGGCGCCCTACCCGCCGGTGCGATAGACTTGGATATCCAGATCGCGAATCTTCTTGCGCAGGGTGTTGCGGTTGAGGCCGAGCAGATCGGCTGCACGGATCTGGTTGCCGCGCGTCGCCGCCAGTGCCGCTGTGAGCAGCGGTACTTCGATCTCGCGCAGGATGCGGTGATAGAGGCCGGGCGGCGGCACGCCGTTCGGGAAGCTCGAGAAGTGCGAGGACAGGTAGACCTCGACGGCGCCGCCGAGGTTGTCGACGCCGTTCTGGGGGCTGCCGCCGGACACCACCGCAGGCGGTGCCAGTTCGCCGTCGATCACCGAGCCGGTGATGACATCCTGCGGATAGAGCGCCGCCAGCCGGCGGGCCAGGTTCTCCAGCTCGCGGACGTTGCCGGGCCAGCGATGCTGCTTCATGCGCTCCAGCGCCAGGGCGTCGAGCTTCTTGGGCGGCAGGCCATCCTTTTCGGCCAGCGCAAAGAAATGCCGGATCAGGTCCGGGAGATCCTCGATGCGTTCACGCAAAGGAGGAAGACGCAGCGGCACGACGTTGAGGCGGAAGAATAAATCCTCCCGGAACAGGCCCTGCTGGATGAGAATCCGGAGGTCCTTGTTGGAGGCCGCAACGATGCGCACGTCGGTCTTGATCGGGGTTCGGCCGCCGACCGTGGTGTACTCACCCTGCTGCAGCACGCGCAGCAAGCGGGTCTGCGCCTCCATCGGCATATCGCCGATTTCATCGAGGAACAGCGTGCCGCCCTCGGCCTGCTCGAACCGGCCGGAGGCGCGGGTGTTGGCGCCGGTGAAGGCGCCGCGCTCATGGCCGAACAGTTCGGATTCGATGAGGTCGCGCGGGATCGCTGCCATGTTGACGGCAACGAAGGGCCCGTTGCGGCGCTTGCCGTAGTCGTGCAGCGCGCGCGCCACCAGTTCCTTGCCGGTGCCGGACTCGCCGGAGATCATCACCGTCAGGTCGGTCTGCATCAGGCGCGCCAGCACGCGGTAGATTTCCTGCATGGCCGGCGAGCGGCCGACCAGCGGGATCGAATCGAACTCGCCGTCATCGGCAACGCTGGCGACGCGCTCCTTCGGTTCCGCCAGCGCGCGGCCGACGATGGCGATCAGTTCCTTGAGGTCGAACGGCTTCGGCAGATATTCATAGGCGCCGCGCTCCGACGCGCGGATCGCCGTCATGAAGGTGTTCTGCGCGCTCATCACGATGACCGGCAGGTTGGGCCGCATCTTCTTGATGCGCGGCAGCAGGTCGAAGGCGTTCTCATCGGGCATCACCACGTCGGTGATGACGAGATCGCCCTCGCCCTGGCTCACCCAGCGCCACAGCGTGGCGGCGTTGCCAGTCAGGCGAACCTCATATCCGGCGCGGGAAAGGGCCTGATTCAGGACGGTGCGGATCGCAGTGTCGTCGTCTGCAACCAGAATGCTACCAGCGGCCATTGTCATTTCTCATCTTGGTTTTTAGGAGGTGTGCGGCGACGTCGCCGGGACGTCGCCGTTGCTCGGTTCGAAGTTTTTGGCAGCGTTGAACATGGGCAGCAGCACTCGGAAAATCGTCTTCCGCGGCTGGGATTCGCATTCGATGATTCCGCCATGATCGCCGACAATCTTGGCAACCAATGCAAGACCCAGGCCGCTTCCGGTGGGCTTGGTGGTGACGAAGGGATCGAACAGGTTCGGCAACAGGTCGTCCGGCACGCCGGGGCCATTGTCCTTGACGCAGAATTCCAGCGGCAGCGAGACGCGGGTCTTCTTGCCCGGCACCGACAGCCGAACGCCAGGCCGGAACGCAGTGGTGAGCTGGATCTCACCGTCGTGGCCCAGTTCCGCGACGGCCTCGGCGGCATTTTTCACCAGGTTGAGGAACACTTGGATGAGCTGGTCCTGATTGGCCAGCACCGGCGGCAATGACGGGTCGTATTCCTCGATGAAGCGGATGTTGCGGGCAAAGCCCGACTGCGCGAGCCGTTTCACATGGTCGAGCACAGAGTGGATGTTGACCGGACCGCGCGCCACCGGGCGATCATCGCCGAACACCTCCATACGATCGACCAGGGTCACGATGCGATCGGCCTCGTCGCAGATCAGCCGTGTCAGCATGCGGTCTTCGGACGATGCCGCCTGCTCCAGCAGCTGCGCGGCTCCGCGAATGCCTGACAGCGGATTCTTGATCTCATGGGCCAGCATCGCGGCGAGCGCGATCACCGAGCGTGCGGCGCTGCGATGGGTGAGCTGGCGGTCCATCTTGTCGGCGATGGTGCGTTCCTGCAGCATCACCACGATATGCCCGGGCCGTTCGCTCAACGGCGCGACATGGAGATCGACCTGGCGATCCCTGCCGATCCGCGGCGTGCCGAGATCGACCTTGAACTCATTGACCGGCGAGCCGGAGTCGCGAACCTGATCGATCAGCGCCAGCAGCGGGCTGCCGAACGGCACCAGTTCCTTCAGCGACTGGCGCCGCAGGAACTGGGTCGAGATCTCGAAAAACGATTCCGCTGCCATGTTGGCGTCGACGATCTTGCCGTCGGGTGCGATCAGCAGCACCGGATTGGGCAAGGCGTTGAGAATCGCCTCGCTGTCGGTGGAAATCGGGTGGCGGTGTCCTGCGACAGCTGTCATGCGGCAGCACTCCATGCGAAGGCGTCAAACGCCTCGTCAAGCGAACGGTGTACGCCTGCGGGGGCCTCGGCGGTTTGAATCTTCTGTTTCCAGCTTCTCAGAACGTCCGGTGGCGCGTCGCTGGCGGCTGCGGCCGCATCGAGCGACCAGCCGAGATGTTTTCGTGCATGGCGCAGCCCGACATGGACGCCGTAATGGCTGAGAATTTCCTCGTAGAGCGTGCGGACGTAGGAAAGTTGCACGGCGAGCGCCGGCTCGGCCTCTGCTGCACCGCTCTGCAGGCGACGGGCAATCTGGCCGGGCACCCAGGGGCGCCCATAGGCACCGCGGCCCACCATCACGGCGTCGGCGCCGGACAGTTCCAGCGCGGTCAGCGCCTTCTCGTAGGAGGTGATGTCGCCGTTGACGATCAGCGGAATATCGATCGCGTCGCGGACCGCGCGCACCGCGCCCCAATCCGCCTCGCCCTTGTAGAACTGGCAACGGGTGCGGCCGTGCACCGTGATCAACTGCACGCCGGCCGCTTCGGCGCGGCGCGCCAGCTCCGGCGCATTGAGCGAATTGTCGTCCCAGCCGAGCCGCATTTTCAGCGTCACCGGCACCTTGACCGCCGCGACCGTGGCGTCGATCAGCGTCAGTGCGTGATCGAGGTTGCGCATCAGCGCTGAGCCGGACTGGCCGGTGCCGCCGGTGACCTTGCGGGCGGGGCAACCCATGTTGATGTCGATGATATCGGCGCCGCCGGCTTCGGCGATGCGCGCGCCCTCGGCCATCCAGCGGGCCTCGCAGCCGGCCAGCTGGACCACGTGCGGGCCCAGGCCGGTCGCCTCAACGCGCAAAACAGACATCGGTCGGCCATTGACGAGATCGGCGCTTGCCGTCATTTCTGAGACGACGAGGCCGGCGCCGAGTTGGGCCACCTGCCGCCGGAACGGCACATCCGTGATGCCGGTCATCGGTGCCAGAACCACACGGTTCGCGATTTCGATGTCGCCGATCCGCAACGACTTGTGGTTTGGTGATTCCAGGGCGGTCACAGACCTACTGTCCTTTGTACGCTACGATGCGGTTGAACGTATCTTGCGCACATTTCTTGTGCAGTCAACCGTCATGCCTAGACATTAGACAGATGTGCTGATTTTGCAAGTGCAGTGCAGCATTGCGTTGTTGATCATTCACGCCGAGGGAAACATGCTGTTTTTGCCGTCCGGCATGGTAATGGCTGTGCGCCCACAGCTTACCCCTTAATCAGTTGAGCCTGATGACGAAATCGACAAGATCTGCCGCCATTGTCGTCGCTGCCGGACGCGGATTGCGCGCCGGTTCCGGCGGACCGAAGCAATACCGCACGATTGCCGGGCGCACTGTCATCGCCCGCGCGATGGAGCCGTTCTGTGCACATCCCGACATCGCGGCGGTTCAACCGGTCCTCAATCCCGACGACATGGCCATGTTCAACGAGGCCGTCGGTCATTTGCGGTACGATCATCCAGCAAACGGCGGCGCCAGCCGGCAAGCCTCGGTCCGCGCCGGCCTTGAGGCATTGGCCGGCAATCCGCCCGATGTCGTGCTGATTCACGACGCCGCGCGGCCCTTCGTGACCCCTGCCCTGATTTCGCGCGCCATCGCCGCCGCCGGAATCACCGGCGCCGCGGTGCCCGCAATTGCCGTCACCGACACCATCAAGCAGGTCGGCGATGCCGGCCATGTGGAAGCCACGCCGGACCGAGGGCGCTTGCGCTTTGCGCAGACGCCGCAGGCATTTCGCTTCGACGTCATTCTCGAAGCCCATCGTCGTGCGGCGCGCGAGGGCCGCGACGATTTCACCGACGACGCCGCACTCGCCGAATGGGCAGGATTGACGGTGGCAACCTTTGAAGGCGATCCTGCAAACATGAAGCTCACCACACCGGAAGATTTTGTGCGCGAGGAAGCGCGTCTTGCTGCTGCGCTCGGCGATATCCGCATGGGCACCGGCTATGACGTGCACGCCTTCGGCGACGGCGATCACCTGATGCTCTGCGGCGTGCGGGTGCCGCATACGCGCGGCTTCCTCGCGCACTCTGACGGCGACGTCGGCCTGCATGCGCTGGTGGATGCCATCCTCGGCGCGCTGGCGGACGGCGATATCGGCTCGCACTTTCCGCCGAGCGATCCGCAATGGAAAGGCGCGGCCTCCGACAAGTTTCTGAAATACGCCGTCGACCGCGTCACCGCGCGTGGCGGACGCGTGGCCAATCTCGAGGTCACGATGATCTGCGAACGGCCGAAGATCGGGCCGCTCCGCGATGTCATGCGGGCGCGCATTGCCGAGATCACCGGCGTTGCGATCTCGCGCGTGGCGGTGAAGGCCACCACAAGCGAGCGCCTCGGCTTCACCGGTCGCGAGGAAGGCATCGCTGCCACGGCGTGCGCCACCATCCGCCTGCCCTGGAGTGACTAGATGAGCGGCAGCGACGCCCGTGCCCTGTCCCGTGCGCTGCTGGATCTCTGCCGCAGCCGCAAGCTGACCATTGCGACCGCTGAATCCTGCACGGGCGGCATGGTGGCGGCAGCGCTGACCGACATTCCCGGCTCGTCCGATGTGATCGACCGCGGCTTCGTCACCTACTCCAACGACGCCAAGCGCGCGATGCTCGGCGTGCGCGCTGCGACGCTGTCGACGTTCGGTGCGGTCAGCAAGGAGACCGCGACGCAGATGGCGGTGGGTGCGCTGGAAAAGGCAGGTGTCGATCTCGCGGTGTCGATCACCGGCATTGCCGGCCCCGGCGGCGCGACGCCGGGCAAACCGGTCGGCCTGGTCCATTTCGCCGTCGCTTCGCGCGATGGCCGCATTCTCAATCGCGAGTGTCGCTTCGGCGCCATCGGCCGCGGCCCAGTGCGGCAGCGCTCGGTGGTGGAAGCCTTGCGGATGTTGATGGAACTGGCGCGGGGACCGCAGCCGCCGGTCAAGAAACGCGAAGCGGCCAGCTTGGCACGGCCGCGGGTCGCGCGCACGCCGCGCCGAGCGGCCGTCAAACGCCACCGCGCCGGGCCGCTGAAGCCGAAGCCAAAACCCGAAAAGTAACTGTTCCACGTTTCCCGGATGCGGTGCAGCGTGAGCGACGATGCGCAGCATCGTCCGAAACGGTGCTCCGCAGATCCGGGATCTTCTCGTTTGACGTCGCATGAGACGGCCCCGGATCTGCGGAGCAGGCCTTCTCGGCAATGCTTCGCATTGCCGGGCTGCGCCGCGTCCGGGGAACCTCAGCTCTTGGCCCCGTAGACCTGATCGGCGCGCTTCTCGAACGCCGCAGAAAAGCGCTGGAACGCGGTGTCGAACATGGTGCCCATCAGCATGCCGAGCATCCGGCTCTTGAATTCGTAGGACAGAAAGAAACCGACATCGCATTCGGTGTCGGACTTCGGCTCGAAGGTCCAGCGGTTCTCGAGATTGCTGAACGGGCCCTGCAGATACTCCACCATGATCTTGAGGTTGGCGCGGTCCAGCGTCACGCGGCTGGTGAAGGCCTCGCGGATCAATTTGAACGCGACCGTCATGTCCGCGACGATCACCTCGGTGCCGTCAGGTTTTGTCGTGCGCTGGCGGATCTTCAGCGCCTTGCACAGCGGCACGAACTCCGGATAGCGCTCCACGTCGGCCACGAGGTCGAACATCTGCGATGCGCTGTGCCGGACCCGGCGCTTGCTGGCGAATTGAGGCATCGGATCGTCTCAGCGCGCGAGTGCAGCGCGTGCCGCCTGCAGTTTTGCAAAATCCTCGCCGGCGTGGTGCGACGAGCGCGTCAGCGGACTCGCCGACACCATCAGGAAGCCCTTGGTATAGGCGACCTTCTCATAGCCGGCGAATTCGTCGGGAGTGACGTAACGCATGACCGCGTGATGTTTTCGCGTCGGCTGCAGGTACTGGCCGATGGTCAGGAAGTCGACGTCTGCCGAACGCAGGTCGTCCATCACCTGCAGCACCTCATGGCGCTGCTCGCCGAGCCCGACCATGATTCCCGATTTGGTGAAGATGGTCGGGTCGATCTCCTTGACCTTCTGCAGCAGGCGAATCGAATGGAAATATCGCGCGCCGGGCCGTACCGTCAGATAGCCCGACGGCACCGTCTCCAGATTGTGGTTGAAGACATCCGGCTTGGCTGCGACAACGATCTCCATCGCGCCCGGCTTGCGCAAAAAGTCCGGCGTCAGGATCTCGATGGTGGTGGTCGGGCATGCCGCGCGGATGGCGCGGATGGTCTGGGCAAAGTGCTCGGCGCCGCCATCGGCGAGGTCGTCGCGGTCGACCGAGGTGATGACCACGTGATGCAAGCCCAGCTTCGACACCGCCAGCGCCACATGCTCCGGCTCCGCCGCGTCGAGCGCCCCGGGCATCCCGGTCTTGACGTTGCAGAACGCACAGGCGCGCGTGCACGTGTCCCCCATGATCATGAAGGTGGCGTGCTTCTTGTCCCAGCACTCGCCGATATTGGGGCAGCCAGCCTCCTCGCAGACGGTGACCAGGCCGTTTTCCTTGACGATCTTGCGGGTGTCGCCATAGCCGCGCGTGGTCGGCGCGCGAACCCGGATCCAGTCCGGTTTCGGCGGCGAGGCCGAATCCGGCCGGTTCACCTTTTCGGGGTGACGCGGGCGCAACTGGTTGGTGGAAACCGTATCGAGGACGACGACCATTGACTGTCCATTCTGAGTGAAACTCTAGGTAATCCGCCGCGCCGTGACCCGCAACCCACTCGCCTTGCCGTGGCTTGGTCATTAGCATGCCGGATGCCCTGCCGCACCCGTCGGCCCTTCATGCCTGCCAAGCCCTTGCAAGCCCAATTGAATGCCTCAAAGCCCAAGAGTCCCAAGTCGAACCGCTCCCGCCCCTGCAAAGGGCCTGGGAAAGCCGCTCAAGCGCGGCTTCTTCGCGCGCAGCGTTCATGAGGTGGCGCCCGAGCTGATCGGTGCCACGCTGCTGGTCAACGGCGTCGGCGGTATCATCGTCGAGGTCGAGGCCTACCACCACACCGACCCGGCGGCGCATTCGTTCAACGGGCCGACGCCGCGCAACATGGTGATGTTCGGGCCACCCGGCTTTGTCTATGTCTACCGCTCCTACGGCATCCACTGGTGCGTCAATTTCGTCTGCGAGAAGGAGGGCTCGGCCAGCGCCGTGCTGATCCGCGCCCTGCAGCCGACGTTCGGAATCGGCGAGATGCAATTGCGGCGCGGGCTTGAGGACGAGCGGTTGCTGTGCTCGGGGCCGGGAAAACTGTGTCAGGCCTTGGGGATCACCCATGCCCATAACGGGCTGGCGCTGGACGCCCCGCCATTCGACATTCTGGCGCGGACCGAGGCGCCCGAGGTGATATCCGGGACGCGCATCGGCCTCACCAAAGCGGTGGAACTGCCGTGGCGCTACGGGCTGAAAGGCTCGAAGTTTCTGAGCAAGCCGTTTTCGAAGTGAGGCTGTCTTGTCCCGGACGCGGTGCAGCGCAGGCGAAGCGAAGCTTCGCCGACAACGCTGCTCCGCAGAGCCGGGACCGTCACGGGCGACAGCGTCCGCAACGGCCCCGGATCTGCAGCGCACCACGTCGCTTCGAGACGTACTGCGCAGCGTCCGGGGCACGAGAGTAGCTTTACACCGCGCTCTTGAGCCGCTCCATGGCCTCCAGCACCTTTTCCTTGCGGGCCACGGCCTCGGCGCGCTTTTCCTTCTCTTCCTCGACGATCTCCTCCGGCGCGTTGGCGACGAATTTCTCGTTGGAGAGCTTGGCATCGACGCGCTTGATGTCGGCCTCGGCCTTGGCCAGTTCCTTGGCGAGTCGCGCCTGTTCGGCGCCGACATCGATCACGCCCTTCAGGGGCAGTGCGACGACTTCGCCGCGGATGAGCAGTTGCACCGAGCCGTCGGGGGCACGATCGGCCGATGACACCTCGCCGAGGCGTGCCAGCCGCTTGATCACGTCGCTCCAGCGCACCGCGCGCGCCTGGGTCTCGGCGGAGGCGCCGGCCAGCACCAGCGGCGTCAAGGTCGCCGGGGTGATGTTCATCTCGGCACGCACCGAGCGCACCGCGGTGACCAGATCGACCACCCAGCCGATCTCGGCTTCAGCGGCGTCATCGCGGAAGTCGGCCACGGGATCCGGCGTGGCCATCAGGATCGGCGTCACCAGCGGATCGCTGGCGGCAGTGGCGATCATCAGCGCTTCCTGCTCCTGGGTCAGGCCGCGCGCCTTCAGCGGCCACGGCGCCAGCGCCAGCAGGCCCGAGCGCGGCGCGGTCACCGCCCACAGCTCTTCGGTGATGAAGGGCATGAACGGATGCAGCAACTTGAGGATCTCGTCGCGCGCCCACGCGACCATGGCGCGGGTCTCGGTCTTGGCGGGCGAATCCTCGCCCATCATCACCGGCTTGGCCAGTTCGAGGTACCAGTCGCAATACACGTTCCAGACGAAGCGATAGGCGGCGCCGGCAGCGTCGTTGAAGCGATAGGCTTCGATGGCTTCGGTGATCTCACGGGTGGCGCGTGCGGTCTCGTGCGCGATCCAGCGATTGACCACTTCGGTTGCCTTGGTCGGATCGAAATCCGGCGGCAGGAAGCACTCGTTCATCTCCGCGAAGCGGCACGCGTTCCACAGCTTGGTCGCGAAGTTGCGGTAACCCTCGACGCGTTGCGGCGCCAGCTTGATATCGCGGCCCTGCGCGGCCATGGCGGCCAGCGTGAAGCGCAGCGCATCGGCGCCGTAATCGTCGATCAGGTGCAGGGGGTCGATGACGTTGCCCTTCGACTTCGACATCTTGGCGCCCTTCTCGTCGCGGACGAGGGCGTGGATGTAGACCGTCGGGAACGGCACTTCCTTCATGAAGTGCATGCCCATCATCATCATCCGGGCGACCCAGAAAAAGATGATGTCGAAGCCGGTGACCAGCACGTTGGTCGGGTAGTAGCGCTCCACGTCGGTGGTATCGTCGGGCCAGCCGAGCGTCGAGAACGGCCACAGCGCCGACGAGAACCAGGTGTCGAGCACGTCTTCATCACGCGTGATGAAGCCGGCGCGCTTCTCCGGATCTAGTGCCATGTCATGGCCCTGCTCTGCGGTAATGACTTCCTGCTCGACGTAATAGCCGAGCGCGTTCCCGACAGCTTCTTCCTCGGTTTCGGCGACGAACACCTTGCCGTCCGGTCCGTACCAGGCCGGGATCTGATGGCCCCACCACAGCTGGCGCGAGATGCACCAGGGCTGGATGTTCTCCATCCACTCGAAGTAGGTCTTCTCCCAGTTCTTGGGCACGAAGGTTGTTTCGCCCGAGCGCACCGCGGCGATCGCCGGCTGTGCCATGGTCTTGGCATCGACGTACCACTGGTCAGTCAGATAGGGCTCGATGACCACGCCGGAGCGATCGCCGTGAGGCACCATGTGGGTGTTGGGCTCGACCTTCTCGAGAAAGCCGAAATCCTCCAGCCGCACCAGAATGCTTTTTCGCGCGGCGAAGCGCTCCATGCCGTTCAACTCATCGACCAGTTGCTCGGAGCCAACGGGCAGACCGCGCAAATAGTCCTCGTTGTCCTCGAGCGCCAGCCGGCCCTCGGTGTCGAGAATGCTGATCTGCGGCAGGTTGTGCCGGCGGCCAACTTCGAAGTCGTTGAAGTCGTGCGCCGGGGTGATCTTGACGGCACCGGACCCCTTTTCGGGGTCGGAATATTCGTCGGCGACGATTGGAATGAGGCGGCCGACCAGCGGCAGCACGACATGCTTGCCGATCAGGTGGGTGTAGCGTTCATCGTCGGGGTTCACCGCCACGGCGCTGTCGCCGAGCATGGTTTCCGGGCGCGTGGTGGCGACCACGATGAAGGTGCTGGCGTCGTCGGGATCGAATGTCTTGCCCTGCAGCGGATAGCGCAGATGCCACAGGTTTCCCTTGACCTCGATCTGCTGCACTTCGAGATCGGAGATCGCGGTGAGCAGCTTCGGATCCCAGTTGACCAGACGCTTGTCCTTGTAGATCAGGCCTTCGCGGTGCAGTTGCACGAACACTTTCACGACGGCGCGGGACAGCCCCTCGTCCATCGTAAAACGCTCGCGCGACCAGTCGCAGGAGGCACCGAGGCGCTTCAGCTGATTGACGATGACGCCGCCGCTCTCGGCCTTCCATTGCCAGACGCGCTCGAGAAACTTCTCGCGGCCCATGTCGCGGCGACCGGGCTCCTTGCGCTCCATCAGCTGGCGCTCGACCACCATCTGAGTGGCGATGCCGGCGTGGTCGGTGCCGGGCTGCCACAGCACGTCGCGGCCGCGCATGCGCTCGAAGCGGCACAGCACGTCCTGCAGCGTGTTGTTCAGCGCATGACCCATGTGCAGAGAGCCTGTCACATTGGGCGGCGGGATCACGATCGTATAGGGCTCGGCGTCGATGCGGTCCGCGCGTCCGGCCTTGAACGCACCGGCCTGTTCCCAAGCGGCGGCCATGCGGCCTTCGATATCTGCGGGCTGATAGGTCTTTTCGATCATGACAATTCAATCGGTCAGGAGTTTTCGGCGCCTTCTCGACACCTTGGCGGGTGCGCAGGCCGAACGCGCTAGAAACCCGCCAGCGGGCGCCAAGTCAACATGATGGCAGGTATAATTGGCCGCAGCGGCCAGACAAAGGCAGCATGGAGCGGTGGCGGGCTCCCGGGCGACTAACGGCCGCCGCGCGAAACCCGCTCGATTTCGGCCTTGACGATGCGCTCGACCAGACCAGGCAGATTGTCGTCGAGCCAGGACTTCAGCATCGGCCGCAGCATCTCCTTGACGAGATCCTCCAGCGTACGGGCGTTGTTGCTCAGCACTGTATTGGCCAGCGTGTTGAAGGCAGATTCCACGGCCGATACGGTAGAATGCGACAGTATCTGCTGCTGGGCGCCGGCGGCGGGTCGTAAGACGGCGGATCGAATACCGGTGACCGCGGGCGCTCGGTAGTTGCGGCGACCGCTTCGGCGAATTCCAGGTCGTCCTCGGGCTCGACGTGCTGGAAAGCAGGTTCGGGCTCCGGATCAGGCAGCACCATGTCGTCTGTCAATTCGAACACGTCGCCGTCGGGCAGCGGCGGCCGGACCTCCTCCTCGGTCGTGGCGGCATCGAGACCGGCCAGCAGAGCGTCAATGTCGTCCTGCCCGTTGGTAGCCGCAGGCTCCGGCGCCGGTGCCGGCTTGGGCACAGGCGGCGCGGCCTTTGCGACGGCGGCCTGCGCAGCGGGAATGGCCGACGGAGGAATGTTGGTCATCGCCGCAGGCTTCGGCGCGACGGCTGCGGGCTTCGGCGGTTCCGGCTTCACCGGTTGCGGCGCGGGTACAGGCTCAGCGGCGACGGGCTTGGCTTCGTCATCGGCGATGATGCGTCGGATTGACGCCAGAATCTCCTCCATGGAGGGTTCCTGGACCTTTGCAGGCTGCGTCATGTCCGACTCCACATCATCAACATCCTCGTCCACATTTACACCAGACGAGGCTCGATTTGCCGGTTCTCGATGTGCGGGCGGGCTTTTCATCGCGCCAGCCCGACTTGTCCCCAGATCAAGCAATGCCCGACCAAGCGCATGTCACGCCGATCGCGCGTCGAATCGCCTTGCTACCTGAGGGAAAGTTACGTCATCGCAACAATCGATTGCAAGCAAAGGGCTGTGCGGACAGCCCTTTGCGCAGCCGCCGAACGTCGCTCAGCGGCCGTCGGGGGTCCGCACGCCGCCCCAGCTATCGCGCACCTGCTGGTAGTGGACGCTGGGATCGTAGACCGTGGTGGAGAGCTTGAGCACGGTCGGCGACAGCCGGCCGACCGCATTGAGCACCGCATATGATGCCACGACGCGGTCATGCTGGGCCGTGACCAGCGCAACGCGCGCGTTGACCAGCGCCTGCTGTGCATTCAACACGTCCAGCGTGGTACGCTGGCCGGCCTTGGCTTCCTCGCGCACGCCATTGAGCGCGATTTCCGATGCCGACACCTGGGCCTGCGCCGACGACACCTGCGCCCTGCCCGCCAGCAACTGTCCCCATGCCTGCACCACGCTGGCGCGGGTCTGATCCCGGGTCTGTTCCAGCACCAGACGCTGCTGGGCGAGCGATTCCTTGGACTGGCGGATCAGCGCGTATTCGGCGCCGCCCTGATAGATCGGCACCGAGATCTGGGTCACCGCAGACGCCGTGAAGCCGCGCGGACTCGAGATCGACGATTCCCAAGCCTGCTGCGCGCCGACTTGCAGCGTCACAGTCGGAAACAGCGCGCCTTCACTGACCTTGACGTTGAGGAAGCTGACGTCGATGCCGAACATTGCCGCGGTCACATTCGGGTTCTCGGTCAAGCCGAGGTCGATGGCGGAAGGCAAGGTCGAAGGCAGGAAGCGATCGACCGGCGAACCGGCAGCGAGCGCGACCGGCTCGCTGCCGATGATGCGGCGAAAATTCGATCGCGTGGTGGTCAGGGTGGATTCGGCAGTCAGCTGCTGCGTGCGGCCAGCGGCAAGCTGCGCTTCCGATTGTGCCACGTCGGTGCGGGTCACTTCGCCGACATTGAAGCGGTCGCGGGTCTGCTTCAGCGTTTGCTCGAGCACGCGGACGTTGCTGCGCTGAACTTCCAAAGTGGCTGAGTCGCGCAGATAGTCCATGTAGATGGTGGCGGCCGCCAGCATCACCGACTGCTCGAGAACGCGCAGGCCTTCGCGAGCCGACGAAACCTGGCCTTCGGCGGCACGGGTGCGGTTGGCGGTCTGCTGGCCATTGAACAGCGTCTGCGTCACGGTCGCGCCCACGGAGCGCGGAACCTGTGTGCCGGTCAGATGAGACGCGCCGAGCTGAGAGGTGGCCACGGCATCGGTGTACTGGTAGCCGGCGCTCGCGGTCACGGCGACCTTAGGGCGATAGCCCGACAGAGCCTGGGGAACGTTCTCGTCAGTGGCGCGCACCGAGGCGCGCTGGGCATTGAGCTGGGGGTTATTCTGGTAGGCGCGGATCAGCGCAGCCTCGATCGTATCGGCCCGGACGGGCGTAGCGCCGACAAATGCCAGCAAGAGGGCCGCAGTCGCAGCGCCGGTAAGGACTTTTACGCCACCCATTCGAGGTATTCCATCTATGCCGTTCACCGGCCGAGCCACAATGCGGGCTCGGGACCCGGGTCGTTAAGTCTTGAGTCTTCACTCACCATATTCCTCGCAACCGCGAGACGGAACCCCGGGAGCCGGCTCCGGTGGCTTATTCCTGTGAAAACTTGGCAGCTGGGACATCCAAGCCACACTTGAAATGCCGCGCGCACAATACAGGTCTATGTCCCCCTAGAAAACGAAGGCCGGACGTTTCTCCAACCCCGGCAGCACCGGAACTGCCGCATCGAACAGCGCCCGGGTTCCGAAATCATCCTGAGAGTGGGTGACGATCATCGCGCGCTGCGGCAGGCCCATGGCAAACACGCCGAGCAGTCGCCCACCGGGCGCCAGCTGCTTGTACAGCCCCGCGGGGACGATCTCGGTGGCGCCGACCAGCACGATCACATCGTAGGGGGCGTTGGCGGCGTAGCCATCGGCAGCCATAGCCGCCACGCATTCGACATTGGCCGAGCCGAGCTTCGCCAGGCAATCGCGGGCTTTGGCCACCAGAGCCGGACCGCCTTCGGTCGCAGTCACCCGCGCGGCCAGCTTCGCCACCACGGCGGCCGAATAGCCGGTGGCGCAACCGACCACCAGCACATTATCGGTTGGCTTGATGTCGGCGGCCTGCAGCATCCGCGCCAGCACCACCGGCTTGATCAGGAAGCGCTTGTCCGCGCCGGGCGCGCTGATGTCGAGATCGATGTCCAGATAGGCCAGCGCCCGCTGGCTGGCGGGGATGAAGTCTTCGCGCGGCACCGCCAGCATGGCGTCGATGATCCTGAGATCGGTCACATCGCTGGGACGCACCTGACCATCAACCATCTTCTGGCGGGCGGTCGAAAAATCGGACATGGGCGATCCCTTGCAAGTGGCTGTAACTTCCTCAGCAAGGAATTACGGCAGTGCCAAGTCTGATGCAAGGTTGCTTGAAAGGCAACGCCACGGAGGTCAGCGACCGGTCATGTGACGGAAATTTTGGCTCCCCGGGCCGGATTCGAACCAGCGACCATTCGATTAACAGTCGAATGCTCTACCACTGAGCTACCAGGGAACAGGCGAATTGCTTCGCAGGCCGCAGCGTATAACAAAGCATTCTCGCGTTGCAAAGCGGGAAATGCCCGGACACCCAACAAGCGTCTTTTTTGCTGGGAAAATGCAGAAAGACTCGATTTTACAGGCCTTTCTGCCGCGTCGTTGGATGCGCTTGGGCCACAAGGGACTGCGGCGCGTCCCCGGCGAATCCATTATTGAATCGCCAAAACGTCGCAATCCGGCATGAGACTAGGCGAAGTTTCAGATCGAATGAGGTATTTCATGCCGGCCATTCAGACGCGATCCACGCTCCCCCACGTCGACCCTGCCTCCCTGCCCTTCGTCAGCGATGACGAATGCCTGATCCGGCTGGCTGCAGCGGTGCAAACCCACGACAGCGACCGCCTCGACGAACTTGCCCTGTTGATCGGCCGACTCGCGGTTCCCATCGAATAGCGGCGCGCCCGATTCCAGCGGATTGAAGGCATTCTGCGTCTGGAAGGACGGCGCGTGTAGCGGCGCGCTCGGCGTTTCCGAATCGAACCATTTTCGGGATTGCGGCAATAGGCCGGTAACCAAGCTGTCTGCGGCGTGTGGATCGATACAATTTGAGCGATCCATTCAACGGCATCACAAATGCTTTTCGCCAAGTTGCGCCCAGACAGGGAGCGTGACGATGAGCGAAGCTGAATTCGAACTTTTGCTGGATATGGTCAGGACTGAAATGGAGCCGGATCCGCAGGATCTCGCCAGCCTGCAGACCTTCTTCTCAGAGGTTCCCCTGGCCGCCAACGACAATGGCACCGCGTGGCCGCTGGTTCCGTTCCCCGACGGCTGGGAAGCCTCTTGCTGACGCATTCGTTGCGTCGCCTGCCAGAGACAGGCGACTCAACCGCCTCCCGTGCAAAGCACGGATCCTCAGCCTGAGATGTCGGTTGGAGTGATGGAGGCCACGTCGGGAATCGAACCCGAATAAACGGTTTTGCAGACCGGCGCGTAACCACTCCGCCACATGGCCCCATTGGCGCTTTGTTACAGTTGGTTCGCCGTTTAGGCAATGCCCCGCTGAAATCTTACCTGAGCCGCCGTGGATGGCGGCCCTCCCCGGCCTCTCCCGTGCCGACCCGGCACCATCCGGTGTCGGATCGTCCGAGGGGCCAGCGAGCGGTCAGGCCCGCTTCTTGCGGCGGTAGTCACGTTTCGGTTTTGGCTTCGGCGCCAGCTCCGGAATGGTGCTTTGCGCCTGGCGATAGGTCGCCAGCATGCGTTCGAACGCCGCATTGAGGGTTTCTTCGACATCGGGGCGCTTTTCCAGCCGGGCGATCAGCATGCCCGCCGCCTCGATGGTGGACAGCCCGTCCTTGCGCGGTTCCTTGCGCAGCTTGCCGTACAGCGATGGCTTTGCCGGTCCGAGAATGACCCGCTGCAGCTTCAGCATCCAGGCGTTGCGCCACCACAGCGCCTTGGCCTGGCTCCAGGTGCCGTCGAGGATCACGATGCCCTGGATGTCCTTGAGCAGCGCGCGCTGGTTCTCCTCGGCTTCGCCCTTGCGGTCGATGGCCAGGATGTCGCGGTCGGTCTCGAAGTCGGCGACCTTTGCGGAGCCGAGATACAATACGGCCCAGCGCGATTGGTCCTGGACCGGACGGCCGAGCGCCTTCGCCAGGCTCGGCCACGACAGGCCGACCTTGACCACGGCGTTCTTGAAATGGGCTGCGGCGACCCGGGCGGTGCCGAGCGCGCGGTCCTGCTCCTGCGGATGCTGCAGGATCAGGATGCTCAGCTTGTTCTCGATCGGCGTGATGCTGTCGCAGACGCACAGCGGCACAGGCTTCTGGCAGCGCGGACATTCCGGGATCGCTTCGGGCGCATCACCGGCTTTCAGTTCTGAATTTTTTGACATGGTCCGTCATACGCCGCGCCGCCGCCGGCTTCAACAGTTGTGACCAGACCGGCGCCGCTATTCCGCTGGCACCGGCAGAGGTGCGGGCCTCGATCGGCTGCGCAGCCGGTCGATCAGAAGGTAAATAACCGGCGTGGTGTAGAGGGTCAGGATCTGGGAAATCAAAAGCCCGCCGATGATGGTGATACCGAGCGGCCGGCGCAGTTCGGTGCCCGGCCCGGTGGCCACCACCAGCGGAATGGCCGCGAACAGGGCCGCCAGTGTCGTCATCAGGATCGGGCGAAAACGCACGCTACAGGCCTCGAAAATGGCGTCGACCGGTGACAGCCCGCGATTTCGCTCGGCGTCGAGCGCGAAATCCACCATCATGATGCCGTTCTTCTTGACGATGCCGATCAGCAGGATGATGCCGACAAAGGCGATCACCGTGAGCGGCGTGTTGGTGACCTGCAGGGCCAGCAGCGCGCCGAGCCCGGCGGAAGGCAGCGTCGAGATGATGGTCAGCGGGTGCACGAGGCTCTCATAGAGCACGCCCAGGACGATATACATCGCGATCAGGGCGCCCAGGATCAGCAACGGCTGCCGCCCGGTCGACTTGTTGAAGTCGCCGGCGTTGCCATCGAAGCTGCCGCGAATGCCTTCGGGCATGTGCAATTCATCGACGGCGCGCTGGATATTGGCGGTCACGGAGTCGAGCTGCACCCCGGGCAGCGTATTGAACGACACGGTGGTCGAGGGGAACGACTGCGAGTGAAATACCGCCAGTGCCGACAGCGTGCGGGTGGCGTGGACCACGGCCGACAGCGGCACCTGTGCGCCATTGGCGCCGGCCACAAAGATCCGGTCGAGGTCCGACGGATCGTTCTGGAACTTGCCGTCGATTTCCATGATCACCTTGTACTGGTTGCGCTGGGTGTAGATCGTGGAAATCTGCCGCTGTGAGAAGGCGTTGTTGAGCGCGTTGTCGATGTCCTGCACCTTGATGCCGAGGCTTGAGGCGGTCTTGCGATCGATCGACAGCGTCAGTTGCAATCCGCCGGGATCGCGGTCGCTGGAGACGTCGGTGATGCCCTCGACGCTCTCCAACCGCTTGCCGACCAGGGGGCCCACTTCTGCAACAGGTCGAGATTGGTCGACGTCAGCGTGTACTGGTAGTTGGAATCGCTCTGGCGGCCGCCGGCGCGCAGATCCTGCGCTGCGAACATAAACAGTCGGATGCCTGGCACCATTCCGAGACTGCGGCGCAGCCGATTGATGACGTCTTCGGTGGAAGCGCCGTTGCGTTCCTCCGGCGACTTCAGGCTGATGAACATGGTGCCGCGGTTGGCGCCGCCGCCGCCCGGACCGCCGCCGCCAAGAATCGACCCGATGCTCTGTACGCCGGGGTCGGCCAGCACGAGGTCGGCAAGGCGCTGTTGCAGGCCGAGCATCGCCTGGAACGAGGTGTCGGCCGAGGCGCGCGTCGCGCCGATCACGAAGCCGCTGTCGTCGTTCGGAAAGAAGCCCTTCGGCGTCTTGATGTAGAGCGTCACCGTGAGCGCGATGGTGGCGAAGAAGACCAGCAGCGTCAGCAGCGGGAAGCCCAGCACCACATGAAGCGTGCGCTCGTAGAACGCCACGATACGCGACAGCGTGCCCTCGACAATGCGGTCGAAACGCGTCTCGGTGCTCGACAGGCCGGTCTTGATGTAATGCGCGCAGATCATCGGCGTCACGGTCAGCGACACCACGGTGGAGACCACGATGGAAAAGGTCAGCGTCAACGAGAACTCGCGCAAGAGACGGCCGACCAGCCCGTCCATGAAGATCAGGGGCGTGAAGGCGGCGATCAGCGACAGGCTGATCGACAGCACCGTGAAGCCGATTTGCCGGGCACCTTCCAGCGCCGCCTGCAGCGGCGCCATGCCCTCCTCCAGATTGCGGTACATGTTCTCGATCATGACGATGGCGTCGTCGACCACGAAGCCGACCGAGATGGCCAGTGCCATCAGCGACAGGTTGTTGATGGAGAAGCCGGCCAGCCACATGCCCGCACAGGTTCCGGCCAGCGCCAGCGGCACCGAGACGCCTGCCGCGATGGTGGGGATGCCACGGCGCAGGAACGCAAACACCACCACCATCACCAGGATGGCTGTGGCCAGCAGCGTCCACTGCATATCCTCGACCGAGGCGCGGATCGTGCCGGTGCGGTCGGTCAGGACGGAGACCTCGATACCGGCGGGGATCCATTGCTTGAGATCGGGGATCAGTGCCTTGACGCGATCGACGGTGTCGATGACGTTGGCGTCGCCCTGCTTGGTGATCTGGATCAGCACCGCCGGCTGCTTGTTGAACCAGGCGATGGAGCGGCTGTTGCGGGTGGCATCCTGGACGTCGGCCACATCCGACAGCCGCACATAATTGCCGTTCGAACTTTTGACGATGATGTCGCGGAATTCCTTGGCCGTACGCATTTGCGGGTTCATCGACAGCGTTTCGCTCTGCCGCGCCCCCTGGAAGATGCCGACCGGACCCAGCGGATTGGCGTTGACGATGGCGGTGCGGACGTCGTCGGTGGCGATGCCGGCATTGGACAGCGCTACCGGATTGAGCTGGATCCGTACCGCCGGCTGATCCGCGCCTGATGCGGTGACCTCGCCGACCCCCGGCACCTGCGAGATCCGCTGCACGATGACGGTATCGGCGACATCGTAGATCGCGCTGGCCGACATGGTCTTCGACGTCAGCGCCAGGATGAACACCGGCGCCGCCGACGGGTTGGCCTTGCGGAAATTAGGCAGCGTCGGCAGGTCGGTCGGCAGGTCGGCAAGCGATGCGTTGATCGCGGCCTGCACATCGCGCGCGGCGCGGTCGACGCTGCGGCCGATGGCAAACTGCAGCTGGATGCTGGTGGTCCCCAGCGAACTGGTCGAAGTGATCTGGTCGAGGCCGGCGATCACGCCAAGCCGCCGTTCCAGCGGAGCGGCCACCGTCGCCGCCATGATCGCCGGATCGGCGCCGGGCCGGCTGGCCGAGACCCGGATCATGGGGAAGTCCACATTCGGGACCGCCGCGACGGGCAGGAAATCGTAGGCGACGGCGCCGATCAAAAACAGGCCGATGCCGAGCAACGTGGTCCCGACCGGGCGCCTGATGAAGGGTTCCGAAATGGACGCCATTACGGCGCTCCCTTTGCCGCTTCTGCTGTCGGCGGCAGCGGGGCGGACGGCACGGCTCTCTCGAAGCGGCGATTGATGCGGTCCAGCGCCAGGTAGATCACCGGCGTGGTGTAGAGCGTCAGCAACTGGCTCAGCACCAGACCGCCGATGATCGACACGCCCAGCGGAAACCGGAGCTCGGCGCCGGTGCCGCTTTCTACCGCCAGCGGCAACGCGCCGAACAGCGCGGCGAGCGTGGTCATCATGATCGGTCGGAAGCGCAGCAGGCAGGCCTCGACAATAGCCGCTTCCGGCGTCATGCCGCGATGTCGCTCGGCATCCAGCGCGAAGTCGATCATCATGATGGCGTTCTTCTTGACGATGCCCATCAGGAGGATGATGCCGATCAGGCCGATCACTGAGAGGTCCTGCCCGGTCGCCATCAAAGCCAGGATCGCGCCGACGCCGGCCGAGGGCAGCGTCGAGAGAATGGTGATCGGGTGGATGTAGCTCTCATAGAGCACGCCCAGCACGATGTAGATCGTCACCAGTGCCGCGAGGATCAGCCAGGGCTGGCCGGACAGCGATTTGGAGAACTCAGCGGCATCGCCGGCGAACAGGCCGACGATGCTGCCGGGCATGCCTATCCGGGTCTCGATTTTCCGGACTTCCTGCACGGCGTCGCCGAGCGCCTCCCCGGCGCCAGGTTGAAGCTCAGCGATATCGCCGGAAACTGCGCCTGATGCGAAATCGCCAGCGGCGCCGTGGTGCGCGTCAGCGTCGCCACCGCCGACAGCGGCACCTGGGCGCCGGCGGCGCCGGGCAGATACAGCTTGGACAGAACGTTCGGATCGCGCTGCTGCGACGGCAGCGCCTCCAGCACCACACGGTACTGGTTGGCCTGGCCGTAGATGGTTGAGATCTGGCGCTGCGCGAAGGCGTCGTTGAGCGTGTCGTTGATGGCCTGCAGACTGACACCGAGCTGGCCGGCGCGCTGGCGGTTGATATCCAGCGAGGCGCGCAATCCGCCGGCCTGGTTTTCCGACGAAACGTCGCGGAACATTGGATCGCGGCGCAGTTCGGCAACCAGTCGCTCCGACCACAGCGTGACCTGCGTCGAGTCCGTGCCGGTCAACGTATACTGGTACTGCGAACGGCTGGCCTGGGTGCTGATCTGGATATCCTGCACCGGCTGGAAATACACCGTCATCCCGGGAATGCCGGCGACGCTCTGCTTCAACCGCACGATGACCTGGCCGATGTCGTCCTTGCGCTCGCCGCGCGGCCTCAGATTCAACACAAGGCGGCCGACATTGGTGGTCGGGTTGACGGTGCCGCCGCCGATCACCGAGACCACGCCGGTGACGTCGGGGGCGGCCTCGATGGCCGCTGCCACTGCGCTCTGCCGGCTCTGCATTTCGGCGAAGGACACATCGGCGCCGGCTTCGGTCACCGCCGTAATCGCGGCGGTATCCTGCAGCGGCAGGAACCCCTTGGGGGCGACGATGTAGAGCACCACGGTGGCCGCGACGGTCAGGAACGTCACGACCAATGTGGCGCGCTGGTGCTGCAGCACCCACAGCAGCGTGCGGTGATAGAACGCGACCATGCGATCGATGCCGCGGCTGACCGCGGCGAGACCGGGCACCTGCCATTCCTCACCGGTGTGCTTCAGCAGCCGCGAGCACATCATCGGCGTCAGGGTGAGCGATACGACAGCCGAGGTGATGACGGCGATGGTCAGGGTCAGCGCGAATTCGCGGAACATGCGGCCGACCAGGCCCGACATGAACAGCAGCGGGATGAACACCGCGATCAGCGACACCGTCAGCGAGATCACGGTGAACCCGATTTCGCTGGCGCCGCTCAGGGCTGCCTGCATCGGGCTCTCGCCATCCTCCATGTGCCGGACGATGTTCTCGATCATGACGATAGCGTCGTCGACCACGAAGCCGGTGCCGATGGTCAGCGCCATCAGGGAAAGGTTATCGAGGCTGAAGCCGGCGAAATACATCACCCCGAAGCTGGTGATCAGCGACAGCGGCAGCGCCACCCCGGCAATCAGCGTCGCTCGCAGCGAGCGCAGGAACAGCAGCACCACCAGCGTCACCAGAATGACCGACAGCAGCAGCGTGAACTGCACGTCATGCACGGAAGCCCGGATGGTGACGGTGCGGTCGCTGACCACGGTCAGCTTGACGCCGGCCGGCATCGAGCGCTGCACCTTCGGAATCTCTTCGTTGATCTGGCGCACGACCTCGATGACATTGGCGCCGGGCTGGCGCTGGATCTCGATGATCACCGCCGCCGTGCCTTGATACCAGCCGCCGGTGCGGTCGTTCTCGAGCCCGTCGACGATCTGGGCGACGTCGCCGATCGTCACCGGCGCGCCGTTGCGATAGGCGATGATGATGGGGCGGTAGGCGTCGGCCGCGGCGATCTGGTCGTTGGCGGCGATGGTGTAGGCCTGCTGCGCGCCGTCGAGCGAGCCCTTCGGCCCGGACACGTTGGCGCCTGCGATCGCGGTGCGCAGGTCCTCCATCGCGATGCCATAGGCGGCGAGCCGCGACAGGTCGGCCTGGACCCGCACGGCCGGCTTAAGGCCGCCGAGCACGGCGACGCGGCCGACGCCGGAGATCTGGCTCAGCCGCTGCGCCAGCAGCGTGTCGGAGATGTCGCTCATGGCGCGCAGCGAGATGGTGTCGGAGGTCAGCGCCAGCGTCATCACCGGCGCATCGGCCGGATTGACCTTGGCGTAGACCGGCGGGTACGGCAGGTTCTTCGGCAGCACGCCGGCGGCGGCATTGATCGCCGCCTGCACGTCCTGGGTGGCGCCGTCTATATCCCGGTTGAGATCGAACTGCAGCGATACCGAACTGACGCCGAACGAACTGGTCGATGTCATCGAGGTCAGCGACGGAATCTGGCCGAGCTGCCGTTCCAGCGGCGCGGTGATCAGCGAGGCGATCACATCCGGGCTGGCGCCTGGCAGTTGCGTCGAGACCTGCACGGTCGGGAAATCGACCTGCGGCAGCGCCGAGACCGGCAGCGCCCAATAGCCAAGCGCGCCGCCGATCAGCAGCGCCACACCGAGCAGCGACGTCGCGACCGGCCGGCGAATGAAGGGTTCCGAGACGCTCATGGCTGCGCGCTCTTCGCTGTTGCGTTGGTCAAATCAGGTGGCCGATATCGACGTCATGGCTGCTTGGCTGCGCCGGGCGCGGCGCTGCTGGGCGCCTTGGCAGGACCGGTCTGTCCCTTCTGGTCGCCCTCGCCCGAACGCCGTTCGCCGCGCTGGCCACGCTTGCGCGGCGCCAGGTCGGCGGTCGGCTCTTCGCTGTTGCTGCCGATCGTCACCTTGCTGCCCTCGGCGAGATTGGCAAAGCCGGTGGTCACAACGCGGTCGGTCGGGGAAAGCCCCTTGGCGATCACCGCGTCGGTCTCGGTCTGCTGGGTCACCGTGACCGGCACCGCCTTCACGACCTCACCCTCGCCAATCACATAGCTGAAAGTCCCGGCGGGGCCGCGCTGCACGGCCGATGTCGGAACCACCAGCGCCTTGGACAGGGTCTCGACCTTCAGGCGCACATTGACGAACTGGCCGGGCCAGAGCTGGAAGGTGGCATTGGGAAATTCTGCCTTCAGCTTCACGGTGCCGGTGGTGATGTCGACCTGGTTGTCGATGCCGGTCAGGGTGCCGTTGTCGATGACGGTGACGCCGTCATTGCCGAATACGTCGACGGCGAGCGTCCCCTTGGCCGCCGCGGCATTGGCACGGACGATCTGCTGCTGCGGCAGGCTGAACTGCACCGCGATCGGCTGCAGCTGGGTGATGATCACCAGGCCGGTGGTGTCGGAGGCATGGATGATGTTGCCCTGGTCGACCTGGCGAAGCCCGGCCCGGCCGGACAGCGGCGCGATGATCTTGGTATAGCTCAGCGTCGCCGCGGCATTGTCGATGGCCGCCTGGTCGGAATTCACCAGGGCTTCCTGCTGCGCCACGACCGACTTCTGCGTGTCGGCCTGCTGCTTGGAGCCGGCATTAGATGCGGCCAGTTGCTGATAGCGAATAAGGTCGAGCCGGGCATTGGCCAGCGTCGCCTCATCTTGAGCCTTCTTGGCGACGGCCTGATCGTACAGCGCCTTGTAGAGCACCGGGTCGATCTCGCCGAGCACGTCGCCCGCCTTGACGTCCTGGCCCTCCTTGAAATTCACCTTGATCAGCTTGCCGTCGACCTGGGCGCGCACTGTGACGTTGTTCAGCGCTTTCACCGAGCCGACGCCGTCGAGATGAGACGGGCACGTCCATAATCCGTGGCTTCGCCGCCAGCACCGGCACGCTGAGGTCAGGACGCACGCGTTCGGCGGCCTGTTTCTGCTGCATCGCCCGCCAGCCGATATAGCCGAGGCTGCCCAGGATGATCAGCATGACCAGGATCGAGACCGTGCGGCGGCGCGCGCGCCCGGCGACGCGGGTGACACCCTCGCCGGCGGCCTTCGCGGTCTCGTTCAATTCCGGCTTAAAGAGCATTGACCGGCTTCTCCATCTTCGGCTCCCAACCGCCGCCCAGCGCCTGATACAGGCTGACGATCGCCAGCAGCCGCGCCAGTTGGGCCTGGGACAGCGCATCTTCGGCCTGAAATAACGTCAATTGGGTGTTCAACACAGTCACGATGTCAGCCGTCCCGGCGCGCAGTTGCTGCTCGGAGAGCTGGAATGCGCGCCGCGACGCCGTCACCACATCACGCTGCAATCGCAGCTTTTCGGACGTCTGGCGGATCGCCACCAGGGCATTGTCGACATCGGCGAAGGCCGACACCACGGTCTTGCGATAAGTCTGCAGCAGCTCGTCCTGCTTCGCCTGGGTCAATTCGAAATTGCCCCGGATCCGGCCGCCGTCGAAAATCGGCTGGGTCAGGCCGCCGACCAGGCTGAAGAACGCGGCATTCGGTTGGAACAGCGCTACCAGCGCCGAACTCTGATAGCCGCCCTGCCCGGTCAGCTGGATGCTGGGAAAGAACTGCGCGCGGGCGCTGCCGACATTGGCGGTGGCGGAGGCGAGCTGGGATTCCTGGCGGCGGATATCCGGCCGCTGCGTCAGCAACTCCGAAGGCAGGCCTGGCGTCACCCGTGGCGACGAAATGTTGTTCAGCGAGCCGCCGGCAACGCGCACGCTCTCCGGGGGCGCGACACCAGGGTGGCCAGCGCGTTGACGTTCTGGGCCAGCGTCTGGCGCAGCGGCGGCACAGCGGCGCGCTGGTTGGCGAGCACGCTCTCCTGCTGGGCGACGTCGAGGTCGGTGCCGGTGCCGGCACTGAGCCGCTGCTTGATGGCATCGAGTATCCGCTGCGCGCTGGCGATATTGCGTTCGGCGGTCCGAATGCGGTCCTGCGAGGCCAGCACCTGGAAATAGGCGTTGGCGACCGCGGTCAGCGTGGTCAGCGCCACCACATCGCGATCGAAGCGGTTGGCGTTGGCGGTCTCTTCGAGCGCCAGCGCGGCGTCGCGATTCTTGCTCCAGAAGTCGATTTCGTAGCTCGCACTGAGCGAGGCCGAATAATTGACGATCTCGCGCCCATTATTGGTCAAGCCGCTGGCGCTCGAACCCGAGGTCCGGGAATAGGTTTCCTGCCCGCCTCCGCTGAGGCTCGGCAACAGCGCCGCACCGGTGATTCGCGCCTGGGCATCGGCCTGGATAATGCGCGCGGTGGCCGCCGCGATATCCAGATTGACGGTCTGGGCCTCCTCCATCAGCTGGGTCAGTTCGCGCGAGCGGAAGCCGCGCCACCAGTCCAGCGCCGGAACCGCGCCGCCGGAATTGGCCAGCCGCGCCGCCTGGTAAGACGCCGGAACGTCGAGCGCCGGGTCCGGCAGGTCCTTGGTGAGAATGCAGCCCGACAGCGACACGGCGACTGCGCAAGGCATCAGTCTTCCGCCGATCCGGAGCATCAGCCGCCGCCCCGCCGGCCCGGCCGGCAACCGCCATGGCGACGGTGATGTCACGTCAGCGCCTCGACGCGGGCATCGCTGCGCTGACGCGCTTCCGGGAACATTCCGACGTTTTTCACTGCAGCTTGTGGCACGTTCACGAGCGATTCTTCTTTCAAGGGACTGAAGGCCATTGTAGCGGGCGGATTCCGGCGCGGACAGCATTGATCCGCGTTTGCCCCGGAAAGTGCGGCCTCGGCTGAGGCGTCGCCAGCCGCACCGGACTCTCAAGAATCTCCATATTCCACGGTACTTTTATGCAGACTGGCCGGATTGTCGCATGTGGCAGTCTTACCAAGATTTCATGTGATTTTATGTGTCTGGTGGCGTTATGGCGGCGCGCCCCCGGCCGAGCCGCTCTGGTTTGAAACCTCCATCGGTTACCAACGTATCTCTACAGCAACAAATGGCGGGGGCTGGGAATGCGCGTGGCAGTAATCGGAACGGGAATCGCCGGCAACGCGGCGGCCTGGGCCTTGTCGAAGCGCTATCCGGTCACTGTCTACGACCGCGAATTGCGGCCCGGGGGCCACAGCCACACCGTGACCATCGACTATGACGGCGCGGCGCTGGCAGTCGATATCGGCTTCATCGTCTATAACGAGCTGAATTATCCCGACCTCACCGCCCTGTTTGCGCATCTTGGCGTCGACACGGTGGCGAGCTGCATGAGCTTCGCAGTCAGTGCGGATGCCGGGCGTTTCGAGTGGAAAGGCGGCGGCATATCCTGGGCCGAAACGGCCCGCGGCCTGTTCGTCCAGCCCAAGAACCTCCTGTCGCCATCGTACCTGCGCATGCTCCGCGACATCCTGACCTTCAACGAGCAGAGCGTGAAGGACCGAACCGAAGGCTTGCTCGGCACCATGACGCTCGGCGAATACTTTGCCTGGCGAAAATTCGCGCCGCGGCTGCTCTCGGATTACCTGGCGCCGATGGGCGCCGCGATCTGGTCCGCACCGGCCGAGCAAATGCTCGATTTCCCCGCCGAGAATTTCGTCGCGTTCTTCAGCAACCATCGCCTGCTGCAATATGATCGTCCGGTCTGGCGCACGGTCAAAGGTTGTAGCCAGCGCTACGTCGAAAAACTGGTATCGGCTTTCGGAGACCATCTGCGGCTGGGATGCGCGGTGACGTCCATCGCGCGCACGGCGCATGGCGTCGTTGTCAATGACAGCCATGGTCGCAGCGATACCTACGACCATGTGGTAGTGGCGTCGCACAGCGACCAGGCGCTGGCGATGCTGGCAGATCCCAGCGTCGAGGAACAGGAGATCTTGGGCGACATCGGCTACGCGCCCAACGTCGTCTACCTGCATCGCGACCCCCGCCTCATGCCCAAGCGCAGAGGCGCATGGGCGTCATGGAACTTCCTGCGCTGGCAGCGGGAGGAAGCTCCATCAACGACGTCGCCGTCACCTACTGGATGAACCCCTTGCAGGGCATCGCCGACGACAAGCCGCTGTTCGTCAGCCTCAACCCGCCCTTCGAGCCCGAGCCGGGGCTCACATTTGGTCGCTATCTGTGCGACCACCCGCGATACAATGCGGCAGCCTTCGCCGCGCAAAAACGGCTCGGCGAGATTCAGGGGCAGCGCCACACCTGGTTCTGCGGCGCCTGGACCGGATATGGATTTCACGAGGACGGGCTGCGCTCCGGCCTGGCGGTCGCCGAGGCGCTCGGCGCGACGGTGCCGTGGCGGGAGCCGCCGCCTGAAATGGCAGAAGCCGCGGAGTAACGATGCCGGCGGACATGACTCAGGCGACAACACGACCGGACGCGGCACATGCCGCGGCCGTGCTTTACTTCGGCGATGTCATGCATGCACGCCTGAAGCCGATGGGCCATCGCTTCAGCTATCGCGTCATGAGCCTCTTGATCGATCTCGACCAGCTCGAGACAGCCAGCAGGGCATCGCGGTTGTTCGGCGTCAACCGTGCCGCGCTCTACAGCTTCCATGAATCCGATCATGGCGATCGCGATGGCTCGTCGCTGCGCGCCTATGCGCAGCGTTGCGCCGCCGGGCACGGCATCGACTTGACCGGCGGCAGGGTCACGCTGCTGTGCTACCCGCGCCTGCTCGGCTACACCTTCAATCCGCTGTCGGCCTATTTCTGCTACCAGCCCGACGGCACGCTGGCGCTGATGATCTATGAGGTGCGCAACACCTTCGGCGACATCCATGCCTATGTGCTGCCGGTGCAACCGGGCGAGTGCAGTGCGGCCGGCATCCGGCAGCAACAGGACAAGCTGTTCTACGTCTCGCCGTTCCTCGGGATGGCCATGCGCTATCATTTTCGTGTGTCGCCGCCCGGACAGAACGTGAAGCTGCGCATCCTGGAAACCGACGTCGAGGGCCCGATCCTCGCCGCCACCTTCATCGGGGAGCGGCGCCCACTCACCACAGCGGCTCTGCTGCGGTCCTTCATCTCACTGCCGCTGGTGACCTTGAAAATCATGGCCGCCATTCATTGGCAGGCGCTGCGGCTGTGGATCAAGGGCGCCCGGCTGGTGCCGCGACCGGCGCCTCCAAATACTACCTTGGCTGCAGACCCTCGCAGTGATTATAGTCAGGAGCTAATGTCGTCGCGGACTGCGAATTCCGCGGCGCATAAGGGGGCTCTTGTTTAATCAAGCGGCTACGGCCACGCACAGTCGTCGCGCACTCGGACACAGAGCCACGCTACTCGATGGATCTGACATGTCTGAACTGATTGCCCTGACGCCCGAAAATGTGGAGACCCAACTCGCGGATCTGCCGCGCATTGTGCGGCTGGCCTTCGGCTTCGGATCGCGCCTGCGACGCGGGACGCTGGACGTCACCCTGCCCGATGGCCGCCGCGTGCGGCTCGGCGGCATGGAACCCGGCCCAACGGCGGCCATGACGATCTACGGCTACGGCTTTGCATCCCGTCTGCTCAATGGCGGCGATATCGGCATCGCCGAGGCCTATCTGCATGGCGAGTGGGATACGCCGGACCTGACCCAGTTCCTGTATCTGTTCTGCGTCAATCACGACCTGATCCAGGCCATGCTCGGCGACAATCCGCTGATGCGCTTCGTGCAGATCGTCCGTCACTGGTTCAACCGCAATACCAAACGACAGGCGCGCAAGAACATTTTCGCGCATTACGACATCGGCAATGCATTCTACTCGGCATGGCTCGATCCGAGCATGACCTATTCGTCGGCGATCTATGAGGACCACACCCAGGATCTGACCGCGGCCCAGAACAACAAGTATCGCCGCCTCGCCGAAGCCATCGACCTGCGGCCCGGCCATCGGGTGCTGGAAATCGGCTGCGGCTGGGGCGGCTTTGCCGAATACGCCGCCAAGAACTACGGCGCCCATGTGGTCGGCCTCACCATCAGCACCGAGCAGCGCGACTTCGCGCAGAAGCGCATCCAGGCGGCCGGCCTTGGCGACCAGGTCGAGATTCGGTTCCAGGACTATCGCGATGAGCGCGGCCAGTACGACCGCATCGCGTCCATCGAAATGATCGAGGCGGTCGGCGAGCAATTCTGGCCGCAATATTTCTCACAACTGCGCGACCGCCTGATGCCCGGCGGGCTGGTCGGGATTCAGGCCATCACCATCCAGGACAAGTTTTTTCAGACCTACCGGCGCGAGGTCGACTTCATCCAGCGCTACGTGTTTCCCGGCGGCATGCTGCCGTCGCCCGAGATCCTGAAATCGCTGGGCACGCGGTTCGGTGTGCCTGTCATCCGCGAGCGGATTTTCGGGCAAGACTATGCCAAGACACTGGCCACATGGAGAGATAATTTCCGCGCGGCATGGCCGAGCCTGACGCCGCTCGGCTTCGACGATCGCTTCCGGCGGCTCTGGGAATACTACCTTGCTTATTGCGAGGCCGGGTTCCTGTCGGGAAATATCGACGTGCGGCAGGTGGTGTTCGCCAAGGTGGAGTGACTGCGGCCAGGAAGGGCTGCTTCCCTTGTGCAGCCCCCGGCCGTCCACTAGGGTCGCCGCAACATTGGCATCCCCGCTGGCAGAATTCCGCATCATGAACATTGATAACGACGTCGTCGAAGCAATCGGCAACACGCCGCTGATCAAGCTCAAGCGTGCTTCCGAGCTGACCGGTTGCACCATTCTCGGCAAGGCCGAATTCATGAATCCAGGCCAGTCGGTCAAGGATCGTGCGGCGCTGTTCATTATCCGTGACGCCATCGCGCGCGGCACGCTGCGGCCGGGCGGCACGGTGGTCGAAGGCACGGCCGGCAACACCGGAATCGGCCTGGCCCTCGTGGCCAATGCGCTCGGCTTTCGCACGGTGATCGTGATCCCCGACACGCAGAGCCAGGAAAAGAAGGACATGCTGCGGTTGTGCGGCGCCGAACTAATTGAAGTGCCGGCGGTGCCCTATGCCAACCCGAACAACTACGTGAAGCTGTCCGGCCGCCTTGCCGAGCAACTCGCAAAGAGCGACCCGAACGGCGCGATCTGGGCGAATCAGTTCGACAACGTCGCCAACCGCCAAGCCCATATCGAAACCACGGCGCCGGAAATCTGGCAACAGACCGACGGCAAGATCGACGGCTTTGTCTGTTCGGTCGGCTCCGGCGGCACACTCGCCGGCGTCTCGCTCGGCCTGAAGAAATTCAACGACAAGATCCGGATCGTGCTCGCCGATCCGATGGGTTCGGCGCTGTACGAGTACTACAAGCACGGCGCGCTGAAATCCGAGGGCTCATCGATCACCGAGGGCATCGGCCAGGGCCGCGTCACCGCCAACCTCGAAGGCGCTGTGGTCGACGACGCCTACCAGATCCAGGACGACGAAGCCGTGCGGATCGTCTTCGATCTGCTCGAACACGAAGGCATCTGCCTCGGCGGTTCCAGTGGCATCAACATCGCCGGCGCGATCCGGCTCGCCAAGGACATGGGCCCCGGCCATACCATCGTGACCATCCTGTGCGACAACGGCAGCCGCTACCAATCGAAACTGTTCAATCCAGCCTTCATGCGTTCGAAGAACCTGCCGGTGCCGGAATGGCTGGAGCAGAAGAGCAGCATCAGCGTGCCGTTCGAGAAGGTGTGATAACTTAACTCTCAGCAGACTCTGTCGTCATCCTGAGGCGCCGTCGCGCAGCGACGGCCTCGACGGGTGGCCGCACGCGCGGGCGTTCGCGGCCGCATCCTTCGAGGCTCGCCCTGTCGGGCGAGCACCTCAGGATGACGGCGACAAAGCTCGTGCCGGCGCAAAGCGCACGACGAGCGTCAGCGCAAAATCTGCCCGAGAAACAACTTGGTCCGCGCGTGCTGCGGATGGGCGAAGAACTCCGCCGGCGTGTTGGCCTCGATGATCTGGCCGGCGTCCATGAAGATGACGCGGTTGGCGACTTCCCGGGCGAAGCCCATCTCGTGGGTCACCACCAGCATGGTCATGCCCTCATTGGCGAGATCGACCATGGTGTCGAGCACTTCCTTGACCATCTCCGGATCGAGCGCCGAGGTAGGCTCATCGAACAGCATCACCTTGGGATTCATGGTCAGCGCGCGCGCGATCGCGACGCGCTGCTGCTGGCCGCCGGAGATCTGACCGGGATACCTGTTGGCCTTGTCGGGAATCCGCACACGTTCGAGATATTTCATGGCCGCCGCCTCCGCGTCCTTCTTCGGCATGTTGCGCACCCAGATCGGCGCCAGCGTGCAGTTCTCCAGCACGGTGAGGTGCGGGAACAGGTTGAAGCTCTGGAACACCATGCCGACCTCGCGGCGGACGTCGTCGACCCGGCGCAGGTTTGGCCCAAGCTCGATGCCGTCGACATTGATGCGGCCCTCCTGGAACTCCTCCAGCGCGTTGATGCAGCGGATCAGCGTGGACTTGCCGGAGCCCGACGGGCCGCAGACCACGATGCGTTCGCCGCGCCCGACACCCATCGAGATGTCGCGCAGCACATGAAAATCCCCGAACCATTTGTTGAGGCCGGCGATGGTGACGATCGGTTGCGTTGTCATAGTCGTTGATCTCAGCTGCGCCGGTGAGCATTGAGGCGATGCTCGACGAACAGGGAATAGCGCGACATTGCAAAGCAGAACACGAAATACAGGATGCCCGCAAAGGCAAAGCCTGTGAACAGCGTCGACGGCGTCGACCAGACCGGGTCGGCGAACGACGCGCGCAGCGATCCCAACAGATCGAACAGCGCGACGATCGAGACCAGCGACGTGTCCTTGAACAATGCGATGAAGCTGTTGACCAGGCCGGGGATGACGTGTCGCAGCGCTTGCGGCATCACCACCAGCGCCGTGGTCTTCCACCAGGAGAGGCCGAGCGCGCTGGCGGCTTCCGATTGGCCGCGCGGGATCGCCTGCAGACCGCCGCGGATGACCTCGGCATTATAGGCGCCGGCGAACAGCGCGATGCCGATCAGCACGCGCACCAGCCCATCCACCGTGAAATTGCCCGGCAGGAACAGCGGCAGCATATAGGTGGCGAAGAACAGCACGGTGATCAGTGGCACACCGCGCCAGAACTCGATGAAGGCGATGCAAAACAGCCGGATCAGCGGGATGCTCGAGCGCCGCCCCAATGCCAGCGCAATGCCGACGGGCATCGAGGCGACGATACCGGTGACGGATACCACCAAGGTAACCAGAAGCCCTCCCCACAGTCGCGTGTCGACGACGGGCAGTCCGCCACGATCAAGGCCCATCACTGCGATGACCGCGCCGATCCCGGCGAAGCTGGCCAGGCTGACGATCAGGATGCGCCGGCCGCTGCGCAGGCCGCCGCCGAGCAGGAACAACGCCCCGGAGACGATCAGCGCCGTCGCCGCGAAGTCGGCCCATACCGGCTGTCCGGACGTCTGTATCAGATTTCTCAGCCACGTCAGCGGCCACAGCACGATGGCCACGACGTAGCCGATCAGTTCGATCAGGCTGCCGAGTGCGGCGAGTATCTGCGAGAGCACCGGCAGATTCGTCGCTGCCGCCAGGCTGCGGCCGCCATCCACCAGGTTGTTGGCAAGGCCGGCCAGCGCGCCCTCGGCCCAGCTGAGGCCGAAGCCGCGCAAGCCGCCGCCATGCAGCAGGAAGAAGGCAACGACAGGAAACGCAGCGAACAACAGGACGGAATTGAGGCCCTTGGCCGGCAGGCGCGGGATCAGCAGCGGCAGCAGCAGCAGCGCCGCCAGCGCGAAGGTCAGATTGACCCGCCAGCGTTCCGCCTGCGGATAAAAGCCGTAGATAAACTGCGTGAATTTGGCTTGCACGAACGGCCAGCATGCGCCGACCGGATGGCCGGCGTTTTCGGCCAGACAGGCGTTGCGGTCCGTCCCCTGCCACACCGCATCGACGATCAGGAACCTGACGGCCGGAATGACCGTGAACCACAGCAGCAGCAGGCTGGCTGCGGTCAGCAGGATGTTGGTCGGCGAATTCATCAGTCGCGTTCGGACGAAACCGACGAAGCCTGTTGTTTTGATCGGTGCGGCGCGCTCCGGAATGAGCTCGCGGGAGATGAAGGCGCGATCGGGCTCGCTCATGCGCCCATGCTCCGCCCGATGCGCCAGCCGTAGAGGCTCATGATGGCCGATGTGACCAGCGAGATCAGCAGGTAGACGCCCATGGTAATGGCGATGATCTCGATCGCCTGTCCGGTCTGGCTCAGCGTGGTGCCGGCGAACACCGAGAACAGATCGGGATAGCCGATCGCCACGGCCAGCGACGAGTTCTTGGTGAGGTTGAGATACTGGTTGGTGAGCGGCGGCAGGATGACGCGCAAGGCCTGCGGCACCACGATCAGCCGCAAGGTATTGCCACGGCTCAGCCCCAGCGAAGCCCCCGCCTCCATCTGTCCCTTGTGAACCGACTGCACGCCGGCGCGCACGATCTCGGCGATGAAGGCCGCCGTATAGGTCGACAGCGCCAGCACCAGCGCGACGAATTCCGGGATGACGCGGGAGCCGCCGGAGAAATTGAAACCCTTCAGCTCGGGGATTTCAAAAGTCAGAGGCTTGCCGAAAATGAGCACTGCGATGACAGGCAATCCGACCAGCAGGCCGACAACGTAGGGCCAGATCCGGATCAGCCGCCCGGTGTCGAACAGGAGCTTGAGCGCGACGCGGCGCAGCACCAGCGCACCAATGATCGCAATGACGAGGGCTATGGCGAACGCATCGAAGCCGGCGGCGCCAACCGGCTTCGGGATCACGAATCCGCGGTTGCTGAGAAAGAAGCTGCCGAACAGCGAGATGCTTTGTCGCGGGTTGGGCAGCGTCCCCAACACCGCGAGATACCAGAACAGGATCTGGAACAGCAGCGGCAGGTTACGCACCAGTTCCACATAGCCGCCGGCAATGCGCGACAGCAGCCAGTTGGGCGACAGCCGGCCGAGGCCGACGACGAAGCCGATGATGGTGGCGAAGAAGATGCCGATGATCGAGACGACGAGGGTGTTGACCAGACCGACGAAGAACACCCGCGTGTAGGTGTCTGCTTCGGTGTAGGGAATCAGCGACTGGCTGACGCCGAAGCCCGCGGTATTGACCAGGAAGCCGAAGCCCGAGGCGATGCGCTGGTTCTGCAGATTGCTGCGCGCATTGTCGATAATCTCGTAGCCGATCCAGGCCAGCAAGGCGACGAACACGATCTGCAGGGCAAAGCCGCCCCAGCCGGCCTGGCCGCCGAGTGCACGCCGCATCCTGGCGGCCCATTGCGATGGCGGTTCCCGGGGTTCGATCGCCATCGGTGCGATCGGTCGCGCGGTCAGGTCAACGGATCGGCGGCGCGTACTGGATGCCGCCCTTGTTCCAGAGCGCGTTCAAGCCGCGGGCGATGCCGAGCTTGGAACCGGCGCCGACGTTGCGATCGAAGGATTCGCCGTAGTTGCCGGTCGCCTTGACGATGCGGGAGACCCAGTCCTTGGTGAGGCCGAGCTGTTCGCCGAGATTGCCATCGGTGCCGAACACCCGCTTCAGCTCGGGCTTGTCGGACTTGGCCATGTCGTCGACGTTCTTCTGGGTGACACCGAGTTCCTCGGCATTGATCATCGCGAACAGCGTCCATTTTACGATATCGAACCACTGGTCGTCGCCATGGCGTACCAGCGGGCCGAGCGGTTCCTTGGAGATCACCTCGGGCAGCACGGCGTGATCGGCGGGAACGGCGAGCTTGAGGCGTTCGGCATACAGTCCGGAAACGTCGGAGGTGAACACGTCGCAACGGCCGGCTTCATAGGCTTTCACGGTTTCATCGGCGGTGCCGAACGCGATCACCTCATACTTCATGTTGTTGCCCTTGAAGTAGTCGGCAAGGTTCTGTTCGGTAGTGGTACCGGTCTGCACGCAGACTGACGCGCTGTTGAGCTCGAGCGCGGAATTGACCTTGAGCGACTTGCGGACAAGGAACCCCTGGCCATCGTAATAGGTGACGCCGGTGAAGTTCACGCCCAGCGAGGTGTCGCGCGAGACGGTCCAGGTGGTGTTGCGCGACAACACGTCGATCTCGCCGGACTGCAATGCGGTGAAGCGATCCTTGGCCGACAGCGGCACAAACTTGACCTTGGTCGGATCGTTGAACACTGCGGCGGCTATGGCGCGGCACACGTCGACGTCCAGTCCGGCCCAGTTGCCCTTGTCGTCCGGCGCGGAGAAGCCCGGCAGCCCGGAACTCACGCCGCACGACAGCACGCCGCGATCCTTGACGGTCTTGAGGGTCTGCGCGTCTGCCTGCCCTGAGAGACCGGCGGCAAGCGCGAGCGCGACGACGAGGGATACGCGTTTCATGGCAAAGCCTTTCAAGAACCTGCGGGCTGTCTCATGCACCACCGGGGCAACCTAGCCATCCGCCCCGGTTTCGCAAAGCCCCCGTCAGATATCGGAGCGGGCAAGGGCTGCCTTATGAACAGGCAATGGACCGAAATGGACGGCGCGCGGTTCAGCTTGCGGTGACCAGGCCATTGATTTCTATCACAGAACGGCCGGCAAGGGCGGTCAAGGGGTTGACGATGATCTTCCGGGTCCTGTTATTAGGAACCCCAGCCTTCCCGCCATACGGCGGCCCTGCGCACCGGCTGCGGCAAAATGACTCGGGATCCGTGGCGAACGCATGACTCATTCAGACGACAGGCGAAACTCGATCGACCTTGGCGCGGAGACCCTGCTGGTCACCGCCGGCCGCGACACCGAAGCCCAAAAGGGCTTCGTCAATCCGCCGGTCGTCCGCGGCTCGACCGTCCTCTATCCGACCGCAGCTGACCTGCACGCGCATCGCGGCGAGTATCAGTACGGCCGCCACGGCACGCCCACCACCAAGGCGCTGCAAGAAGCACTGATGGCCCTGGAGGGACCGGCCTGCGCCGGCGTCGGTCTCGCACCCTCGGGCCTGGCGGCGATCTCGACAGCCCTGCTGGCCGTGCTGAAAGCCGGCGATCATCTGCTGGTGTGCGACAACGCCTATCGGCCGACGCGCAACTTCTGCAACGGCATGCTGGCGCGCTATGGCGTCGAAACCACCTATTTCGATCCGCTGATCGGCGCCGGCATCGCGGCCCTGTTCAAGCCCAACACCCGTGCCGTCATGGTCGAAGCGCCCGGCTCGCAGTCCTTCGAAATGCCGGACGTGCCGGCCATCGCCGCCGTCGCTCACGCGCGCGGCGCGCTGGTGATTGACGACAACACCTGGGCGACGCCGTTGTATCACCGCTCGCTCGACCAGGGCGTCGACGTCAGCATCCAGGCCGCGACAAAGTATATCGGCGGCCATTCGGACATCATGTTCGGCACCATCTCTGCCAACGCCGAAGCGTGGCCGCAGATCAGCGACGGCATCAAGCTGCTCGGCGTCTGCGCTGGGCCGGACGACGTGTTCCTGGCGCTACGCGGCGTACGTACGCTATCGGTTCGATTGGCGCATCATCAGCGGTCGGCACTGGAGATGGCGCACTGGCTGGCGGCACGACCGGAGGTGACCCAGGTTCTGCATCCCGGCCTCGAGAGCCATCCCGGCCATGCGATCTGGAAGCGCGACTTCACCGGCGCCTCCGGCCTGTTCAGCATCGTGCTGCGCGATGCCCCCCAGAAGGCGGTCGACGCCTTCCTCGACACCGTACAACTGTTCGGCATGGGCTATTCCTGGGGCGGTTTCGAAAGCCTCGTGATCCCGTTCGATTGCGCCAGCTATCGCACCGCCACCACCTGGGCGCCGGGCGGCCCTGCCCTGCGGCTGCATATCGGCCTGGAAAACGTCGACGACCTCAAGGCCGATCTCGCGCGTGGATTCGATGCCTTCAACGCGGCACGCTAGCGGCGCGAGCCGCAGCATGATGCGGAAGTGCTGCTAACGCACTGGCGCTGTCGAACCCGACAGCGCGCGCCTCGCGATAGCGGCCGCCGTTCGCCGAACCGGTTACCACGCGAACCGGGCGCCGGCCGACAACTGGTGACTTTCGGCGTTGCTGCGGAATTCACCGTTATAGGCTGCGAACAGCCGGAAGTTTTCGCTGCGCCAGCCGGACATCTTGAGGCCGACCAAGGCGGCATCCCGGCCGGGATGCGCGGCGTCGACCAGGAACGCTTCGTCGAGCAAGGCCGCCGTGCTGACCAGGGTGGTGTCGCGCAGATCGTGACCCCAGCCGACCTTCAGCTCGGGCATCAGGGTGGCACCTTCCAGCGTGCTGATCCGCGCGCTGAGGGCGACTCCGGCTGTGGTGGTCAGCTTGTCATAGGTCTGCGTGGCATAGACCAGACCGAACGGGAGCTGGCTTTCGCTGTAGGCGTCGCGGCGAAAGCCCTGCCAGTTGATGCCGGCGTACGGTTTCAGCACCACGTTTGGCGCCACCGCAAAGCGATACCCGGCCTCCAGCGAAGTGCCCACGCCGATGCCATTGGTGCTGCCCTGGAGGGCCGTGCTCGTCAGAATCATCTGGCGGGTGGTGGAAATCTGGCTCGGGCCGACCGCGACGCGGAAGTCGACGACGGCCGCACCGGGAGTCCAGCTGGCATAGGCGGCACCAGCGTAGGTGTCGGAGGTGCCGCTGATGTCGGTGCTGGTCGCCGTGGTGCGCGCATAGCCGAAGGCGCCGCCGGCGATCAGATTGTTGGCAAAGCGGCGATCCGCGCCGACGGTGAAGCCGCCGCTGACGGCCTTCGAGCCGGACAATTCGCCGGAGTCGCCGACCCGGCTGCTGCGGCCGAAGCCCTGCCCCCACACGCTCCAGCCGGTCTCGACCCGTTCCGCGGCTCCAACGCTGGCAAAGGCATTCATCGCCGAGGCAGTTTCGGCGCTCATGACGTTGCGGCCGGCATAGGACAGCGCGAAGGATTGTGATGTCCCGTTCTGGCCCTGCTCGGCGCCAAGCCCGAGTGCATCCTGACGATCGCCGATCGCACCGAGAAAGCCTGAGAAGGCCTGCAGCGGCGCGCTCGACACCGCCGGCTGGCCGGGGCCGCCAAGCTGGGACAGTGCCTTGTCGATTTTCGCCTCGCTATCGAGATTGTAGAGCGCATCGAACAGCGCTTTCTCGGCTGCGCTCGGCATGGCGCCAGAAGGCGCGCGCTCCCTGTCAAGAATGCCTGCGACCGAGCTTGACGCCCCGGACCCAAGGCCGGCGAAACTGGCGGGCATCACGACCAGCGTGATCGCGCTGTCCTTGTATATAAGGTCGAAGCGGCCGTTGGCCGGCAAACCTGACGTTGGCTGAGCCAGTGTCGAGAAGCTGCCTGCGGTGCGGGCGCCGTTCTGCGCCTGCACGAAGGCGAATTCGGTGCCGATGGACGGGGTGTAGTTGCTCACCGTGCCGACGCTACCGCGCAGCACCGGCGTCACCGTGCCGGCGGCCCAGAACACATTGCCGGCGCCGGTGACGTAGATCCGGTCATAGGTCCCCGGTCCGCCCGGCACATTCGCCGTGCCGTCGATGTCGATCCGGGTATTGGCGGTCGAGGTCAGGGTGACGTTGCCATTGAAGGTCAGCGAGCCCACCGAATTGCCGGACAGCACCGTACCCGGCGCAACCGCGCCGCTGGCGAGGAGATCGGTGATATTCGCCATCTTGCCCGGCGACAGCGTGCCGGCGATGGTGGTGTTACCGTTGATAGTGCCGAAGCCGGCCAGCGTCGCCGGTTGCGCTACGCTGAGACCGTTGCCGCCCGACATGGTGAGCGTGCCGTCCACGGCCAGCGTGCCCAAAGCGGCAAAGACATTTCCGCCCGCATTGGTGCGGCCGGAGATCGACAGGATGCCGTCACCCGACTTGGTGAAGTCACCTTGCGTGTTCAGCAACTGGCTCCAATAGGTGGTGGTGTTGGCCGCGACCGGGACATTGGTGTTGGCGGCCAGCGTGGTCGGGCCTTCTGTCGCGCGGTCGAGCCGGATCAGGCCATAGCCGAACATCGCATCGACGCCGGGTGCGCCGAGATCCTCGGTGGTCGCAAACAACAGATGCGCCAGATCCTGCGCATTATAAGTCGGATTGGCCTGGATCAGGACGGCGATGGCGCCGGACACCGTGGGCGCCGCCATCGAGGTGCCCTGCAGCGCTGCATACGTGTTGTCAGGCACCGTCGAGAAAACGCCGAGATTGTTATTCACGTCGCCTCCGGGAGCGGCAACGCACCAGCTCGCCGTCACGCCGCAGTAATTCGAGTAATAGGCCGCCTTCTTGTCGCTTCTCACGGACATCACGCCGATAATCAAACCATTCTGGTGCTGAAAGTTTGAGAAATCGGCATCGGCTCCGGCCCCCTGATCGTCATAGACACCGGCATTGGCATGGGCCGGCTGGATATAGGGATATAGCGCCATGCCGCTGGGATTACGTCCCGCGAGAGGGTGGTCGTCGCGCTCGTTGCCGGTGGCCGCGACAATGATCTTGCCGGCTTGCAACACGTTCAAGATCGCCTGAATTTCGGCCTGACTGCTCGGCAGGGTATTCGCCCACACGGTCTGCGGTGGCGTGCCATCGAGTACGCTGGGACCGTAACTCGCATTGTAGACCATGACTCCCTGCAACGACGCGAAATAGTCGAGCGGCGCGGCATTGCCGTCAATTCCCGGCGCATAGCCGTAGGGAGCCTTGTTCGCGACGATCGTGCGGATCGGAATGACCGTGGCGTCATAGGCCACGCCGTGCATATCCACATTATCGAATTTTTGCGCAGCGACGATGCCTGCAACGTGGGAACCGTGGACATCTTTAGCATTAGGTTTTTCCGGATCGACGATTGTCTGCAGCGTGAGCTGCGCCGGATCGTAGGTCCCGCCGTTCTGGACAAGGAAGTTACGGCCGCGTGAAATATTCAGCTTGTTGACAAGCGCGGCATTCGTCGTGTCGAAGCCGCTATCGCCGACTGCGACCGTCACGCCGTTGCCCGTGAAGCCTCGATTGTAGGCCGCCTGCGCGCCGATCAACTGCAGATTCCACGTCTGCTCATAGGCGCTCGGCATGGGAGAAGGCAGGTTCGGCGAGTTGTTCACCGCCTGCGCGACGTTCTGATAGGCCGATTGCCCGAGTCCCGAAGCGCTTGCCGTGCGCGTCGCCATCACCTGCGCGGCATTCGGCGCGAGCGTCATCGGCTGACCGGAGGTGAGCACGCCGAGATCGGCAGCCGTGGTCATGTTGCGCGTCAGGCCCGGTGCCAATTCGCGCACATGCTCGATCACCGCATTGCGCAATTCCGGGCGTCGGTAGGTGCTGTCGTAAACCTGGGCAATCAGCCCCAGTTCGCCCAGCTTCAACGCGGCCGACAGTTCACGGCGAAAATCCGCCGGCAGCGGTGCCATTGCCTTCGGTTTTGAAGATTGAGCGGTGCGAGACGATTTGTGGTGGTGGGCCTCAGCCGCATGCAGGACCGTCTGACCACAGACTGCACTCAGGATCGTGGATCCCAGACAAAGTGCGGAAAAACCGCGCAAACCAATCCTGCCCACCACGAACTCCCCTGCCAGCTGGGTCCCGGAAGCTGCGGCCAAAGGCCCGCATCGCTCCCCGGCCGTCGGCGCCGCGGCGGCGCCATTGTGTCCAAATGTTGTCGGCTCGTTGCCGTTCTAATACGGCTCGGATTTGGTTGGACAGAGCCATCAGCACGGCTCGGACGAGGGTCCGGCTTTTCCCTTGATCCCCCGTCTCATGGTGGTGAGGAGACATGTCAGCGTTGCTTTGATGCGACATACGGAACCGGCGGATGACGACGAGCCTCCGCGTCGCCTTAGCGTTGGTGCGAGCACGGCAAGCGGAAGACCGGGCCGATTGCGCTTAACTCTGATGCTACCCTAGGCTATAGAGCCGCTGCGCGCGCTCTCGGGGCTCGGTCGACGTCAGGATGACCGCGCCGGCCATGTCGTCCAAATTTGCCGCGAGTGCGTCTAGATGGGGAACTTGTGTGAATTTGTCCGAATTGTCCCCCGTCGTGCCGAAGCCTGGCGTCGCAGCTTCGGGCAGCGAACCCCGGTCAGCCACGTCAAATCTTCCCCGGCTCTATTATGTGACAACGGGTCTCGATACGCCGAATGCTTTCGAGACCTGGAGCGCGGTGATATCGCCGCTGTTCGAGCCTCGCGCCTGCGGGCCGACCAAAAAGACCCCCACAGGGTCAGCCTACGGCGTCATTATCGGCGACATCATTATCGCCAAGGTGGCGTTCAACGCGCAGGACTTCGTGCGGGACGAGCAGCGCATTCGTGCCACGCCGGATCATTTGCTGCTGCACCTCTACGTCAGCGGCGGGTTCAACGGCCATGTGACCGGACAGAAAACCACGATCGGACCGGGCAAGGTAGCCCTGATCGACTTGGCTCATCCCGTGGACACGCGGGCATTCGCGTCCAGCACGGTCACGCTCATCGTTCCGCGCAAGCTGCTTGGCGATCTTGCGCTGGACGATCTCAAGCCGCGACTGGACACATTCAGGAATGACCTGCTGGCGGCGCATATGCAGTCGCTACTGGAACGCAGCGCTCAGTTGAACGACAGCGACATCGAAGCGACAGTGGCGGATACGGTCGCGTTTCTCAAACGTCTGCTCGCCCCGGCCCCCGACGACTCCTTCGTCGAACAGCGCGATACCGACGAGAACGTGCTGGCGCTGACGGAGGCGGCCATCCGCGACAATCTCGCCCTGCCCGAACTGTCGCCGGACTGGCTGGCTTTGAAGCTCGATGTGTCGCGTGCCTCGCTCTACCGGTTTTTTGCGAGCCGTGGCGGAATCATGCGTTACGTCCAGGAACGGCGGTTGCTCGCTGTACAGGCTGCCCTCAGCGACCCGCTCGAGACGCGACGCCTGTCGCGCCTGTCGGCCGATCTGGGGTTCAACAGCGAAGCCCACTTCAGCCGCAGTTTTCGTGCCCGCTTCGGTGTCACCGCCAGCCAGTATCGCAAGATGCAGCTCGACGCCGCCGCGACGACGCAGCTGACGAGTCCTGAAGTTGTGCAGCAATGGTGGAGCAGCGTAGCTCAACCGTGAGAAGCAGCCAGCCCGGCGGCTTGCTCAGTTGTCCAGCGTCTTCGATCCGCTGGCGTGGTTCTTGATGATCAGCATGATGTTGCGAACGTAGATCACCGTGGCAAAGGCCTGACCGAGGATGATCACCGGCTCGCGCTTGGCGATGCCATAGACCAGGGTCATCAATCCGCCGGCCATCGAGAAGAACCAGAATGCCATCGGCACGACGCTCTGTCCGGCGCGCTCGCTGGAAATCCACTGCACCAGAAAGCGCGCGGTGAACAAGAGCTGCGCAACCAAACCGAAGGCGAGCCAGAAATCGAACTTGGCGACGAACACGTCGTAAAGATAGTCGCCCAGCGTCTGGCCATAGTGAATGAGCATTATTTGAACTCGGTTGCGACCGGCGTCGCGCGCTTGCGGCGGATCAGCCACCAGACGCCGGCCAGATCCATGATGCCGATCCACAGCCGGTCGAAGAAGCCGTAGTTGGAGACGCCCGAATGGCGCGGGCGGTCGGTGACATCGACATAGGCGATATCAAAACCTTCGCGGCGCACCAGCGCCGGGAGGAAGCGATGCAGCCCGTCGAAATACGGCAGCGACAGAAATACATCTCGGCGAAAGCACTTCAGGCCGCATCCGGTATCGCGCGTGCCATCTTTCAGGATCGCGTTACGCACCGCATTGGCGATACGCGACTGCATCTTCTTGAAGCCTGTATCCTTGCGGCCGACGCGCTGCCCGGCGGCAAGGCCGACACGACCGTTGCCATTCACTACGGCAGCGATCAGGTCGGGCAGGAAGGCCGGATTATTCTGGCCGTCGCCGTCGAGGGTCGCGACCACGACACCGCGTGCGGCGCGCACCCTGCTCCGCACCGCCGCCGACTGACCCGAGGATTTTGCGTGATCGAGGCGGCGGAGATTCGGACGCTGCTTCATCAGATCGGCGAGGCGCTGCGGGGTCGCGTCTGTGGAGCCGTCGTTGATGTAGATGATCTCGTAGGGCCAGCGGCCATCCAGCGCGGCGGTGATCTCGGCGATCAGAGGCGCGACGTTGTCCGCCTCGTTGCGCACCGGCACAACGATCGAAACATCAACGGTGGAAGTCTCGGAAAACGACAAATCGAGGCTCAAGGTTTGAGGCGGTCCAACGGGAACCCGGGCCGCGGGCTCAGCCTGCAGCGTCCGCTTCTTATGGGGCGAATGCCCCGCGGGCAACCCTTTGAGGTGCTCTGGCGAGGGGCCGGCGAGCGGATCGATGGTGCCGTCGGCGCGAATGGTGAAGGCCAGATGGCGGGCAGCGAACCAGTAGCGAACGAACATCGCGCCAACCACGCCGACCAGGGCACCGGCGACCACGTCGCTCGGATGGTGTGCCAGCAGCACCAGACGGCTGACGCAGATGGCGATGACATAAACGATCATCACCGGCCGCGCCCGAGGCCACACAGCAGAGACCGCAAATGCCAGTGCCGCGCTTGCGATGGCGTGGCCGGACGGAAGACTGGCATAGCTCTCGCTCCAGGCAAACAGCGAGTAGTTGAAGGGATTGGCAACGCCGCCGACGAACGGCCGGCCACGGCCGACGATCCCCTTGATGACCTCGCCGGCCAGGACCGGCAGCAGTACGGCGAAAAACACGAATGCGAGGCGGGTCCCGCAGGCGATGAGCACCGCCCGCCCATGCCCGCGAAGCCGCGGTGCGAGCATGGCCACCAGAACGAGCAGCGCCGCGAGCGCCCATAGAAGATAAGTCGATTTGCCGAAGTCGGTCAGAATGCGGACCGGCCAAAGGCTTGCGGTGCCCCGCGGCGGCATCAGGCCGATCTCGATCGCGTCCAGTCCGACCATCAGCATGACAATGGCCACGGCGACCAAGGCAGTCAGCGCCAGCGAGCGGCGGGCCCAGCGCCTGCCGGCCTCTGCCCGACGCGAATGCGACGGCGCACGCACCAGTCGCGCAAGCGACGACCCTACGAAGGCGAAGAGCGTCGTGAAATAACCGTTCGCAGGCGTCAATGCTGGGCCGGTCGACATCCTATTCGGTGCCCTCGGACCGGAAAATGGCAATCGAGATCGCCCTGCCCTGGGAGAAATTGTAGCCTTCGATACGGGTCGCCATATTGTAGCGCAGCCCGATCGCCTCGGCGCGCTGCGCGAAGCCGCGTTCCGAGCGCGCTTCCACCAGCGCGAACCGGCAGCTGCCCTGGCCGAGGAAATCCGCCGCGCCGGAGCCGTCGGTCAGAAGCGTCGATGTCCCGTTCATGAAGACCAGGCTGGGCTCATGATAGCCGGCCGCGGCGGCCCGCGGTCCCACGCAGACCACGTTGCGCAGCGCCCGCGCGATTTCCTGGCTGGGGAACAGCGGCTTCATCGCCGGCATCACGATGCCGTAGAACGACGCGCTCATGAACAGTGCGGCGACCACCGCATTGAGCAAAGAGCGCTCGGCATGGTTGTCGTCATACATCCACCACGCCAGCAGCCCGAAGCACAAAGCGGCGCCGGCGAACGGCCAGGCCAGGAACACTGGATGGCGAACCACCATGATGGCGCCGATCAGCACGAACACCGCCGTCAGGACCGGAATCGTGAACCACCACGCCGCGCCCTTGGCCAGCCACGACCGCGACAGCACGCGGCGCTCCAGCGCGCCAACGATCAGGATGGCGATCGCCGGGTACAGCGGCAGCACATAATGCGGCAGCTTCGTCATCACCACTTCGAACACGATCCACGAGGGTATCAGCCAGGCCAGCAGGTACTGCGCGCCGGGCTCGCGTCGCGCGCGCCAGATCGCCGGCGCGGCCATACCGGCCAGCGGCGCGCCGGGCCAGAACGTCACCCAGAACAGCAGGAAATAGGCGCCGGGCGGAGCGCCGTGGGATTCCTGCGCCGCCAGCTTGCTCAGCATGTCGCCGCCGAGCGAATTCGAAAAGAACGCCTCGCCGGACTTCAGGTAAATGGCGATGAACCACGGCAGCACCAGCAGCAGCAGCCACACCACGCCCCAGCCGATCCGTAGCCGCCACAGCCATGCGGCGGAGCGGTCGAGGATCGCCAGGGTCACGACGGTCAGGCCGACGAACATCAGAATCAGCGGCCCCTTGATCAGGATCCCCACCGCCAGAGCAGTCCAGAAGATCGCCGGCTCGCTCCATGACTTGCGCGCGGGCTCCTCGCCGCGCTGCCAGGGCAGATAGACCCGCGCCAGCGCGCCCATCACGGCAACCACGGTCAGCAGCAGCATGGCATCGGTCTTGGCCAGCCGCGCCTCGACGCCCAGCAGCACCGAACTGCACATGACCAGCCCGGCCAGCACGGCACCGCGTTGCGTGACGAAGGCCAGCGCGGTCCAGTAGGTCAGAAGCACGGCGCCGATGGCGCCGATGAGCGACGGAACGCGGTACAGCCAGATGCGGACGTCGGCGCGCGGGAGGCCGAGCTTGGTGGCCGTCTCGACCACGGCGGACTGCAGCCAGTAGATACCGACCGGCTTCTTGTAGCGCACCTCGTCCTGGAACCGGATATCGACGAAATCGCCGGTCTCGACCATCTGCTTGGTGGCCTGCGCGAAGCGGGCCTCGTCGCGGTCGATGGGGGAATATTGAAGAAACCGGGCAAAAAGAACAGCAGGCCGCAGATCGCCAGAAACGCGACCGCCCGGGCATGGCCGGAGGACACATAGTCCAGTACCCGCACCAGTCCGCTGCCCGGATTGACCCGGGTTTTCGGCTCGCGCGGTGCTCCAAATCGGGGTCTTGCATAGGTCTCGGCCATCGCTGTCGCATACGCTGAAACAGTCGGCCGGACAACCAGTTAGCTTGCGCTTATTGAATTCTGACCACAACTGTGTCCGCGGCGCCCGCAGCGTCCTGAACGGTCAGCCGGACGAAGCCGGGCCCCGGCGGGTCGACCAGCCGCTGCCGCCGTCCGTCGATCTCACCCACCGCCACGCCGTTGACCAGCATCGTCAGGGCAGTACCCCGCCGGCGACCTTGACCGGCAGCGCCGAAAACGTGCCTTCGGCGATACCGGCAGCGTCGATCCGCGAGCCGTTCAGCGGAAACTGGATGTGCAGGGCCTGCTCGGTGCCGGTCTGGATCAACTCGCCCAGCGGCCGAAACCGCCGCAGCGGCAGCGGCAATTTGGCGTTGCTGCTCACCAGGGTCCCCTTTGGCGCCCTGGGCAAGGGGGCCGGCAGCTTGCCGGTGCGCGCGAAGGCATCGAACAGGATCGGTGCCGCCGCAGTACGGCCGACCAGTCCGGGGACCGGCGCGCCATCGGGGCGCCCGACCCAGACGCCGATGGTCATCCGCCCGTCAAAGCCCACCGACCAAGCATCGCGATAGCCGTAGCTGGTGCCGGTCTTGAAGGCGATCCGGTTATGGGCGGCATTGTCCGGCGGCGGCGTACCCAGCAGCACGGTGCCGACCTGCCAGGCGGCCACCGGATCCATCAATCGCAGCGTCTCGCGGTCGTCGCCGCCATTGGCCTGCATGATCTCGCGCAGCGGTCGCGCACTGCCCTGGCGCGCCATGCCGGCATAGAGCTGCGCCAGATCCTGCAACGTCACGCCGACGCCGCCCAAGCCCATGGCGAGGCCCGGCGCCTCGTCCTTCGGCAGCACCAGCCGGGCGCCGGCTTGCTTCAGCCGAGATGACAGCCGGGAGGCGCCGACGCGGTCGAGCAGCGCGATGGCCGGTACGTTGAGCGACAATTGCAGCGCCTTGCGCACCGGCACCGTGCCCTGGAACGTCATGTCGAAGTTCTCCGGCGCATAGGAGCCGTAGCGGATCGGGCGGTCGTCGATCAGACTGTCCGGGTGAACGAAGCCGTCCTCGAAGGCGAGGCCGTAGATGAACGGCTTCAGCGTCGAACCGGGCGAGCGCACCGCGCGGGTCATGTCCACCTGTCCGGCCCTGCGGTCGTCGAAGTAATCGGGCGAGCCGACATGCGCGAGCACGTCGCCGCTCTCGTTGTCGACGGCGATGATCCCGATCGACAGATTGGGCCCCAGCGCCGCGGCGCGGTCGCGGGCCAAAGATTCAAGTGTCTTCTGGATGCCGGCGTCCAGCGTCAGCCGGATCTGCGGCGTGTCCTTGACCAGCGACGTCGCCTGATCGGCGGAATGCGGCGCCAGGATCGGCATCGGCTTGCGCAGCCGCGGCACCGGCACGGCTTTCGCCTGCGCTGCGTCATCAAGCGAGACCTTGCCTTCATGGACCATGCGGTCGAGCACGCGGTCGCGCGCCAGCCGTGCAGTGCCGGGATGGCGATCCAGCCTTCGCGTCTCCGGCGACTGCGGTAGCGCCACCAGCAGCGCCGATTCAGCCAGCGTCAGGCGTTTCGGCTCCTTGCCGAAATAGGCCAGCGACGCGGCGCGGATGCCTTCGAGGTTGCCGCCGAACGGCGCCAGTTCGAGATACAGGTCAAGGATCTCGTCCTTGCTCAAGCGCCGCTCGAGCTGCAGAGCGCGCACCGCCTGGCGGATCTTGGCGCCGACCGAGCGCTGCTGCCGCGGTTCGAGCAACCGCGCCAGCTGCATGGTGATGGTGGAGCCGCCGGAAACGATGCGGCCGCGGGTGAATAACTGAAACGCCGCGCGTCCCAGCGCCAGCGGGTCGACGCCCGCATGCGCGCGGAAGCGCTTGTCCTCATAGGCCAGCAGCAGGTTGAGATAGCCGGGATCGACGGACGTTTGTGCGACCACCGGCAACCGCCACCGACCGTCGGCCATGGCATAGGCGCGCAGCAGTTTTCCGTTGCGGTCGACCACGGTGGTGGAGACCTGCTTTGCTTGTTCCAGCGGCAGCGGGCCGAGGGAGTAGACCCAGGCGGCTATCGCTGCGCCACTGAGGACGAAGACAGTAGCGACCACAACGAATGAGCGTCGAGCAATGCGCCACGCTTTCCCCAAGTCATGGCCGGGCTTGACCCGGCCATCCACGACATCGTCATCGTCACCAGAAGGCGTGGATCCCCGGGTCAAGCCCGGGGATGACACCAGAGTCGTGGCTGGCACTTCGCTCATTTCGCCTTCGTCACTTCGACAGAGCCGGTGCCGGTGCGGCCGTAGCGCGAGGGATTGTACATGTCCTCGACGTAGGCCTGCGGCAGCACATACTTGCCCGGCGATACCGCGCGCACCACGTAGGCCACCGTGAACACCGCCTTGTCATCGCTCTTGCGGTCGATGGCTGCGGTGAAACGGTCGTCGCGGAACTCGGTATGTTCGGGCTCCTCGCCGTCCTCGATCCAGTCCAGCGTGCCGGTGTCGCCGGACGATACCAGATGCGGATTGTCGATCTCCAGGCCAGCCGGCAGATAGTCGGCCACCATGATGTGGCCGTATTCCGGCTTGGCTTCGGTGATCTTCAGCACCACGGCAAAGCGGTCGTTCTGCTTCGCCTTGGTCACATCGGCAGGCTTGCCGTCGAGCGTAAAATAGCTGCGCTCGATCTTGAAGCCGTTGGATGCCGCCGGCTCCGGCGTGACCGGCGCGCCGGTGACTGAGATCACCGCCTGCACCGGCACGTCGCCGGTATTGGTGATCTTGATCGGCTGGCCCGCCATCTCCGCCGCCTTGTAGCTGCGGTACAGAGCCGTCTTGATGGGGGCGCCGTTGACGTCCAGCGACAGCGTGTTGGCCTCCTTGGCCAGCGCCCGCGATGCCAGAACCAGCCAGGCGTTCTCCTGGGTCGAGGTGTAGGGCGTGAGACCACGGGCGGCCTCGACGCGCTGCACCGCCTGGGTCAGCGTCGCCTTGGGTGCGTTGCCTTCACTGGCCAGTGACACCAATGCCGCGGCATCGCGCAGCGCCGAACCGTAGTCGACGCGGCCGAACTGGATCACCGGCTTTGGCGCGAGGCTGTCGACCGCTGCGGCATAGACCCGCTCGGCTCGGGCGCGGTCGCCGACCAGCGCCAGCGCGGCGGCGAGCTGGGACTTGGCGATCAGAGTCGCCAGCTTGTCCAGCTTGGTGTCGGCGAGATAGCGCAGGTCGCCGATCGGCGCGGTGCCGTTCTTGGCCAGCACATAGAGGCCGTAAGCGAGATCACGGCCGCCGTCCTTCTCCGGCTCCTCGGCGTTGACCACCGAGTTCCTGATCCGGTCGAGTGCGCTGCGGAACAGCACGTCCGGCACCTTAAAACCCTTTTCGCGGGCGCGGGTCAGGAAGTCCGTGACATAGGCGTCGAGCCAGGAATCGTCGCCGCCGGCCGACCACAGGCCGAACGAGCCGTTGGAGCCCTGCCTTGCCAGCAGCCGGTCGATGGAGTCCTTGATGCGCTGGTCGATGCCGGTGTCCATCGCCAGATACGCGCCGGCGGCGAGATCGTTGACATAAAGCAGCGGCATCGCCCGGCTGGTGATCTGTTCCGAGCAGCCATAGGGATAGCGGTCGAGCGCCTTCAGGATGGTGGCGGCGTCGAGCGCGGTGGAGAACGACGCCGACAGCGACACGCCGCCGGTGCCCGGCACCAGGTCGGAGAACATATCCGAGGTCAGCGTCAGGCTCTCGCCCTTGGCTAGGGTGCGGATCGAACGCCGCGCTAGGATCTGGGTCGCGGCCTTGACGTCGAGCATGTAGTGCCGCGCCAAAGTGATGCCATTCGGTCCCTTGATATCGACATCGAGCTGCGCGGTGCCGGCGCCGCCATTGGCATCCAGCGCCAGCGCCATGGAGCTGCGCTGCTCGGCCGCCAGCCTGACGGTGGTGGCGGGATTGCCGGTGACCTTCAGCGGGCCGGTGGTCTTGACGTTGATGGTGTAATCGCCCGGCGCGCCTTCGACATTGTCGAGGTCCATGCTCATGGTGCCCTTGTCGCCGGACAGCAGAAAGCGCGGCAGCGTCGCGGTCAGCACCACGGGATCCCTGACGATTACGTCAGTGGTGGCGCGGCCGAGTTTTGTGGCGGTCCAGGCCACCGCCATCACGCGGGCGGTGCCGGCGAATTCCGGGATCTCGAACACGATCTCGGCGGTGCCGTCGGCGGCCACGGTGACGATTCCCGAATACAGCGCCAGCGGCTTTTGCGTGGGCGGCGAGCCCTGCAATTCGGCGCCGGCGGAGTCGCCGCCGGTCCTGAGCTGGCCGCGGGTACCCTGCATGCCGTCGATCAGCTGCCCGTAGATGTCGCGGATCTCCGAGGTCATGCGGCGCTGGCCAAGATAGTAGTCGTCCGGCGCCGGCGGCTTGTAATTGGTGAGGTTGAGAATGCCGACATCGACGGCGGCCACCACGATCTTGGCGTCCTCGCCGGGATTGAGCCCGCCCAGCTTGACCGGCAGCTTCAGCGTCGTGCTCGGCCGGATCAGCGCCGGCGGCGACAGCGCCACGTCGAGGGTGCGCGCCTTCTTGTCGATGCCGAACCACTTCACGCCGATGGCGCGGCCGGGCATGCGCTTGGCCGCGGTATCGAGTGGCCGGCGCAGCGTCGCCACCACATAGGCGCCGGTTCCCCAGTCCTTGCCGACGGGGATCTTGACCTGCGACGCGCCTTCCTTGACCTGCACGGTCTGCGTCGTCAGTAGCCGGTCGCCCAGCACGTTGACGGTCAGGCGTCCCGCCGAGCGGGAGTTCACCGACACGGTCATGGTGTCGCCGGAGACATATTCCGGTTTGTCGATGGAGGTCTCCAGCAGGTCCGGCGTGTCGGCGCTGCCGTCGGAATACCAGCCGACATCGAACTGCACCGAGGTCAGCGGGCCGTCGGCCTCGGTCGACTTGACGTCCAGCCGATAGCGGCCGGGCTGCGGCGCCAGGGATACGCGTGCCGGCTTGTCGGCGGCGATGGTGAGATCGCCGTCGGCGACACGTTTGGTGGACTTGACCGGCTCATATTCCCAGGACGAGTTCTGCCGGTACCATTGGTAACGGGACTCCATTTTCAGCAGCTCGTAGCGCAGGCCGTTGCGGGCCAGCGGCTTGCCGTCCGGCGACACGAAGACCACGTCGAACTCGGCCTTGTCGCCCTCGGCGACGTTCTTGTCGGCGAACAGCGGCTTGACGCCGATCAGCGCCGTGGCAGGGGCCACCGGCAGCACCAGCTTGCGCTCGACCGCGCGGCCGCCGGTCTCGGTCACGCGGATGAAGATCTGCGCCTCCTGCGGCCGCGTCGAGGACGGCGGCTTTGGCAGACTCACCGGGAACGTGGCAACACCGTTGGCGTCGGCCTCGGGCAGATCTTCAATGGGCGTACGCTCGTTGCTGGTGGTCTCCTCGTCGGCGACCCCGAACTGATAGCCGGCAAAGCCCGGCCGTGCGGCCGCCGGGGCGACCAGCAGATCGCCTTCGAGCTGCAGACCGGAGGCCGGGGCACCGTACAGGAACCGGCCTTCAACCTTAAGTTCTACCGGAGCTTCCGCTTTGATCTGCTTGTCCTTGGAAGATATATCGAATTCGATCCGGTCCGGGACGTAATCCTCGACCATGAAGGTGGTCTCGCCGACGGCGGCGGCCTTCGGATCGGTGAACACCCGGGCCCGCCAAGTGCCGGTCGGCACCGCGGAATTCAGCGGCAGCGTCAGGCTGCGGCCGCCGGCGCCCTGGTCCTGCAGCACGACGCGGCGGAACTCGACGCCATCGGGCCGCTCGATCACCATGGTCAGCGGCCCGCCGGTGACGGCATTGCCCTGCCCGTCGCGCAGCAGCGCGGTGAGATAGACGGTCTCGCCGGAGCGATAGACGCCGCGTTCGGCATAGACGAAGGCATCGGCGCCGGCCGGCACCGCGCGGCCGGAGACGCCGCGGTCGGAGAGGTCGAAGGCGTCGGTCTTCAGGCTGAGAAAGGCGTAGTCGCCCTTGTCGCCGGTGACCGTCAGCAGCGCCGGCGCAAGCCCGCCCTCGCCGCGGGCCAACCCGGCCTCGAACAGCACATGGCCGGCGTCGTCGGCCTTCCTGGTGGCGAGGATCTCGTTGTTGCGCGCCAGCAGCCGGACCTCCGCCTTGCCCACCGGATCGGTCGAGGCCAGTGAATTGACGAACACGTGGATGCCGTCATTGCCGGAGAACGCGGTCAGGCCGAGGTCGGAGACGATGAACCACTGGGTCGCCAGCGAGCCGTCGTCGTCGTCCTTGCCGGAGCCCGGCCCCTTGGCCACGGCGGTCATCACATAGACGCCCGGCTGCAGCTCGCCGATGGCCTGATCGACCGGGAATGCCGTGGTCACGTCGGCGTTCAGCGTGGAACCGGTCACCAGGTCGCCCGACCACACCTTCACGCCGCGCTCGGAGCCTAAGCTGTCGAGCTGGTATTTGCTGAGCGTCTTCTGGAAATCGCTGTCGATGACCGTGCCGATCAGGTTGCGGTCGCCGATCCGGAACACCTGCACCGACACCGCCTGGGTATTGACCGACACCAGCGGGATGCCCTGCTGGCCGGTGCGCGGCAGTACATAGGCGCGGCCGGTGAAGCGCACGAACGGCTTGCGATCACGCACATAGATATTGAACTCGGCGGATTTCGGCAGCGTCTCCTTCACGGTCGACGGCAGGCCGGCGCGCAGGTTGATGTTGTAGCGCTCGCCATGCTTGAGGCCCTCGACGCAGAGCTGTTTTTCCTCGGAGGTCAGCGCCGGCTTGTCGCTGCCGGCCAGTGCCAGGAACGGCGCGAAGTCGACCCGCTTGGCGAGATCCTCGGAGAACTGGAAACATGCGCGCGGCGAGGCGGAATCCGAGTCGACGGTGTAGTCGAGCAGCCGGAAGCCGTGGTCGTCGCGTAGTTTTTCGTACTGGCCGCGGACGTCGGCGACCTCGCGCAGCTCCAGCGACAGCCGCAGCGTGTCCAGCGCCGGGCGCCACAGCTTGCGTTCGGACATGGCACGGCCCAGCGCCGCCAGCGCCTCGGCCTCCTCGCCGGCATTGCCGGCGCGCTGATAGGCGATATAGGCGGCGGTCGAGGCCCGCTCGAGCAGGAAGGTGGTTTCCGACGATGTCGCGGGACGGATCTGGAAGATGGTCTTGGCCAGCCGCAGCCAGTTGGCGCTGTCTTCCGGCGCGATGGCCACGATCTGGCCGAGGGTGGTCAGCCCAGCGCGGTAGTCGCTGCGCCGGAACGCGGCATCGGCGTCGCTGCGCAGCGTCGCGGCCGACTTGCTGACCGGTCCGGCCTCGCTCTTGATCTGGGCCTCCAGCTTGATGGCGGAGTCCTGCAGATCGTCGCGCCTGAATGCCTTGTCCGCCGCACTTGCCGACACCAGGCCGAATGCCAGCGCGGCGCAAAAGGTAACGGCGCGAACCAAACCAATCATGATGGACTCCCTGCGTGGACCGCCTGAGGCGCGCCCAGACATGCGCAAAATGGTGACGGACTCATGACCGCCGAAAACTGCTCTTCAAACAACGCCACGCGACAGCAGCCTGACGAATCCGGCGCTGCCCCGCCTGACGGCGCATCATGCGATGCCGCCGTCGAAACGCAAAGCTGCGCCGTGCATGTGTCGCGCCGACGCAGGATTTGGTTCGGCTGTTCGCTGCCCCGGCGGGCGCTGCCCTATGCCAGTGGCACGGGACGCAGACGCAGCCCCCGCGCCTGCCGGATGCCGGCGACGGCAATGGCCAGCAACAGAAGCGACGTGGCGAGCAGCAGCACCCCGCCGATCGCCTTGTAGACCAGCACGCCGACGGTGCCGCCCGCCAGGAACGACAGGATGCTCATGGCATGCAGCCGCAGCTTGGCCCAGTACGGCGCGGCGGTTTCCCGGGGCTCCCGGCCCAGCGCCACGTCGATCAGCATGCCGATCTCTATGCCGATGTCGGTGGCCATGCCGGAGACGTGGGTGGTGCGAACGCGGGCGCCGGAAATGCGCGTCACCACGGCGTTCTGCAACCCCATCAGAAAACTCAGCCCGAGGATCAGCGACGGCCCGCGATGGACCTGCGGCAGGCCGAGATCGATGACGCCGAGGATGGCGAGAAGAATGGCCTCGGCGAGAATGCTGTAGGCGTAGATGCCGTGGATCGCCCGCCGCCGGCCGAAATTGATCAGCACCGTGGACACCACGGAGCCGGCGATGAAGGTCAACACGATGGCGAGAAAGAACCAGCCACTGAGAAAATTGCCGAGCGCGATATGATCGGAGAGCATCGACACGTTGCCGGTCATGTTCGCCGAGAAGAACCCTACCGCCTCGAACGCCGCGGTGTTCAGCGCGCCGGCGACCGCCGCCAGCGTGCAGGCCAGCCGCCGGTCGACATCGTTTCCGCGCTCTTCGCCCTGCTGTACCAACATGTCTCGTCCTCAGGCCTCCATACAACTTTACGAATGGCGGGCGCATGGCGCGGGTACGAGCCGGCGCCCCGTTTCATGCACGGCCGACGTCATGCCGCGGCAGACCCTGCGCGGAACGACGGCAGATGCGATGCAGCTTTCGATGAAGGCCGCCGAACAGGAGGTCCGCAAACCGTCAAGCACATGAGCGACGGCACAGACCGGCGACTCGGAAATTATAGCCGCATATGTCCGCGACTGTCATGCTTACCGTGAGGTGTGGGCCGGAGCGAGGCCATAACGGTAATCGCCTGCGCAACAATCCTCCCGGACGTCGCCCCGCGTTTCGACTTATCGCGCCGAGTGGCGATCCCAGCAGGATCTCGAACCTGCAACCCACGGAGTAGAAATCCGTTACTCTATCCAGTTGAGCTATGGGACCGTGGCGGCCTACATACCATCGCCCCCGCCGGTTGCACAGCTATCCCAACGGTTTGATGTCGGGCGGCGACCGGTCCGCAGCGGCGCACCAATCTACCGTCATCCCGCTGGATTCACACTGTTATTTCAATCCGATTGCGGCTGCCGCCGGAGCCGGCTACACCGGCGCCGGAATGTTCAGCCAGTCCGGCTCAGCGCTCTCACAGGGATAGCTGACCATGGCCGACGCAGCGTTGTTCTCGATCCTGACCTTTCAGCGGCGCCCCGGACAGTGGCGCGCCTCGATCAGTCCGAAAACGCCGAGCGGCAATACCATCCAGGGCAAGACCATGCTCGGCTTCGTCACCGAGGACGATTGCGAGACCGAACAGGCCGCGGAGGCTGCCGCCAAGCTGGCGATCCGGAAGCTCTAGCGCGGGCGCCACGACAGGTCGTCGGACCACAGATAGATCGCGATCGCCGCCAGGCAGAGCACGACGCCGACCCAGAACGCCGGCGAATGATGGATGCGACGCCAGTCGCGCCGACCGTTCGGTCGCCGCGCGTCGCGATGTTCACTGTTCGCCATCTGCCCCCGTTTTAGTGTTGACCGCGCCTGTGGCCCGGTTACGTCCGTGATCGACCGGATCCTAGGCCCAAGGTCTTAACAGCCGGCTTGTCGGTTCCCCAAGATGTGCGAAGATGCGCAACGCGCACCCTCCTCCTTTATCAATATTGAGCCCAGCCATGCTGTCTCGGCGTCGCCTTCTGATCACCGCGGGGTTGGCCGTTACCTGTCCGGCGGTGCTGCGCGCCGAATCGCTGAAACTGCGCCTCGCCCATGGCCTGCCAACGACCCATCCGGTGCACCCGGCAATGCAGCGTTTCGCCGATATCGTGCGCGAGCGCACCGGCGGCGAGATCGAAATCGCGATTTTCGCCGATGGCCAGCTCGGCCAGGAGGTCGACCTTCTGTCGCAGGTCCAGGCCGGCAAGCTGGATTTCCTCAAGGTCAGCGCCAGCTTGCTGGAGCGTTTCCACCCCGCCTACAAGGTGCTGAACCTGCCATTCACGCTGCGCGACAGGGCGCACTGGCTGAAGGTGACCACCAGCGATGTCGGCCGCGACATCCTCGCCTCCACCGCGCCCGCGGGGCTGGTCGGGGTGACATTCTACGATGCCGGCGCCCGCAGCTTCTATGGCCGCAAACCGATCAACCACCCCGATGACCTCAAGGGCATGAAGATCCGCATCCAGCCGTCGGAGACCATGACCCGGCTGATGCAGGTGTTCGGCGCCGAGGGTGTCGAGCTGGCCTGGAGCAATGTGTTCATCGCGCTCAAATCCGGCTTGGTGGACGGCGCGGAGAACAGCGTGGCGGCGTTGATCATTGGCAACCACGCCGACGTGGTATCGCATTACTCTTTCGACGAACACACCATGATTTCGGATGTTCTGCTGATCGGCAGCGCGCGGTTGCAGTCGCTCAGCCCGCAGCATCAGAGCGTCGTCCGCGAGGCGGCAATGGCCTCATACGATCACATGAACACGTTGTGGACGGATTTCGAGACCCGCGCCAAGACCGAGATCGCGCAGCGCGGTGTCACCTTCGTGCGCCCGGACAAGACCCCGTTCATCGAGAAGGCTGCGCCCCTCATCGAGCAGTTCGCGGCCGATGAGGTGTCGCGGAGCGTATTGCGCCGGATTGCCCAATCCTGAACGGGATCGGGCGTCCGAGGCCCTCAGCCCTTCACGTCGAGCAGTTCGACGTCGAAGATCAGGGTGGCATTCGGCGGAATCACGCCGCCGGCGCCGCGGGCGCCATAACCGAGATCCGGCGGAATGATCAGGGTGCGCTTGCCGCCGACCTTCATGGTCGAGACGCCCTCGTCCCAGCCGCCGATCACGCGCTTCATGCCGATCGGAAACTCGAACGGCTCGTTGCGGTCGAGCGAGGAGTCGAATTTCTTGCCCTTGACGCCGTTCTCGTAGAGCCAACCGGTGTAGTGCATCACGCAGGTCTGTCCGCGCGTCGGCGTCTTGCCGGTGCCGACCACGGTATCCTCGATTTTCAGGCCTGAAGCTGTCGTCATGATTTTTCCTGCGGCCTGAGCCGTTGCTGTTGAGAGTGAACTGTCTGTTGCAACCGACGCCAGGCCCAGACCCAGCAACACGGTCGCGAGCCTGCCCGCAAGCTTGAAAGAACGCATCTTATCTCCGGGGGTGAACATGGCTGGCGCGGGCAGATCTATGCCCGCGGAACCTGCATGGGCGCAAGCCCCCGAGCGCCACGCGCCGGTCAACTTGCCGTCGGCTTGGGTGGAGCCTCGGGATACAGGCTGCGCTGGGCGAGCTGGCCCTTGTAGTTTTCCAGCAGTTGCGAGGCGAATTGCGCGGCATCGTCACGCGCAGCAGCCGTCTGACTGTCCGAAACCGGGTGTTTCAGGTTCAGCCTGGCGATAACGCGGTCAACGGTGGTCAGCATAGGTTACTCCTGATTGCCACGGAAACTCCCGCACCGCTCGGAATGTTCCCCATCAGTCGCGCCGACGGCAGCACAGGTTCAGGCTCGATTTTGTTGATCTAATGGCCGCAAGGGCCGGTTTTGCGCTGCAAACGAACAAGACCTGCCCCGGCCCCGCCGGATCGCGCTTTGGCGGTCAAAGACCGTTCGACCAGCAATCTCAACTGCCTCGCAGCCGGCGGCCGGCCCGACCGTGCAGATCGGGCGGGTCGGCCGCCATCGCGGTCGCCGGGCCTGCAATGGTCGGCTGCACGCGTGTTTTCCCGCAACAGGTGCGGAATTTCGCAGATAGTTGATGCGTTGCGGCGCCGTCGCCTGTAAACCGCTGTCGAGTTTCGGCTGCGCTCCGTTCCCTGCCCCATGTGGTGGAGAGCCAAACGGCCCGGCACCAACCATGAAAGCAACAAGGCCTCGTCGATGGGATTTAAAGAACCGAGTTTTGCTGACCGCCAAAAGGCGGCGCTCGACGCCAAGAAGAACATCCTGACCAAGTTCAAGTCGCAGCCGGGCCCCGACGATCCGGCCGTGAAGGCGCGCGCTGCCGAGCGCGAGGCACAGGCCGCCGCACGCGCTCAGGCCAAGCTGTTGCGCGACGCCGAAAAGGCCGCGCAGAAAATCCGCGAAGCCGAGGAAGCTGCTGAGGCCGCTGCCCGCGCCGCGCGCGAAAAGGAAGAGGCCGCCGCCGCCGAGCTGGCGCTGGAAGCCGAAAAGAAGGCCGCGCGCGACGCCCGCTACGCCGCCCGCAAGAAGCGCAAGTAGATCCAGCAGGTCAATGCAGGGCGGGCCCGCGATATGCGAGCCCGCCGGACGCCGATGCGAAGAAGTTACTTCTTCATCTCGTCCTTCTTCATCATGCCGTCCTTCTTCATTCCGTCGTCCTTCTTCATGCCGTCGTGCGACATGGCATCCTTTTTCATGCCGTCGTCCTTCTTCATCATGCCGTCTTTCTTCATTCCGTCATCCTTGCCCATCTTGTCCTGAGCGAAGGCGGCCGGCGCCAGTGCCAGGCTGAGCGAGAGGGCAGCGGCAGAAATGCCAAGCGCGATCTTGGTGGTGATGGTCATGAGCTGTCGTCCTTTGAACCGGTTCTGAAACGCGACCTCTGTCGCTTCCATACAGACGCATAGGCGAACGGCTTTGTTACGGGCCGGTTTGCACAAATTTTCAATAGCGCCGCGCTTCGCTTTCGCAAAACCCGGACGGGCGTCCGCATTGCACCAAAATCTGTCGTCCGCCTTTCGTCCTCGACTTTGGTGAAGACCGCGTGTGGTCGCCGAGGATACCGCGCAACGTAGAGCGGCGGGGCAATTGAACACCTCATCAGGCTGATCCGAAACCGCTTAGATGGGATCTAAGCCGCAGTATGAATTCGCGGTTTCAATGGCTGTCGTCGACAAGTATGTGGAAAGCATCGCTATCGCCATCTCGACTCGTCTCGGAAGGATCCACCGTGCAGTTGCCGAGCATTACCATTATGGGCGAAGAGGATCCGATCGAGATCAGCTTCGCCGCCGTGGCCGCCTATCACGGCCAGGGGGCACTTGCCATGCTGGCAATCACATTCCAGGCCATTCGGGTCGCATTGGAAGCGCTGTCATCCGACACCCCGCCCAAGAGGGCTGACATCACGGTTGTCAGCGGCCATCCAGGCCCGGGCGTTCGGGATTCTTTCGAGTTCGTGACACGCGCCGTCACTCGCGGTGCATATACGGTCGATCGTTCGCTGCCGCTTGCGCGCTTCGTGGCCGGCGCCGACATTTCCTACAGCTTTCGCGTCATGCTCTCCGGCAGGACGGCCGAGATCGCACTGCGGCCGACGACGCTCCCGGCGAGATTCTTCGAACTGACATTCTCCAGGACACGCACGCCATCGGAAGAAGCGGAGTTGAGGCAGCTGAGAAAGTCGATTGCGAGCGATGTCCTTGCTGCAGTACCGGCGGACCTGTTTGAACTAAGCGTCAGCTGAACGATGAAGCCAGCCCTCTTTCTGTCCAATGGCGGGGTCAATCCGGCGATAGGCAAGATGGCCTCGCGTCCGGAGGCGCTCGGCGGCATCGTAGATCACGACATCTACAATCTGGCGACTATCGAACTCGACAACTATAGCGCACTACTGATCGGCATGCATGCGGATCAGCGATTTCTCGCCGGGCACGCCGCGCAAATCGAACGCTTTCTCCGCGGCGGCGGCACCGTCGTCGCCAATGGCCATATCGCCTATCCATTTCTGCCCGGCATGGCTGGATTTCACACGCAGCCATCCGGACGTCTTGAAGACCTGGCGATTGTCCGCATGGCGGAGCATCCTGTCTGGGACGGCGTTTCCGCGCATGAGCTGACATTTCGCCGCGGTGTTGCCGGCTTCTATGGGCGAGTATGGCATGATGCGCCAGAGGGCGCATACGTGATCAATAGCGTCGGGAGCCCCGACAAGCCGCTCGATTTCATCTACCCGGTCGGGCACGGCCGGGTGCTGTTCCATGGCGGTAACGACCTCTGGCAATTCGGCGGTGCCGACAGCACCGGCCGTATCGTGCCGCAGCTGCTGCGATGGCTGTTCAACACGGCAACAGCGTCCTCGGAGTGCATATCGTGACGCTCGCCGTGCTGGATGGCGGAACATTCTATCATCATACCGCGATTCAAGGTCCGCGCTTTCGCAGCCTGCTCGACCGCACGATCTACATGCCGGAGCTCCACACCGGCCAACTCGACGGCGTGACGGTGTTGATCGTCACCGACCACATCAATCCGAATTTGCTGCGCGCACATCGCGACTTGCTGATCGATTTCGCCGAGCGCGGCCATACGCTGGTGGTGTTCGGTGAGAACCAGGCAGAAACTTGGCTGCCAGGCGTCCGCTGGACTTCGCGCCCAACCAATTTCTGGTGGTGGCTGGATAAAGACGCGACGCCGCCGAACCGGCTCGTCTGCCCGGACCACGACTTGTTTCGCGCCGTGCCTTTCGCCGACACGATCTGGCACTTTCACGGCCTGCTGGCGCCGCCACCCGGCGCACAGACCCTGATCGACGTACCGCCGGACCCCGAAGGCCGCGACGACGGCGGCGCACTACTGTATGACGACCGGGCCACCACAGCTGGCCGCCTCATCGTCTCGACGCTGGATCCGTTTTATCACCACGGCAGCAACTTCATGCCCGCCGCCACGCGGTTTCTGGACAGCTTCCTCCCTGGGCGCGGGAGCTGTCCAGGCTCTGAGGTGTGCCGATCCGCGGGCAGCGTCACTCCGCCGCCGGGGCCGATGGGCTCAATCCATGCAACGGAACGATCGCCGATACCGTCTCGCCGGCGGAACGGACATCGACGCGGCGGACCGGCACGCCATACATACGGGCCAGATTGTCTTCGGTCAGAACCGATGCTGCAGGACCATAGAGATGCTGGGCGTCGCGCAGCATCAACAGCGTGTTGCTGGCGATCCCCAGCGCGTGATCGGGATGGTGGGTGGTGAAGATCACCGACAGTCCGTGCGACCGAGCCAGCCGCTGGATAAGCCGCAGCACTACCCCCTGATTGGCCAGATCGAGCGCGGATGCCGGTTCATCGAGCACAAGGACATGGCAGCCGGTCGCCAAAGCGCGCGCCAGCAAAACCAACTGACGCTGCCCGCCGCTGAGCCGGTCGTAGCGCTGTTCGGCGACCGCGCTCAGGCCCACCTCTGTCAGACATTCATGCGCGCGATCGGTGTCGCGGCGGCCCGGCGCGTGAAAGCGCCCGAGAAAGCGGCTGCGGCCGAGCAGCACCATCTCGATGGCGCTGTAGGCCTGATCTGCATTCAGGGCCTGCGGCACATAACCGATATGCTCGCCGGCATGCACACTGCCCTCCTTCACCGCTAGCGTACCGCACAGCGCGCGCAACAGGGTGGTCTTGCCGGCGCCGTTCGGACCGAGGATGGCGGTGATTTCCGAAGGCAACACCGCCATCGACAGATGCCGGAACAACCAGCGCTCGCTGCGAAACCAGTGACCGATGTCATCGAGACGGATCATGTGGCCCTGCTCGTGGCGTTACGGCGCAGCAGGACGGCGAACACCGGCGTGCCAACGATGGCCGTGACAATGCCGACCGGGATCTCGGCGGCAGTCAGCGCCCGCGCAAGGGTGTCGGCAACGACCAGGAAGATGGCCCCCATCAGCGCCGACGCCGGCAGCAGGCGGCGGTGATCGGCGCCAACCAGGGTCCGCGCCAGATTTGGAATGATCAGTCCGACCCAGCCGATGGTGCCGCTGACCGCGACCTGCGCCGAGATCGCCAGGCAGGTCGCCGCCAGCAGGATCAACCGGTCGCGCGCCGGATGTACACCCAGGGTGCGAGCCTCCTCGTCGCCGAGCGACAGCACATTGATGCGCCAGCGCATGCCGAGCAGGATCACCGCAGCCACACCGGTGCAGATCGAGATCAGCGCCAGGTTTTGCCAAGTGGCGGAGCCAAAGCTGCCAAGCAACCAGAATACAATGTCAGACAGCTTGGTCTCGGGGTCGGCCAGGTAGGTCGCGAGCCCCACCAGCGCGGCGCAGAAGGCGCTCACCACCACCCCCGCCAGCACCAGGGTGAGGACCGGCGATATGCTGTCGGAGCGATGAATCGCGAGCACTGCGAGCAATGCCAGCGCAGCACCGGCGAATGCGCCAACGTAGACGTATCCACCGAAGCCCACGAACAGGATCGCGACGACGCCACCTAGTGCGGCACCCGAAGACACGCCGATGGTCTGTGGGCCGACCAGGGGATTGCGAAACAATCCCTGCAGCACGGCACCGCATAGTGCGAGGCCGGCTCCAGCGACGGCGGCCATCAGCACACGCGGCAGCCGTACGGTCTCGACGACGATCGCGTCGGTCGGCGTCCACGTTGGCGTCACGTCGACGAGACGCGCCGCCAGGATGGCAATGACTTTCGCGAACGGAACCTGGTAGCGGCCCGACGCCGTGGCCCACAGGGCCGACACCAGCAGCGCTGCTGCCAGAAACCACATCAGGGCTACCCAGCGGATGTATGGCCGACCTGCGTCGCTGCGCGCGATCACGCCATCGGGAATATGCCGCGTCATCGCGCGAGATATCGCGCATAGCCCGCAGAGGCCCGGTTCTGCGCAGCAAAAAGGATGTCGTCAATCTCGCTGTCGGTCAGCGCGTGCCCATACAGGAACGTATACCAGTCGCGCATCGCGGCGCGAAGATCCTCTTGCGTGCGCTCGGGCTGCAGCAGTCCAGCGAGCCAGATCCACGTCAGCGCGGATTCCTGGCTCGGCGGATCCCAACGATAGCCGCCGAGGGGCACGCGATAAACCCGGCGCGTCTTGACGGCATCGACACCTTGCCACCGCGGATCGCCATAGATATCCGCCGGCATCGTCGCGTCGAAATTCCCCAACAGGATAACCTGCGGATTCCAGGTCAGAACCTGTTCGATGGTGACGGTGCTGATCGCCCGCAGGTCGGCGGCAACATTCTGGCCCCCCGTCAGTCGGACATAGAAGTCGTTATAGGTCCCCTTGCCGCTCACGCGCAGCGTCTCAGACGCGCGGTTGAGGTACATGACGCGCGGCCGCTGCTGCGTCTCGACATCGCTCATCGCAGCCTCGATCCTGCTTCGCACGTCCTGCTGCCGCTGAACCAGCGATGCCGCCCGTTCGACCTTTCCCGACACCTCGCCCATCATGGCAACATAGGCTGCAAAATCTTCCTGCGATCCGGCCCGCATGCCCAACACCGCCAGGCCTGCCCGGTCCAGAGCGCCGATCACGTCGGTACTCGCTGTAGCCCATTGGAAAACCACATCGGGACGCATGGCGAGAATGGATTCGACGTTAGGCGCGAAGTTGTTGGCGCCACCGCCGCCCATCACCACATTGGTCGAGATGCCCGCGGCGCGGGAAACATTTTTCCAAGTATGCCCTCTCGCATGGCGCTCGCCGAGTAGGGATTCATACCGGCGATATGACGCTCGGTGCCGTCAATCGCGATATAGGTCGCGGCCGCCGGAATCGGCAGGAACACCGTGCGTTCCGCAGGCTTGTCGAGATGGATAGTATGGCCGCGCTGGTCGGTGATATCGGCAGCCGACGCGTGACTGATCGCGATTGCAGAAGCGACCGCAGCGACAGCGATCCGGCTGATCGTTCGTGTCTCACACCACAGCAGAATTGCGCGAAAAGGAGAAATCAACTCAGCATAGAACACGGACGTCTTTCACTTATGATCGCGGTGCGCGCCGTTCCCATCAGGCGCGACATCGATTCAATTTCACGCTTGCTTACAGAAAACCCCGGCGCGAGTCGCGCAACCTCATCGACATTTGGAGCAATTGTAATCCGGGCTTCACTTCGCAACGTTTCCCAGTCGCTGATAAAATGACGCGGATCTCGACAATCGCTCTAATGTCGACGACACACGCTTGTCTGTCGCAAACACGGCGCGTTAGACGTCCGGCATAAATCGAATGCACGAAAGGCCGGAATATGTCGCGAACACCACAGGCAATGGAGCTGAACGCAGCCAGCCACACGGCTTCATACGTGGCACGGCGCTCTCCCGACCTGATCCGTCACTGTGCTTCGGTGTCGAGCATCGTTCTGATCCAGCTGGTCTGCAGCGGGGCTGCGTTCGCGCAATCATCGAGTGCCGCGCCGACAGACGCCGGCCAGTTGCAGACCATCGACGTGACAGGAACAAGCAGCGCAGACTCGCTGAAGCCGCTCGGCGGCAAGCTGCCAGAGCCCAAACTGCCGCGACAACTCACGCAGAGCGTCTCGGTGATCGGGCGAGGCCAGATCGAACAGACCTCACCCGTCGGCCTGCTCGATATCCTCGCAACGGTACCCGGCATCTCAATTGCGCGCGCCGGCGGCATCGGCGGACAGATCTACCTGCGCGGCTTCAGTTCAAACAGTTTTCGTTCGCCGCTGTTCGTCGACGGCGATCGCTTCCGCGGCCGCAACACGCTTCAGCTGAGCTACTTCGCACCCGAGGAAATCGAACGCGTCGAAGTCGTGCGCGGTCCGGCCTCGGTGCTGTATGGCAGCGAGGCACTGACCGGCCTCGTCAACATCGTAACCAGGACGCCGACCGGCAACCCGAACGGACCGTTTCGATTCACCGGCGGCGGATGGTCGGCGGGATACGGCAGCGCCGCGGATTCCTTCAGTACCTATGACTGGATCCAGGGCGCCGGCGGCGGCTTTGATTTCCTCGGCGGCGTCAGCGGCCGGTGGGGCAGCAATTACAGCAGCCCGCTCGGCGAAGTCCCCAACAGCGACTACCGCAGCCTCGGCGGCAACCTGAAGATCGGCTATTCGCCGGATATCGGCCAGCGCTTCGAACTGTCGCTACGCAAATACAACGAGACCGACGGCCGCGCCGGCGGCGTCGGCGGTGCGCCGGGAGCTCCCTATCTCGGCGTGCGCCAAAGCCCGAACGAGGTCACCACCGCACGGCTGGGTTATGTCGGCGAGCTCGACGGGATCATCAAGCATGTCGAAGCATCGATCTACGCGAACTATTTCGACACCACCCTGCTGACGGTGAACAACACCATCAACGCCCGCGGCGTCGCGACGCGCACCGTGAATTCCACCAGTCACGTGATCGGTCCGTGGACCACCGGCGGCCGATTCCTCGCTTCGATCCCGTGGTCTGGCGGATTCGGCGAAGCCAAGACGACCTTCGGCACCGACGGCTTCATTGAAATGCGGCCCGGCAGCGAAGGGTCCTCGCAAACCATCAACCGCAACGCTGTCGGTGCGGTGACCGGCACTGTCAACGTCGCCAATACCAAGAACGGCCCGGATACCTCACAGTCCAATGTCGGTGCCTTCGTGTTGCAGGATTGGACGCCGATCCAGCCGCTGACGCTGTCGGTTGGCGGCCGCTTCGACTGGTTCAACACCACCACCGAACTCACGCCGTTGTCGGCGGCGACACGGTCGGCCTTCATCGGCAAGGACAACGTCGACGCCACCGCACCGACCGGCAGCGGCGGCATCGTCTATCGGATTCTGCCGACCGTCGATCTGCTCGCCAGCGTCGCCACCTCGTTCCGGCAGCCGACGAATTCGGAACTGTTCGCCTCCAGCGCGACCACCGTTCCCAATCCCTTCCTGCAACCGGAGAAAGGCCTCACCTACGAGGGCGGGTTCAATTTTCACACCGCCGACGCCAACCTCAAAGTGACGGCCTTCAACAGCAACTATGAGAACTTCCTGCAGACCGTGGCCGTGACCTTCAACGGCTCGTCCGGCTTCACCCAGAGCCAGAATGTCGGCAGGGCCGAGGTCAACGGCGTCGAAATCGAAGGGCGCTGGCAGGCCACACCGACGGTCAACATTTTCGGCACGGCGGCCTATCTTCGCGGCGACAACACGGTGACGAATACGCCGCTGCCGTTCCTTGCGCCGTTCCGCGGCCGCATGGGCGTGCAGTACGTGGCAGGCGATGGCAGCTTTTCGGTGCAGGGGGTGGTGGATTGGGCAACCAGCAAGAGCCGAATCGATGCGGCGCAGGAATACCAGACGTCCGGTTATGCCATCCCCAAACTCTATGCGACGCTGCAGCTAGGACAACTCGTGTCGCGGGATCTTGGCGACACCAAGCTGATCCTCGGACTGGAAAACATCTTCGACACCGCCTATCGCGACGCCTCAACCTTCAGCAACATGGCCTACTCGCAGAGTCTGACCAATCCCCTGCTTGAGGTCGGCAGGAATTTCACGGTGAAGGTGCAGCACACATTTTAAGCTTACACGAACTCCGAAGCTCCGCCAATTTCTGCTGCGGCTCCGGGGCAATCGCCGATGCCCGCTTTGCGCCAGATCACCGAACGCGATCCCGGTGGTGATGGCCATGAGCGACCGTCCTTTGAACCGTTCCGAGATGCGATGGCTGTCGCGGCCATATAGAGGCATCGGACGGAATTCTATTATCGCCCCGGTGTGCGGTGCAGCATCGGATTGCAGGGAGCAGCCTTGCACAAACTTTAACTTTCAGACTAGAGCACAGCACCGCGAATGCGGCTAAGGTGATCCAACGCCCGCGCCACGGACAATCAAGAAACGCACCAGGGAGTGAACCCATGCTGACCCGCCGCCACATCCTCGCCTCGGCCCTCGCCGCCCCCGCCATCTTGCGCCTCGGCACCGGCACAGCCCATGCCGCCACGACGCTGAAGATCTCGCACCAGTTCCCCGGCGGCACCATCGACAAGGGCGACTTCCGTGACCGCCTGACCCGCAAGTTTGCCGAGGAAATCGCCAAGCGCAGCGGCGGCGACCTAGTCGGCGAGGTCTACCCGAATTCGTCGTTGATCAAGACCAACGCGCAGTTTTCCGCCATGCGCAAAGGCGCGCTCGATCTCAGCCTGTATCCGATGCCCTATGCCGGCGGCGAATTGCCGGAGACCAATATCGGCCTGATGCCGGGCCTCGTCTCCACCTATGACCAGGGCTTGCGCTGGAAGGACCAGCCGGTCGGCAAGGCGCTGACGGACTTCCTGGCCGACAAGGGCATCATGCTGATCACCTGGGTCTGGCAGGCCGGCGGCGTCGCCAGCCGGACCCGGCCCCTGCTCGCTCCGGAAGATGCCAAGGGCCTCAAGGTGCGCGGCGGTTCGCGCGAAATGGACATGGTGCTGCAGACCGCCGGCGCCGCCGTGCTGTCAGTGCCATCCAATGAAATCTACGCGGCCATGCAGACCGGGGCCTGCGACGCCGGCATCACCTCCTCCACCAGCCTGATTTCGTTCCGGCTGGAAGAGGTGGCCAAACACCTGACCTCGGGCGCCAACGCTTCCTACTGGTTCATGCTGGAGCCGCTGATGATGTCGAAGGCCATCTTCGACAAGCTGCCGAAGAAGCACCAGGACATCATCCTGAGCGTCGGCGCCGAGCTGGAAGCGTTTGGCAAGCAAGGCGCCCAGGCTGACGATGTCGAAGTGGCAAAAGTGTACGAGAAGGCTGGCGCCAAGGTCAGCATGCTCGACGCCGGCATCGTCGCCAAATGGCGCGACATCGCCCGCGACACTGCGTGGAAGGACTACAGCGCCAAGACCCCGCTGGCTGCCAACCTGCTGAAGCTTGCTACCGACGTTGCCGCCTGATGCATGGTCCCCTTCCGGATCACTTCGATCCGCCCTTCCCCGTCACGGGCAATCCGCTCGTGGCGGCTCTCGAGCGCGCTCTGGCGTTCTGTAACAATGTCATCGTGGTGCTTGCGGCGATCGCCCTGATCGCCGCCTGCGTCATCCTCAGCTACAGCGTCGCCACCCGCAGCCTCTTTCACAGCGCCACTTACTGGCAGGACGAAGCCGCGGTGTTCCTGCTGGTCGGCGCCACCTTCCTGACCGCCGCCTATGTCCAAGGGCAGCGCGGGCATATCGGCATCGAGGCCTTTGTCGGGCTGCTGTCGCCGATGGTCAATCGCGTCCGGCTGTGGATGGTGGATGTCGCCAGCTTCGCCTTCTGTGCGTTCTTCGCCTGGAAGTCGTGGACGCTGACCCACGAAGCTTGGGTCGATGGCCAGGTGTCCAATTCCATGTGGTCGCCGCCGCTGGCGATCCCCTACGCCCTGATGGCCGCCGGCATGACCTTGCTGTGCGCGCAGATCTTTCTGCAGATCCTGATCCCGCTGACCCGCAAGCCCTCATCCGACAAGGCCCGCCCGTGACTGTTCTTGGAATTGGTATCAGCTACGGCGTGGCGACACTGGTGGCGATGTTTTCGGGCATGCCGATCGCCTTCGCGCTGGGCTCCGTCGCCGTGGTGTTCATGGCGATCTACATGCCGTCGGCCTCGCTCGATACGGTGACGCAGAACGTCTACGAGGAGATGGCCTCGATCACGCTGCTGTCGATCCCGCTGTTCATTCTCAAGGGCGCGGCGATCGGAAAATCCCGCGCCGGACAGGATCTGTATTCGGCGCTGCATGCCTGGCTGCATCGGGTGCCCGGCGGCCTCGGCGTCGCCAACGTGTTCGCCTGCGCGCTGTTCGCGGCCATGGCCGGTTCGTCGCCCGCCACCTGCTCGGCGATCGGCTCCGCCGGCATTCCCGAGATGCGCAAGCGCGGCTATTCCGGCGGTTTCGCGGCCGGCATCATCGCTGCCGGCGGCACGCTGGGCATCCTGCTGCCGCCCTCCATCACCATGATCCTGTTTGCCGTGGCTGCCGAAAAATCGCTGGGACGGCTGTTTCTCGCCGGCATCGGCCCGGGCCTGCTGCTGGTCACTTTGTTCGGCGTCTATGCGGTGATCCGCTTCCGCAAGGAATACGCCACGGCGAAGGTGGCGTATGAGGCGACCGGTGTCGAATCCGCGATCCTGCAGCGCGACGAATTCACCATGGCCGAGCGCTTCAGCGCGCTGCCACGGGTGCTGCCGTTCATCATCCTGCTCACCGGTGTGATGATCGCGCTGTATGGCGGCTATTCGACGCCGTCGGAAACCGCAGGTCTCGGCGGGTTGCTGGCGCTGGCGCTGATCGCGGCGATCTACGGCGTGTGGCGGCCCACTGACCTTGCGCCGATCCTGAAATCGACGATCCGCGAGTCGACCATGCTGATGATGATCATCGGCATGTCGCTGCTATACTCCTACGTTATGAGCTACCTGCACATCTCGCAGTCGGTGGCGGAATCCATCGTCGCCATGCACCTGCCGCGCTGGGAGCTGCTGGCCGCGATCCTGGTAATGGTGGTGATCCTCGGCTTCTTCCTGCCGCCGGTATCGATCATCCTGATGACCGCTCCGATCGTGCTGCCGCCGCTGCGCGCCGCCGGTTTTGATATCATCTGGTTCGGCATCGTCATGACCATCGTCATGGAGATGGGCCTGATCCATCCTCCGGTCGGGCTGAACATCTTCGTCATCCGCAATGTGGCGCCCGACATCCCGCTGATGGAAGTGATCTGGGGCACGCTGCCCTTCGTTCTGCTGATGATGGCCGCCGTGGTCCTATTGTGTTTCGTGCCGCAGATCTCGACCTTCCTGCCGGACCTGGTGATGGGGCCGGACGGGGGACGATAGAGGTCACCATCGAATTGGAAGCCGTCATCCTGAGGAGCGCGCTTGCGCGCGTCTCGAAGGACGACGGCGGAAGCACCGTCGATGAACATTCATCCTTCGAGGCTCGCCGAAGACGGCGAGCACCTCAGGATGACGCTGTGCCAGTTCCGATTACTTTGCTGCCTTCGCATTCAGCGCGGACGCCACCCGGCTCACCGGGGCCGGCCGATCAGCGCACTGATCGCGTTGGTCGCTACCAGCAACCTATCCATATCTACGCCGGTCTTAATCCCCATGCCTTCGAGCATGTAGACCACGTCCTCGGTGCCGACATTGCCGGTGGCGCCGGGCGCATAGGGGCAGCCGCCGAGGCCGCCGGCAGCGCTGTCGATGACGCGGGCGCCCTCCTCCAGCCCGGCATAGATGTTCGCCAAGGCCTGGCCGTAAGTGTCGTGGAAGTGCATTGCGAGATTTTTCATCGGCACCGCCTCGGCGCAGGCCCGCAGCAGCGCGCGCGCCTTGGTCGGGGTGCCGACGCCGATGGTGTCGCCGAGTGAGACCTCGTAGCAGCCGAGGTCCCACAGGGTCGTGGTGACATCCACCACTGCCTGCACGTCGACCTCGCCGTCATAGGGACAGCCGAGCACGCATGAAACGTAGCCGCGCACGCGAATGCCGTCGGCCTGGGCACGGGCGATCACCGGCTTGAAGCGCTCGATCGACTCCGCCACCGAGCAATTGATATTGGCGCGGGAAAAACCTTCCGATGCCGAGGCAAACACCGCAATGACCTTTGCGCCAACCTCTTTGGCCGCCTCATAGCCCTTCTCGTTGGGCACCAGCACATGGAATTCCCCGGGCAGATCGCGCACGCCACGAAACACCTGATCCGAGCCCTGCATCTTCGGGATCGCCTTGGGCGACACGAACGAGCCGACTTCGATGGTGTGCAGCCCGGCGGCGAACAGCGCCTTTGTAAACGCGATGCGGTCTTCGACCGAGACCGGCGTCTTCTCGTTCTGCAGGCCGTCTCGCGGACCGACCTCGACGATGCGGACCTGATCGCTCATACCGGCTTCGGCTCCGTTGGCTCGATCTCGGCGAGCTCGACGCCTTCCTGCACGATATCGCCGACCTTGCACTTGATGCTCTTCAGCACGCCGGCGAATGGCGCGCGCAGCGTCTGCTCCATCTTCATCACCTCCAGCGTCAGGATCGCGGCGCCGCGCTCCAGCATCGCCCCCTCCTCGGCCAGCAAGGCCACCACGGTGCCCGGCAGCGGCGCCACGATGCGGTCGTCGCCGACCTGCTCCTCGTCGTCGCCGCCGAACGGATCGATCAGGTGCAGATCGAAACGGCCGTTACGAGTGCGTAGATAGAGTTCGTGGCCTTCGATGACGGCCGTCACATCGGATCGGGCGCCGTCCAGCGACAGATCGAACCTGCCCTCGCCGCGCGGCGCGGTGGCAAAGGCGAATTCGCGGTCCCCGATGGTCATCGTCGACGGTCCGCTGCCGTAGCTGAGGATGACCTTCGGGCTCGGCTCCAGAGCATGGCGGAACGCGAACACGCGCTTGCGCCGGCCGACCGGCATCCAGCCCGCGGTCTGCCATGGCGACGCGCGATCGCTGGCAGATGTCTCCGCTTCGTTCGCCAGGATGGCGGCAACGGCAGCGCACAGTTCGAGATCGCCCGGTGCGGCCGCAGCCGGAGTCAGTGCCTGCAGCTCACGCTCGATGAAGCCTGTGTCGATCTCGTTGGCAATCACCCCAGGATGCGTCACCAGCGCCGACAGGAACGGGATGTTGGTGACGATGCCGCGGATGTCGGTGTCTTCGAGCCCGCGGTTGAGCCGGGCGATCGCCGCCTCGCGGGTCGGTGCCCAGGCGATCACCTTGGCCAGCATGGCATCGTAGTTCGGCGACACATGATCGCCCGCGCGATAGCCGGCATCGATGCGCAATCCGTTGCTTTCCTCCGGCGTCCGCCAGGTCTTGATCCGGCCGACCGACGGCATGAAGTTCTTGTGCGGGTTTTCCGCATAGACCCGCGCCTCGACGGCGTGGCCGTTCAGCTTGATCTGGTCCTGCGTCAGCGGCAGCTTTTCGCCGAATGCGACGCGCAGCTGCCATTCGACGAGGTCGATGCCGGTGATCAGTTCGGTGACGGGATGCTCGACCTGCAGCCGCGTGTTCATCTCGATGAAGAACACATCCTTGCCGTCGGAGACGAATTCGATGGTGCCGGCGCCGACATAGTTCACCGCCCCCGCCGCCTTGCGCGCGGCGGCGCAGACTTCCTCGCGCTGCGCGGCGTTCAGCGTCGGTGATGGCGCTTCCTCGATCACCTTCTGATGGCGGCGCTGCAGGGTGCATTCGCGTTCGAACAGCGAGACCAAATTGCCGTGGCTATCGCCGACGATCTGCACCTCGATGTGGCGGGGATTGTCGACATACTTCTCGATTAGCATACGGTCGTCGCCGAACGCCGCCTTGGCCTCACGCTTGGCGCTGACGATGGCGGCAGCCAATTCCCCAGCGCTGCGCACCACCCGCATGCCGCGCCCGCCGCCGCCGGCGGAGGCCTTTACCAGCACCGGGAAGCCGATCTTGTTGGCTTCCGCCGCCAGCGTCGCCTCGTCCTGCGCCTCGCCATGGAAGCCCGGCACCAGTGGCACGCCGGCCTTCTCCATCAGTTCCTTGGAGCCGGACTTGGAGCCCATCGCGGTGATCATGGCGGCGGTCGGGCCGACGAAGACAAGACCCGCATCGGCGCAGGCCTGCGCAAATTCAGCGCTCTCCGACAGAAAGCCGTAGCCGGGGTGAATCGCTTCGGCGTCGCTCCTGCGGGCGGCGTCGATGACATTGGCGATGTTGAGATAGGAGTCGCGGGCGCGCGCCGGACCGATCAGCACGGCCTCGTCGGCCATGGCAACGTGCAGCGCATCGCGATCCGCCTCGGAATAGACCGCGACGGTGCGCAGGCCCATGGCCCGCGCGGTGCGGATGACGCGGCAGGCGATCTCGCCGCGATTGGCAACGAGCAGCGTGCGAAAGCGTTGGTAGAGAGCAGTGGTGGCCATCATCACATCCTGAACAGGCCGAAGCGGGTCGGCTCGATCGGCGCATTGGCCGACGCCGAAAGGCCGAGACCGAGCACCAGCCTGGTGTCGGCGGGATCGATCACGCCGTCGTCCCACAATCGCGCGGTGGCATAATACGGGCTGCCCTGGCTTTCGAACTGATCGCGGGTCGGCTTGCGAAAGGCCTCTTCCTCCTCCGCCGACCATTGGCCGCCCTTGGCCTCGATGTTGTCGCGGCGCAGGCTGCTCAGCACCATGGCCGCCTGCTCGCCGCCCATCACCGAGATACGGGCATTCGGCCACATCCACAGCAACCGCGGGCTGTAAGCCCGGCCGCACATGCCGTAATTGCCGGCGCCGTAGGAGCCGCCGACCACGATCGTGAACTTCGGGACATTGGCGGTGGCGACCGCCGTCACCAGCTTGGCGCCGTCGCGGGCGATGCCGCCGGCCTCATATTTCTTGCCGACCATGAAGCCGGTGATGTTCTGCAGGAACACCAATGGGATATTGCGCTGGCAGCACAGCTCGATGAAATGCGCGCCCTTCAGCGAGGACTCGCTGAACAGGATGCCGTTGTTGGCGATGATGCCGACCGGAAAACCCCAGATATGCGCGAAGCCTGTGATCAGCGTGGTGCCGTAAAGCTTCTTGAACTCATCGAATTCCGAGCCGTCGACGATGCGCGCAATGATGTCGTGCATGTCGAACGGCTTTCGCGCGTCGGCGGGAATGACGCCGTAAAGCTCCTGGCTCGGGAACAGCGGCTCCCTCGGCTCGCGCATATTCAGCGACGCGCGCTGCGCCGGCTTCAACGTGCCGACGATCTTGCGGGCGATGCCGATGGCGTGGCCGTCGTTCTGCGCCAGGTGGTCGGTGACCCCCGATTGCCGCGCGTGGACATCGGCGCCGCCGAGTTCCTCGGCGGTCACTACCTCCCCCGTAGCGGCCTTCACCAGCGGCGGGCCACCGAGGAAGATGGTGCCCTGGTTGCGCACGATGATGCTCTCGTCCGACATGGCCGGCACATAGGCGCCGCCGGCGGTGCACGAGCCCATCACGATGGCGATCTGCGGAATGCCCAGCGCCGACATCTGCGCCTGGTTGTAGAAGATGCGTCCGAAGTGGCGCTCGTCGGGAAAGATCTCGTCCTGCTGCGGCAGGAAGGCGCCGCCGGAATCCACCATGTAGATGCATGGCAGGTTGTTCTGCCGCGCAATGTCCTGCGCGCGTAGATGCTTCTTCACCGTCATCGGGTAATAGGTGCCGCCCTTGATGGTCGCGTCATTGGCGACGATCATGCATTCACGGCCGGCCACCCGGCCAACGCCGGTGACGATGCTGGCGGAATGGACGTCGCCGCCGTAAAGGCCGTTGGCGGCCAGCGGCGACAATTCGAGAAACGCGGTGCCGGGATCGATGAGCAGGTCGACGCGCTCGCGCGCCAGCATCTTGCCGCGCGACGTATGCCTCTTGCGCGAGACCTCGCCGCCGCCCGCGGCGACCGCGTCCAGCCTGGACTTGAGCTCGGCGACCTGCGCCTGCATGGCTTCGACGTTGCGCTTGAAATCGGACGAGGTGGGATCGATAGTCGAGCGAAGCGACATCAGCTTCCGTTTCCTGGAGATTTCGTTTTTTCTTATGGGGCAGCCCGTGACCGGCTGAGGGTCATGGTGTCATTGCGCGGCATGCCCGCGCAACCCTAACTTTCGGTCCAGGTGGGCACGGTGGCAGAGGACCGCATGGCCCATCCGCGGTCGCGCCCGGACGTCAGTGCGTCCAGGGTTCGGTGCGCTTGAAGGCAAAATTGTCCGAATAAGCGATCTGACGGGGGGCCGGCGACTTGGGCTCGATCACCTGGTAGGCGATGCCCTCGCGCTCGCAATAGGCAACGGCGTCTTCCCTGGTGTGGAAGTGCAGGGTCAGTTGCTGCTTCATGTCGCCGGAACTGGTCCAGCCCATCAACGGCTCGATCACCCGCGCCTGCTCAGGCTCGTAATCGAGCTGCCATTCCTTGGTCTTGGCGGTCCCCGATTGCATCGCGTTCTTGGCGGGCTTGAAGATGCGTGCGGTCATGGAATGATGCGGCCTGTTGCGTGCGACATTGCGCCAAATTGGTGGAAACGACGGGTTTAGTATAGTCAATTGTCACGAATTTGATGCGTGATTCCGTCGCCGGGCGGTTTCGTTTCGTGATTTGGTATATTCTTTTCGCGGCGGCGTGACAATCGCGGCACGGCTCCGTCTATATCGTTGGCCCTGCAAACCGGCAGCACGAACGGCTCCCATGGAAATTCACGCCATTCTCCCCCTAAAGGACGCGACCTGCGGCTCGATTTCTTCCGGGGTATCGCCAACTGGGCGATTTTCCTCGATCACATCCCCGACAACGTCGTCAACTGGGTCACCACCCGGAATTACGGCTTCTCCGACGCCGCCGACCTGTTCGTGTTCATCTCCGGCTACACCGCCTCGTTCGTCTATGCCAAGATGATGCTGGAGCGCGGCTTCATCGTCGGCGCGACCCGACTCACCAAGCGGGTCTGGCAGCTCTATGTGGCCCACGTCATCCTGTTCGTGATCTATATCGCCGCCATCGGCTACGTGGCGCAGCGCTACAACGATCCGGACATCATCAACGAATTCAACGTCGCCGGCCTCGTCGACAATCCGATCCAGACCCTGACGCAGGGCCTGCTCCTGAAGTTCAAGCCGCTCAACCTCGACGTGCTGCCGCTTTACATCGTGCTGATGGGGTTCTTCCCGCCGGTGCTGTGGATGATGCTGCGCAAGCCCGACCTGACCATGCTGGCCTCGCTGGCGCTGTATTTCGCGGCCCGCCAGTTCGGCTGGAATCTGCCGGCCTATCCGTCCGGCACTTGGTATTTCAATCCCTACACCTGGCAGCTGCTGTTCGTGTTCGGCGCGTGGTTCGCGCTCGGCGGCGCGGTCGAATCGCGCTCGGTGATCAAATCGAAGGTGCTGCTGTATTTCGGCATCGCCTATCTGATCTTTTCGCTGATCATGACCATGGCCGGCCGCTTCCCGGACTACGGCCACATGATGCCGGACTGGCTGTTCGACGCCTTCAACCCCAACGACAAGACCAACCTCGCGCCCTATCGCGTGCTGCATTTCGTGATCATCGCGTTCTTCGTCACGCGCTTCGTGCCGAAGGACTGGCGCGGGCTGGAATGGCGGGTGTTCCAGCCGCTGGTCAAATGCGGCCAGCAATCGCTGGCGGTGTTCTGCGTCGGCGTGTTCCTGTCCTTTGTCGGCCATTTCGAACTGATGATGAGTTCGGGTTCGCTGGCGGCGCAGATCTTCGTCAGCGCGTCCGGCATCGCGCTGATGACCCTGGTGGCCTATTACATCTCGTGGTCGAAGAAGCAGGACAAGCCGCTGCCCAAGCCCGCTGCCGCCACGCCGCCGGCCACGTCAAACGCCGTATCTGCGGCGTCGTCATCCTCGGTGACGACCGGGCAATCCTGACAAGGTAACGGACGACGCGCATCGATCAGGGAGGCGCGCGGACTAAATACAGGCTTATAGAAGTGCCTGGGGCCGCAGCTCAGCGGCGCGTCGAGGCGGTGCGGTGCCGCTTGCTCTTCGTGAACTTGCGCGCCGGGGCGGCGCGGTTTGCCTTGGCCCGCGACCGGCTCGCCTGCGCGACCTGCTTGCTTGGCGGCGCTGCCTCCGCCTCATCCACAGCCGGCTGTTGCACGCTGGCAAAGGATTGTCGCAGCGCTTCCAGCTTGTCGCTGAGCGCCGCGACCTTGTCGGCTGTCCGCTTGGTCTCCACCCTCTGCGCGGCCAGCAGGTCCTGGACGATCTGCAACTGGTCGACCACCTGCTGCTGGGAGGCATCGAGCGCCTTGGTGGTGCCGACCAGTTCGTCGATGGCGGGGTTTCGTGCTGTCGCAGCGACCTTCGCGGGCAGGCTGGGTGTTGGCGTGCTGCTGGCGCCGATCCGCCAGACAACCGCGCCGCCGACGATCAGCAGCGCCGCAGCCGCAGCGACAATGCCGCGCTGGGCAGGAATGCCCAGGCCGCGAACAGAATGCGCCGTTTTGGTAAAGTGCGATTGTTCGATCATGGAACATCAAAGCCAGAACCGCTGGCATTGTTCCACAGGGCGGGCCGGCAGGCTACCCCGGACGGCGAGATTCTGCCGGGTCGCTCTTGGCGGCGGATGCGCCAGGAGAGCGAATGCCGGTTAAGCCACTGAAATGATTGGTCGGGGCACAAGGATCTGAACCTTGGACCTGCAGTACCCAAAACTGCCGCGCTACCAGGCTGCGCTATACCCCGGGTGCCGTGTCGATACACGCTTCGGGGGGAGCAGCAAGGCTGTCGGACCTATGATCCCTTGAACAGCGGATGAGCGACCCTGTCGCCCGGCGCGATGCCATACTTTTTGGCAGTACCGGCGATCACTTCCAGAACGCCCTTGGCGAGACCGCCGGAGGAGATGATCTTGGTGGATTGCGGCTCGGTATTCTCGGCGATCCGGAGGATGCGGCCGTCGGCGCGGATGAAGATCATGTCCAGCGGGATGAAGGTGTTCTTCATCCACATGGAAACCTGCTGCTCGGGCGTGAAATCGAACAGCATGCCGCGCCCGTCGGCGAGTTCCTTGCGGTACATGAGGCCGGTTTCGCGCTCCTTCTCAGTCTTCGCCAGTTCGACCGAGAACACCTGCACGCCCGACTTGGTGACGATCTCCAGCGGCTCAAGCTCCGCAGCACGAACGGGAACGGCCGTGAAGCCGACAAATGCCAGCACTGCGGCCAGCACCAATGACGCGCGCATCAGACTCCGACCGCGGCCAGCAACAACAAAGCTCATGAACATCGATCCACACATTGGGCAGATGCGCCCGCGGGCAACACTAACCCGACGATCATGGCAAATACCAGACGTCTGCCGTGCGGGCCCGCAGCTCCGACGACGCGATCGGATCAGTGCGAGGACAGACCGGGTGTACCGGCTTCCGGCTGGATCTCGGCGGCCATCATGCCCTTCGAGCCGGGCCCGAAACGAACGAGCACATACTGGCCGGGCCGCAGCTCGGTCATGCCGAAGCGGCGCAGGGTTTCCATGTGCACGAAGATATCCGGCGTCCCCTCCCCGCAGGTCAGGAAGCCGAAGCCACGCAGCCGGTTGAACCACTTTACCTGGGCCCGCTCCAGACCGCTGGTCGGGGTGACGTTGACGTGGGTCCGCGGCGGCAGCATCTGCGCCGGATGGATCGCGGTGGACTCATCCATCGAGACGATCTGGAACGCCTGGTAGCCCTTGGCACGCTGCACGCATTCAACGACCAGACGCGCGCCTTCATAGGCGGTCTGGTAGCCATCGCGCCGCAGGACGGTGACGTGCAGCAGCACGTCCGCAGCCCCATTGTCGGGCACGATGAAGCCATACCCCTTGGAAGCATCGAACCATTTGATGACGCCGCTGATTTCGACGAGATTGGCCGCCGCGCCTTCGCCGAGACCCGCAAACGGGTCCATCGCGTCGTGATCGGAATGGCCGGAAAAATCTGCTGCTACCGACCGCGATGGCCCGGCAGCACCCGGCGGTAACGCGCCCAGCCTCTTCGAATCAAATCCGTCCGACCCCATGACCCCGGATCCCAAACTCTGCGGGCTGTCCGAGCAATGACAGCACCACCCTACGTGCCCACCGATGACAATTCATGATGACGCAACGCGAATCTCGCGATTCAAAGATAACACTGTCGGAAGCAGCGCAAAGACAAAAAACGAACACAGAAAGAGCTATGAACAGCCTTGCGCGGCAGCGAATCAAGTGCGCATCAGTTACCGACGAACGGCCTCAGCGTCTCACCGATATCGTAGCGGATCACGAGATCGGCGTGATCGTCCTGATCGGTGCGCTCGTTGTTGATGATCACCAGGCGGGCGCCGGAATTTTTTGCCAGCTGTGGAAAACCGGCGGCGGGCCACACCACCAACGATGAACCGATGGCGAGAAACAGATCGCACTGCCGGGCGAGTTCGACGGCGCGCCGCATCGCGTCCTCGGGCATCGACTGACCGAACGAGATGGTAGCCGTCTTCACCGGTTCGTCGCACACTGTGCAATCTGGCGCCCTCCCCTCCGCATCGAAGCGCTCCTTGACCCAACCGAGGTCGTAGGCCAGTCCGCAGCCGATACAGCGGGCGTAGGTTGTATTGCCGTGCAATTCGATCACATCGTCCGGCGCGAAGCCGGACAGCTGATGGAGGTTGTCGATGTTCTGCGTGATGATCGCGGGGATCTTCCCGGCCTTGTACAACGCCGCCAGCGCGCGGTGTCCGCGGCTGGGGCGCGCTGCGGCAAACGTTGCGTCCATGGCGAAGCGCCGCCGCCATGCCTCGTCGCGGGCATCCTGGCTCGCGACGAATTCGTCAAAGGGAATGGGCCGGTTGCGAGTCCACAATCCGCCGGGCGAGCGAAAATCAGGAATGCCGGATTCGGTGGAGATGCCGGCGCCGGTGAACGGAACGATCATCGTCGCGGCGGCGATCATGTCGCCCAGCTGCTCCACCCCGCTGCGAAGATCTGACGCAATCATGGGACATCCGAAGTGTTGCGGGAGCCACGAGGAGGTTCGTCCCGATCGCTGCCATCCATCGGACCACGTGTGACGTTCCGTCGATGACTGCAAGGATGACCTGCGGGACCGGCTTATGTCGTCCAGGACGATGATCGAATGTCTGCCCGCGCGGCACCCGTCAGGTTCCGATCCGCCAAACAGAACCGATCACAACAGAGTGAAACGAGACAGAGAACGCAAAACTGCGTCTGGCTGCTGCCGATACGCTGGGGCTGCCGGTATCAGGCTGCCCTGTCGACGCTATCCTTCGGCGGCTCGTCTTTCTTCGGCTTCGCCACTGGCGTGGCCTGGGATTTCTTGACCGACTTGCCGTACTGCGACAGCTTTTCCAGCTCGGCTTCAAGTTCGGCCTGTCGCGCAGCGACTTTCTCGGCGAGCTTGTCGGTTGCCTGATCACGCAGTGCAGCAAGTTCCTCGATACTCAGCGCGTCCAGATCGATTTTTGCCATGCCAGTCTCCCGTTTGCTCCGGGCTATCTTCAACGCCAATGCGTCGCAAGCCGCCTGCCCTGCTTATCCACTGCGTCCAGTTCCGCGCAATTCAATTGACGTCGACACGCGCATTGGTTGAAATCAGCTGGGTGAGGAAAACATCATGACGTCGTGGATGGAAGAGCGCGACCGGCTGGTGGCGCAAACACTGGCCTTTGTGCAGGGTGTCGCTGCAGCGACCCCGTTTCGCCCGGCAGCGCCGCACGCCGCTCCTCCCCGGTCCCTCCGCATCAAGCCCAGCCCCTGCCTCCGTCACCGCGGCTGCCCACGCCGGTCTCCGAGCGTGATGAGATCATGCGACGCGTCGCTGCATTCAAGGCGCATCAGCACCGGCTGATCAAGGAACGCGAAAGCTATTACGCCAGCGTCCAGTCACAGATCCGCACCGTGCTGGGAGACGACGTCAAGCCTCGCGGCTTGTAGGTCCGGCACAACCTGGCAGCTATTTGCCGAGATGACGCCTGACCGCAGCGATCGAGGGACCGACCTCGGTGATCGCCGCCGAAAGGTCGTTCTGGGAAACGCTGAGACGGTACGACCAGTAATCGCGCTGCGACGCGTCGCGGACGTCGATCACCGGCGGCGCCATGATGCCGCGATTGGATGCCAGGACGGTGGACACGGGGGCAAGACGGATCATGCCGAAACGTACCACTGCCATGGCGGTCGTCGAGCCCGCGGCGGCGCCAGCATTAACGGAGCGTTTACGCGGTTGGAAAAATCTCTATTGGAGAACGCCGAGCGATGCCTGAATTCCGGCGGCCGGGATGCAGGCCTTGCGGCGCCTCAACCCTCGGATTGCCCCGGTGACCTTGAGGATTTTTCCTGCCGAGCAGGAGCCGTCCTCCACCAGTACGACCTCATAGGGAGCCAGAACGAACGGCTCGGCTTTCAGAATGTTCTGCCCAAACCCCGGTGTCGTTCCCACGACCACTAACCCAAACACCCCGAATACAACCTTGCGCATCTCGCGTCCCCAACAGCCGGCAGCAATAAATACCGTCCGATGGGTTAAGGTTTCGCGTCCCTGAGATTTTTTCGTTCGCCCTTCCGTCACGACGGACAATGGCGATGATCATGCACATCTGACGGCTGCCCGCGAGTCGCTTTGGCGATCCACGGCGAAGGCCCGGGTCAGAGCGTCTCCTGCTTGTGTCCGCATTCCTTGCAGACGAATGTCACGCGCGACACGCCCTTGGCGGCGGAGACGCGATTGGGCGCACCGCATTTGCCGCACTTGGTCTCGATGCGCGTGTCACCCTGCTTCACCACCAGGGCCTTGCGCGCCATCGTCTCGCGAATGAGGCGCTCGGCCTCTTCGCGCATTGCCTGCTTGCTCATTCGGTCGTTCCTGCATGAATAGCCCGGAAAACCAACGGCGCCGGTGCATTCACTGTTTATAGCGACGGTCGCGACGGCGTTCAAACGGCCGCAGCGGTCGCAGCGCAGATTGTGACCAACTGAGGCAGCGCCGCAACGCAGCGTCCCGGCCGATCCGAAACGGCCGCTGAGGTCCGACTCGTTCTGGACATCAAGACCGGGATCAACTAGAACAAAACATGAACTAAAGGCCGTCGCGTGAAGTCATATGCAGCTTCGCTCAGGCACCGGTTTCGGCACATGGATAAGCGAGTGGAGGGACGCCATGGATTTGCAGGCCCGCGTTGAATTCTGGAAGAGCATCGATCCGAATCCTGAATTCTGCCGCCGCGCGGAGCGGGAAATGCTGATGCTGAGTTCCAGCGACACGGAATGGATTGCGGCACGGATGCGGGATTTCGAAGAGGCCCTTGGAGCCGAGCCCGCCGAATAGGCGGGAACGTTCTGGGTTCTACGCCGTTGTTTTTGCAGATCGCCTTTCGTCGAAAACAAGGCCCGCCCCACGATCCGTGCGGCGGGCCTTGTTATGGGAGCATTCGCATGAATGTCTGGAGCGAATATCTGAAAGCCCAGGCCGAACTCGCCGACCGCATGGCCGCAACGATGGTCTCCGCGGAATTGCGGCGGGAATTTGCGGAGATTGCTGGGAGATTCAGACGCGACGCGGAGATCGAGGACGAAACCCCGACGCATCCGGCCCCGGAGCGGAGTTATCCACGGACATCTTCACTGTCCTGATTGGCGCCCCAATCGATTCCGATAAACACGTCGGGGCTTGAAACGAAAGATTGCGCATGAATGAAGACCGCATTGCCGCCGAACGCGACACGATTGCGCGACGGGTGGCCGAGTTCCGCGAGACCCAGGCCCGGTTCCAGCGTGCGCGCGAAGATCATTACGAGGCGACCATCGAAAAAGTTCGCAACATCGACTGGAACGACTCCTTCGATCGCACGTTGAGACCCTGAACATCTCCAAGTGTTCTCGTCACCGACTAAGCGAAACTAAAAGGCCCCGCCATCCCACTGGCGGGGCCTTTTGCTGTCTGCATCAGACCTGGCCACGCATCCCCTGCGCCTGCCCTTTCCTCCTTTTTGCTGCTATCTAGCGGCATCCGGCCACGAGATCATCATCGGCCGAAGGAGGTCAGTTCATGCGCTATCTTCACACCATGCTCCGCGTCCGCAATCTGGATGTCGCCCTCAAATTCTACGCCGATGCGCTCGGCCTCAAGGAGGTCCGGCGCATCGACAACGACAAGGCGAGATTCACCCTGGTCTTCCTGTGCGCCGCCGATGATGAAGCGTTGCTGGCTCGGGTCGAGGGCCGCGGCGCGCCGCTGGTCGAGCTCACCTACAATTGGGACGAAGAAAAATACGGCGAGGACCGCTATTTCGGCCACCTCGCTTATGAGGTCGACGATATCTACGCGACGTGCGACCGCCTGATGAAGCTCGGCATCACCATCAACCGGCCCCCGCGCGACGGCCAGATGGCCTTCGTCCGCTCGCCCGACCTGCATTCCATCGAACTGCTGCAGAAGGGCGATGCGCTGCCGCCGCAGGAGCCATGGTCGTCAATGGCCAACACCGGGCACTGGTAGGCGACAGAACCTCCTCCCATTCGTCGATGCATGATGGAACCGGAAGCAATAGCTGGCGTTCTTGATTGCAATACTGGCTTTCATGGAGAAACGACGATGGGACGCGGTCTTTTGCTTTGGTTGTTGGGTGTGCCGATTCCGGTGATCATTCTGCTCTGGCTGTTCTTCGGTCGCTGAGCACATCTGCTTCAGACGACAACAGGCTCCGCATCGCGGAGCCTGTTTTTTCTTGTGCGGGTCCACTGGCGAAAGCTCCGGCCGCTCTCGGCAACGCGCGAATCCGCGCCTAATGTGGCGCGACACAATGCCGTTGTCGTCCGTAGAGGTGCCGCATGTCCGACGCTCCCGCAATATCGCTTCGGATCTGGGGCCGCGCCAATTCGGTGAACGTACAGAAGGTCCTGTGGTGCTGCAGCGAACTCGACCTCCGCTTCGACCGCATCGACGCAGGCATGCAGTACGGCCGCAACGATCAACCGGATTATCTGGCAATGAACCCCAACGGCCGTATCCCGACCCTGGTGGACGGCGATTTCGTGCTGTGGGAATCCAATTCCATCATGCGCTATCTGACCCTCGTCCATGGAGCAGGCACGACGTTGTATCCATCGGCGCCAAGGCTGCGCGCCAGCGTGGAGCGATGGCTGGACTGGACGCTGTCGACGCTGCAGCCCATCGAACGCCCGCTGTTCTGGGGGCTGGTGAGGACACCGCCCGCAGAGCGCGACATGTCCGCGATGCAGCAGGCTGCGGATGTGGCGGCGGCGCAATGGCGTATCGTCGATGCCCACCTGGCCAACCGCGACAGGGTGGAAGGCGAGAGCTTCACGCTGGCCGATCTCGCACTCGGCACCTATGCGCGCCGCTGGTTCGGGGTCGAGGGCGTGCACAAGCCGGCTTTGCCCCATCTCGCGCGCTGGTTCGACGCGATCTCCCGCCGTCCCGGCTTTCAGGAATATGTCGCGCCACCGATGTCCTGATCGTGGTGGACCGCGCTACCGGATCGAGCGCTCGAACAGCAGCACGCCGACGATAATCACAAGGGTGACGGCTGCCACCGCAAGCCGTGTGCTCCAGCTCATGCCGCGGCTGACCCACCACAACAGCGCACAGCCCATCAGGACGGGAATCAGGATATCCGGTGTCACATCGGCCTCGTTCGGCTCATCGCGATCTCGCAACCTAGGCGACGAAACGAACGCCCAGCGTCTTGCCGCGGCGCCACACCACTTCACACATGCGCCCGGTTCGTGCATCCCGCGAAAACGCCAGCCGCACCCGTGCCGTGACGGACTGCGGATCGTCGACGATGATCTTGGCGCCCGTGGACGACAGATCGAGCACGGTGCATTGGCGCGCCGCGAATCCGCCATCCAGCGTAATCCAGCCGGCCTGCTGAACCGACCGCCGCACGTCCCGTTTTTTGGTGATCGCCATCGCACACTCCCGATAAGCATCGCTACACCTTGAGGGTTTACGAATCTGTTGCCATGACGGCGGAAAGACGGGAAATGCCGCGCTCCGCCGGGCTGTTAACACCCCTGCACATAGCTGCAGGAGACGACTTGCCGACCCGCGCAAACGTCACTATACGTTCGCCCGCTGCGGTCGGTCGTTTCCCGACGGGGCGCAGCCACGAACCAGATCGCAACGTCAATCCATTGATTACGCGGTCTTATTCGTGATACGCCTAGCGAAACAGCGGCCTGTTCGGACCCCGGTCCGGTCGACAGCCAACGTTTTTGCTCCCTTCGTCTATCGGTTAGGACGCCACCCTTTCACGGTGGAGAGAGCGGTTCGATTCCGCTAGGGAGCACCACTTGCGTTCAAAACTGCGAACAGAAGCCGCAGGGACGCTTTTTCCAGCAATTACTGTAGCGCTATCCCAGACGATCCGATGCTGTGGTCGTCCATTTGATACGGTCGATGACCGCGCGAAGGTAAGATTTGCGGAACGGAACCTCTCCGTTGGCGATGTTGTCGCGCATGGTTCGGTCGAATTGCCCGATTGCTGCCAGATGAATTTTGCTGGAGGAGCGGCTTGAGCCTGTATGCGATCAAGCTTCAGGCTCGCGATCTCGATCGCTCACGATATCGTCCCGTTCGGCAACGCCCTCCTCGACCATCCGATAGAGCCGCTTCAACTTATCGGCCGCGCCCACAACTTCTCGCTGTAGTGACACAACCCGACCGTCGAGTTCGACGGCTTTTTCGGCTCGACGGGCATCTGCGTCGTGCGCAAGAAAAACTCATTTCGGCTGCCGTGCCTCCCACGGGGCTCCGGGACCGGCCGAAGCGGCGCGCCTGAAATCAGCATCGGCGCCGGCTTGATCGCCCATCTTCGCCTTCATCGAACCGCGCTCGTGAAACAGAGCGACGTTCTTGGTGTCGTCTTTGAGAAGCACATCGTAGTCCGCGATCGATCGCTCGAACTGATCCTTGCGCCCGAGAGCTACCGCTCTGTTGTGAAATGCAGCGAGATAATCCGGCTTCAATTGAATGGTGCGGTCAAAATCCGCGATGGCGCGGTCCAGTTCACCCTTATTCATGAAGGCCACCCCGCGATTATTGACCGCAACGTAGTATTCGGGCTGCAGCCGGATCGCTTGATCGTAGTCCTCAATGGCGCGATCGATTTCGCCGTTCGATCTGAAAGCCACGCCCCGATTATTGTATGCAGCAACGAGCTGGCCCAGCATTCGCTGTCCCGCCTCGATCACCGCCGTGCAGCCGCGGATGGGAAGGGCGATGGAGGTCCAGTCCTCATCCGTCACTGCTGACGTCGGAGTAGCCCAGAATACGGCCAGAAGCGCGGCAGTTGCAGCGGATTGCGACGAGAACGCCGACATCCTCCGCCTGTTGCTGCAAACCATTCGCGACAAGTCCAATCCCCTTCGATAGATCGACACCGGACAGCCGATCACAACGACTGCAAGTCGTGAAAAGCTTGGATAGTTCGTCCAGAGAGCACTTAAATGGCAAACGCCAACGGATGGATCGCTGACATGGATCAAGAACGCGGTCGCTCTAGGCAGTAGCCAACTCGCCTCGGCAAATGGTCTGCCTCTGGTCCAACAAGATCTCTCGCAATTGCGACGCGTTAGCGAATGATGTATTGGGGTCTACTATTGATATGCATCAATCATCCTTCATGCCGTGGATGCAAAACTCAAACATGATCAACTCAATCCTTGGAGGCATAACGAGTGCAATGAAGCGCGTTACGACGATTGCAGTCCTGTTTCTCTGTTTGTCGGGAATGCTCCGGCCGGCGTTTTCGCACGGCGGGATAGCCCAGGATCGCTGGAATCCTGCTCATCTCCAGAATCTGCCGCATGGACTGCGCGCCGTCGTCCAGAAATGGGAAGCAGTCTGTGGTGGATCGATTGCTGCCGCGCAGCAGTTTGCGCTCTATCTCGACGTTCCCGGCGCTGAACTCGTGGCCCTTCATTTTGATGATTTTCGTTGTGGCAACAAATCGGTTCACTGCAGCACGACAGGATGCCTCCACGAAGTCTATGTCGCGAGTAAAGGACAATACCGTCGGGTGCTTGCCGTACATGCGCGCGATATTCGACTGCTTCGCGATAAGAATACCGCCTTGGTCGAGATATCCGGCGTCAATGGCCAGACAAGAGCGCTCCGCTGGAATGGCCGCCGATTTGTCGAGTGACCGGAAGCTCGGACGGCACCGGGCGGGCCCTGACCGGGCTCGTGGGTGCCGGGCACCGCGTGCACGAATGCACTTTGCTCGACACGATCGACCGCTCGATAGCTGACAAGACCGGTTCAATTTCAGCGACAGCAAGTTTCGCTGGATCGCACGCATATGAGACATTGATGAAGACTCTCCGTCAAGCGAACCTGCACCTGCGCACCTGGCACAGCTTTGGTCGAGCCGTGCTCGTGGTCGCGCTCATCGGCCTCCCATCCGTGTCGATCGCTGAGGAGGAGGTGAAGGTCAGTCCCGCGCAGGCACAGACCTTGGGCGTTCGCGTGGTTCATCCGATCCCGAGCCGGACTGACCTTACCCTGCCCTATCCCGCCCAGATTGTTATCCCCACGCCCCAATTGTGGGTCGTGAGCGCGCCTGTGGCCGGCATGGTCACCAGTCTGTCGGTTGCGCGAGGCGACCGGGTCGACTCCGGCCAGCCGCTCGTCACCCTTGAGAGCCCGAGCTTCGTGTCGCTTCAACGAGACTACCTGCAGGCTTTCGCGCAGGACGTTCTTGCGGCGCAGCAGCTCAAGCGAAACACCGATCTGTTTGAAGGAAGGGCGGTGCCGCAACGCGTCCTGGAAACCAGCCAGGCTGAAGCCCGGCAGGCAAGCATCGCGGTTGCGGAACGACGCCAAATGCTTCGGCTCAGCGGACTCCCGGACGCGGCACTCTCGCGCTTGACCACCGAGACGGCGATTACGCCGACGGTTTCGGTCGCAGCGCGCCAGCAGGCAACCGTGGTCGAAATCCTGGTTTCTCCGGGCCAGCGGGTGGAGCAGGCGGCGCCGCTCGTCAAGCTCGCGCGCCTCTCGGTCCTTTGGGCGGAAATTGCGATTCCTGCATCCAGTATTCGCGCCATCCGGCCGGGCGCGAGAGTGGAAATCGACGGCTACGCGGTGCCGGGAGAGGTGATCTTGGTTTCGGAAACAACCGACGCTGCGACGCAAACCGTTCTGGTGCGCGCAGAAGTACCGAACACCGGTGAACTGCGACCCGGGCAGACCGCCGCGGTACGGATCGGGTTTCTTTCCTCCGGTGAAAGTGCCTGGGAGGTCCCGTACAGCGCGCTTGTCCGGCGCGGCGACAAGGCGTCGGTCTTTGTCGCCATCGACGGCGGGTTTCGGCTGGTGCCTGTGACGCTCGTCGCCGAGGACCAGGATCACGTCGTGGTCTCGGGCTTGATCACGGACAAGGATGAGGTGGCGGTCAGCGGCATCTCCGCTCTCCGCGGGATCCTGTTGCGGCTCGGAGCCAGCGAGTAATGCTCGAACGTCTGGTTGCTTTCGCGCTCTCGCAGCGCATGTTCGTCGCACTGAGCGTCTTTCTGCTCGTCGGCGCAGGCTTCGTTCTTCTGCCCACACTGCCGATCGACGCATTCCCGGACGTCTCGCCCGTTCAGGTGAAGGTGATCATGAAAGCGCCCGGACTTACCCCGGAGGAGGTTGAGCAGCGGATTACAGTTCCCATCGAGCTTGAGCTGCTCGGATTGCCCAACAAGAAGATTCTTCGCACGACGACAAAGTATGCGCTTGCCGACATCACCGTCGATTTTGAGGATGGCACCGACATCTACTGGGCTCGTAACCAGGTCTCCGAACGCCTGTCCAACATTGCGCGCGATCTGCCGGAAGGCGTGACCGGCGGCCTTGCCCCGATCACGAGCCCTCTCGGCGAAATGTTCATGTTCACGATCGACAGTCCTGAACTCTCGCTGGCCGAGCGTCGGACGCTGCTCGACTGGACGATCCGGCCGGCACTGCGGACTGTTCCGGGGGTCGCCGACGTCAACTCGCTGGGCGGTCATGTCCGGGCGTTCGAGATCGTGCCGCTTAACGAAGCCCTCGCGGCGCGCGGGATTTCGTCGGACGTCTTCCGCCGGGCGATCGAGACCAATAGCCGCAACGACGGCGCCGGGCGCGTCAACCAGGGCGAAGACAGCGCCCTCGTCCGCATCGAGGGCAGCATTCGCTCGATCGAGGACATCAAAGCCATCGTGGTCGATACAAGGGACGGCATTCCGATCCGGGTCAACGATGTCGCCCGCGTTCAGGTGGGCGCGCTGACGCGCTATGGCGCGGTCACGATCGACGGTCGCGGCGAAACAGTCGAGGGACTGGTGCTAGGGTTGCGCGGCGCCAATGCCGGCCAGCTTGTCCGCGACGTCCGTCAGCGCCTCCAGGAGCTGCAGCCGTCGCTGCCGAAGAGCGTGACCATCAACGTGTTCTACGATCGAAGCCGGCTGGTCGGCCGTGCCGTCGGAACCGTTGTCCGGGCGCTCGGGGAGGCCACGGTCCTTGTCATCGTCCTGCTGCTGCTGTTTCTCGGCAACTGGCGCGCGTCGCTGGTCATCGCCTTCAGCCTGCCGCTCGCGATCATGATCGCGCTGATCGTCATGCGCCTGGTCGGCATGTCAGCCAACCTGATGAGCCTGGGCGGCCTCGCTATCGCAATCGGCATGCTGATCGACGCTCTGGTGGTCGTCGTCGAGAATATCGTGGGCAATCTCAGCAAGGATCAAGAAGGCAAGACGACGCCGCTGATCCATATCGTGTTCCGGTCGGTGTGCGAGGTACTGGAGCCGGTCGCCACCGGCGTGATGATCATCATCATCGTTTTCGTCCCGCTGCTTGCGCTGCAAGGCCTTGAGGGTAAGCTGTTCATCCCCGTTGCGCTTGCGATCATCTTTGCGCTGGCTGCCTCGCTATTGCTGGCGCTTACCGTGCTTCCCGTCGCGACGTCGTTTCTTCTCAAGGCCGCCCCGCACCGGGAACCGTGGCTGATCCGTCAGGCGTCACGGGGCTACGCGCCGGCGCTTGTGTGGGCGCTTGCCAATGAACGCAAGGTGATGGTCGCGGCAGTGGCGGCCCTCATTGCGGCTGGTTTTGCGTACACCCAGCTCGGCAAGACATTCATGCCAACCATGGACGAAGGCGATATCATCATCAGCGTCGAGGCCATTCCGTCCATCAATCTCGATCAGTCGGTCGCTATCAATGGCAAGCTTCAGGCGGCCATTCTGGCGCGGGTACCTGACATCGCGGGGGTCATCGCGCGAACCGGATCGGATGAGCTAGGCCTCGATCCAATGGGCCCCAACCAGACCGACACGTTTCTGGTCTTGAAGCCTTTGGAGGAGCGAAAGACGACCGACAAGGCCGTGCTCCTCCAGCAACTTCGACGGGTCCTCGCCGACTTTCCGGGGCTGTCCCTCAGCTTCACCCAACCGATCGACATGCGTGTCCAGGAGATGATCAGCGGCGTGCGTGGCGACGTCGCGGTGAAGATATTCGGGCCTGACATTGCAAAGCTCAATGAGATAGCAAGTGGGTTGTCCGCAATGCTGTCCGGGATCGACGGCGCCGAGGACGTCTATACGACGCTGAACGAAGGTGCGCAGTATTACACGGTCGTGGTCAATCGGCTGGAGGCGGGCCGCCTCGGTCTGGCGGTGGACGCGATTGCCGCCTCGCTGCGCACCCAGATCGAAGGCCGGACCATCGGCACAGCGCTGGAATTGGGACGCCGCACGCCAATCCTGGTGCGCGGCAGCGAGAAGACCCGCGAGGCGCCGACCATGCTGGCCAATCTGCCCCTGACCCTCGCGTCCGGGCAGCACGTGGCGCTTTCCCAGGTTGCCCGCATTCAGCGGATTGACGGTCCCGTCAAGATAGACCGCGAAGATGGCACACGGATGAGCGTGGTTCGAACCAACGTTCGGGGGCGCGACATGGTCGGCTTCGTCCTGGCTGCCCAGCAGAAGGTGGCGGCAGAGCTGACGCTTCCCCAGGGTTATCGTCTCACCTGGGGCGGGCAGTTCGAAAACCAGCAGCGCGCCGCCGCGCGCTTGTCGGTCGTCGTCCCGGTTGCCATCGGGCTCATCTTCGTCCTGCTGTTCACCACGTTCGGTTCGATCCGGCAGGCGCTGATGGTCCTGGTCAACATCCCCTTCGCTCTCATCGGCGGCGTCTTTGCGCTGGTCCTGACCGGCGAGTATCTGTCGGTGCCGGCTTCGGTCGGATTTATCGCGCTGCTCGGCATTGCCGTTCTGAACGGAGTCGTACTCGTCTCCTACTTCAATCAGCTCCGCGCACGCGGCGTTCCCGAGGATCGCATTGTCCTGGAAGGTGCACAGCGCCGGCTTCGGCCGGTACTGATGACCGCCAGCATTACCGCGCTCGGACTGGTTCCTTTGCTATTCGCAACCGGCCCCGGATCTGAAATTCAGAAGCCGCTGGCGATCGTGGTCATAGGCGGCCTGCTGTCGTCGACGCTTTTGACACTGATCCTTCTGCCGATCCTCTATCGCCGGTTCGGCAGCATTGGGAGGAAGGCTACGTGAGGAGTGAACCGGTTTGTCTGACATTGATCGCTGCCCGCAGGCTCCGTGAGGAGTTGTTCGATTATCTTAGCGAGCAGCGCGATCTGGTATCTGGTTTCACGGCATCCGACGGCGCCGGCTATGGCCCGACGGTTCGCCTGCACTCGACGGCCGAGCAGGTCAAGGGCAATGCCGACGAGGTCCTGGTGCGCATCATCCTTGAAAGGCCGGATGCTGCCCAACTGCTCGCCCGGCTCAAGACGGCATTCGCAGGAACCAGACTCGTCTACTGGATCATGCCCGTCATAGAGTTCGGCGTAATCGACGAGGTTGGCCTTTAAGTAGCCCGGAGTCCCACTTCGTTGCGCATTCACAGCCGATTCTGTCGAAGTGGGAGACGTTACAGATGAGACAGCGCTCCAAATGGACGCGATCCATATAAATTATACAGCAATTTCAATAGCATATTCCAGAACTTGTCGAGGAGCGGCTACTGCCAATCGCCACGTCTGGTTGAGCGAGGTCGGCGGCACCCCAGCCGCCTCACCCTGGGTATCCATCCAATAGACCAGTGCTCGTCGCGGAAAGCTGCGCCTGAGATGGATCAAGACTTCACGTTCGTTTGAAGTCGCCCCCTCCCGATATGGGAACGTCTCTCGCCATGGGGTGTTGGCTCAACATCATTCCCGCGAAGGAGATGCCCATGACGAAAATCAAATTTCTCGCCGCAGCCGCTGTCCTGTCCGCGCTGATCGCCTCCCCGGTGTTGGCGGGCGACATGAACCACAGGCACATGAACCATAAGCATGCGATGTCGCAGCGCGCCTACGATGCCAACGCCTATCAGCGCGACAGCAGCGGATTTTGGCCGGCCGACGTTGCTGCCGGCGTGGTAGGCGGTGCCGTCGGCGCTGCCGGTGCCATCGCGACGGCGCCTTTCCGCGCCGCCGATGCCTACGCCTATGACGATGGCTTCAACGGCTACAACGGCGATTACCGCTACAGCCAGAGCTATGCGCAAAAGAACGGTTTTGTCTGCCAGCCCGGGACCGTGTTCCGCGGCGAGGATGGCCGACCGCATCTCTGCCAGTAAGCGGCGACGCGATGTAAGACGAAGGGCGGCCCATGGCCGCCCTTTTTCGTGTGGCCGGGGAAGCGCGGTCGCGGAGATTTCATCGTCAGGATCACGAATCCTTCAACACTTCGCGTCGGCGACACGGTATTTTCTTCCGATGAACCTGCTCGAATCGCTCCCGACCGTCATAGGCATCGCCGCCGTTGCGCCAGCCCTGCTGGTGCTCTGGCTGGTGATCGCTGCCGACGAGCGGCCGGGGCCGCCCGGGCTGGTGTGGGCCGCGTTCCTGCTCGGAGTCATCAGCATTTCGCTGCTCGGGCTCGCCCGTGCCCCCTTCGCCTCCATGGCCGGCCTCAGCGGCAATCCGTGGCTGGCCATGCTGCTGCATGCGATCTTCGGCATCGCCGCGCCCGAGGAAATCGTCAAGGTGTTGGCGATCCTGGCGATCGCCACGCAGCGGGCGCGTTCCGACGATCCGATGAACACCGTGGTGTATGGCGCGGCGGTTGGGCTCGGCTTTGCCGCCTATGAAAACCTCGTCTATCTCGTGAAATTCCCGGAGATGTGGCGATCGCTCGCCGTGTTGCGCAGCGTCTTGACCGTGCCGTTTCACGGTGCCGTGGGCATCATCGCCGGCGCCTATATCGCCCTTGCGCGCTCCGGCGGCGCGCTCGGCGCGCATCGCCGCGACAGCTATGCAGGCATCAAGACCGCCGCGCTGATCGTCCTGGCGCCGGTCGCGTTGCACAGCTGCTTCGACCTGCCGCTGCTGACACTGCAGCAATATCCCGAGATCCAGGGGCTACCGCGCCGCCTGCTGGAAGCGACCGGATTGTTTGTCGGGTTCGGCACCATCTTCCTTGCGGCACGTCTGGTGTGGCGCATCGGTGCCCATCACGCGCCGCGCAGCGAAGCCTCGCGGCAGCGGCTGCGCCAGTTGCGCAGCATGTGGGCGCTGTTGGTGGCCGGCGGCGGCGCGGGCTTCGTCGGTACTGCCTTCGTGCTGTCTTCCATCCATCACTGGTTCGTCAATCCGGATCGCAACGTGACGCTCGTGCTGATCCCTCTGGGACTGGTCTCGATCGCCATCGGCCTTGCCTTGCTGCTGCTGACCACCACCGCCTATATCCTTGGCCGCAACAGGTTGCGGCGTTATGCGCCTGCCCTGGCATCGGCGTTCGGCGATTTCTGACTGTACAATCTTTACCGCGGCGCGCCGTCCCGGGGTATGTTGATGCCACCCGCACCTTCCCGGAACGGCACCAGGATCTCCCCCATGACACTCCCCGATGACATCGCCGCCCTGCAGGCCAAAATGACCACCACGGTCAGCGCTCACTGGAAGGCATTCCTGTTCGAAGGAATCCTGCTGGTGGTGCTGGGACTTGCAGCCATGATCGTGCCGCCGCTGGCGAGCATTGCCGTGACCATCTTTCTCGGCTGGATGTTTCTGATCACCGGCGTCGCCGGTCTGGCGCTGACCTTCTGGGCACGGGCCATGCCCGGCTTCTGGTGGTCGCTGATCTCGGCCGTGCTGGCCATCGGCGCCGGCATCGTCCTGCTGATCAAGCCGGTCGAAAGCACCCTGACGCTGACCCTGGTTGTCGGCGCCTACTTCCTCGCGGAGGGCGTTGCCTCGATCATGTACGCCCTGCAACACCGCAAGGAACTGTCGGAGCGCTGGAGCTGGATGCTGTTTGCCGGCCTGATGGACATCCTGATCGCATTCCTGATCATCAGCGGCCTGCCGGGCTCGGCGCTCTGGGCCATCGGCCTGCTGGTCGGCATCAACCTGGTGTTCGGCGGAGCCTCGCTGATCGGCATGGCGCTGGCGGCACGCAACAAGGTCTGATCGATTTCTAAGTGGCAGCGAGCCGGCGTGGGGACGGCGCACGTCGGCCGCTTATGCGGCACGCGCATTGCCGCTGTCGCGGACAAGACGCGCGCTCAGCGGACGGGCGCAACGATCACGTTATGCCACCGCAAGCGCTCAGCAGCCCTTGCAGATACCCTTGATCATTCGATCGAGCTCGCGATCCTGGGCGTCGATCTTGCCGGGGTCGTTGCTGCCGGTCTCGGACGGAATGTCGCCCGCGCGCGGCTGGCGATGGCCGACCGGAGCTGCTGCCGTCGCGGCCGGCTGCTGCGGCTGCTGCGCGCGCTTGACCGCGGCCGGCGGCGCATTGCGCGTCGAATCTTGCGCCAGCGCGATCGAACTTCCCAGCGTCGTCAGACAAGCGATTGTCACGAGCCATTTCTTCATTTTGCTTCTCCGACTTCTCAATTGCATCTCATCGCGTCCGCTCGGGAACGTCAATCGTCGCACAATTTCGCCGTCCCTGCGCGGAGCAGTCCTGCACCTTTCGCACGTCGGCCATGGTGCCGAGCAGCCAGATTCCGGCGGCCACCAGCACCACGAAAAATCCCAGCATCACCGCGTTCTCGAATCCGCGATTGCCCTCATCGTCCGGCGGTTCACGCTTTACCTCGGTCATGGGCACCGGTCATGGCTTCGGCGGATAGGCGTGAACATCGCCGCAGTAGTCAACGACACGATAGCCCGATTCCGCCGCGGCTTCATGATCGTCCGCAGGATTTCGCGTCAAATATTCCGGACCGAGCGGCACCTTGCCGAAACCGCCGGGAATATCCAGCACGTAATCCGGCTGGCAAAGTCCCGAAACGTTGCCGCGCAGCGTGCGCATCAGCGCCTGCCCCTGCGCGATGGTGGTGCGCAGATGCGCGGTGCCCGGCGCCAGATCGCCATGGTGAAGATAATAGGGTTTGATGCGGCATTCGACGAACGTTCGCATCAATTGCTCCAGCGTCGCGGCATCGTCATTGACGCCGGTCAAAAGCACGGACTGACTGACCATGGGAATCCCGGCGTCGACGATCAGCGCGCACGCGGCGCGTGCAGCCGCGGTGAGCTCGCGCGGATGGTTGGCATGCAGTGCCACCCAGGTGGTGGCGCCCGGCGTCTTCAGGGCCGCCACCATCTCGGCGGAGACGCGCGCCGGGTCTGCCACGGGCACGCGGGTGTGCAGCCGGATGATCCTGACATGATCGATGGCCCCGAGGTCGGCCGTGATCTCGGCGAGCCGCCGCGGCGACAGCATCAGCGGATCGCCGCCCGTGAGGATCACCTCCCAGATCTCCGGATGTGTCCGGATGTAATCCAGCGCCGCAGCATAGGCCTCGCCGGAGAGCGCGTTGTCCTTGCCGGGCCCGACCATCTCGCGACGGAAGCAGAACCGGCAATACACGGCGCAGACATGCACCAGCTTGAACAGCACGCGATCGGGGTAGCGATGCACGATGCCGTCGACCGGCGCATGGACGTGGTCGCCGATCGGATCGGCACTCTCCTCGGGCAGAACGGTCAATTCATCCATGCTTGGGATGTACTGCCGTGCGATGGGATCGTGGGGATCGTTGGGATCGATCAGCGCGGCTACGGCCGGCGTCACCGCCACCGCATAGCGCGCCGCGACCTTCTCCAGATCAGGCAGCACGGCCGCCGGCGCCAGACCATGGGCGACCAGTTCGCTGGGCTGGCGCAGCGTGGTGGCAAGCGTGCGGATCGGACTGCTCATCGCTCGCCCGCGGGCGGCTGCCACACCACCTGGTCGATCCGGGTGGCGCCTGCGGCCAGCATCACCAGCCGGTCGAAGCCGAGCGCTATGCCGGACGCATCGGGCATGTTGGCGACCGCCTCGAGGAATTCTTCGTCGAGCGGGTAGCGCTCGCCATAGCGGCGCTGCTTTTCATCCATCGAGCCGACAAATCGTCGGCGCTGCTCATTGGCGTCGGTCAGCTCGCCGAAGCCGTTGGCCAGTTCGACGCCGCAGGCATAGACTTCGAAGCGTTCGGCCACGCGCGGGTCGTGCTGCCGGGTCCGCGCCAGCGCGGACTCCGGCGCAGGATAATCGAACAGCACCGTGAGCCGCCCCTGCCCGAGATGCGGCTCGACGTGTTCGACCAGAACCTTGCTGAAGATATCGGACCAGGTGTCGTCGTCAGCGATCCGCACCCTGCCGGCAACGGCGGCGGCTAGCTTTGCGCGGTCGCCATCGCCGTGGGCAACGGTCGCCAGCAGGTCGACGGCGACAAATCTATCGAAGGCGGCGGCGACCGTCAGCATTTCCGGCTCGGCGAACGGATCGGCGGTCCTGCCGCGAAAGGCGAACTGCCTCGTTCCGGTCGCCTGTGCGGCATGGCCGATCACCACGATGCAGTCGGCGATCACGGCTTCAAAATTCGCATTCGCCCGGTACCATTCCAGCATGGTGAACTCGGGCAGATGCAGGTCGCCGCGCTCGCGGTCACGAAACACGCGAGCGAATTCGAAGATCTTCTCCTCACCGGCAGCCAGCAGCTTCTTGCAGGCAAATTCCGGCGAGGTGCGCAGGTAACGCGGCAGCCGTTCGCCGCCGGCGTCGGTCAGTTCGGTGCGCGGCGCGTGCAGATGGGTCTCGTTGCCCGGCGACACCTGCAGGATGCCGGTCTCCACCTCGGTAAAGCCCTGCTCCTCGAACCAGCCCCGGGTCGCCCGGGTGATGGCGCCGCGGGCCTGCAGGAACGGCCGGCGGTCTTGGTGCCGCCCCGGTTCCCACCAGGGCGACGGCGGCTTCGTCCCGCTCATCGCCGGTCCGCCCGAATAAGTTGCAAAAGGCTGGCATCATCAGGCGAAATCAGTATGTTGCAGCCCGAAACCGCTTCGCTGGCCTCGGGACATCGTCCGGATCGGTCCCGGGCCTGAAATCTAGGAAACATATCTGTGAAAGTCATCGCCAGTTCTATTCGCAAGGGCAACGTGATCGAGCAAGACGGCAAGCTCTACGTGGTTCTGACCGCCGAGAACATCCATCCCGGCAAGGGAACCCCGGTCAGCCAGATCGAAATGCGCCGAATCAGCGACGGCGTGAAGATCTCGGAGCGGTACAAGACCACGGACGCGGTGGAAAAGGCGACCATCGAGGACCAGAACTTCAATTACCTCTACAAGGATGCCGACGGCTTCCATTTCATGAATAACGACAATTACGACCAGGTGGCCGTGCAGAAAGACGTGATCGGCGATGCCGAGCCCTACCTGCAGGAAAACATGACCGTGAAACTGTCGCTGCACGGCCTGGTCCCGGTGGCCATCACCATGCCGCAGCGCGCCACGGTGGAAGTCGTCGATACCGAGCCGGTCACCAAGGGCCAGACCGCGTCGTCATCCTACAAGCCGGCGATGCTGGCCAACGGCGTCCGCACCCTGGTGCCGCCGCACATCGGTCCGGGCACCCGCATCGTGGTGATGACCGAAGACGGTTCCTACGTCGAGCGCGCCAAGGATTGAGCGGCGACTGACCGGCTACAAACGCAACTGTCGTCGCCCGGCTGGCGCGCATCCGCGCGCCAGCCGGGCGACCCAGTATGCGGCGCTGCCAGTGCCAGAGCCGTGCCGCCACCGTCTACTGGATCGCCCGCTTTCGCGGGCGATGACAACCGAGAGCGGGGCGTGCACCGCGCAGCTTGCGCCGCGCCATGCGTGGCTCCCTGGTCTACTTCCGCGCCGGCGGCGTCCAGCGATAGGCTGCGCCAAACCTGTTCCAGACATTGATGCCGGCAATCGCCGACGACAGGTATAGCAACTCCGTCTCGGAGAACTCTGCGCTGGCTTCCGCATAGACATCGTCGCTGACACCGTTCGCAACCGATGTGAGCGCCTCGGTCCAGACCAGCGCCGCGCGTTCGCGCACCGAATAGACCGGCGCTTCGCGCCACACTGCCAGTAGATCCAGCTTGGCTTTTGGCACGTCGAGCCCCTCAGCCAATATGATGTGATACTGCACGCAGAACGCGCAGCCATTGATCTGGGACGCGCGGATTTTCACCAGTTCGAGCAGCTGCTTGTCGAGCCCGTACAGCGCCGCGGCGCTGCCGAGCGCGCGCACCATGGCGTCGAGCTCGGGCGCGAGTTTACTGAAATTCTTGTGTTCGCTGCGCGGGGATGGGCAAGTGACATCGCCGTCATTTCCTTTATTATAAGTGCACTGATATATTATAAGTGGGCTTATACCATGCGCAAGCTGATCAGTTTAGCCGACAGGTCACACGCTGCAACGTCGCGAAAACTGGCCAAGGGGAAAGTCCGGAAATCGGCAAAATCCGTCATCCCAGAAAAACGTACCGGACGCAAAATGGCCCCGGTGCCCGGCGTCCTTCCGCCTTCGCCCGGCATGGGCAAGCGCGGCGAGGCCGGCCATCTCGGCTACTTGTTGCGGCAGGCGCAGGCGGCGGCGCGGCTGACGCTGGAGCGGGCGCTCTCCGAACTCAATGTCACCCCGCCGCAATTCGCCGTGCTGACCATGCTGAAGGCCTATCCCGGCCTGTCCGGCGCCGACCTCGCCCGCGTGTCCCTGCTGACGCCGCAGACCGTCGGCCAGATCATCCGCAACCTCGAACGCGCCGGCGCCATCCGCAAGACGCCGCACCCGGTGCATGGTCGCGTCCTGCAATGGACCCTGACGACAAGGGGCACCGTGCTGCTTGGCAAATGCCGCCGCCATGCGATGGCGCTGGAGCGGCGACTGGCGTCCAGCCTGTCGGCCCGCACCGAAGTGACAGTGCGGCGCTGGCTTGTCGCCGTGGCGACGGAACTGGGGTGACCGGTTCCAGCGACGCAATGTCCCTGCCGCGTCCGCTTTCGCGGCGCTAAGCTGCCGCCATGACCCAGAATGATTCTCGTCTCCCGCTGTCGCGGCGCGCCATGCTGCAGGCCGGCCTGGGCGCAGGCGCCCTGCTCGCGCTGCCGGCCTCGGTGATCGCCGCACCCGCCGGCTTCGACGCGTGGCGCGAGGGCTTTCGCGCCCGCGCGCTGGCCAAGGGCGTGTCCGACGCCACCTACGCCCGGGTGATGGGCCGCATCGAACCGGACATGTCCGTGTTCAAGGCGATGCAGAAACAGCCGGAATTCCATGAGGAGCTCTGGCAATACGTCAACCGCCGCGCCTCCGACTGGCGCATCATCGCCGGCAAGGAGGCGCTGAAGAAGAACGCGGCGCTGTTCGGACGCATCGAGCAGGATTTTGGCGTCGAACGCGGCACGCTGCTGGCGCTGTGGGGCGTGGAGTCGGCCTATGGCGATCCCATCGTGCAGCAGAACCACATGCGGCCGGTGTTTCCGGCGCTGGCGGCCCTGGCCTGGAACGAGCCCCGGCGCCGCGCCTACTGGGAAACCGAGCTGATCAACGCGCTGAAGATCGTCGACAAGGGCTGGGGCACACCGGACGAAATGCGCGGCTCCTGGGCCGGCGCCATGGGTCATACCCAGTGGATGCCGGAAGTCTGGCTCAATGTCGGCATCGACTATGATCGCGATGGCAAGGTGTCGCCGTTTGGCCGCCCCGACGATGCGCTGGGCTCCAGCGCCAAATTCCTGGTCAACCGCGGCAAGTATCCGCGCGGCGAACACTGGGGCTATGAGGTCCGCGCTGTCGGTGCGACCTCGTCCGATGCGAAGCGCACCTTCGCCGCATGGTCGGCCGCCGGCGTCACCCGCGCCGACGGCCAGCCGTTCCCGCAACCGGGCGCCAGCGCCAAATTGTGGGTACCGGTAGCGGGCGGCCCCGCCTTCCTGCTCGGCCAGGGTTTTTATGCGGTGCGCAGCTACAATCCGTCGATGAACTACGCGTTGGCGATCTGCCATCTCGGCGACCGCATCTTAGGCAGCCCGCCGTTCATCCAGCCGTTCCCCGGTTCCGAGCGCATCCTGACGCTGGCCGAAGTGCAGGAAATACAGACCCGTCTCACCCGCGCCGGTTTCGACACCGGCGGCACCGACGGCCGCGTCGGCAACGACACCATGAAGGCGGTGAAGGACTATCAGTTGAAGATGGGCCTGCTGCCGGCCGACGGCTATGGCGGGCTGAAGGTGCTGGCAAGGTTGCGGCAGGGATCGTAGACCACACAAAGCGCGACTGTCATCGCCCGCGAAAGCGGGCGACCCACTAGACGCAGGTGCTGGTGATCGAGCCGGAACGCTGCCGTATACTTGGTCCCCGCTTGCGCGGAGGACGACAGCGGCGATTGGGGCACCGTCATCGGCACCCACAATTATTTCGAGCTACCTGATCCTCGCCGGCCCCTCGTCGGGCACCGCCACATCGATCACCCGCATCTGCACGCGCTCCGCGCCCTGCCAGCGGTCCACTGTCAGCGACCCCGCCACATGCAGCACCTGGCCGCGGTTCGCCTGCAGCGCATTGCCGAGCTTCTGGCCGATGGAGCGAAACGCGATGCCGTTGACCATCGAGCCGTCACTCGACTTGAAGCGCAGCCGCAGATGCGCCTGGCCGACCTCGTCGGCATAGACCAACTGGTGCGACGGCAGCGCGATCACCGGCTCTGGATTGCCGGCGCCGAACGGCCCGGCACGGTTCAGCGTGTTCACCAGATCGGTGGTGACGCCGCGCGCGGTGACGGCGCCGTCGATGAACAGCTCCTTCTCGTTGCGCGATTTGGCAACGTCGCCGGCCAACGCCGCTTCCATGTAACCACGGAATTCGGCGAGGCGTTCCTTGCGCAAGGTGACGCCCGCTGCCATCGCGTGGCCGCCACCTTTGATCAGGATGCCCTCCTTGACCGCCTGCCGGACCACCTTGCCGATATCGACGCCGGAGATCGAACGGCCCGACCCCGTCCCGATGCCGCCCGGCTCCAGCGCAATGGCAAAGGCCGGCCGCGCGAATTTTTCCTTGAGCCGCGACGCCACCAGCCCGACCACGCCAGGATGCCAGCCCTCCGCCGCGGTCACGATCACCGAGCCCTTGTCCTCAAGGCCCAGTGACGCCATCGCCTCGGCTTCGGCCTGCGCCTCGGCCATCTGCTCGATGACCCGGCGCTCGGTGTTGAGCCGGTCGAGTTCGGCGGCGATGCGCGCGGCTTCGGAAATGTCGCCTTCGAGCAGCAGTTGCACGCCGAGATCGGCGCGGCCGATGCGGCCGCCGGCATTGATGCGCGGCCCCAGCATGAAGCCGAGATGCCAAGCCTCTGGCGGACCGCTGAGGCGCGACACATCCATCAGCGCGGTGTGGCCCACATGGTCGCGGCGGCGCAATGCGATCAGTCCCTTGGCGACGAAGGCGCGGTTGAGGCCGGTCAGCGACGCCACGTCGGCGACGGTGCCGAGCGCCACATGATGCAGCATGCCGAGCAGGTCCGGTTCCGGCATGGTCGGCGTCCAGAACCCGCGCCGCCGCAGTTCGCGGTTGACCGCCACCAGCGTGATGAAGACAAGGCCCACGGCAGCCAGATGGCCGAGGCCGGAGATGTCATCCGGGCGGTTTGGATTGACCAGCGCGTCGACCTCCGGCAGGTCGTCGCCGCATTGGTGATGGTCGATCACCACCACGGACATGCCGAGCTTCCGCGCTTCCGCCAGCGGTTCGAAGCTGGTAGTGCCGCAATCCACGGTCACCAGCAGCGTGGCGCCCTTGCCGGCCAGCATGGTGATGGCGTCGACGTTGGGACCGTAGCCCTCGAAGATGCGATCGGGAATATGGATCAGCGGGTCGAGCCCGCAATGGCGCAGATGCCAGGCCAGCAGCGCCGCAGACGTCGCGCCGTCGACGTCGTAGTCACCGAAGATCGCCACCTTCTCGCCGTTGGCGGCGGCATCGGCGATGCGGATCGCGGCGGCTTCCATCTGGGTCACGGTGAACGGATCCGGCATCAGCTTGCGGATGGTCGGATCGAGAAAATCCTCGACAGCGTCGAGTTCGACGCCGCGTCCAGCCAGCAGCCGCGCCAGCATTTCCGGCAGCTGATAGCGCTGCACCATGGCCAGCGCCCGCGCCGCGCCGCGCTGGTCGACCCGGTCGCGCCAGGTCTTACCGGTCGCCGACAAGGCGACGCCAAGAAATGCTGGCTGGGATTCAACGGGAAGGCTGATGGGGGGCGTCATGATGGCGGGACATAAGCACGAAGCAGCGGCGAGGCAAACCGTCCGAAACGAGCGATCTTCATCTCAGATATCGTCATCCTGAGGAGCGAGCCCTTGCGAGCCTCGAAGGATGCGGCAACGAGCGCGCGGCCCATCCTTCGAGGCCGTCGCAAGAGCGACGGCACCTCCAGCCGAAACGCAGTTGCGTTTCGGCGAAGATGACGGTGGAGTGTGCTGGAGACGCGTTCAGAGCCCAAAATGACGGAAAATCGACGCCGCGATGAAAAGGCCGATAGCAAGGATCACAAGCTTCTTCTTGGTCGGCATCGCATCAAGCCGAGCACGAATGTCGCTCAGGTCCTGAATGACTTTGGCGTCGGATTTTCGTTCCGACACTTCAGCACCCCATCCGCTTCGCCATGTCGTTAAAATCCTCCGCCACCACGTCCCAGGCGCCATCGGCCTTGAAATCGCGGCTCTGGTGCGGGCCGTATTCGGTCACCCGCGGCACGAAGCCGGTCTTCAGGCCGAGCGCCTGCGCGGCGGCGAGATCGTTGTTGTGGGCGGCCACCATCATCACCTGTTCCGGCTTCAGGTTCAGCAATGCAGCGGCGCCGAGATAGGATTCCGGATCCGGCTTGTAGTGCACGAACAGTTCCGCGCTCATGACCAGGTCCCACGGCAGACCTGCGAATTTCGCCATGTTGGTGAGCAGCGCCACGTTGCCGTTGGACAGCGGGCTGATGATGAATTTTGACTTCAGCCGCGTCAGACCGCTGACCGAGTCCGACCACGGATGCAGCCGGTGCCAGCCGAGCGTCATGTAGCTCAGGTCGGCGTCGGTCAGGCCCTTGATGTCGAACTTCGCCACCAGCATTTCCAGCGTTTGCCGGTGCAGCGTGTCGAGCTTGACGAAGCCGCGTTCGGGATGATGGCGCACCCGGTCCATGGACGGCGCATACCCCTGCCGCCAGGCATCGACCAGTTCGGCCCAGTCGGCGGTGATCCCGCGGGTTTTGCCCCATGCCGTGAAATCGGCAATCAGGCTGCCGCGCCAATCCACGACGGTGCCGAACACGTCGAAGATGAGGGCTTTGACGTCGGGCATCTCGCTCATGGTTCGCTCCCTGATTTGTTTTTCGTTGATAGCACCCACGCTGTCATTCCGGAGCGCGAGCGAACCCGGAACGACGGCTTAAAGAATCTTCCGGTACTGCATGAAGCCGGAATTATCGGCAACCTGATCGTACAGGATGCGCGCCTGCGCGTTGTCGTTCTGGGTCAGCCAGTGCACGCGGCTGCAGCCGGCGGCCTTCGCCTCCGCATAGACGCCCTCGATCAGCTTACGGCCAAGGCCGAGACCGCGCGCGCCGTCGGCGACGAACAGGTCCTGCAGATAGCAGTAGTTGCCGACCGTCCAGCTCGAGCGGTGATACAGATACTGCACGATGCCGGTGAGCTTGCCGTCGACATAGCCGCCGAGCAGGAACATCGGCTCGGCGGGATCGTGAAACCGCGCCCAGGCGGTGTCCGTGGCGATCTGCGGCAGCGTCGCCTTGTAGAAGGTTAGATAGCCGTTCCACAACGGCTCCCAGGCGGCGCGCTCATCGGCGCCGACCGGGCGGATCACGACTTCGGTCATGTCTGCTACTCAATCCAGGTGGAATTTCTCGAGCTGGCGATGCTCCGCCTTGATGTAGCGCACGGTACCGGTCACCGAACGCATCACCACCGTATCGGTCTCGATGACGTCCTTGCCGAACTTGACGCCCTCCAGCAGAGAACCGGTGGTCACGCCGGTGGCCGCGAACAGGCAGTCACCCCGCACCATGTCCTCGATTTCGTATTTCTTCTTAGCGTCCTTGATGCCCATCTTCAGCGTGCGTTCCCGCAGTTCCTCGCTGTCGATGATGAGCCGGGTCTGCATCTGGCCGCCGATGCAGCGCAAGGCGGCCGCAGAGAGCACGCCCTCGGGTGCACCGCCGCTGCCGAAATAGATATCGATGCCGGTCCGCGCCTCGGCCGTATGGATCACACCTGCCACGTCGCCGTCGCTGATCAGGCTGACCGCAGCGCCGAGCTTGCGGATCGCCGCGACCATTTCCGCGTGACGCGGGCGGTCGAGCAGAATGGCCGTGATCTCCGACGGCTTGACGCCCTTGGCCTTGGCCAGCGAGCGGATGTTGTCTTCGATCGATGCATCGAGATCCACGGTTCCCTTGGGATAGCCCGGACCGATGGCGATCTTGTGCATGTAGCAGTCCGGTGCGTGCAGCAAGGTGCCGCCGTCGGCCATGGCGATGGTCGCGATGGCGCCGGGCATGTTCTTGGCGCACAACACGGTGCCTTCCAGGGGATCGACGGCGATGTCGACCTTCGGGCCGTGGGTGCTGCCGACCTTCTCGCCGATGAAGAGCATCGGCGCCTCGTCGATCTCGCCTTCGCCGATCACGACGGTCCCGTCGATCGGCAATTTGTTGAGCTCCCGCCGCATGGCATCGACAGCCGCCTGGTCCGAGGCCTTTTCCAGGCCGCGGCCGCGCAGCCGCGCCGCCGACACCGCGGCACGCTCCGTCACACGCACGATTTCGAGCGTCAGGATGCGCTCGAGCAATTGCTGCGGAGGCACGGAAATATGGGTCGACATCGGCGAAACTCCTTGGACACGGCGGGCAACAGCCCGATCAACTCAAACGAACGCGATCAGTTCTTTTCGATACGGATCACCTGCGGGCGACCGCTGATGACCTTGTCCTGCTGCACGGCTTTCAGGGCGCGGCGCACCGCGTCTTCAGACGTCGCATAGGTGATCAGGATCACCGGCACCGGCGATGATTTCTTCGACGCGCCACCGGCATCGACATGGCCATCAGGATGCCGCTGCACGATCGACTCGATGGAAATCTTCTGTTCGGCCAGCCGCGTGGCGATGGTCGCGGCAGTGCCGGCGAGGTCGCGCGCCATCAGGCGGATGTAATAACCGCCCTCGTGGCGCTCCATCGGTGCCTTGGTCGTGGCCGCGAGCTTGGCAACCGGGCGTCCGAACGGCATCGCGCGCACATTGCGCGCCACGTCGGCGATATCAGCCAGCACGGCAGATGCCGTCGCAGCACCGCCTGCCCCCGGACCGACCAGCGTGATCGGCGCAATGCCGGCGCCGTCGATGGTCACCGCATTGGTGACGCCCATGACCTGGGCGATAGACGAGGTCCGGGGCACCATGGTGGGATGCACGCGCTGCTCGATGCCCTTGGCGGTGCGCACCGCCACGCCGAGCAGCTTGACGCGATAGCCGAGTTCCGATGCGGCGCGCAGATCGGCGGCGTCGATGGACGAGATGCCTTCCACATAGACCGCGCTCTGCGCCACCTTGGTGCCGAACGCCAGGCTGGCCAGGATGGCGAGTTTCTGCGCGGTATCGTGGCCGTCGATGTCGAATGACGGATCGGCCTCGGCATAGCCGAGCCGCTGCGCGTCGGCCAGACATTCGGCGAACGACAGCCCCTCCTGCTCCATGCGGGTCAGGATATAATTGCAGGTACCGTTGAGAATGCCGTAGACGCGATGAATGTCGGTGCCGGCGAGACCTTCGCGCAGCGTCTTGACCACCGGGATGGCGCCGGCGACCGCCGCCTCGTAGTTCAACGCGCCGCCATGCTTCTCGGCCAGCGCCGCCAGCTTCAGCCCATGCTTGGCGATCAGCGCCTTGTTGGCGGTGACCACCGATTTACCCAGGGTCAGCGCCGCCTCGATCGCCGACAACGCGGGGTCGCCGACGCCGCCCATCAGTTCGACGAAGCAGTCGACCTCGGGATCCTGCGCCAGCGCCAGCGGGCTCTTGGCCCACGTGACGTCGCGCAGATCGATGCCGCGCTTCTTTGTCCTGGAGCGCGCGGTCACCGCGGTGACGCGCATACTGCGGCCGCAGCGCGCTGCCAGCACCTTGCCTTGCTGTTCGATCAGACGGACTACTTCGGCCCCGACGGTGCCGAGTCCTGCGATACCCACCTTCAGGGGTGAAACCATAACGTCTAAAGCCTGCCGGAGAACTGGATTTGGCATGATCCGGTCGTACGACCGGATGCCGATTTGAGAGTTGGTCCTTACCGCCGGGTGGCGAGAGGAACCACGTTGTGCAATGTTTCGACGCCGCTTTCAAGGAAGCGGCGTACGCCGCGCGCAGCCTGGCGGATGCGCTGTTCGTTCTCCACCATGGCGATGCGCACGTAGCCCTCGCCATGTTCGCCGAAAGCGACGCCCGGCGATACCACCACGCCGGACTTCTCCACCAGCAGGGTCGAGAACTGCATGCTGCCGACATCGCGGAACGCCGGCGGCAGCGGTGCCCAAGCGAACATCGATGCGGACGGCGGTGGGATCTCCCAGCCGGCGCGGCCGAACGACTCCACCAGTGCATCGCGACGCTTGCGATAGATGTCGCGCATTTCGCGGATGCAGTCGTCGGGCCCGTTGAGCGCTGCCGTGGCCGCTACCTGGATCGGCGTGAACGCGCCGTAGTCGAGATAGGATTTGACCCGGGTAAGCGCCGCGATGATGCGCTCGTTACCGACCGCAAAGCCCATGCGCCAGCCGGCCATCGAGAACGTCTTGGACATCGAAGTGAACTCGACGGTGACATCGATGGCGCCCGGCACCTGCAGCACCGAGGGCGGCGGATTGTTGTCGTCGAAATAGACTTCGGCGTAAGCGAGGTCGGACAGGATGTAGATCTCGTGCTTCTTCGCGAAGGCCACCAGGTCCTTGTAGAAGTCGAGGCTGGCCACCTGTGCCGTCGGGTTCGACGGGTAGCAGACGATCATCGCAATCGGCTTCGGGATCGAATGGATGATTGCACGCTCGACCGCGTGGAAGAACTCCGGGCCGGGCTCGGACGGAACCGAACGGATCACACCGCCCGCCATCAGGAAGCCGAACGCGTGGATGGGGTAGCTCGGGTTGGGACACAGCACCACGTCGCCGGGCGCGGTGATCGCCTGCGCCACGTTGGCAAAGCCCTCCTTCGAGCCCAGCGTAGCCACCACCTGGGTGTCGGGATTGAGCTTCACGCCGAAGCGGCGGGCATAATAGCCGGCCTGGGCCTTGCGCAGGCCGGTGATGCCCTTGGACGCCGAATAGCGGTCGGTGCGCGGCTTGCCGAGGGTTTCCTTCAGCTTCTCGATCACATGCGGCGGCGTCGGCAGGTCCGGATTGCCCATGCCGAGGTCGATGATATCGGCGCCGGCGTTCCGCGCGGCTGCCTTGGCCCGGTTGACCTGTTCGAACACGTAGGGCGGCAGGCGGCGGATGCGGTAGAATTCGTCCATGGTCCTGGCTCCGGAACCGGTCAAGCGGGAATCGCGGTTGTCTGAGACGGTCAAAGTAAGCTGGTTGGCGCGAAAAGCCGCGTTGTTTCCGTGATCTCTACGAATTCAGGCACCGAACCGGTCCAACTTCGCCGAACTCGCTTCAGCATGCGGTTGAATCGGGATCTTTTTATCACGGAAGCCCGCCGACACCACCCTCCAGAGGTGGTTTTCGCTCACTTGGCGCCAGGTTTTGCAGGCAGGACGACAGCCTGGCGGTCGCGTGCGGCGATCAGCTCGGCCTGCATCTTGGCCTGGTCCGCCGCACTCATCGCCGTGCCTTCACGGCTGGTGGGCAGATCGTGCACTGGCAGGTACTCGCCGGCCTGCGCCGGTCGCGTCGGAGCGCCGGCCGGCGTTCCGACCATCGGCAGGTCGGCGATGGTCGAGGCGCAGCCGCCCAACGCAAGCGCGAGCAGCAATATTGCCGCTGCCGCTCCTGTTCCGCTGCCCCTGCCACCTGTCATCGATCTCAACATTCCCGAGCCACATCCACCGGCGATCCGCGACGGCTTCATCTACGCCGCGTCGCACCATTAAAACAAAATTCGCCGCAAACAATTAAGGTCCAGCGAACAAACCCGCCGCCTGGGTCGTTAGTGTGACCTAACCAAGGTCATTGTCGCATTGCAGCACATCGAATCCTGCGACATCTGCCGAACTGTGCCATCATCCGTCTGCAGGTGGCGCGGCGCCACCGGAAATGAAGTTGTTGCCTGGCCATGACTGACGTGACCACTGAGACTCCGACGGCGAAGAAATTCGATCCGGAAGCCTTTGCGCTCAACCTGGCGCGGGCCATGGAAAGCAGCGGCCAGGCGCTCGCCGCCTACCTGAAACCCGCCGAAAACGGCGAGATCAAGGACAAGCCGCCCAGCGAGGTCACCGAGGTCATCAAGACCTTCGGAACGGTTGCCGAATACTGGTTGTCCGACCAGACCCGCTCTGCCGACCTGCAAGCCCGGCTCGGCAACGCCTATCTCGACCTCTGGGGCTCGGCGGTGCGCCGCATGGCCGGTGAGCAGGCTGCCCCGGCCGCCGAGCCGCCGCCGCGCGACAAGCGTTTTGTCGACCCGGAATGGAAATCCAACCAGTTCTTCGATTTCGTCATGCAGGCCTATCTGCTGACCACGCAATGGGCCCATGATCTGGTCCACAACGCCGAGGGGCTCGATCCGCATACCCGCAAGAAGGCGGAGTTTTACGTCCAGCAGATCACCAATGCGCTGGCGCCATCGAATTTCGTGCTGACCAATCCGGAGGTGCTGCGCGAGACGGTGGCCTCGAATGGCCAGAATTTGGCGCGCGGCATGCAGATGCTGGCCGAGGATATCAATGCGGGCGGCGGCCAGTTGCGCATCCGCCAGTCCGATCCGGCCAATCTGGCCGTCGGCGTCAACATGGCGACGACCCCCGGCAAGGTCATCTTCCAGAACGAGATCATGCAGCTGATCCAGTATCAGCCGAGCACCGAAAACGTGCTGCGCACACCGCTGCTGATCGTGCCGCCGTGGATCAACAAGTTCTACATTCTCGACCTCAAGCCGGAAAAGTCCTTCATCAAGTGGTGCGTCGACCAGGGCGTCACCGTTTTCGTGATCTCCTGGGTCAATCCTGACAAGAGCCTCGGCGGCAAGACCTTCGACGACTACATGAAGCAGGGTCCGCTGGCGGCCATGGACGTCATCGAGCGGGTCACCGGCGAACTCAAGGTGCACACCATGGGCTATTGCGTCGGCGGCACCCTGCTCGCCTCGACGCTGGCCTGGCTGGCGGAGAAGCGCCGCGTGCGCGCCACGTCGGCAACGTTCCTGGCCGCCCAGGTCGACTTCACCCATGCCGGCGACCTCATGGTGTTCGTCGACGAGGAGCAGATCTCGGCGCTGGAAAAGGAGATGCAGGCCGCCGGCGTGCTCGACGGCGGCAAGATGGCCATGGCCTTCAACATGCTGCGCTCCAACGACCTGATCTGGTCTTACGTCGTCAGCAACTATCTCAAGGGCAAGCCGCCCTCCGCCTTCGACCTCTTGCACTGGAATTCCGACGCCACCCGGATGCCGGCAGCCAATCATTCGTTCTATTTGCGCAACTGCTATCTGGAGAACCGGCTGTCCACCGGCAGCATGGTGCTCGACAACACCCGGCTTGACCTGTCGAAGGTCAAGGTCCCCGTCTACAATCTCGCTACCCGCGAGGACCACATCGCGCCGGCCGAATCGGTGCTGTACGGCTCGCAGTTCTTCGGCGGTCCGGTGAAGTATGTGCTGTCTGGGTCCGGCCATATCGCCGGCGTCGTCAATCCCCCGGCATCGGGAAAGTATCAGTACTGGACCAACGACAAGATCGGGGCCGGGTCGGTCGCCGAGTGGCTGAAAGGCGCCCAGGAGCACAAGGGCTCGTGGTGGCCGGACTGGCGCGAATGGCTGGCCGCCATCGACCCCGAAGAGGTCCCGGCCCGCGCGGTCGGCACCGAAGCGCTACCGCCGCTGGAAGACGCCCCCGGCAGCTACGTGCGGGTGCGGGCGTAATCGAAACTGTCATTCCGGGGCGCGAGAGCGCAGCTCGAGCGAACCCGGAATCCCGACACGATGAACGGCTTGAGGTTCCCCGCCACTCCAGTTGGAGCGGCTGAGGTTCGCGGTCGACTTGCGCCGCCCCGCCCCGGAACGACGATGGCTCTCCACAGGCCCGCATTGGCGTTGTCGCATCAACCGTCTATGGTCCGGCAAAAGCACTACGTGAGAGCGGCAATCCCGATTTTAATCACCAATGATACGCCGCGCTGAGCGGAACCTGACCCCAAGAGGACGATGCTGATGACGCGCGAATTATTCTGGCTGACGCTGACCGTAATTCTCACCGGCCTGCTCTGGGTGCCCTATGTGCTCAACCGCTGCATGATCCGCGGCATTGGCGGCGCCATGGCCAATCCGTCGCGCAACGACAAGCCGCTGTCCGAATGGGCGAACCGGCTGCTGTTCGCCCATGACAACGCCGTCGAAAACCTCATCGTATTCGCGCCGCTGGTGCTGATCCTCAATGCGGCCGATGTATCGACCCCAACCACCGTGCTGGCTTGCGCCGTGTACTTCTGGTCGCGTCTTGCCCACCTCATCGTCTATGCCCTCGGGTTGCCGGTGTTCCGCACGCTGGCCTTCGTGGTCGGCTTCGGCGCCCAGGCAGTGCTGGCCGTTGCCATCCTGCGGCTGGCGTGATGTGAAACCTCTCCCCGCGCTCGGGAGAGGTTCTCTAAACAACTGAAGTTCATCGACATGATCCACCCGCCGCCGCAGCTCGAAACTGTCGTTCAGGAAATCGCCGAAGAGATGGCTGATCGGGCCGACCGCGGCGAGGTCGCCAGCTACATTCCGGAGCTGGCCGGCGTTGACGCCAGGCAGTTCGGCCTCGTGGTCATCGATGCCTCCGGTAACGTCGCCGCCGGCGGTGACGCTGACGTACCGTTCTCGATCCAGAGCATCTCAAAGGTGTTCACGCTGACGCTGGCGCTGGGCATGGTCGGTGACCGCCTCTGGCGCCATGTCGGCCGCGAGCCGTCCGGCAATCCGTTCAACTCCATCGTCCAGCTCGAGCGCGAGCGTGGCGTGCCGCGCAATCCCTTCATCAATGCCGGCGCCATCGCCGTCACCGACGTCATCCTGTCCGGCCACCAGCCGCGCGAGGCGATCGGCGAAATCCTGCGCTTCATGCAGTTTCTCGCCGGCGACACCTCGATTGTCATCGATGAAACCGTCGCCGCCTCGGAAAAGCGCACCGGCTTTCGCAACACGGCGCTGGCCAACTACATGAAGTCGTTCGGCGTGCTGGAAAATCCCGTGGATTTTACGCTCGGCGTTTATTTCCATCACTGCGCCATCGCGATGTCGTGCCGGCAGCTGGCGATGGCCGGTCGCTACCTCGCTTATGCGGGCCGCAATCCCTCGACCGGGCTGTCCGTGGTGTCGCCCGAGCGGGCGCGGCGCATCAATGCGCTGATGCTGACCTGCGGCCACTATGACGGCTCCGGCGAATTCGCCTATCGGGTCGGCCTGCCCGGCAAGAGCGGCGTCGGCGGCGGCATCATGGCGGTGGCGCCCGGCAAGGCCTCGATCGCGGTGTGGGCGCCCGGTCTCGACAAGGCCGGCAATTCCCACCTCGGGCGCGTCGCTTTGGAGGCCCTTACCCGACGGATGGGCTGGTCGATCTTCGGCATCTGACGTGGCGGCATCTGCTCAAAAAAGAGGGCCGAAACATTGGTGTTTCGACCCTCAATCGCATCTGGTGTACGCAAGTTACGCGGTGGCGGCCTTACAACTGCAAAGCGCATTAGTGCTCGCGAGCCAGTTCGGTTTCGCGACGGTCGTCCTGGATCGCCTGCTCGTGGTACCAGCTGCCGAACGCTTCCGTGCAGATGCTGGGTGCCGCGATCTGCGCAGGCTGCGCATGATTGCGGAAGCCCGCCGCGGCGCGTGGCCTGACGGGGAATTGGTAGATCTTTGCAGATCCAGTGAAGAAGCCCGTAGTCATCTTTGTTTCCTCTCAATACAACTCGTGGTGAGTCATATATTGTAGCAGAATTGCACTTCGATTGCGCGATTTGCCTCCATAAATGCAGCAAATGCCTACAATATGCTCACAGATGCCTTTGCCCCTTTGAGGCGCAGCCATCCGGAGCCAACCGCTTGGGCGATCCCGGGTTCCACGCGAGCAATCGCGCAATCCGGCCCATAGCGAGCAGCGATGCCAAATTTTCCGCAGTGCGGGCCCGCGCAGCGTTGTGCTGCGGAAAACCACTGGAATTAGGCGCGACAATGCGCCGCGGCGGCAGCGTGCGGCCCGAGCATGTCCCGCGGGGGCTAACCGCGCGGACCGCGCGGTGGCAACAAGCCGGCGAAAATCGGCAGCAACACCCAAAGGTTCCAGCCCCAGAGCCGCTGGTCCCCAGTTGGCATATTAAATGCTTGGTAAGGACCGGCCGCTGGTGATCGGTCCTGTTCCGGTCGCCAGCAAGCTCTCAGGGTTTCCACCCTTCGCATCGTCAACTCTCATGAGAGATCCGCATGACAAAGTATAAGCTCGAGTATATTTGGCTCGACGGTTACACGCCGGTTCCGAACCTGCGTGGCAAGACGCAGATCAAGGAATTCGAATCCTTCCCGACGCTGGAACAGCTGCCGCTCTGGGGCTTCGACGGATCGTCGACCATGCAGGCCGAAGGCCACAGCTCCGACTGCGTTCTGAAGCCGGTTGCGGTCTATCCGGACGGCGCCCGCGAGAACGGCGCTCTGGTCATGTGCGAAGTCATGATGCCCGATGGCGTCACCCCGCATTCCACCAACACCCGCGCCACCATTCTTGACGATGCCGGCGCCTGGTTCGGTTTCGAGCAGGAATACTTCTTCTACGAGAACGGCCGCCCGCTCGGCTTCCCCGCCGATGGCTATCCGGCGCCCCAGGGCCCCTACTACACCGGCGTCGGCTACAAGAACGTCGGTTCGGTTGCCCGCGAGATCGTCGAAGAGCACCTCGACCTCTGCCTCGAAGCCGGCATCAACCACGAAGGCATCAACGCCGAAGTGGCCAAGGGCCAGTGGGAATTCCAGATCTTCGGCAAGGGCTCCAAGAGGGCCGCTGACGAAATGTGGATCGCCCGCTACCTGATGCTGCGCCTCACCGAGAAATACGGCATCGACATCGAATTCCACTGCAAGCCGCTCGGCGACACCGACTGGAACGGTTCGGGCATGCACGCCAACTTCTCGACCGAATACATGCGTACGGTCGGCGGCAAGGAGTACTTCGAAGCTCTGATGGCGGCGTTCGGCAAGAACTGGGAAGCCCACATCGCCGTCTACGGTCCGGACAACCATCTGCGCCTGACCGGCAAGCACGAAACGGCACCGTGGAACAAGTTCAGCTACGGCATCGCCGATCGCGGCGCGTCGATCCGCGTCCCGCATTCCTTCATCAACAACGACTACAAGGGCTATCTGGAAGATCGCCGCCCGAACTCCCAGGGTGACCCCTACGCCATCGCTTCGCAGATCCTGAAGACGATTGCGGAAGTGCCCACCGTCAAGAAGTCGGCCGCGGCGTAAGCCAAAGCAACTGCTCAATGCGAAACGGCCCGGACGCAAGTCCGGGCCGTTTTGCTTCTTAACCTCTCCCCGCTCTTTTGCGGGGAGAGGTCGACTGGCGAAGCGCAGCGAAGCCAGTCGGGTGAGGGGCGAGACAGACGGCATAAACACCCGCGCTCTCTCGAAGCCGGAGTTCGCAAAGCGAATGACGCTGAAGGCGGAGCGATCAGACTGCTCATACAGAGACTTGGCAGTGTGCCCTGCCCCTCACCCGGCGCTACGCGCCGACCTCTCCCCGCGCAAGATGCGGGGAGAGGTTAAGGCAGGCCCTCAGTCCAGCCCGAGCATCAGCCGCATGTTCTGCACGGCCGCGCCGGATGCGCCCTTGCCGAGATTGTCGAGCCGCGCCACCAGCACCGCCTGGCGGTGCTGGTCGCTGGCGAACACGTAGAGTTCGAGCCTGTTGGTCTCGTTCAGCGCCTCCGGCTCGATTTTTCCGGCTTTGAAAGCCACGTCATCCAAAGGCATCACCGAGACGTAGCTGCTCCCCACATATCGTTGAGCCAATGCGGCGTGCAGATCGGCAGCGGCGGGTTTGCCCGGCAGCGTGTCGAGGTGTAGCGGGATCGAGACCAGCATGCCTTGCCGATAGTTGCCGACCGACGGCACGAAAATCGGCCGCCGCGTCAGATGCGAATACAGCTGCGTCTCCGGCACGTGCTTGTGCTCGAATCCAAGACCGTAAAGCTGGAAAGCCGGCGCGGTGCCATCTTCGAAGTCCTTGATCATCGCATTGCCGCCGCCGGAATAGCCGCTGACAGCATTGATGGTGACGGGATAATCTGCGGGCAGCAGCCCGGCATCGACCAGCGGCCGCAGCAGCGCGATCGCCCCGGTCGGATAGCAGCCGGGATTCGAGACTTTCCGCGCGGCGCGGATCTTGTCGGCCTGGTCCGGCGCCAGTTCGGGGAAGCCATAGGCCCAGTCCGGCGCCACGCGATACGCTGTGGATGCATCGAGCACCTTCGGTCCCGCTGCGCCCATACTGTCGATCAGTGCCACGGTCTCTTTGGCGGCGTCGTCGGGCAGGCAGAGGATCACGAGATCGACCTCCTCCATCAACGCCCGCTTGGCAGCCGGATCCTTTCGCTTGTCGTCGGCGATGGTCTTCACCGCCACGTCGCTCTGTCCCGCCAGCCGCTCGCGAATGCCGAGCCCGGTGGTGCCCGACCCGCCGTCGACGAAGACCGATGGCGTCGTCGCGGCGCTGGCGCCGGAGGTTGCGTCCTTCAACATGGTGCTGCTCATCACATGATCCCTTCGGGCGTCGTCATATCATTCATCTGTGTCAGTTCATTCGCGAACAGTTGCGGCCGCAGCGAACGCATCTTGGCCGCCAGCCCCCTTGCTGCAGAATCCGGCTGCGCTGCCAGCGCGCCGGCCACCGCCGCGTAATCGACGTCGGTCTTGTGCTGGTTGAGCTTGAAGCTGCCTTCGACCTCGTCCACCGCCATCACCACGCCGACAATCGCCTTCTTCATGGCCTCGAACCGCCCGGCCGTCATCTTCGCCGACGTCCACGGTGGCTTCGGCAACAGCCAGTTCTCGAATTTGCCGCTGAGCGCGTCAAGGTGCGGGCCAAGTTCGTCGTCTGACATGACCCGCACCGGCCCCGTCAGATGCGCCGCCTGATACAGCCAGGTCGGCACCTGGTCCGGCGACGCATACCAGTCGGCGGAGACATAGGCATCGGCGCCGGTCACTGCCATCACCCAGGGCGACGCGCCGTCCGCCAGCTTCAGCAGCGGATTGTTCCGCGCCATGTGAAACGCCAGAAGCGGCGTGCCGTCCGCGGCGTAGTCGACGCAGAACGGCAGCGCTGAAGCCACCGGCTTGCGGCCGTCCCACGCACAGACGGTACCGAAGCCGCGCGCTTCCGCGAACGCCAGAGCGGCGGCGCGGTCGGGCTTGAATGGCGGTGGCGTGTACATTGCGAGCTCCTGCTGGGTAAGGGGCCGTCGGATCAGGTCGCGTTGTTTGGAAGCAAGCTGCCGCGGACCGGATCCGGCGGCAGTGGGACGATCTAAACGCGAACGCCTGCACCTGCCGCGGGAATGCGGCGGCGACGGGCGATGTTGCTGGTAGCAGCGTTGATCATGGGCGCGGTCATAAGGCCGCGCCCATATTTCGTCAAGGCGATCAGATCGCGGGGCTCCACGGCGCCGGCACCAGCCGGTAGCCGTTGCCGTCTTTCTCGACAAAGCCGTTGGCCGGGAACGGGTAATGGAAGCCCTGCACCCGCATGCGGTCGGCCACCAGCATGTCGTAGACCTTGCGCCGCGTGGTTTCCGCCTGCGCCGGATCCTGGTCGAACATCAGGTGCCAGCCCGGATTGGTGACAAACAGCGACGGATGGTTGGTGACGTCGGACTGGATGAACAGCTTGTCCGAGCCCGACGACAGCACATAGGAGGTGTGGCCCGGAGTGTGGCCGACCGACTCGACCGCCAGCAGGCCCGGCACGACGTCCTTGCCCCACTCATAGGGCGTGACCTTCTTCTTCAGCCCGTCGACGAACACCTTGCGGTTGCTGACGAACAGCCCCTTCATGCGCTCGCTGGCAGCCTTGCTCATCTCGCCGTCGTCCATCCAGTATTTCCATTCGGCTGCCGGCACGAGCACTTCCGCATTGGGGAAGGCCAGCGAGCCGTCGGCCGCGAGCAGGCCGTTCACATGGTCGCCGTGGAAATGCGAGATCACCACCATGTCGACGGCCTTGGGATCGATCCCCCGGCGGCCATGTTGGTGGCGAACTGCCCGACCTTGCCCTTGCTGGCGGCGAAGGCGCCCGGCCCGTTGCCGGTGTCGATCACCACCAGCTTGCCGCCGGTATTGATCACCAGCGGGGCAAAATGGATGGTCATCTTGTCCTTGGGCATGAAGGCCTTCTCGAGCGCGGCGTTGACCTCGTCCTTCTTGGCGTTCAGCACCAGCGTGTCGGGCAGCGGAAACGTGTTGGCGCCGTCGGAGATGGCATTCACCTGGGCGTCGCCGACATTGTAGCGGTAGAAGCTGGGCGCCTGCTTGTCGGCGAGCGGTGCGGCGGCGCGTGCGGTCTTGGCGGCGAACAGCGGCGCTGCAGCGAAAGCGGCGGCTCCGGCGAGGGCCTGGCGGCGTGACAGATTCATCGTGCAGTCTCCATCTGGTCTTGGATATCGCCCCGCGCATTGCGGGTCGTCTTGGTGACGTTCGGTATCTCGCGGGCACACGAGCAGTTGCTCCGTCCGCCGGTCAACCCCCGCCTCCCCAGTTTATTCCGGATCAAAAGGTCGCAGGCCTCAGACCGTTCGCCAGATCCATTGCGCGATCAGCGAAATCACGTCGCCGAACAGCAACAGCACGGCCGACCACACCAGCGCCGAGACGAAATTCGCGATCTGGAACCGCCAGTACGGCATCTCGAAAATGCCGGCGGCCAGCGGCACCGAGGCACGCAGCGGGCCGAAGAACCGGCCGATGAAAATGCTCGGCACGCCCCAGTTCTGCACGAAGGCTTCGCCGCGCAACAGGATGTCGGGATAGCGCGACAGTGGCCATATCCGGGCGACCTGATGCTTGTATTTGAAGCCGAACCAATACGACAGCCAGTCGCCCAACGCCGCGCCAACGCCGCCGGCAATCCACACCGGCCAGAAGCTGATACCGCTGACCCCGATCAGTGCGCCGATTGCTACCAGCGCCCCCCAGGCCGGGATCAGCAGCGAAACGAACGCCAGCGACTCGCCGAACGCCAGCACCAGCACCAGCGGCGCAGCCCAGGCTTGATGCAGGCGCACGAATTCGATCAGACCGTGCACCATGCCGTCCATGCCGTGATGTTCCTTCCGCGGCGCCGAAATTTCGGCGGTACCGCTGAACCTATTTGCCCCGCCTGCGTCTCAGGACAGGTAGACCGGCTGCCCCGATCACAGCAAGTCACAACACGAATAGCGATCGGGCGCTGACCTTCATCTCTCCAGAAGCGAACAAGAGGAAAGTGATGATCGGATCGCTGATGATGCGCGTGAGCGCGGTGCTGTTGCTGGTCGGCATGCTGGCCGGCATCGTGATGGGAATCCAGCAGAATTTCCTGCTCGGCCCGGCCCATGCGCATCTCAACCTGGTCGGCGGCGTGCTGCTGTTCCTGGTCGGCCTGTATTACCGGCTATTCCCGGCGGTCGGTCAGACCACCCTCGCCCGGGTCCAGGGCTGGCTGCACATCATCGGCGGCATCCTGTTCCCCGCCGGCATTGCCCTGGCCATCGGCGCCAGCCACGCCTGGGAGCCGGTGGCGATCGTCGGCGCCCTGATCGTACTCACCGCCATGGCGCTGTTTGCCGTGGTGGTGTTCCGGGCCGAACGTAAGCGGGTCATGGAAGTCACCGGCCGGACCGCCAGGGTCAGCGCGGCATAACCCAAATCGACCCGGCAAAACTCACGGGACGACAGCCTCTTGGATCGCTCGGCTGAAGCGGAGGGAAGAGTTTATGAAACCCAGCTTTCGGTAGAAGACATGCGCCTCTGTTCTGGTCACGGCGGTGGTCAGTTCCAGAACGCTGCAACCCGCCTGCCGTGCGAGGAAATCGCCGGCATCGATCAATGCCCGACCGATTCCGCCTCCCCGTCCCCCATCACGCACCACCAGCGCGGTTATCCGTGCCACGGGTTCGCGGAGGTGGAGCATGGCGGAGAATTGCAAAGCGATCAGTCCGACAACCTCGTCGTGCCGGGTCGCGACAAGAACCGGATCCGTGCCTGAGGCGGCAAGCAGATTCAGGCGGGCCTGCACATCCTCGGCGCTGAAGTCGTAGCCGAGTTGACCGAGCAGTTCCTGCACCGCCAGCCGGTCTTCTGACGTTACGAGACGGGTGCGGATCATGAGGGCCATGCCGGTCTGAGGTATTATGGGGAAGCGATAACCAGGCCGCCATCGATTGTCCATGCGATCGCTGCAGGCCGGCGCGGCGGCGGGCGGTGGCGTTGACCGCCCTGGTCATGCTACGGGCACGACACCCGCCATCTCTCGAGGGCCCCGATCACATTGCCAACGTAACCGTGGCATAGTCAGGGAAACCGATTCGCCGCCGCTGCGCGCAACACATAAAGACCCATGACGAAGCCATTGAAATCAAACGCTAAAGACGATCTGTTTCAGGGCGCCGCGCCGAAGGCAGCCACCGCTTCGAAGGCGCCCTCCCGCGCTGCGACCGCCGAGGATGGCTACACCGCTGCCGACATCGAGGTGCTGGAAGGCCTGGAACCGGTGCGGCGCCGGCCTGGCATGTATATCGGCGGCACCGACGAGAAGGCGCTGCACCATCTGTTCGCCGAGGTGATCGACAACTCCATGGACGAGGCGCTGGCCGGGCACGCCTCCTTCATCGAGGTCTCGCTGAGCGCGGACGGCTTTCTTACGGTGATGGACAACGGCCGCGGCATCCCGGTCGACCCGCATCCCAAGTTCCCGAAGAAGTCGGCGCTCGAAGTCATCATGTGCACGCTGCATGCCGGCGGCAAGTTCGACTCCAAGGTCTACGAGACCTCCGGCGGCCTGCACGGCGTCGGCGTGTCCGTGGTCAACGCGCTGTCCTCCCTGCTCGAGGTCGAGGTCGCCCGTAACCAGCAGCTCTACAAGATGACCTTTGCCCGCGGCATTCCGCAGGGCAAGCTCGAGGACCTCGGCAAGGTCCACAACCGCCGCGGCACCACCATCCGTTTCAAGCCGGATACCGACATCTTCGGCGCCAAGGCGGCATTCAAGCCGCAGCGTCTGTTCAAGATGGCGCGCTCGAAAGCCTACCTGTTCGGCGGCGTGAAGATCCGGTGGAAATGTGATCCCGAACTGCTGAAGGGCATCGAGGGCGTGCCGTCCGAGGACGAGTTCCACTTCCCCGGCGGCCTCAAGGACTATCTGGCAGCCGCTATCCATGCCGACACCCTGGTGCATCCGGAGATATTCTCCGGCAAGTCCGGCCGCAACGGTGCCCACGGCGCCTGCGAATGGGCGGTGGCCTGGACCGCCGACGCCGACGGCTTCATGTCGTCCTACACCAACACCGTGCCGACCCCCGACGGCGGCACCCATGAGGCCGGCATGCGCAGCGCCATGCTGCGCGGCCTCAAGGACCACGCCGAACGTGCCGGCCAGAGCAAGCGCGCCGCCACCATCACCTCGGAAGACGTCATGGTCGGCGCCGCCGTGATGCTGTCGGTGTTCGTGCGCGAGCCGGAATTCCAGGGCCAGACCAAGGACCGCCTCGCAACCGCCGAGGCCCAGAAAATCGTCGAACAAGCCATCAAAGACCCGTTCGATCACTGGCTGTCCGGCAATCCCGTCCAGGCCAACAAGCTGCTGGAATTCGTGCTCGAGCGCGCCGACGAGCGGCTGCGCCGCCGCGCCGAAAAGGAAACCTCGCGCAAGACTGCGGTGAAGAAGCTGCGGCTGCCGGGCAAGCTGTCCGACTGCACCAACACCGCCACTGAAGGCTCGGAACTGTTCCTGGTCGAGGGCGACTCGGCCGGCGGCAGCGCCAAGCAGGCGCGCGACCGCAAGACCCAGGCCATCCTGCCGTTGCGTGGAAAAATCCTCAACGTGGCCTCGGCCACCAAGGACAAGATCACCGCCAACGCGCAGATCTCCGACCTCCTGCAGGCGATCGGCTGCGGCACAGGCGTCAATTATCGTGAAGAGGATCTGCGCTATTCCCGCGTGATCATCATGACCGACGCCGACGTCGACGGCGCACATATCGCCTCATTGCTGATCACCTTCTTCTATCGGCAGACGCCGAAGCTGATCGACGAGGGCCATCTGTACCTCGCTGTGCCCCTGCTCTACCGCATGACTCACGGCAGCAAGACCGTGTACGCCCGCGACGAGGCGCATCGCGACGCGCTGCTGAAGAGCGAGTTCAACGCCAACGCCAAGGTCGATATCGGCCGCTTCAAAGGCCTTGGCGAGATGATGCCGGCGCAGCTCAAGGAGACCACCATGGATCCCGCGAAGCGCACCCTGCTCCGCGTCAACCTGGCGGACATCGACCGCGAAGACACCGCCGACTCCGTGGAGCGCCTGATGGGCACCAAGGCCGACGCCCGCTTCGCCTTCATCTCCGACAAGGCGGAATTCGCGGACGAGGATCTGCTGGACGTTTAGCGGAGCGCAGCCTCTCAGTGGGTAGGTAAAGCGCCTTGCGCCGCACCCACCCTTCACGCGTTCACGCTGCCGTGCCTGTCTTTCCGACCTTTCGCGCCCGCTCCTGACCAGCCCTTTGCGCGACTGGCCGCCTGGCGGGCGAACCGGCGACCAACACCTGTTGGCGCCTTTGCGGCGCAAGGCGCCTCAAGCGTCCCTATTTCCAACATCCGGAAGCCCCCGCAGATCCCTGGTCGCACCGCAAAATTTGAGGTGCGCGCCTCATTACGATGGACAGCAGATGCAAACCCGATAAGCTGCACGTCGAAGTGGCCGCAAGCAGCTACTCAATCGTCAAAAAACGGCAAGGGAGAGCGAGACATGAACCGGATCTTACTGGCTGGTACAGCTGCGATTTTCGCCCTGGCAAGTGTCAGCGGAGCACAGGCCGCGGACAAGAAGACGCTGGCCTTCGTGGTCAACGGCGCCTCTGATTTCTGGAAAGCCGCGGAAGCTGGCGTCAAGAAGGCCCAGGGCGAACTGCCGAATTACACCCTGACATTCAAATATCCCGAACAGGCCTCGGCGGCGATCCAGATCAGGCTGATGGACGATCTGGTCGCGGCCGGTGTGGCCGGCATCATGGTCAGTTCGGCCGACCCCAAGACCTCGAGCGAAGCCCTCAACCGCATTGGCGGCCAGGTTGCCCTCTTCACCACCGACAGCGACGCGCCGGAGACCAAGCGTGTCGCCTATATCGGCTCCAGCAACACCGACGCCGGCAAGCAGGCCGGTCAGCTGGTGCTGAAGGCGCTGCCGAACGGCGGCAAGTGCATGGGCTTTGTCGGCCTGCTCGGCGCCGACAACGCCAAGGAGCGCATCCAGGGCGTCAAGGACACCATCAAGGGATCCAAGGTGACGCTGGTCGACGTGCGCGGCGATGACATCGACCAGACCCGCGCCAAACGCAACGTCGAAGACACCCTGACCGCCAATCCCGACATCAACTGCATGATCGGCTTCTATTCGTACAACACGCCGCGGATCTACGAGGCGCTCAAGGATGCCGGCAAGCTCAAGCAGGTCACCATCATTGGCTTCGACGAAGATCCGATCACCCTGGGCGGCGTCAAGGAAGGCACCATCGCCGGCACCGTGGTGCAGCAGCCCTATGAGTGGGGCTATCAGGGCATGAAGGACATGGCCAAATATCTCGAAGGCGACAAATCCTTCATCCCGGCCAACAAGCTGATCATCATCCCAACCAAGATCATCGAAGCGTCGAACGTCGATGCCTTCTGGGCCGAGCTCAAGCAGCGTCAGGGCAAATAGCGCGATGCGGCGGCCGCGGGTCTGCCGGCGGTCGCCGTTCGCCATCCCTTCTTCGCAACTTCCTATCCACGATGCGGATACGGCGCGGCCACGCGCAGGCAATGAGGCATGCAGCAACCCATCCTCGAACTGATCGGCATCAGCAAATCCTATCCCGGCGTGAAGGCGCTCGCCGAGGTCAGCCTGTCTGTGGCGGCGGGCGAGGTGGTCGGGCTAATCGGGGAGAACGGCGCCGGCAAGAGCACGCTGATGCGGATCCTGGGGGGCGTCACCGAGCCCAGCGCGGGACAGATCAAGCTGCGCGGCCAGCCCTACGACCGGCTCACCGTGCGCGAGGCGATCGACAATGGCATCGCCTTCGTCCACCAGGAACTCAACCTGTTCGATAATCTCGATGTCGCTGCCAACGTGTTCTTCGGCCGCGAGCCGCTGTCGTTCGGGCCGCTACAGCTGGTCGATACCAAGACGATGGTGGCGCGCACAAAACCCCTGCTCGACCGGCTCGGCGCGGATTTCAGGCCCGACACGCCGGTTTCGGAGCTTTCGCTCGCACAGCGCCAGCTGGTCGAAATCGCCAAGGCGCTCTCGCTGGGTGCGCAGGTCGTCATCATGGACGAACCGACGTCCAGCCTGACCCTGACCGAAACAAACCGCCTGCTGGCGATCGTCGGCGAACTGAAGACCGCAGGCGTCAGCGTCATTTTCATCACCCATCGCCTGCACGAGATCGAGCAATGCGCCGACCGCGTCGTCGCGCTGCGCGACGGCAAAGTGGTGGGGACGCTGCAGAAGACGGAGATCGACCACGACCGCATGATCCGTCTGATGATCGGCCGCGACCTCAGGGCGCTATACACGCCGCCGAAATCCGCCCGCGGCGACGAGATCCTTGTGGTCCAGAACATGCGCACCACCACCTGGCCCGGCTGCGCCGTCAATTTTCGCTGCGCCGTGGCGAGATCGTCGGCTTGGCGGGACTGGTCGGCTCCGGCCGCACCGAACTTGCGCGCACCATCTTCGGCATCGACCGGCCGCTCGGCGGGACGATCGAAATCTCCGGCCGGCCATTGAACGTCGCATCGCCGCGCGATGCCATCGCGCATGGCATCTACCTCGTCCCCGAGGATCGCAAGCAGGCCGGCCTGATCCTGGAGGACGATATCACCGGCAATATCTCGTTGCCGAACCTGAACCATTTCGCGAAGGCCTGTCTGCTCAATCGCCATCGCGAGCAGGACACCGCGAAGCAACAGGCGAAGGCGCTCAACATCAGGGCGCCCTCGGTCGCCAGCGTGGTCGGCACCCTCTCAGGCGGCAACCAGCAGAAGGTGGTGCTCGCAAAATGGCTGGCCATGTCGCCGAGCGTGGTGCTGTTCGACGAACCGACGCGGGGGATCGACGTCGGCGCCAAGAGCGAGATCTACACCTTGATCCGCGCGCTCGCCGATGCCGGCATCGCGGTGCTGATGATTTCCAGCGACATGGAGGAAGTGATCGGCGTCAGCGACCGCATCCTGGTCATGCATGAGGGCGCCATCAGCGGCGAACTCGATCGCCCTCAATTCTGTGAACACAATTTGATGCAGCTTGCCGTGGGCAAGTCCATGAGTTCGGAAGCGACATGCTGAAAAAGATCTAGGGCTCCTGGTCCTCATTCTGGTGGTCGGCACCATCGTCGCGATCATCAACCCGCGTTTTCTGTCGCCGATCAACCTGGCCAATACCGCCAACCTGATCGGCCTGTTCGGACTGTTCTCGCTCGGCGAGGGCCTGGTGATCATCACCGCCGGCATCGACCTCTCCATCGGATCCGTGTTCGCCCTGCTCGGCGTGATCTTCGTCGACCTGCTGGTGACCTACGACCTGCCCTGGCCGGTGGCGGTCCTGGTCATGCTGGTGGCCGGGACATTGATCGGGCTGATCAACGGCTTTCTGATCACGCGGATGCGCCTGCAGCCCTTCGTGGTGACATTGTGCGGGTTGTTGCTGTATCGCGGCATCGCCCGCTACTACACCAATGACGGCACCGCCGGATTTGCCTTCGGGCAGAGCTTTCCGACATTGGAGTGGCTCACCACCGGGCGCAGCTACGGCGTGCCGCACACCTTCATCGCCTTCGTCGTCATCGCGCTGGCGATGGCCGTGCTGCTGCATCGCTCGGTGTTCGGCCGCTATCTGTTCGCGGTGGGCCGCAACGAGGAGGCGGCGCGCTATTCCGGTATCCGCACCGGCCGCGTGGTGCTCGCGGCCTACGTCATCTGCGGCCTGCTCGCCGGCCTCGCCTCGATTTTTCTCACGATGTACACCCGCTCGATCTCGCCGGCGTCGCACGGCAATTTCTACGAGCTGTACGGCATCGCTGCGGCGGTGCTCGGCGGCTGCTCGCTGCGCGGCGGCGAAGGCTCGATCATGGGCATCGTGCTCGGCGCCATCCTGCTGCAGATCCTGCAGAACCTCGTCAACCTGCTGGGCATCCCCAGTTCGCTGAATTTCGCTGTGATGGGCGCGGTGATCCTGATCGGCGTGCTGGCCGACCAGCAGTTCAAGGATTATCGCCAGCGACGGAGCGTTGGCCGCGAGAAATCGTAGGGTGGGCAAAGGCGCCCTTGCGCCGCCGATCATGCGGCTCGCACGATGTTTAACGCTTGAAACCATTCCCGCCCTCCTCTCGTATCTCCCTCATGCGCATCCCCTTCCTGACCCTCGGACTACTCGCTTTGCTCATTGGCCTCCTATGGATCGGCCAGGGCACCGGTTACGTGAACTGGCCGCAGTCCAGCTTCATGATCCAGCAGACCCAGTGGGCCTGGTACGGCGCCGCGCTGGCCGCGGTCGGGCTCGGCCTGATGGCGCTCAGCCGTCGGTAGGCGGCCTCTTCCTTCCGGTCGCCGAGACCGTCATGATCGCACCAACCGGATTCGCAGGACGAAATCCGGACGATCAATCGGCCGGGGCGACACGCATGACCAATCCACTGTTCGATCTCACCGGTCGCGTGGCCATCGTCACCGGCGGCAATGCGGGCATCGGCCTCGCCATGGCGCGCGGACTGGCCGAAGCCGGCGCATCGGTGGTTATCGCCGACCTCAACAGTGCGAATTCGGAACAGGCGAAGGCCGCGCTGGAAATCTCCGGTCGGCCGGTGCTGGCGCTCACGACTGACGTCACGGTGCCCACATCGGTCGCGAACATGGTCGCGGCGACCGTGAAGGAATTCGGCCGTGTCGACATCCTCGTCAACAATGCCGGCATCAGCATCGCCGCCCCGGCGGAGACCATGACGCTGGCGGAATGGCAGAAGGTCATCGACGTCAACATGACCGCGCCGTTCCTGTGCGCGCAGGCGGTGTATCCGGCGATGAAGGACGCGGGCGGCGGCAAGATCATCAACATCGCCTCGGTGCTGGCGATGCTTGGCGCCGGCGGCGCCGCGAATTACGCCGCCAGCAAGGGCGGCATCCTGCAGCTGACGCGCTCGCTGGCCGCTGCCTGGGCCATCGACAACATCCAGGTCAATGCCATCCTGCCCGGCTGGATCGACACCGAACTCACGCTACGCGCCCGCGAGCGGCGGCCCGAGCTGCACGACCGGATCCTGGCGCGCACCCCGGCGAGCCGCTGGGGCCGACCGCAGGACCTTGCCGGCGCCGCGGTTTTCCTGGCTAGTGCAGCCGCGGATTTCGTCAACGGCGCAGCGCTGACCGTCGATGGCGGCTATTCGATCATGGGCTGACGGCAACGGAGACAACGCGATGACTCAAGGACCCTTCGACCTCACCGGCCGCGTCGCCATTGTCACCGGCGGAAATGGTGGCATCGGTCTCGGCATGGCCCGCGGCCTTTCCGACGCCGGCGCGACGCTGGTTATCGTCGGGCGCAATCAGGCGAAGTCGGATGAGGCCGTCGCCACGCTTACTACCCACGGCGGCAAGGCGATCGCCGTCGCCGCCGATGTGACCGATGCCGCCGCAGTGGCCGCCATGATCGCGCGCGTCCAGGATGCCTATGGCCGCATCGACATCCTCATCAACAATGCCGGCATGAGCATCCGCAAACCGCCGGATGTCCTCAACCTCGCGGAGTGGGAAACGGTGATGAAGACCAATCTCACCAGCGCCTTCCTGTGTTCGCAGGCGGTGCACCCGGCGATGAAGGCCAACGGTGGCGGCAAGATCATCAATATCGGTTCGATGATGTCGATTTTCGGCGCGGCCTATGCGCCGGTCTATGCCGCCAGCAAGGGCGGCATCGTGCAGTTCACGCGCTCCTGCGCCTGCGCCTGGGCGGCCGACAACATCCAGGCCAATGCGGTGCTGCCCGGCTGGATCGACACCGAACTGACGCAGAACGCCCGCAAACAGGTCGATGGCCTCAACGACCGCGTGCTGGCGCGAACGCCGGCGGGGCGCTGGGGCGCCGCCGGGGACATGGCGGGGATCGCGGTGTTCCTGAGCTCCGCGGCATCGGACTTCGTCACCGGTGCGGCGATCCCGGTGGACGGCGGCTACTCGGTGATGGGCTGACGCGGCTGGCCACCATCCGCTATCGAATTGAGACATGTCAAATCGGCGATGGCTCGACCAGGCTAGGCATGGACGATCGAATGTCGTGAGAGCGTGGTCCCCGGAGTGAGCTACTCAACTCTCGCTTGGTTGTTCGTGGCGGCAGTTGCAGTTCACAACGCCGAAGAGGCGATCTGGCTACCGGCATGGTCGCAAACGGCCGGGAAATGGCACCCCGCAGTAGGAAGTAGCGAGCTTCGGTTTGCGTTGGCAGTGTTGACGGTCCTTGCTGCGGTCGCGGCCGTTCTCGCTCATTTGCAGGGCAAGCAGAGTGTTGGAGCCTACTTGTTGTGTGGCTACGCATTGGCAATGCTGCTGAATGTTGCTTTCCCGCACGTCCTGGCGACAATGGTTATGCGCCGTTATGCTCCGGGGACTGCAACTGCTGTGCTCATCAATTTGCCAGTCACCACAATGCTGCTGCGAGCGGCATTGGCGGAGGGCTACATTGACAGCAGCACGTTCGTTTGGGCCGGGCCGCTGGTCGCGATCGCCATCGTTGCCCTCATCCCCGTTCTTTTCAGCGTTGGGCGAGCGATGAACCTGCCGCGATAACTCTAGTTGCGCACCAGCACGGCCGGCGGCAGCCAGTTGAAGTGATAGTTGACGCCGCCTTTCACCAGGTCGAGAGAACGGCCGCTCAGCTCGATATTCTCCAAGAACACGCCGCCCGGACTGCGCGCCGCCACGGTCGTGCTGTCGAACCTGATATGATTGTATTCGAGCTTGGCGGCCCAGTTCGGCGCGAACATGTATTCGATGCCGGCGCCCAGCACGTAGCCGACACGGTCGACCTTTGCGGTGCGTTCGACAACGGCGCCGGTTGCCGACGTTGCCCAGGCGCGATCCCCGCCCCAGGCAAAGCCGCCTTTGCCATAGACCAGAAAGTTGCTCCAGGCATAGCCGATCTGGCCGGTGCCGGTCGCAAGTCCTTCAAGCTTGGTGCTGCAGCTGAAGATCGCGAGCGGGCAAGGCGTGGTGCCCTTGATGTCGGTCCAGTCCAGGCTGCCCTCGATGCCGAACACCCAATTGCTGACCGGCAGCTGGAAGTGATAGCCGATCACCGCGCCGGCCAACCCGCCCGATGTGTCAAAGCGGCTGGTTCTGCTGAGCGGCCCCGGGAAGAACAGTTGATCGGTGCCCCAGCCTTGGCCACCCTCGGCGCCGATGAACAGGCCGCTCCAGTTGGTGTTGACGGGGAGCGATGCCGCCTTCAGCGCCGGCACCGGAAACGACAGGTCCGCGGCGCAGACGCCGCCGGCGGCGCCGAGGCCGATTGATAGTGCGGACATGAAGACGAGACTGACACGTCGGGGCATACGCAACTCCTGCCATCGAACGGCTGACCAGCTTCGCCCAAAATGACTCCGTCGCTGAAGTTGCGATACAAAATACTTGCAACCTAAGCGAATTTGTCGGTGACGGTTGCAGGATTGCCACAGGAGCCCAGGCGCTGACGATTTTCAGCGGCGAAAACTCTTGATCTCCGACACGCTGCCGTCGCGGAAGGTCAGCTCGACCGACACCGATTTGGTCGTGCCCGGCAGCTTCATGTAGGTCTGCGCCTGGGAGGGGATCGACATGGGATCCTTCATGTCGCAGGGCGGCAGCTTCAGCAGCTTGTCCGGCACCGCGCTGTCGATGCCGATCCGTGCCTCGCGGATCGCGCAGCGGAATGACAGCAACTGACTATAGTACACCAGCAGGCCGTTATAGTCGCGGAACGACAGCCAGCTTGAGGCGGTCATGTCCAGGATCTTGCGCTGGTCGCGGATCAACGCGGCTTCCGGATCGAAGCGGATCGGAAACGGGCCCTGCAACTCGCCGGACGCGTCCACATAGCGCAGCTGAATGGTGGCGGCCGGCGCGTCGGCATCGAGCTGGATCGACGGATTGGGCATCCGTTTTCGCGTCCGCGGATCCAGCGTGTCGAGAAAGCCGGTCTCCTTGAACTCGGCCGTATCGTTCATCCGCCAGGAAATCCCCAGCGTCGGATCGGCGATGGAGAAGGTGACGCTCCAGCCGCCATTGTGGCGCGAGAAGTTGGCGATCGGCGCGTTGACGGCCTCGTTGGTCGGCGCGGTGCGCGGCGCCACGGGCGGCAGTGCTGCCAGCTTCTGCACGGGTTCCGGTTTTGCATCGGCTTGCGCGGCGGCGCCATTGAGGAACACGTCGTCGACCATCTGGTCGAAATACACCGGCACCTGCTTGTGGCGCACGGTCTCGGCCATCTCGCTGACCACGCGGCGGGTGCGCTGCGCCACCTGCACCAGGTTGGCGCCGGGCGTCTCGAGCTGCTTGACGAAGGTGCGGGTGAATACCGAATTTGGATTGGCGTCCTGGTCGGACAGCCGGTCGAGGGCGGTCTGCCGCGGTCCGGCCGAGAAGATCGAGAACACGCCCTCGGGCAGCGTGGTCATCGGCGCCAGCCCGCCGCCTCCGGCCACGGCGCGGGTGCCGGCGCGCTCGAACGGATTGTTGCGGCAGGCGTCGAACACCAGGATGGATGTCCGCGCGCCCTTGTTCTGCAGCCGTTCGACGATGCGGTCCGCCAGCATGGAGGCGTCGCGTACCAGTTCTTCCTGACCCTCGCTGGCCGCCGGCACGTCGGTGGGCAGCAGATAGTTCTGTCCGCGGATCTCGAAGCCATGACCGGCGAAGAAGAAGAACGCGGTGTCGCCCTTCTCCACCGATGCGTCGAATGCCTGCAGGGTCTGGCTGAAACCCTGCCGTGTCTGGTTCTCCGCCACCATCACCTGGAAGCCGAGCCCCCGCAGCGCATCGCCCATGGTGCGGGCGTCGTTGACGGCTTTCTGCAGCTTCGGGACGTTGCGGTAGTCGTTGTTGCCGATCACCAGCGCGACGCGCTTGTCGGCGAATGCCGGTGCGGCGAAGATCGTGAGCGCGAAGGCCAGGCCGGCCGATGCCAGGAACCTGATCGACAAATTGGGCATCGTGATATCCTCGTCCGCAGCGGATATCCTCATCCGCAGCCTGTCCCGCAGTCCTGCCTTCGTCGGCCCCCAAATGCAAACGGTTCACAGCGCATAGGCCTGCCGCGCGGCCGGCTGAACTTCGTTTTGACGATACGACCATCACAAAATGCGCGTAAATGCCGCATCATATGACGCTCACTCGATCTGCGGAGATTCGCCTTGAAATTCATGCTGTTTGCAGCGGCGCTGCTGCTTTCCACCGTGGCTCTGGCCCAGGCTCCGGCGCAGGACGCCGCTCAGGCCCAGGACGCCGCGCCCGCTCCCGCCGCCCGGAAGCCTGCTGCGCGGGCCGCAAAGCCGGTGCCCCGCCCCGCAGCGACCGCCGCGCAACCCGCCGAAGATCTCTCGAAGCTCAATGTCATGCAGATCGATGCGCTCAGGCAGATCGATCCGGCGACCTACGAGATCGACCTGCGGTTGGCCGACGGCAAGGCCGTCAATCTGCGGATGAATGCGTTCGTGATGCAGGATCTGTCGCGGCGGCTTGGCAATTACGGCCGATAGCCGGCCGACCGACCACGCGAACGGCGTGCCGGGTGGCGACGACATGCTGAAGCCGGCATAGGGTCAGTGCTCCGGCAGGCCGGCCGCAACGAACGCCCGCCCCAGCGCATCGCCCGCCGCAAGAAAGGCCGCGCTGGCGTTCTTGCTCGGCAGCGTGACATTGGCGAGGTTCGAACCGGGACGCAGTTCGATCGCCTTGTCCATCGCTGTCTTTGCTTCGGCAGCACGTCCCAATTGCAGGTAGGCCGCGGCCAGCACCATGTAAGGGCGCCCCGACGCGGGGGTGATGGCGATCGAGCTTTGCAGCCACGGCAAGGCGTCTTCGCCGCGCTGCGTGAGCACATAGATCATCCCGATCCCCAGCCGCCAGGTCCACCGCGACACCTGCGGCGTATCGAAACGATCGGCCTGCTGGAACGACGCCAGCGCATCGTCGAAGCGCCCGAGTTGCATCTGGGCCAGACCGATATGGTAGAGTCCCACACCGTTCCACGGATCGAAGTTCAGCGTCCTGGCGCAGGCTACCAGGCTCTCGACAAACTCGTTGGTGGCGTTGAGAAAGCGGCAATAGGCTTCGAGCACCGGAATGGAGTTCGGCTTGTTGCGCAAGGCGCGCTCCAGGACTTCCCGCGCTCTGTGCTCTGCAGCGGCGCGCTCCTCCGGATTGTACCAAACCATCTGGACGCCGCGCATCTGCAGCGCGGCCAGCGCAACGGCAAGGTCGGAATTGTCGGGATCGCCGGCGAGCGCCTTTTCCAGCATGGTCTGCGCTGTCTCGAAGCGCTCGCGCGAGGTCTGCACGATCGACGCCGTGGCCTGCTCGATCACCACCCTGGCACTCCCGGGTGGCGAACCGCCATCGCTTGTGGCGACCGGCGGAGCGGGATCGAGCAACACACCGAGACGCAACGCCAGCGGATGTCCGATGCCGGCGGCGAGTCGCGATTGCTGTTGCGACAATTCGGTCTCGTCGGCGGACACCGACACCGGGGCGGTCCACACGACTTCGCGGGTCGCGGCCCGGGTCATGCGCGCCCGCACCTCCCACGAACGTTCGGTCTTGCGCAATTCGGCATTGACGATGAAGTCCGCCCCTTGGCCGGAGCCGGCCTGCGACCCACTTTGCGGCACGGCCACCCGGATGTTCTCGATCTTGGCCAGGCCATCGGCAAGACGCGTCGTGACGTTGGCGGCCATCGCGCCGCTGTCGTCATCGGCCGCGGCGATCGGCATCACCGCGATGACCGGTGCTCCGCGGGCGGGGACGAGGTCCGGCGTCAGCCTTATCGCCAATATGGCGAGCGCCGCAATGGCGCCGAGACCCGCGACCGCGAAGGCCGCATGGCGCCAGTTGGATTTTCGCGCAACGCGCGGGATGGCAGACGGCTCCGCCGGCCGGCCTTGATCGGCCGGCGGGACCTCCGGCAGGATCGTTGGCAAGACCGCTGCGGGTTCGGCGGCGGCCGGCTCTGGCGTTGCCGGCTCGCCCGCAAGCACATCGGCCTCGAACACATAGCCACGGCCGGACACCAGCCGGATCATCTGACGCCGGTCGTCGCCGATCGCCGTCCGGATCTCCTTGATGCATTGGAACAGGCTGTCGTCGCCGACATGAACGTTCGGCCACACCGCCTCCATCAGATCCTGCTTGCTCAGCACCTGCCCGGCATTGGCTGCGAACAGCGACAGCATCGCACAGGTCTTCGGACGAAGCTTGATGGCAACGCCATCGGGCCCCCGCAATTCGGCGCGTTCACGATCCAGTTCAAAACCCGAAAAACACAAAACCATCGATGGTGAGTCCCGACATTCGAGGTTCGGGCAGTAGCAGAAATGTGCCTTTGAAGCCTGAATATCGCGAAATATCAGAAAAATTTCAGAATGTAGCCGCCTCCCCATCAGGACCGCCCCTGCGGGTGACGATACCGTTCGGGCATCAATTGCCGCAACCAACGGCTCTCGATTCCACGGCGGATGGCGGGCAATGACCCCTCCCGCAACGGCAGGTCAGGCGGTTTCGGTGCAGATCATTTCAGTTCGGGCAGTTTCGGATCGCGGCTCACGACGTCGTCTGACGGCGACTCTACTGACCGGCACGGCGCTGGTCGGTGTCGCGACCGCCCTGCTCGCCGGCACCCCGGCTCTGGCTTCGGGCCAGGGCGGCCAGGGCGGCGCCGGCGACCAGTCGGTCGTTGCCGCGGGGAGCGGGGGCAGCGGCGGCACCAATGGCAACGGCCAGGACGGCGCCCCCGGCAGCGGCGTCTCGACGGGCGGCGCCGGCGGCACCTCGCCCGGCGCAGACGGCCTCGGGGGTACCCCGGACGCCGGCGGAGGCGGCGGCGGAGGCGGTGGCGCCAGCGGTGCCGACCTCTCCTTCGGCATACTGAACAATACCGGCACGCTGACCGCCGGCACCGGCGGCGCGGGCGGCAGCGGCGCGAGTCTCGGAGCCGGCGGTGGCGGCGGTGGCGGCGGCGGTGACATCGTCGTCACCGGGACCGGAGCGATGAGCAACAACGGCTCCCTGACCGGCGGCCAGGGCGGTGATGGCGGCTCCAGCGATACCAGCGGCGGCACCGCGGGACAGAAAGGCTATGGCGGCAATGGCGGCGCCGGCCTGCTCTTCACCATGGGCGGCGTCACCTTCACCAACACGGCCGCGGGCACCATTGCCGGCGGCGTGCAGGGCGATGGCAACTTTGGCGCCGGAAATCACGGCGGCGCCGGCGTGGTCAGCAATGCCACCATGACGATCGTCAATGCGGGCGCGATCAACGGCGGCGCCGGGCCGGCAAGCAATGGCTACGGCATCGATTCGGTGTCCGGCACCCTCACCCTGACCAATTCCGGCACCATCACCGGCTTGGCGGGCGTCCGTGGCGCGGGAGATGCCCTGACGCTGACCAATTCCGGCGCCATCACCGGCATCGGCAACGGATCCAACGGTGTTTTCAGTACCGGCGTGGTCGACATCACCAATGCCGGATTGATCTCCAGCGACATGTCCACCGGCAACGCCGGCATCCAGGCCGCCGGCGGCAAGGTCACCAACCTTGCCAGCAGCAGCCCGACGACCGGCACCATCCAGGGCTTTCAGTTCGGCATCTATTCCAATGGACCGATCACTGTCAGCAACGCCGGCACCATCACCGGCGTCGGTGTTGGTGCTCTCACAACCGGTGACAGCACCATCGTCAATGCGGCCACCGGCTTGATCAGGGGCAACGGCTTCGCCGCGATCTCCAACGCTTCCGGGCTCCAGACCATCGTCAACTCCGGCGCGCTTCTGTCGTCCTCAGGCGTCGCGGTCGCGGGCGGCTTCGTGTCCAGCCTGGTCCTCACCAACAATGCCGGCGACGGCGTCAACACCGGCATCATTCAGGGCACCAGCGGCGTCAATTATGACGGCGCGGTCACCATCACCAATTCCGGCGCCATCGTCGGCACCAGCGATAGCGGCATCGCGGCCGGCGGCGGATCCATCACCAACGCTGCCACCGGATTGATCGAGGGCAGCGTGTCTGCGATCGCCAACCTGAGCGGGCTGCTGACCATCACCAATTCCGGCGCAATCAAGTCGGGCGACACGGCGATCGATGGCAGGTTCGGCAGCGGCAGCCTCTTGATCACCAACAATGCCGGCGACGGCGTCACCAGCGGCCTCATCAGCGGCGGCCAGTACGGCATCAAGACTTTGGTTCCGACGACCGTCATCAATTCGGGCGCCATCATCGGCAGCGGCCCCTCCGGCATTGGCATTTTGGCCGACACCACCCTCTCGGTCGTCAACTATGCGGGCAACGGCAGCACCACCGGCCTCATCAGCGGCGCTACGGGCGTCTCCATCACAAGCAACGGCGTCGCGACCATCACCAATGCCGGCACCATCCAGGGCAGCCACCAGTACGGCATTTTCAGTAACGGCCTCACTTCGGTGTTCAACGACGGCACCATCACCGGCAACGTCGCCGCCATCCGGTTCGGTGCAGCGGGCAGTACGCTAACGCTGGGGGCGAACTCGGTGATATCAGGCGCTGTCGTCGGCACCGGCGGCGACACCTTCCAGCTCGGCGGCACCGGCAGCGCCACGTTCGATGCTGGCAGCATCGGCAGCACCGCGCAGTATCAGGGCTTCAGCACCTTCAACAAGGTCGGCGACTCCATCTGGACGCTGACCGGCACGCCGGGCCAGGCGACAAGCTGGAACATCAACAGCGGTACGCTGTCGGTGTCGTCTGACGGCAATCTCGGCAGCGCCAACGAGGCCCTGTCCATCAACGGCGGCATCCTGCAGGTCACCGGCACGGCGTTCACCGCGACGACCCGCAATATCAACCTGGGCGTCAATGGCGGCGGCTTCGATATCGCCGACGCCGGCAACACCTTCGACGTGTCGTCGGCGCTGTCCGGCCCCGGCGGCCTGACCAAGCTGGGCGCGGGCACGCTGCGGCTCTCCGGCATCACCGACTATTCCGGTGCCACCAATGTCATGGCCGGCACGTTGCAGGCGTCGTCGGCATCCGGCATGCTGAGCCAGAACAGCGATTTCACCATCGCCGCCGGCGCGACCCTCGACCTCAACAACTCGTTCCAGTTCATCGGCTCGCTGAGCGGCGCCGGCACCGTGACCAACTCCGCGGCCGGTGCGGCGACGCTGAGCGTCGGCGGCAACAGCGTCAGCACCACCTTCTCCGGCACCATCGCCGACGGACCGGGCGGCCCCGTCGCGTTGTGGGTCGGCGGCTTCGGCAGCAGCGGCACCTTCACGCTGACCGGCAACAATGCGTATAGCGGCGGCACCTTGATCTGTTCGTGCTGGGCGCTGCAACTCGGCAACGGCGGCACCACCGGTTCGATCACCGGTGACGTCACCAATGGCGGCACGCTGATCTTCAATCGCTCCAATGCGTATACGTTCGGCGGCGTGATCTCCGACGACAACAGCGATCCCGGCAAGGTCGTGCAGGCCGGCTCCGGCATCACCACGCTCACAGGCCTGAACACCTATTCCGGCGGCACCTTCGTCAATGCCGGCACGCTGCGGATCGGCGGCGCCGGCACCCTCGGCGACAGCGGCGCTGCAACGACCGTGGCCGGCGGCACCCTCGATCTCGGCAGCACGACCCAGACACAGAACGGCGGCGTGACATTGACGTCGGGCGCCATCATCAACGGCACGCTGGTGTCATCGGCGCTGTTCGAGTTGCGGGACGGGACCATCGGGGCCACTCTGGCCGGCACTGGCGGCGTGACCAAGGTCGGCACCGGGCGCGCCAACATCACCGGCACCGAGGCCTATACGGGTGCCACGACCGTCAACGGCGGCACGCTGTCGGTGAATGGCGACATCACCTCGTCCTCCAGCGTCACGGTGAATGCCGGAGGTACGCTCGGCGGCAACGGCTTCGTCGGCAACACCACCATCAACGGCGGCACGCTGGCGCCGGGCAATTCGATCGGCCTGCTCACGGTGGCCGGCAATCTCGTGCTCACCTCCGCCGCAAGCTACGTGGTCGAGGTGTCGCCGACATCCGCCGACCGCGTCAACGTCACGGGTACGGCGACACTCGGTGGCGCGACGGTGAACACCAGCTTCACCGGCAGCTATCTGCCGAAGCAATACGCCATTCTCAATGCCACCGGCGGCATCAGCGGCACGTTCAGTTCGCTGGTGAATTCGAACCTGCCGTCGACGGTGTCGTCGAGCCTCAGCTACGACGCCAACAACGTCTATCTCGATCTCAAGCTGAATTTCGGCATCCCGTCCGGACTCAACATCAACCAGCAGAACGTCGGCAGCGCGCTCACGGGCTATTTCAACCGCAACGGCGGCATTCCGCTTGCCTTCGCGGCACTGTCCCCCGCCGGCCTCACCCAGGTCTCCGGCGAACTGGCCACCGGCACCCAGCAAGCCACCTTCGACGCCATGAACCTGTTTCTTGGCCTGCTGACGGATCCCACCGTAGCCGGCAGAGGTTTTGGTGCGGCCACGCCCGGCGTGGCGTCGTTCGCCGATCAGGCACTAGCCTATGCGGGCCAGAAGCGCGCCGTCGCCGAGCGCGATGCCTTTGCCATGATCACCAAGGCGGTGCCGCGCGCGCCGACCTTCGAGGCGCGCTGGAACGTGTGGGCGGCCGGCTTCGGCGGATCGCGCAACACCGGCGGCAACGCCGCGCTCGGCTCCAATGATGCCACCGCCAGCGTCGGCGGCGTCGCGGTTGGTGCTGACTATCTGTTGTCGCCGAACACCGTCGCCGGCTTTGCACTATCTGGCGGCGCGACGAACTTCAGCGTTGCCAATGCCGGCTCCGGGCGCTCCGACCTGTTCCAGGCCGGCGCCTACGTCCGCCACACCGCGGCATCGGCCTATATCACCGCCGCCCTGGCCTATGGCTGGCAGGACGTCACCACGGACCGCAGCGTCACGGTCGCCGGCATCGACCGGCTGCATGCCAACTTCAAGGCCAACAGCTATTCGGCCCGCATCGAAGGCGGCAACCGCTATGTGTTGCCGTGGATGAACGGCGGTATCGGGATCACCCCCTACGCCGTAGCGCAGATCACCGCGCTCGACCTGCCCGCTTATGCCGAAACCATCAACGGCGGCGCCAACACCTTCGCGCTGAACTACAGTTCGAAGACCGTGACCTCGCCGCGCACCGAACTCGGCCTGCGCAGCGACAAGTCCTTCGCGGTCGCCGATGCGGTCCTCACCCTGCGCGGCCGTGCCGCATGGGCGCATGATTTCCACACCGACCGCAGCGTCGCCGCTGTCTTCCAGACGCTGCCCGGCGCGGCTTTCGTGGTCAACGGCGCCGCCGCCTCCCCCGACTCCGCGCTGACCACGGCCGCGGCGGAAATGCGATTCGCCTGCGGCATCTCACTGGCCGCAACCTTCGAGGGAGAATTCTCCGGCGGCTCCCGCAGCTACGCCGGCAAGGGCGTGGCGCGCTACAGCTGGTAAGGTGCCCGGTTAACGGGCATTCGGGTGTCATTTCCTCAAAACCTTCGGCTTTTCAGCCCATTTGGCCGCTGGCGGATTGACTTCCGCCAATTCCGCCCTATGTTCCGGCCTGACGCGGCCCGGCATCGAAACGCGATGCCTCGACTAAGCCGCCTGTCTGCGCACTGAGATCCCCGTGCAATTTAGCGTGCCGCTCCGGGGTTGAGCGCGACAGTGTTTCCCGTGAATCCAAGCGGCGGTTTCTTCCAGAGGCATGGTCCCGAAAAGTGGTCTTCCGGTTTTCGGCAGAGATCATGCCCCCATAACAGAGGCTCAATGTCCTTTAACAATCTCGGCCTGTCCGACAAGGTGCTCGCCGCCGTCGCGGCCACCGGTTACACCACCCCGACCCCCATTCAGGAACAGGCGATTCCTCATGTGCTGGCGCGCCGCGACGTGCTCGGCATCGCCCAGACCGGCACCGGCAAGACCGCTGCCTTCGTTCTCCCGATGATGACCATGCTGGAAAAGGGCCGCGCCCGCGCCCGCATGCCACGCACCCTCATTCTCGAACCGACCCGTGAACTCGCCGCCCAGGTGAAAGAGCAGTTCGACAAATACGGCGTCGGCCAGAAGCTCAACGTGGCACTGCTGATCGGCGGCGTCTCGTTCGGCGACCAGGATACCAAGCTGACCCGTGGCGTTGACGTGCTGATCGCCACGCCGGGCCGCCTGCTCGACCACACCGAACGCGGCGGCCTGCTGCTCACCGGTGTGGAATTGCTGGTCATCGACGAAGCCGACCGCATGCTCGACATGGGCTTCATTCCCGACATCGAACGGATCTGCAAGCTGGTGCCGTTCACGCGCCAGACCCTGTTCTTCACGGCGACGATGCCGACCGAAATCCGCCGCATCACCGAGACCTTCCTGCACAACCCGGTGAAGATCGAAGTTTCCAAGCCGGCCTCCACCGCGGTCACCGTGACCCAGTCCCAGGTCAGCGTCGGCCGCGAGCCGCATGAGAAGCGCGAAGCCTTGCGCGCCCTGATGCGCGGCGCCACCGACCTCAACAACGCGATCATCTTCTGCAACCGCAAGCGCGAAGTGGCGCTGCTGGCCAAGTCGCTCGAAAAGCATGGCTTCAGCGTCGGCGCCCTGCACGGCGACATGGAGCAGTCGGCCCGCACCGCGGCGCTCGACCAGTTCCGCAAGGGTGAGCTGCCGATCCTGGTGGCCTCCGACGTTGCCGCCCGCGGCCTCGACATTCCCGCCGTCAGCCACGTCTTCAATTTCGACGTCCCGCACCATCCCGACGATTACGTGCATCGGATCGGCCGCACCGGCCGCGCCGGCCGCACCGGCACCGCGATTTCGCTGGTGGCGCCGTCCGACGTCAAATCCATGGCCGCCATCGAGAAGCTGATCGGCCAAGCCATTCCCCACGCCGAGAGCGGCGTCACCGCCAGCGAACCCGGCGAGGCCTCGGCTGCCCCCGCCGACGGCGAGCGCGCCCCCGAGGGCCGCCGCAGGCGCAACGGCAATCGCGAAGCCAATTTCGGCGGCGGCGAAGGCGGTCGTGGCCGTGACGGCGGCGGCGAGTCCCGCAAGCCGCGCCGCGAGCGCGAACCGCGCGCAGACCGCGCGCCACGAGTTGAGCGCGAACCTCGCGCCGAACGTGAACCGCGTGCCGACCAGGCCCCCCGCGCCGCGGCCGACCGCGAGCCCCGTCGGTCCGGCAGCGGCGGTCGCGGCCGCAACCCGCAGCCCGCATCGCAGGATCCGGTCGCAGCCTTCACCCCGCCGACCGCTCCGCCGCCGTCGCGCACGCCCTCCATCGGCCGCGCCGAAGCGCCGCAGTCCCGCGAGCAGGCATCCGAGCCCGCCGATCACTCGCATTTGCCGGCATTCCTGCTGCGCCCGGTGCGCGCCCGCGTCAGTTCAACCTGAGGTCGTTTACCCGGGATTCATGATCTGGGCCTAACTTGAAGGTAGATATTTTCAGCGGTTTATTTCTGGTTTAACGACGGTGCATCCTGGCCCGTCGGCGGGGGCACAGTAAGTGACCGGTATCTTTGACGAACAGCAGCGTACCCTGGCGTTTGCCGAGGTCGCTCTAGGACAGATCAAGTCGCTGCGTCAGACCGCGATTCCGCGGAACTACGAGATTTGGTACGTTTACGCGACCGGCTATAATTCATCGCTCAACCGGGTGATCAACGAGACGCTGGCGCTCAACGGCAAGCTGACCGAAGCCGATCTCGACCTGATCTACGAGACCTACCTGTCGCAAATCCGCGTCACCGACCGCATCGACAAGGTCGGTGCCCGCGTCATCGGCGAGATCGACGACGTGATGTCGCTGATCTCAGACGCGATGGGCATGACCGAGAGCTTCGGCCAGATTTTGGGCGGCGCCAGCAAGCGGCTGACGCTTGCCAAGGACCGCGACCAGGTCAAGGCGGTGATCGAGTCGCTGGTCGCGACCACTCGCGAGGCCCATGAAACCAATCTGGCGCTGGAAGCCCGTCTCAACGCGTCGAAGAGCGAGATCAGCAACCTGCAGCAGAGTCTCGAGGCGATCCGCGCCGAGAGCCTGACCGATCCCCTTACCGGCCTCGGCAACCGCAAGTTCTTCGACTGCGCGCTGGTCGCAGCCATGGAGCAGGCACTCAATCTCGGAGAGCCGCTGTCGCTGCTGATGCTCGACATCGATCACTTCAAGTCGTTCAACGACAATTACGGCCACCTCACCGGCGACCAGGTGCTGCGCCTTGTCGGCATCTCCATGAGGCAGACCATCAAGGGCCAGGACATCACCGCTCGCTACGGCGGCGAGGAGTTCGCCGTGGTGCTGCCCAATACGCCGCTGCGCCAGGCGCTCACCGTGGCCGATCACATCCGCCGCGCGGTCATGGCCAAGGAACTGAAGAAGAAATCCACCGGCGAGATCCTCGGCCGCGTCACCCTGTCGGTGGGCGTTTCCACGCTGCAGCCCGGCGACGACATGGACGCGCTGATCGGCCGTGCCGACGCCTGCCTCTACGCCGCCAAGCGCAACGGCCGCAACCGCGTCGTCTGCGAGGTCGATGCGGAATATTCCGCCGAAGTTCATATCCAGGTGGCGTAACTTACCGACACCTCCTGGTGAGGAGCCCGGTCTTCGCGCATCTCGAACCATGAGGCTGCAGGCGCACCGCCTCCTCCCCATCCTTCGAGACGCCGCGCAAGTGCGCGGCTCCTCAGGATGAGGTCTTCGTTTTCTTTGCAGTTTTCTTTGCAGTCTTCTTTCCTGGCGCCTTCGCTTTCGCGGCCTTCTTCACCACCTTCTTCTTCACACGCGTCTTGCTCCGCTTCGCCAGCGCGGAGCGCTCGGCCGCGGCATGCGCCGCGCGCGCCCACTCCGTCACCTCGTCCGGCTCGTCGTACAGCCGTTCCGGCAGCTGCCAGTACGAGCCGATGGTGCGCGTCTTGCCCTTGGCCTCGTAGGAAAACGGCTTCGAGCCTTCGCTCTCATAGCGCGGAATGGTGGTCGCATCGGCGCGCAGATAGATCGCGCCGCGCAGCACCAGCGCGAAGTTGGTGCCGTCAGCCGAAATGCCGTAGCCGCTGAACATGCGGCGGATGGTCACCGGCCCGAAGCCGGCAAACAGCTCGGTGAGAAAATCGCGATCCATGGGGGAAGTGTAGGATGGGATTGGCTTCCGTCAAAGCGCCAAGCTCTCGGCCGTCATCCTGAGGTGCGAGCCTCTTGGCGAGCCTCGAAGGATGCGGCGACAGGAGCCGGCGCTCGCGGCCCATCCTTCGAGGCCGTCGCTGCGCGACGGCACCTCAGGATGACGGGAGCGTCTGTGGAGGTTGAAGAAGCCTCAATCCAGCTTCGCCGCCGTCAGCTGCACCGACTCGCCGCAGCCGCAGGCGCCGGTCTGGTTGGGATTGTTGAAGATGAACTGGGCCTGCATCTTGTCGGCCTTGTAGTCCATCTCGGTGCCGAGCAGGAACAGCACGGCCTTCGGCTCGACCAGGATCTTGACGCCCTTGTCCTCGACCACTTCGTCGGTCGGGCGGACATCGTGGGCGTATTCGACGGTGTAGGACTGGCCGGCGCAGCCGCCGTTCTTGATGCCGACCCGCAGGCCGACGATCTCGGAATCGGCGCGGGAGGTCAGCTCGCGCACGCGTGCCGCGGCGGCGTCGGTGAGCCGCATCACCTGGGGACGCGGGCGGGCCTTGGGCTTGGCGGCGAGAAGGCTGGATGCTGGGGTCATATCGGTCATTTGTTCAGTCCTCGCGGCCATTCAAGGCCGCTGTCGTCGTCTCAACAAATCGAACGCACGCCGTCACCACATGTTCAGGACGAGGCGCGCCTCATCGGTCATCCGGTCCGGCGTCCATGCCGGCTCCCAGACGATCGCCACATTGACCACGCCGACACCCGGCACGCTGGCCACGGCGTTCTCCACCATCTGCGGCATCTCGGCCGCGGCCGGGCAGTTCGGCGTCGTCAGCGTCATCTCGACGTCGACGGTGCGGTCGTCCTTGATGTCGACCTTGTAGATCAGGCCGAGCTCGTAGATATCCGCCGGAATCTCCGGATCGAACACCGTCTTCAGCGCGGCGACGATTTCGGTGCCGAGCCGTTCGGTCTCCTCGGGCGCCAGCGCCGAAACGGTCTGCATCTGGCTCGCCTTGACGTCCGCATTGGCAACGGCCGCGGTGTTGTTCGCTTCGATGGTGTCGGTCATGAAAACATATCCCGTGCCTTGATCAGCGCCTGCGCCAAATGGTCAACTTCCTCGCGGGTATTATACATCCCGAACGACGCCCGGCACGTTGCCGTGACATTGAATCGTTCCAGAAGCGGCATGGCGCAATGGGTCCCTGCCCGCACCGCGATGCCCTGGCGGTCAATCACCGTGGCCACATCATGCGGATGCGCGCCGGTCATCTCGAATGAGATCACCGGTCCCTTGCCGCGGGCATTGCCGATCAGCCGCACCGCGTTGATCTCGCGCAATTTGCCTTCGGCATAGGTCAGCAGATCGTGCTCATGGGCGGCGATGCGCTCCCGGCCGATCGAATTGACGTAATCGATGGCGGCGCCGAGGCCGATCGCCTCGACGATCATCGGCGTGCCCGCCTCGAAACGGTGCGGCGGGTCGCCATAGGTGACCCAGTCCTGCGCCACTTCGCGGATCATCTCGCCGCCGCCGGAATACGGACGCATGGTCGCCAGCGTGTCGTACTTGCCGTACAGCACGCCGATGCCGGTGGGCCCATACAGCTTGTGCCCGGTGAAGACGTAGAAGTCGCAGTCCAGATCCTGCACGTCGATCACCGAATGCACCGCGGCCTGGCTGCCGTCGACCAGCACCGCAATGCCGCGCGCGTGCGCAATCCTGACCACGTCCTTTACCGGCACGACCGTGCCGAGCACGTTCGACATCTGGGTGATCGCCACAATCTTTGTGCGGTCGGTCAGCAGCTTCTCGAATTCGTCGAGCAGAAAATTGCCCTCGTCATCGACCGGCGCCCACTTGATGACGGCGCCATGGCGCTCCCGCAAAAGTGCCAGGGCACGATGTTCGAGTGATGTTCCATGATGGAGAGCACGATCTCGTCGCCCTCCTTGATGTTGACGCCGCCCCACGACGCCGCCACCAGGTTCAGCGCCTCGGTGGCGTTGCGGGTGAAGATGATCTCTTCGGGGCGCTTCGCGTTGAGGAAGTGCTGCACCTTGGTGCGACCGCCCTCATAGGCTTCGGTCGCCGCATTGGCGAGGTAATGCAGCCCGCGATGCACGTTGGCGTATTCGGTCTTGTAGGCCAGCATCATGCGGTCGAGCACCGCATTCGGCTTCTGCGCCGAGGCGGCGTTGTCGAGATAGACCAGCGGCTTGCCATAGATCTGCATGGCCAGCGCCGGGAAATCCTTGCGGACCTCGTCGACGTCGTAGGTGCCGTTGGAGACCGCCGGATGCACCGTCATGCCCGCGCCTCCAGCCAGCGCGCGGCTGCGCCGATCGCCAGCTCGCGCAGGTCGTCATTGACGATGGATTCGATGGCCTCGCCGACGAAAGCCTGGATCAGCAGCGCCTGCGCCGCCTTCTCCGACAGGCCGCGGGCGCGCAGGTAGAACAGCAGGCTCTCGTCCAGCGCACCGGTGGTGGCGCCATGGCCGCAGGCGACGTCGTCGGCGAAGATTTCCAGCTCCGGCTTGTTCGAGGCTTCCGCCTCGTCGGACAGCAGCAGCGCGCGCGTCATCATCTTGGCGTCGGTCTTCTGGGCGATCTGCCGCACATTGATGCGGCCCTGGAACACCGAATGGCTGCGATCGTCAAGCACCGCGCGAAACACTTCGCGGCTGACGCAGTCCGGTGCCGAGTGGTTCATCACCAGCGTTGTGTCGCCATGCTGGCGGCCGTTGAGCAGGTTGACGCCGTTGGTTTCCACATGGGAATGCGTGCCGGCGATCTCGATCACCGCCTGGTAACGGCTCACGAGCGAACCGGTGTTCATGCCGAAGGTGTTGACGTGGGCCTTGTGGCCGACCGTGATCAGCGACGAGGCAATGTTGAAGGCTTCGCGACTGTCCTCGATCAGGCGGACATGATCGAGCCGCGCGCCGTCGCCGACATTGATGACGGTCGCGTCGTGGGCCTGATAGACCTCGATACCATCGGCGGCGATGAAGCTTTCCACCAGCGTAGCGCGAGCGTCCTTGCCGAGATCCAGCAGCGAACGCGTGAACATCGCCGTTGAGGCTGCCGTGGCGACATGGACAATGTGCAACGGCTGCGCCGGCGCCGCGCCGTCAGCAACCGTGACCACCAGACCGTCGGTCATCATCGCGCCGTTTAGCGCCTGCATGGGATTGGCGTTGTCGAGCGCGAACAGCCGTGCATGCAAGGCTGGCTCGTTGGCGTCCAGCACCTCGCGCAAAGTGCGGATGGCGAGGCTCTTGTCGAGCTTGCCGAGGTCGGAGAGTTTCGGCGCAAACACGCCATCGACCAGCACCAGCCTGCGCACGCCATCGATCGTATGCAGCTGCAGCGCTTCGGCCGCACGCGACAGCGCGGCGGCATCGGGCGCCGCGGCCAGCGGCAGCACCGCGCGCATCAGTACGCGCAGGTCGGTGTATTTCCAGTCCTCGATCCGCCGATGCGGCAGGCCGGTCGATTCGTAGGCGGCATAGGCCTGCTCGCGCAGGGCGACGACCTTGCCGGTGCCGGGCAGCCGCGCGCGTGCGCCGACGAAGGCGTCGCTGAGCGCGTGTCCGGTTTCTACTTTTGCCAATGCAACATTCATCACAACATCCGTTTCGGCGCCGTCAGGCTGCCAGGTCGTTAAGCCGCCACATCTTCGTACTGAGCGTAACCGGTCGCCTCGAGCTCGAGCGCCAGTTCCTTGCCGCCCGATTTCACCACGCGGCCCTTCGACATCACGTGGACGACGTCCGGCACGATGTAGTTGAGCAGACGCTGATAGTGCGTGATGACGACCATCGCACGGTCGGGCGAGCGCAGCGCATTGACGCCGTCGGCGGCAACCCTGAGCGCGTCGATGTCGAGACCGGAGTCCATTTCGTCGAGGATGCACAGGCTGGGCTGGAACAGCGCCATCTGCAGCACCTCGTTGCGCTTCTTCTCGCCGCCGGAGAACCCGACGTTGACGCCGCGCTTCAGCATTTCCATCGGAATATTCAGCGAGGCCGCGACATCGCGCACCTTCTTGAGAAACTCCGGCACCAGGAATTCGCTCTCGCCCCGCGCCTTGCGCTGCGCGTTCAGCGCGGTGCGCAGGAAGTTCATGGTGGTGACGCCGGGAATTTCCACCGGATACTGGAACGCCAGGAAGACGCCTGCGGCGGCGCGGGAATCGGGGCTCATCTCCAGCAGGTCCTCGCCCTTGAACAGGATCTGACCACCGGTCACCTCATAGCCCGGCTTGCCGGCGATGACATGGCTCAGCGTCGACTTGCCGGAGCCGTTCGGCCCCATGATGGCATGGACCTCGCCGGCATTCACCGTCAGGTTCAGGCCATGGAGGATCTCGCGTTCCTCGACACGCACCTGCAGGTTTTTGACTTCGATCAATGCCATTGGTCTTCTATCCTCTTATCCATATCATCCCGAGTTGCGCGTCCGGTTTGGCGCGCCTCGAAGGATGAACCTTCATTTCTGTCGCCGATGCTTAGAGAGAACTGCTGCGCAGCCCTCACCAGCGAGATCGCTATCCAACCGAGCCTTCGAGCGAGATCGAAATCAGCTTCTGCGCTTCCACAGCGAATTCCATCGGCAGCTGCTGCAGCACGTCCTTCACGAAGCCGTTGACCACCAGGCCGACCGCTTCTTCTTGGCTAAGCCCGCGCTGGACGCAGTAGAACAGCACGTCCTCGGAAATCTTCGACGTGGTGGCCTCGTGTTCGAACAGCGCCGAGGAGTTCTTGGCCTCGATATAGGGCACGGTGTGCGCGCCGCATTTGTCGCCGATCAGCAACGAGTCGCACGCCGTGAAGTTGCGGGCGTTGGTTGCCTTGCGATGCGCAGTGACGAGGCCGCGATAGGTGTTCTGCGAGACGCCGGCGGCGATGCCCTTGGAGATGATCCGGCTGGTCGTGTTCTTGCCTAGATGGATCATCTTGGTGCCGGAATCGACCTGCTGGTGACCGTTCGAGATCGCGATCGAGTAGAACTCGCCGCGCGAATTGTCGCCGCGCAGGATGCAGCTCGGATATTTCCAGGTGATGGCCGAACCGGTCTCGACCTGGGTCCAGGAAATCTTCGAGTTGTTGCCGCGGCAGTCGCCACGCTTGGTGACGAAGTTGTAGATGCCGCCCTTGCCCTCGGAGTTGCCGGGGTACCAGTTCTGCACCGTCGAATACTTGATTTCGGCATCGTCGAGCGTGACCAGTTCGACGACAGCGGCATGCAGCTGGTTCTCGTCGCGCTGCGGCGCGGTGCAGCCTTCGAGATAGCTGACATAGGCGCCCTTGTCGGCGATGATCAGAGTGCGCTCGAACTGGCCGGTGTTGCGCTCATTGATGCGGAAATAGGTCGACAGCTCCATCGGGCAGCGCACGCCTGGCGGCACATAGACGAACGAGCCGTCCGAGAACACCGCGGAATTCAGCGTCGCATAGAAGTTGTCGGAGGTCGGCACCACCGTGCCGAGATATTTCTGCACCAGTTCGGGATGTTCGCGGATGGCTTCCGAGATCGGCATGAAGATCACGCCGGCCTTTTTCAACTCAGCTTGGAAGGTGGTCGCCACCGACACCGAATCGAACACCGCATCCACCGCGATTCGCCGCTCGCCCTCGGGACGCACGACGCCTTCCAGCGCCTCGACCTCGCGCAGGGGAATGCCGAGCTTCTTGTAGGTCTCGAGAATTTCCGGATCGATCTCGTCGAGCGAGCCGATCGCCTTCTTCGGCTTCGGCGCCGAATAGTAATAGAGATCCTGGAAGTCGATCTTCGGATAGTGAACCCGCGCCCAGGTGGGCTCCTCCATGGTCAGCCAGCGCCGATAGGCTTCCAGGCGCCATTCCAGCATCCAGGCCGGTTCGTTCTTCTTGGCGGAGATGAAGCGGACGGTGTCTTCCGACAGCCCCTTGGGCGCCTTGTCGGACTCGATGTCCGTGACGAATCCATAGCGATATTGATCGACGTCGATCTGGCGAACCCGATCGACGGTCTCTTGTACGGCAGCCATTCTATCCTCCGCTCGCGGTTTCAAGGACCGCGGTGGATCAAATTCAATCTTGAAAGGGTTCTTTACGATGTTCCGCGGATGAAATCACCTGCCTTAGAACCGTTCAAGCTGTGTTTCGTCGCTCAGCTTAAGTAATGTACCCGAGAGCTTTCGCCAAGCCTCCAGGCAACGATCAACCTCCGCAACGCTGGTTGACCAGCCAAGACTGAGACGCAGGCCAGACTTGGCGAGTTCCGGACCGAATCCCATCGCTTCCAGCACATGAGAGGGCTGCACCTTGCCGGAGGAACAGGCGGATCCCGACGATACCGCGATTCCTTCGAGGTCGAACCCGATCACCGCGGTCTCCGCCTTCAGGCCAGGGACCGCAAAAAGTGTGGTATTGGGCAAACGCGGCACATTCTGGGAGAACACAAAAACGCCCCTGGTTTGCCGCAAGCCCTCCTCAAGGCGATCGCGCAGCTGTTCCATCCGGGCAGCATCCTCGTCGAGCCCGGCCATCACCGCCCGCACCGCCGCGCCGAAGCCGGCAATGCCCGGCACATTCTCGGTCCCTGCGCGCCGCCCCAGCTCCTGCCCGCCCCCGCGCAGCAGCGCATCGAGCCCGGCCACGCCCTCGGCCAACACCAACGCGCCGACTCCCTTGGGACCGCCGATTTTATGCGCAGAAATCGATAGAAGATTAGCTTTCAGAGCACTGATATCAATCAGTATTTTGCCAAACGCCTGCACCGCATCGACGTGCAGCAAGCCCCCGGCCTGATGAACCAGTTCCGCGATCTCGGTGACCGGCTGCAGGGCCCCGGTCTCGTTGTTGGCCAGCATTACCGAGACCAACGCCGGGGGACCATCGAGCAGCACGCGCAGGTGGTCGAGATCGACGAGCCCGGAATCGGTGACACGCACCATCGCCGTGTCCCCGGCGGCAAACCGGCCACCGGACAGCACGGACGCATGCTCAATGGAGGAAATCACCAATTTTTCAATAGCTTGCCCACCTCCACGGCGCAGCCCGGGACCCAGCGCCAGCGCATTGGCCTCGGTACCGCCCGAGGTGAACACGACGTTGCGTGGATCGGCACCCACGGCCGCGGCGATGGCCGCCCGGGCGTCTTCGACCAACCGTCGCGCCTGGCGGCCCTCGGCATGCACCGACGACGGATTACCGGCGAGATCCCAGGCCGCAGTCATCGCCGCTCGGGCCTCGGGGCGCAGCGGCGTGGTGGCGTTCCAGTCGAGATAGACGCGGTCACGGGCCAATGAATTCAATGCCTTCGCGTGGATTGATGAAATGGCGGGCGGATGTTCGCAAGCTTCACCAACTTGTAGGTCCGGTTATGGGCGAACAGATGTCGATCCACTTTAGCGCGGCGGAATAAGAAACCGGACACTAAACCGCTGCCGCCCTGCTTTCCGCGTTGACGCAGTGCAGCATCGCCCCTAACAGTCCGCCCTCTCATAAAGCTAAGCCCGACCAGGCGCAGCCTTGCTCAGCGCTGGAGGCGCCGCGTGACCATGACCATGACTTTCGCCGATCTCGCTCTGGCGCCATTGTTGCTGCAGGCACTGGCCGAGGAAGACTATTCCCGCCCGACCCCGATCCAGGCCCAATCCATTCCGATGCTGCTGCTGGGCCGTGACGTGCTTGGCATGGCGCAGACAGGCACCGGCAAGACCGCCGCCTTCGCGCTGCCGCTGCTGCATCGCCTGGCCCAAAATCCCCGTCCGGCGCCCAAAGGCGGTGCCCGCGTCCTGGTCCTCGCGCCGACGCGCGAACTGGTGTCCCAGATTGCGGCCGGTTTCGAGACGTTCGGCCGCCATCTGCAGCCTCGCGTCACAACCATCTTCGGTGGCGTCAGTCAGTTCCATCAGGTCAATGCGCTCAAGGAAGGCGTCGACATCATCGTGGCCGCGCCCGGCCGCCTGCTGGATCTGATCGACCAGGGCCTGTGCGACCTGTCCGGGCTTGAAGCGCTGGTGCTGGACGAGGCCGACCAGATGCTCGACATGGGCTTCGCCAAGCCGATCGAGCGCATTGTCGCAACGCTGCCGAAGGATCGGCAGACCCTGCTGTTTTCGGCAACGATGCCCAAATCCATTGCCGCGCTGGCCGAGAGCCTGCTGCGCGATCCCGCGAAGGTCGAGATCGCCCCGCCATCGACCACCGTCAACCGGATCGAACAGTCCGTGATGTTCATGGACGCAGCCCACAAGAAGGCGGCGCTGCTGGCGCTGCTGCAGACGCCGGAGATCGGACAGGCCGTCGTCTTCACCCTGCAGAAGAACATTGCCAACGAAGTCTGCGCCTTCATCACCGAGGCCGGGATCACCGCCGAGGCGCTGCACGGCAACAAGTCGCAGGGTCAGCGCGAGCGTGCGCTGGACGCTTTTCGCGCCGGGACGGTGCAGGTTCTGGTGGCGACCGATATCGCGGCGCGCGGCATCGATGTCGACACCGTGACGCATGTGTTCAATCACGACCTGCCGAGCCTGCCGGAAAGCTATGTTCACCGCATCGGCCGCACCGGTCGCGCCGGCCGCAGCGGCTTCGCCATCACCCTGTGCGACGCCGAGCAGCGCGCCTGGCTGCATGATGTGGAGCGGGAAATCGGTCGGACCTTGACCGTTCACGACGACCACCAGTGGCATTGCGAAGTGGCGCGCCACTCGACCGCGCGCGCGCCGGTGCTGGGCGGCGGGCCGGCCAAGCAGGTCAAGCCGGCGAAACCGCCGCGCGAACGCAAAATCTGGACCGAGGAAGAGAAACTTGCCGCGCGCATGGCGGCCAAGGTCGCTTAATCGTACTGCAGCGAAGCTGGGTCGTTGAACGTACCTTCGCCTGGCTCCGGCAAGCCCGGAGCGTCTTAGAGCCTGTCTCGCCAAGGCTGCGACCCGCGGCGGCAGGATATCGATCAACATGGCGCGCCCCGACGAAAGCGAGGCGCTCAGGATGATGCGCAGCGACGGTAACGTGCGCAAAATAGCGGGCTGCCCGCCGTCGCTCCCGTTCACTTTATGATCGGACCTCCGTTGATATCTCCACCGCTTCCATCCCGTTCATCCAAGATATGGCCCTGGATCAAGCACATCGTCCTGGGTCTGCTTCTGCTCATGGCGCTGCTTGTTGCCACCGGCGCCGCATATGAGGCGCTTTCGCGGTATCACGCCGTGGCGAAATATCCCCCACCGGGCAAGCCGGTAGATATTGGCGGGCGCAAGACGCATCTGGACTGCCGCGGGAACGGATTCCCGACAGTGATTTTCGAGGCTGGGCTGGATCTTTCCGGTTCGCTGTCCTGGACGAAGGTGCATGACGCCGTTGCTGGCGTTACGCGCGCTTGTGCCTATGACCGCGCCGGGATCATGTGGAGCGATCCAAAGGCCACACCACAACATGCCGATTCCGTCGCGGACGATCTCAATGCGACCCTGATGGCGGCTGGAGAGAAGGGGCCGTTTGTTCTGGTCGCGCATTCCATCGGCGGGCCCTACGCCTTGTCCTATACCAGAAAATTTGGTGATCAGGTCGCCGGGCTAGTGTTCGTCGATACCTCCCATCCCGATCAGGATGCCAGGCTGGCCGAGGAGGTGAAGCCGAAAGCGGATCATAGCGCTGAAGCCATGAAGAGTGTGATGAACTTGTCATGGACGGGGATCATCCGCCTGACAATGCCGTCAGAAGGGCCGCCAAATGTCCCTGCAAGCGTCACCCAGATGACAAACGCCTATTCCAGTACATCATTTGCAGGAGCGCTCTCGGAGATGGAGGGCCTTGATCGGACCAAAGCCGAAGGGCGTATTTCACGCGCACTGGGCGACCGCCCTCTAATTGTCCTTACGGCGATGGCACCGCTCACTGCGGCGACGCTGAAGAGTCAAAACATGACGAAGCAGGAAGATGTCCTGCAACGAGGCGTTTGGCAAAAACTGCAGCAGGACGAAGCCTCGTGGTCGACACGCGGTCGACAAGTGCTGGTGCCCGACGCCAGCCATTATATCCAGTTCGACCGGCCCGATATCGTGATCGATGCGATCCGTGATGTCGTGGACACCGTGCGCTCGGACGCAAAAGTCGATGATCGCAGCGCAAGACTATTGGGGCTACCCCAACGCGCAGCTTGGTGATGATGTTCGCCTTGATGGCTTTGCCAGCAACAATCGCTTCTTCGGCACCAGGCAAAGGCCAAACGGTTTCGGGAAGCCGGCGTTACCGGGCGCTGATGGCATCGATCGAAGCTGTCCGTTGCACCGGTCCCGCATCGTTTTTATTTGAATTTCAGGCGGTTACGTCCGGCGACCCGGGGCTGCGCCGGGCCTAGACAGCGACAAAAGCCTTGCTTTTTGCCCCTGCGCTCATGGTAGAACGCGGCCTCAGCTTCACCCGGCGCCGTCCAACGTTGCGCCCGATCCGCCACTTGAGACGCAGAGCTCCCCGAGCCCGGGCTTTTCAAGCCCACCCGCCGAACACTGCGCGAAGTCGGTTGATTGCCCAAGAGATCATCTAAGGATCATTCATGCCCGAAGTCATTTTCACCGGCCCTGCCGGCCGCATCGAAGGCCGCTATCATCCTGCCAAGCAGAAGAACGCGCCGATCGCCATGGTGCTGCACCCGCATCCGCAGTTCGCCGGCACCATGAACCACCAGATCATCTACCAGTGCTATTACGCCTTCGTGCATCGCGGCTTCTCGGTGCTGCGCTTCAATTTCCGCGGCGTCGGCCGCAGCCAGGGTTCGTTCGACCACGGCACCGGCGAATTGTCGGATGCGGCGGCGGCGCTCGACTGGGCACAGACAATCAATCCCGAAGCCCGCGCCTGCTGGGTCGCCGGTTTCTCGTTCGGCGCCTGGATCGGCATGCAGCTTCTGATGCGCCGCCCCGAGGTCGAAGGCTTCATCTCGATCGCGCCGCCGGCCAACCTCTATGACTTCTCGTTCCTGGCGCCCTGCCCGTCCTCGGGCCTGATCGTCCATGGCGAGAAGGACGCGGTGGTGCCGCCCAAGGACGTCAACACCCTGGTCGAGAAGTTGAAGACCCAAAAGGGCATCGTCATCGACCAGCACATCATCCCCGGCGCCAACCACTTCTTCGACGGCAAACTGCAGCCGCTGATGGAATCGGTCACCGGCTATCTCGACATGCGGCTCGCCAACGTCCGCTGATCGTTGGACGTCGGCCGGTCCGGTGCGCTCTACGCCGCCAGCTTCAGCAGATGGGCGTCGTAGCGTAGCAGGAAGGCGTACAGCAATTCGGGATACTCCGCCGGCACCGCAGCCTTGACACTCGGACGCAGCGCAAGCTGCGTTCGCCAGGCGCGCAATTTCGGAGTGTCGGAAAAGATCCGCAGATCGCTGAGACGATCAAACACCTCGAAATAACGAAAGATTGGCGCGAACACTGCATCGACGAGGCTGAAGGCAGCGCCGGCAAAATAAGGCCCCGTTCCAAGCGCGGCCTCGACGCGCGCGAATTTTGCGGCAACCGCCAGCCGCTTGGTTTCGAACACCGCCGCGTCGGCCGTGGTTTCCAGACCCCAGACATCGCCCAGGATCGACGATCCGAACTCCATCCAAGCGCGATGCTGCGCGCGTTCCAGTGCATCCTGCGGATGCAGCTTCGGCCCGCTGAACGCCTCATCGATATATTCGCAGATCACGTTGCTCTCAAATAGCACAGCGTCGCCCGTCCCGCTCGATACCTGAAGCACGGGCACCTTGCCGAGCGGCGACATTGCCAGAAACCAGTCCGGCTTGGCGGCGAGATCGATATCGATCCGCTCGAAAGCCACGCCTTTTTCGCCAAGCGCGATCGCGGCGCGCTGCACGTAGGGACACAGTTTGTGGCTGATCAGTTTGAGCTGCTGCGTCATGACTTTTCCCCGGGGTGATCCAGAGCGCCCATGTACATGCAGTTGCATTAATCCGTCAAGATAAATGCACTTGCATGAATTATCTGTGGTCGGGGATCCGGGTCAGGCAGCCGACACCAACACCCCGCCCCTCATCGGGATCGGCACCCCGGTGGTGGCGGGATAGCTGAGCGGCAGGCCTTTCAGGCCGCGCGCCGCGAGGAAGCCGAACGCCTGCGCCTCCATGGCATCGGCGGACCACCCCAGCGCCCCGGCGGCCTCGACGGTTGCTGGCGCCAGTTTCTCGCGCAACATGCGGAGCATCGTCAGGTTCCGCGCCCCGCCGCCGGTGACGATCCAGCTTGCCGGCGGCCGAGGCAGCAGCGGCACAATGCTGGCGATGGCTGCGGCGGTGAAGGCCGTCAGCGTGGCAGCCCCGTCAGCCGGTATCATGTTGCTCAGCGGAAGCGCGGCAAAATCGTTGCGATCGAGCGATTTTGGCGGCGGCGCGGAAAAGAACGGCAGTTGTAGCCCGCGTGCCACCCATGCGTCGTCGACCTGGCCTTGCGCGGCCAGCTTGCCTTCGCCATCAAACGGCTGACCGCTGGTGCGCAGCATGAAGTCGTCGATCAGCGCATTTCCCGGACCGGTATCACAGGCGATCAGCAGGTCGTCGCCGTCGATATAAGTGATGTTGGAGACGCCACCGATATTGACCACCACGATGGGTCCTTCGCGTCCCAGGGCCTGCGCCAGCGCCCGGTGATACACCGGCACGAACGGGGCGCCCTGCCCGCCGGCGGCGACATCGGCGGCGCGAAAATCATGCATCACGGGAATATGGATCGCCCGCGCCAAGGCCGCGCCGTCGCCGATCTGCACCGTCAGCCGCTCGGCCGGGCGGTGCAGCACGGTCTGGCCGTGAAATCCGACGATATCGACATTTTCACGGGCGATGCCGTTGTCCGCCAGAAACCCGGCCATGGCCTCGGCATGCGCCGCCGTCACCACCTGTTCGGCCTCGGCCAGAATGCCCGGCCGCGCGTGGCGGTCCGACAGTTGCACCGCTTCCGCCAGCGCCTGGCGCAGCACGGCCCGTTCGGCATCGGAATATGCCCGGTAGCCGGAGGGGCCGAACGCGCCAACGCGATGACCATCGGTCTCGATCAAGGCAATATCGACCCCGTCCAGCGAGGTCCCGCTCATCAGCCCGATGGTGGTCAGCATGGTCGGCACGGCCAAGGTCCTCTGCGGTCAAACTTGTATCGTATGGCCCGATCTTATAATGCCACACGGCGCCTCCCGGTCGGGCGGACGCCGATCCCGGCGCACCGCCAATCTGTCGAGTCAGCGTAAAAATATCATGATCAGAGTCTTCAGCCGATGACCGCATTTAAATCAGACTTCCTGAACGTGCTGCAGAGCCGCGGCTTCATCCACCAGATCTCCGATCCGCAGGCGCTCGACGCCGCCTGCGCCAAGGGTCCGGTCACGGCCTATGTCGGCTATGACGCCACGGCGACCTCGCTGCACATCGGCAATCTGATTTCGGTGACCATGCTGCATTGGTTCCAGGAGACCGGAAACCGACCGATCACCCTGATGGGCGGTGGCACCTCAATGGTTGGCGACCCCTCGTTCCGCGACGACCAGCGGTCGCTGCTCACGGTCGAAAAGATCGCGGAGAACATCGAAGGCATCAAAAAAATATTCGGCAAGATGCTGCGCTACGGCGACGGCCCGACCGACGCATTGATGGTCAACAATGCCGACTGGCTGCTGAAGCTGAACTACGTCGAATTCCTGCGCGACGTCGGTCGGCACTTCTCGGTCAACCGCATGCTCGCCTTCGACAGCGTCAAGCTGCGGCTCGACCGCGACCAGTCGCTGTCCTTCCTCGAATTCAACTACATGATCATGCAGGGCTACGACTTCACCGAGCTCAACCGGCGCTACGGCTGCACGCTGCAGATGGGCGGCTCCGACCAGTGGGGCAACATCATCAACGGCGTCGATCTCAGCCATCGCATGGGCGGCCCGCAGCTCTACGCGCTGACTACGCCGCTGCTCACCAAATCCTCCGGCGAGAAGATGGGCAAGTCGGCCACCGGTGCGGTATGGCTCAATGGCGACCTCTTCAGCCCCTATGATTTCTGGCAGTACTTCCGCAACACCGAAGACGACGACGTGGGCCGGTTCCTGAAGATCTTCACCCGCCTGCCGCTCGACGAGATTGCCCGGCTGGAAAAGCTCGGCGGCGCCGAGATCAACGAAGCCAAGAAGATCCTGGCGACCGAGGCCACGGCCATCGTGCACGGCCGCGAGGCGGCCGACGCGGCCAACGAGACGGCGCGGAAAACCTTCGAGGAAGGTTCGATTTCCGCGAGCCTGCCGACCATTGATATTCCGCAGGACGAACTTGCCGCCGGCATCGGCGTCCTCGCCGTTTTCGTCACTGCGGGGTTCGTCGCTTCCAACGGCGAGGCGCGGCGCCAGATCAAGGGCGGCGGGCTGCGCGTCAACGACGTGCCGGTCACCGACGAGAAGATGCTGCTGACACCGGCGCTGCTGACGCCGGAAGGCGTGATCAAGCTTTCGCTCGGCAAGAAAAAACACATCCTGCTCAAGCCTGCATAGGCCCATTCGCCTGGCGCACTGTTCACGGCTGTCGAAACGCGCTCCACCTGTGGGGCCATTCGCAAACGCCGTGAAGAGTCGCCCGATGGACCCGAAAGCCTCCCAGCGCACTGCGCTTGCCGTCCTCGGCGTCTGCTTCACGCTGTCGGTGCTCGGCCGCGGGCTGCAGGAGAGCTTCACGGTCTTCCTGCTGCCGATCTCGCAGGCTTTCAGCTGGGACCGCGGCGACGTGGTCTCGATCTATTCGCTGACCGCGCTTTGCGCCGGCCTTGCCTCGCCCCTGGTGGGACGGCTGTTCGATCGCTCCGGCCCGCGCGCAGTGTTCGCCACCGGCCTGGTGCTGATCGCCGGCGCCTTTCTGTCGGCCGCCTTTGCGCAACAGCTCTGGCAATTCCAGCTCAGCATCGGCGTGGCGCTCGGGTTCGGCGTGGCCTGCATCAGCAACGTGCCGAACTCGATCCTGCTCGGCCGCTGGTTCGGCAAACGGCTGCCGACCGCGATGGCAGTCGTGTACTCGGCAACCGGCGCCGGGGTTCTGATCATGCTACCGTTCGCCCAGATCCTGATCGACCGGTTCGGCTGGCGCGGCGCCTATCAGAGCTTCGGCTGGCTGGTGCTCGCGTTGCTGGTGCCGCTGCTGCTTCTGCCGTGGCGAACTTACGCGGGCGGCTCCGCACACCTGGAAAGGCCGGAGAGCCACGACCTGCCGGACGAAGGCTGGACGCTGCCGCGTGCGTTGCGCCATCACGCCTTCTGGGCGCTGTTTGCCACTTTCTTCTTTACCGCCATCGGGATGTACGCCATCTCGCCGCAGGTCGTCGCCTATCTGATCGATGCGGGCTTTCCGCCGCTGATATCGGCGACGGCCTGGGGCTTCAGCGGCGTGGTGCTGCTGTTCGGCATGCTCGGCATCAGCTGGCTCGACGGCATCATCGGCCGACGGCCCTCGGTGCTGTGCAGCTATGCCCTGTCGATCGTCGGCATCGTCATGCTGTGGCTGTTGCAGCGGTACCCGAATTACTGGCTGCTGACCGGCTTCGTCGTCTGCTTCGGCAGCATGATCGGCTCGCGCGGCCCGCTGCTTACCGCGACCGCCATGAAGATCTTTCGCGGCGAGCGGGTCGGCACGATCTACGGTGCCATCACCATCGGCAGCGGCCTCGGCTCGGCTTTCGGCTCCTGGAGCGGGGGCCTCATTCACGACTGGACTCAGAGCTACGATCTGCTCATCGCCTTCGCGCTGGTCAGCGTTGTGCTGGGCATGATTCCCTTCCTCGTCGTGCCGGCGCTGCGGCGCTGAGGCTGCATGGCTCCCGCGCGCCTTGCCCTGCCTCGCTCATCCTCTGGTCGCGAAGCTCCACCTTCACCATTAGTAAGGAGATTGCCGGTACTATCGGTTAGCAACTCTCTCGATCCGAGGTCTCTATGAATCTGCTCAGCCGTTTCAAGATCCGCACAAAGCTTGCTGGCATGGTCGCCGTTTCCGCGGTCGCGGTATGCGCCGTCATCGCTGTGGCCGCTTCGCTCAGCCAGAAGCGCATGATCGAAGATCGCATGGCGCAGCTTCATACGGCCGTCGACATGCTGGTCGGCATGGCCGAGACGCTTCAGGACGAGGTGACCGCCGGCAAAATGACGTTGGCCGATGCGCAGATGCAGTACCGCGCCCGCGGCAAGGGCATGTTCTTTGGCAACAAGCAGGGCTATCCCGTCGTCTATCGCGCGGATCAAACGATCCTGGTGAACTCCGCCAACCAAAAATTGCAGGACAAGATCACGGGCGCCACGGACTCAAACGGCGTCCTTATCGCCAAGGCGATCATGGATGCGGGGCGGCAGAGCGCGGAGGGCGGCACCGCCTACTATCTCTATCCCCGTCCGGGCCAGACGGAGCCGACCCGGAAGATGGTATTCGCGCGCTACTACGCGCCGTGGGATGTCACGGTCAGTGTCGGCCTCTATGTCGACGACCTCGATGCCGATGTTAACGCCCTGCTGATCAAGCTTGGCGCAATCGGTGCGGGCGTCATGGCCTTGATGGCGCTGATGTCATGGCTGATCGCCCGCGATGTTCTGGGCGCGCTGATGCGGCTGCAGCGACGCATGCAGAGCATCGCCACCGGCTCGCTCGAAACTGCCGTAGAGGAGACCGATCGCGGCGACGAGATCGGGCGGATGGCCGAGACGCTGGAGATGCTGCGCCAGACGGCGATGACCGCGCGCACGCTGGAGGCCGAGCAGAGCAAGCTGAAGCAACTGAGCGAGACCGAGAAGCGCGACGCGCTAATTGCGCTGGCCAACCGCTTCGACGCCTCGGTCGGTCAGTTGGTCGGGCTGATGGCTTCCGGCTCCACCGAACTGGAAGCCACCGCACAATCCATGACCAGCACCGCCGACCGCACCAATCAGCAGGCCAATGTCGTCAGCACCGCAGCGAACGAGGCCAGCAGCCGCGTCCAGACCGTCGCGTCCGCCGCGGAGGAACTATCGTCGTCGATCACCGAGATCAGCCGTCAGGTCGCGCAGTCCGCCAAGATCACCAGCCACGCCGTCGACAGTGCGCGTCGCACCGACACCATCGTGCGCGCTCTTGCCGACGGCGCGCAACAGATCGAACACGTGGTCGAACTGATCTCCAGCATCGCCGGCCAGACCAACCTGCTGGCGCTGAATGCCACCATCGAGGCGGCGCGCGCCGGCGAGGCTGGTCGCGGCTTTGCCGTCGTTGCATCCGAGGTGAAAAGCCTCGCCAGCCAGACTGCGGAAGCGACGAAGGAAATCAGCACCCGCATCGCCCAGATCCAGAGCGCCACCAAGGAAGCCGTCGATGCCATCCAGGGCATTACCGCGACCATCGAGGAGGTCAGCGCCATCGCCACGTCGATCGGCTCGGCGATCGAGGAACAAGGCTCCGCGACGGCAGAGATCGCCCGCAACGTGACACAGACCGCGCAGGCCACCCAGGAGGTCACCACCAACATCGGCGGCGTCAGCACCGCCGCCCACGAGACCGGGAGTGCCGCCGGCATGGTGTTGAGTGCCGCGACCGGCCTGTCGCGCCAGGCCGAGCAACTGTCCGGTGAGGTGAACACGTTCCTGGCCGGCGTGCGCGCCGCCTGACGCAACCCGCAGCAGCAGATCCGATAGCCGGCGCGGCCCTCAAGAACCGCGCCGGCTATCGTTACGTTCAATGGTCAGTTGTTGCCGGGTGAATTCGGGAATTCTACCGGATTGTTCTGCTTGCCGGTGCCGAACTCAAATATCTTGCGCAGCACGCCGGGCGCCATGGCAGAGATCGGATTGACGCGCAGCACCGGCTGGCCGGGCGTCCCGACCACTTCATAGGTCACGCCGATCAGCCCTTCATTGCTGCCGCCGCCGAGGAACAGGCCGACGATCGGGATCTGGCCGAACATGTTGTTCAGCCCGTACATCGGCACAAAGGTCCCGCTCATGCGAACCTGGTTGGCGGGATAGTCGATGCTGCCTTCGATGGTGGCGCCGATCGACGGGCCCTTGACGACGCCTTCCCGGATCGTGAGCTGTCCGTTCTGGCGGGTGAACTCGGCGCGCAGACGCGAGAAGCTGATGCCACCCTGCGAGGCCCCGGGCCCGCCGGCCGCGACGCGATCAAGCGACGCCTCGCCCTTGATGCTGAAGTCACGGACGTTGATCAGGCCCTCCTTGGGCCGGGAATCCGCAGCGGGCGGATCCATCGCCAGCGCCAGCTGTCCGCCGGTCATCTTGGCGTAGATGTCGTTAAAGCGGAAGAATGCGCCGGCGTCGTTGGTCTCGATATAGATGACGTCGCGGCCCTGCCCCTGGCCCCTGCCGCGCATGTCGCCGTTGAGCGGCGTATCGCGTCCCAGCTTGCCCGACAGTGTGAAACTCCGGATCGTTCCATTGCGGCGCGAGACCTTGGTATCGAGGCTGCGCACCGCCTCGCCGAAGAAGCCGGCAACGGCGCCGAGCTTCACATCGATGTCGAAATCGATGCTTTTGGTCTTGCTCTTGGGATCAGTCTCCTTGCCGGAAATTGCCGACTTCAGAAAGCCGCGGCCGTCGAACACGTCGCCGCGCATGGTCACCCGCAGCACGCCGTCGGGGCCGCGCTCGGCCTTCAGCGAAGTCTTGTCGCCTTCCGACGGCGCGTAGGTTGGAAAGTTCGCGCTGACCAGATCGCCGTTCTGGTCGATTTCGACCGCGCCCTTGATCTGCGCGCCACTGCCGTCGATCACGATATCCTCGAGCCGGGTCGACTGCTGTTTCTGCACGACGTTGAACACGGCGCGGCCGGCCTTGCCGGGCTGCTTGGCCCAGCCCGGCAGCATGTTGTCGAGCTTGAGGCCGGTAAGGTCGGCTTCGATGCCGAACTTGCTCTCGCGGTCGCCGCTGCCGATCTTGCCAATCAACTTGATCGGAATCGCGCCGCTGACGGCGGGGCCGAGATCGTAGCCGAGCCGAGCACGGCCGGCATCGTCCAGCGTCGCCAGCAGGCGGACGTCGGCATCGCCATCGTTCGATTTGCGATAGTCGAGCGACGCGGCCTGGCCATTGATCTTGACGTCACCCTTGACCTGATAGCCCTGATTGTTGGCCATGACCTTCAGCGTCGCGGCCTCGAGCTTCTGGTTCATCACCATTTTTTCGCCGGAAAACGCCGTGAGGTCGGCATTGATGCCGTAGGTGGTGTCGGTCTTGGTCAGCTCGCGCTTGATCGGCATGCCCAGCGTCACCTGCGCGGACACGTTCCCCTTGGTGGTGTTGGGATCGAGCAGGTTGCCCGTGAATTCATTGAGCCGGTCGGAGGCGAGGATTTCGGCCACCGCGGGGACAGGCCCGTCGATCTTGAACCGCACCTTGGCGGGCGAAGGCTTGGGGGCCATGTCAGGCACTTCGAAAACGATATCGCTCAGATTGAGCTTGCGGCCGGCGGGTGTGTCGATCCCCGCCTGCCCGATCGTCACGGTCGCGGTGCGGCCGGTGACGCGCGCCCTCAGGTCGGCGTCGCGAATCAACGGGAGGTCGTCGACCGGGCGCAGCGTCACGCCATTGGCCGTGATGGTCACCGAAAGACCGTCGTCCGGAATCGGCGGCCCCCTACGCGACAGATTGCGCACCGGCGAATTCACTCCGACCTCGATGCGCTGAAGCGCCCCCGCTCGACACGTTCGATCACCCATTCGCGCACCTCAGGCACGATCAGGATCGGCCACATGCGCTTAAGCGCCGACGCCGACATGGGTGTGCCGGCAAAGCCGAGCGTCAGCCGCGGCTCGCCGGCATAGTCGATACTGCCGGTGCCGGCGACGCCGATCTCGCCATTGCTGATGTCCGCCTGGGTCAGCAACACCCGCTTGTTATCAGTGTCGAAACGCAGGCCGATGGAGATGCGGTTGAAAATCAGGGGCTGTTCGCCCTCGGCGCCCGCGAGCACGATGGTGCCGCCGCTGAAGCCGAGCTGCCAGTTGGGAATGCTGTCGTTCGGCGGCTCCACATGCGCGAGCAGCGTGACGCGATTGGCGCCGGAAATGATCTTGAACGGCGCCAGCAGAACGCGACGGTTGGAATCCCATTCGACGTTGAACTCCCCTGATCGATCTGCATCGGATAGTCGGGAGTATCGTTGTCAATGATTGTACCGGCGCCCGCGGTGATCTTGCCCCGGAAATAGGTCGGCATGCCGTCGCGAGCGAGTTCGCCCTTGAGGTCTCCGGTCAATGGAAGGTCAGCACTGTAGGTCAGGTCCTTCAGCCGCAACGCCAGCAGGATGTTCCTGGCCGGCACGTTGTCAGCGTGAATGGCGACCGACCGCACGCCGTTCGATGGCGAGCCGACCACGACGCCGAGCTTCCACGGATGAGCGCCGGCCTCTCCCACGCTCATGGCGACACCGCCATCGTGCGGCCGTCGCAGGCTGAGCGAGATGTTATCGAAGTTCCATTTATTGCCGCGCTGCTGGTCGTCGACCACCAGGTTGCCGTTCTTCAAACCGATTTCATTGAGGTTCTGACCGTCGAGGCCGGTCAGGCTGAGGCTGTCGAGCCAGTCGAGGCCCGCGAGCAAACCGCTCACCGATTCCTTGCGGTCAGCGGGCGCGGTGCCGGGTGCGGATTTGATATCGGGCGCGCCTGCCGTCGGTGCGACCTCCTCCGGCGCTTGCCCCGGAGCAGCGGTGGGCGTATCGAGCCGGCGCGCCGAAGCCACGCCGGTCGCGATCGGACGCGCGTTGTCGCCGGTGGATACCGTGACCTGCCCATCCGGTGTGATTCGGACCGCCAGAACCGCATCGACCAGACTGAGGCTCTCGGCACGCAACTGCCCGACCAGCATGGCGCTCAGGGAAAGACGAACTTCCGCCTTCGGCGCGCTGGCAACAATGGCGTGGTCGCGATCCCTGACGACAATGTCGCGGATCCGCACGGCGACTCGGACGCGTCCTGCGCGCTCGATCTGGGTGCCGCCGACCTCGACGGTGTTGCCCTGACCGATATTGTCCTGGATGGCGTCGGCGAGCCAGGGCGTCGCCATGTCGAAATTGATGGGGCCAGCTCCGAGCCGCCACCACAGGGCGCCGAAACAGATCGCGATCAGCAAGATCAGGATGCCAACGACGCCCGCGAGCCGCTTCATCCACCGCGTTCCGGAGAACCAGCGATGAGATGCAGACAAGCCATCGCTTACACCGTGAATACGTGTGTTCGGTCCGGACAGCAGCCGACGCGCACGATGTCCGGCGGCCTCGTCATGGTCATGATCCCAGGAGGCATCATCCCATTGCGAGTGCGGATCATCGGCGCGCGGACTGAACGCTTGGGGCGGCTTATTCCTGGCCATTGCCTCTCGGTGCTGGCGCTGACGGTGAGATCGGTTGCCTCCGGATCTCGCGCTGATCGAACACCGACAGACACGCACCGGCATCGCTGCCAATCGGTTTGAGTTATCACTTGTCGTCGGATCGCTGCCGCATGTTCAGCACACGGAACGGGTGTTGCGTCGAATCCTTTGTAACCATACTCCGGGAGCAACAGATTTGCACCGCAGCGTCGGCTTGCTCCGAACGCTTGGCGCGTCTCTCAATATCATTCAACAATGACCCGCTGAAAGCGACGAAAGGAAGGCGTATGTCCACGAAATCGCGCAAGAATTCCTCCAAAGCCCCGACTGGCAAGGCGCCCCGCGCCGGAGCGAAAGCCGTCACCCGGAAGGCTGCGCCCGCTGCCAGCAAGGCTGCGGCAAAAAAGACCATGAAGAAAGCAGCCAAGCCTGCAGCAAAGGCCGCGCCGAAAGGTGCCGCGAAAAAATCAAAGGCGCCGGCGGCGAAATCCGCTCCAACCCCTGCGCGTTCCAAGACTGCGGCAACCAAGGCTACGGCAGCCAAGGTTGCGCCCAAACGCGCACCCGCGCCCAAGCCCGCCCAAGCTCCCGGTCGGGCGCCGGCCGCCACAGCTCCGGCTGTCGCCATCGAAGGCGCGCTTGCTCCGGCCTTCACCCTGCCGCGCGACGGTGGGGCGAGCGTGGCGCTGAGCGACTATACCGGCAGGAAGCTGGTGATCTTCTTTTACCCGCGCGCGAGTACGCCGGGATGTACGCGGGAGGCCATCGACTTCACCCGGCTGACCCCTGAGTTCAGTGCCGTCCAGACCGCCATCCTTGGCGTATCGGCCGACCCGTTGAAGGCTCAGGAATCCTTCCGCGACAAGCACGACCTGACAGTTCCGCTGTTGTCCGACGAAACCCACGCGATGCTCGAATCCTATGGCGCATGGGGCGAAAAATCCATGTACGGCAAGAGCTTCCAGGGCGTATTTCGCACCACGGTGCTGATCGGCAAGGACGGCAAGGTGGCGCGGATCTGGCGCAATGTGAAGGTCGACGGCCATGCCGAGGAGGTGCTCGAGGCGGCCCGCCAGATCTGAGCTTTTGAACGTTCTCATTCTCCAAAAATTAACCATGAGCGGTTCAAATCGCCCCCGTAATTGAGCCACCGGACTGTCTGTCCGGCTGGCGCGGGAGTGCTGATGTCGAACCGTTCCAGTCAATATGCCGAGTATCCGCAGCACCGCGCCCATGACCACGGACGACAGCCCGCCCGTCGGCCGGCGCCTGCCAAGGCGGCCACCATGCCGGCTCCACAGGACGGATATACCATCGCCCATGCGGGCAAGCAGGTCCGGATCGGACCGGTGCTGTTCTGGATTGTCGTCGGCACGGTGATCGTGCTGGGTGCCTGGTCGGCAGCGACGGCGACCTATTTTGCATTTCGCGACGACGTCCTGACCCGGCTGATCGCCCGTCAGGCCGAGATGCAATACGCCTACGAAGACCGCATCGCGGAACTGCGCGCGAAGGTCGATCGCACCACCAGCCGACAGTTGCTGGACCAGGAGCAGTTCGACCAGAAGCTCGATCAGGTGATGAAGCGCCAGACCACGCTGGAATCCCGCGCTACGGCGCTGGGCGCTATTCCCGATGTACTGGTCACCGGCTCGATCAAGCCGCAGGCGCGCGGCATCAGCGAGAGCAGTCCATCCGGCGTGCCAAAACCCTCCCCGATCAGTGACACCGTGACCTTCGTGGCGCCTCCGGATCGCGAGGCCCGGCTGGAATCCCGCACCCCGGCGATCGCCAGCCCGCAGCCCAACAAGTTCGCCAAGATCCAGGGCATCGACAATGTCATCGTACGGATGCAGGCCTCGCTCGATCAGGTGGAGGCGCGTCAGCTGGCTGCGCTCAGCGCCGTCGAAGAGACCATGGATTCCAAGGTCCGCCGCATGCGCGGCGCCATCTCGGATCTCGGCCTCAACATGGCGCAACTGGAAGCCGCCGTGCCCCGAGTCGCCATGGGCGGCCCGTATGTGCCGGTGAAGCTGGCAGCCGATGCCGGTCCGTTCGAGCGCCAGATCTACCGGGTCGCCACGACCCGCGCCCAGGTCGAGAAGCTGAACCGCACGCTGGCCCTGGTGCCCTATCGCAAGCCGGTGGTCGGCGAAGTCGAATTCACCTCCGGATTCGGCATCCGCAGCGATCCTTTCCTCGGCCGCCCGGCGATGCATACCGGCCTCGATTTTCGCGCCGCCACGGGCGACCCGATCCGGGCTACGGCCAACGGCCGCGTAACCTCCGCCGCCTATGCCGGCGGTTACGGCAAGATGGTCGAGATCGACCACGGCAACGGCCTCGCGACCCGCTACGGCCACATGTCCGAAATCCATGTCAAGGTTGGCGACACCATCAAGATTGGCCAGGTGATAGGCCTCGTCGGATCGACCGGCCGTTCCACCGGCTCGCATCTGCATTACGAGACCCGCATCGACGGCGAGGCAGTCGATCCGCAGAAATTCCTGCGCGCCGGCGTGCGGCTCGGCACCGGCTAGCCGCCGGCGCATGGCCATTGTTGCCCCGCCCCGATTGTGATTGAAGCGGCCCCAGCATTCCGAGAGGCCGCCTTGAAACTTCCACGACGCATCGGTCCCCGTTTTCCCCGCCTCGGTCGGTTTTGCTTCCGCGCGTCCAGGCGCGTGACCACATGGCTGATGACGCTGGCCGGGTTTCACGCCAACGATTCCAGTTTTACCGCGCGCCGCATCTCGGCAATCCGCGCCAAGCTGGCGCGCGGCGAAACGGTCTATCTAGCCGGTCTCGGGCTCCCAGGCACGCATAATTCAGGCGTGGCCCTCGTCGAAGTGACGCAGGCCCACGGCCCGCGTCTAATCGTCAACAACGAGGAAGAGCGGTTCTCCGGCGACAAGCACACGACCCAATATCCGCGCGCCGCACTGGACGCGTTGCGTGGCACCCTGCAGGAGATGGGCCGCGACATCGCGGACATCGATGCGTGGTTGACGAGCTGGGATTATCCCGACCTGCTCGGCACCCTGGTGCGCAGCGTTGTCGAGGAATTTCCGGAAAGCCTCAAACTGCTGCGCACCAGAAATTCCGTCAGCTTCGATGCGCGACGCCTTGAGCAGATGACACGGTCGCCCAAGCTGCTGCGCAAGCAATTCGGCCTCGCATCGCGCGTGCCGCTGCTGATGATGCCCCATCACGACAATCATGCGTGGTTTTCATTTGCGGCATCGCCCTTCCCCGACGACGAGCCGGTGGCGATTGCCGTCCTCGACGGCACCGGAGACCTCGGCTCCGTCTCGACCTACGTCGCGCAGCGCGGCACGATGCAAAAGCTGTTCTGCAATGACAGCGTGTTCGATTCACTCGGCGCCTTCTACAGCGTGATCTCTTCCACCCAGGGCGGCTGGACCTGGCTGTCCAGCGAAGGCCGCTACATGGGCGCCGCCGCCTGGGGCGACATGGATCGCGCGACCAATCCGTACTATGCCCGCCTGAAGGCGGTGCTCGACTTCGGCGCCGACGGCGCGATCCGGCTCAACCGCGCCATGGGCAACTGGTACTGCGACCCGTTCGACCATCCCTACAAGCAGCCGCTGATCGACATCCTCGGCGAGCCGCTGCGACCGGATCAGTTGTGGAATCCCGACGCCGTGCTGCGAGTCGAGGACATCCAGCACCGCCCGGATACCCAGGACCGGCTCGACAAGGCAGCGGCAACGCAACTGGTGTTCGAGGACGCCATGATCCATGTCGTCGATCACCTGCTGCGCGCGACCGGCGCGCGTCGTCTGGTGCTGACCGGCGGCGTCGCCTTGAACGCACTTGGCAACATGCGCCTGCTCGAACATTTCAACGCAGCCTGGTTCGCAAAAGCGCAGAAACGCGACGCCACGTTGCATCTGTGGGTGCCGCCGACACCGGGCGATCCCGGCGTCACGGTCGGCGCGGCCTGGATGTTCGCCCATCTGCTTGGCGCGCCGCGCGGCGCCCCCATGAGCCACGCCTTCTATTGCGGCGCGGCACCGGCACACAACGACGTCACGGCCGCCCTGGAAGCCGACGACATCGCTTCAATGCCGGTGGGCGACATCTCCACGCCGGACGGACTTCGCGATGTCGCCGACCTGATGGCTTTCATGGTGGCGCAGAGCGGCATCATTGCATTGTATCAGGGCGCGGCGGAAACCGGTCCGCGCGCGCTCGGCCATCGCTCGATCCTCGCCAATCCCTGCGATCCGCTGACCCGCGAACGCCTGAACGAACGCGTCAAATACCGCGAGGCGATCCGCCCGCTGGCGCCGATGGCGACGCTGGAAGCAGCGCTGGAATATTTCGAACTGCAGGACGGCGCGTCTGACGCCAACTACAACGCATATAACTACATGGTGCTGACGGCCCATGCGAAGGCCCACGCTCGGAAAACGATCCCCGCAGTAATCCATGCCGACGGAACCGGCCGCATCCAGATCGTTTGCGAAGAAGACGATCCCCTCACCCACGCTTATCTGAAAGCGCTGGGCCGCCACATCGGCGTGGAGCTCTCGGTCAACACCTCGTTCAATGTCGCCGGTCCGATCGCGCAGACGCCGGCACAAGCGGTGGACACATTACGCCGCTCTAAGGGACTGGACGTGGTGATATTAGTCGCCGACGACGGAACGGCGTTCGCCGCCTGGCATGGCGGCGAACGCGACAGTGGACGGTTTACGTCCTGGCTCGAAGAGTGGAAGCGCGCGCGCCCCTAGCGCGCCCTTGGCTCACTTCTTCAGGCAAAGTCCGACGGTGGGCGATGTCGCACACTTCATGCCATCAGGCGCGCCGCCGGCCGGGCAATAGACGGATGCCAGCGTCTCGTTGCTTTCGCATCCGACAGCCCCATCGGCCTGAACGACGCGAAGCGCAGTGTCGCCCTTCTCGCCTTTGTCACCCTTCTCACCCTTCTCACCCTTCTCGCCCTTCTCGCCCTTCTCACCGGGCATGCCTTGGGCACCTTGCGGGCCCTGCGCGCCGGCCTGGCCCTGCACGCCCGGAATGCCCTGCAGACCTTGCGCGCCCTGCGGACCGGCTGGGCCCTGCGCACCCGCGTCGCCCTTGGGACCGGCAGGTCCGGGATCGCGCCCGCAGCCAACCAGCAACAGCGAAAGACCGATGGCGAGTATTGGAAAAACTCTCATGACGCCCCCGTGATGATTGAATCTTGTCGTCGCACCATGCGACGCCAGTACAAGCCAGCGGCCCGCTGCGGGTTCCGGCCTGTCCATCATACCGGCGATGAGGTGGAAGAAAAGGCGGCGAAACAAGGTATTGCTGTCGCAACGCCGTCACACTGTCGCTGCGCTATTTCGACGTCTCGCTTTTGCGGCGCGATACGAGCTCAATCATCTTGCCTTCGTCTTCATCCGGCGCAAAAGCCTTGGCCTTGTCATAGGCTTGCACCGCAGCACGCCCCATCGGCGCATCCGGCAGCAGCGCCTCGGCCAGCGCAACCGCGTAGGCCGCATCCTTGTGGCGAAGCGCCGCGGTAAAGGTCGCGTCGGAAAAATTGCGCGCCACCATACGCGGCGCGTGACGCAAGACCTGCGGGCTCGCCGTGACGCCCTGGGCAATGCAGTCCAGCACCAGTGTCATGTCGAGCCCGGCCTGCTCGGCAATGGCGAGGCCTTCGGCCAGGCCAGCGATCTGGATGGCACCCATCAGGTTATTGATCAGCTTGTAGACGGTCCCCGCGCCGACTGGACCGAAATGCCGGATCGTCGAGCCGATCGGCGTCAGATATGGCCGCGCCAATGCCAGATCGGAGAGGTCCGCACCGACCAGCAAGGTCAGCGCTCCGCTGGCGGCGGCATCCGGCAGGCCGGTGACCGGGCTGTCGACGTAGACCAACCCGCGGGTGCGCAAATCGCGGCTGAGATCGAGCGCATGCTGATAGGACACGGTGGAGCACTCGATCGCCAGCGCACCCGGTCTTGCAGTGCGCGCTGCGCCATCGCTGCCGAGCCAAACCGTCTGTGACGCCTGATCGTCGGCCACCATGGTGACGATGGCGTCGGCCCCCTCGGCCGCATCCGCAGGCGAAGAGGCCCAGCGCGCACCGCGGGCAATCAGATCGCCTGCCTTGGCTTCGCTGCGATTCCAGATGGCAACATGGAAGCCGGCGTCGAGATAGCGGCCGGCCATGCCATGGCCCATGCGACCGAGACCAACGAACGCAACGCGCGCCACGACTAGTCCACGTCGTCGATGGCGCCGGCCCCCGGCGACGTGCCGAAGGCGCGCTGGGCCAGTGTCGCGGCCATGAACTCATCGAGATCGCCGTCCAGCACGCCGGACGTGTCCGAAGTCTGCACGCCGGTACGCAGGTCCTTCACCATCTGATAGGGCTGCAGCACGTACGAGCGGATCTGGTGGCCCCAGCCGATCTCGGTCTTGGCGGCCTGATCGGCGGCGGCCTGCGCCTCGCGCTTCTTCAGCTCGATCTCGTAGAGCCGCGCGCGCAGCATGTCCCAGGCCTGAGCCTTGTTCTTGTGCTGGGAGCGGCCGGCCTGACAGACCACGGCAACGCCCGACGGAATATGGGTGAGGCGCACCGCGGATTCGGTCTTGTTGACGTGCTGGCCGCCGGCCCCGCCCGACCGCATCGTATCGACGCGGACATCGGATTCGTTGATGTCGATCTTGATGGTGTTGTCGACCACCGGGAAGATCGCCACCGACGAGAACGAAGTGTGCCGCCGCGCATTGGAATCGAACGGCGAGATGCGCACCAGCCGATGAACGCCGGCCTCGGTCTTCAGCCAGCCATAGGCATTGTGGCCGGAGATCTGGATGGTCGCGGATTTGATACCGGCTTCTTCGCCCGCTGTCTCTTCGAGATATTCGACCTTGAAGCCGTGCTTCTCGGCCCAGCGCGTGTACATGCGCAGCAGGATATTGGCCCAGTCCTGGCTCTCGGTGCCGCCGGCTCCGGCGTGGACTTCGAGATAGGAGTCGAAGCGATCAGCCTCGCCGCCGAGCAGCGCTTCCAGCTCGCGTCGCGCGACTTCCTTCTTCAGGGCCCTCAGCGCGTTCTCGGCCTCGGTCACGACGCCTTCATCGCCCTCGGCCTCGCCGAGTTCGATCATCTCGACGTTGTCATCGAGCTCGCGCATGACGCGGCCGATGCCGGTGAGCGAATCCTCCAACGAGGTCCGCTCCTGCATCAGCTTCTGGGCTTTCTGGGGATCGTTCCAGAGGTTGGGATCTTCAGCGAGCTTGTTCAGCTCTTCGAGGCGTGCCGTGGATGCATCGACGTCAAAGATGCCTCCTCAGCAGCCCGACTGACTGCTTGATCTCTTCAACGAGGCGTTCGAATTCTGGGCGCATCTTGTCTCACGTCTGCGGCAAACGCCGCGCTTCGTACGATGTCCGGGGTGTAGCGGCGGGCGCTCGAAAGCGCAATCGCCTTCGGATCAATACAGCCCGCCCGTGCCCGAGCGCAGGATGGTACGGTCGGCATCGGGCGAAACCTGCAACGAGCGGCCGTCGGCATCGGCAACGCCGATCACCGAGTAATTGTCAGGCGGCGCGGTACCCGGCTTGAAGGCCTCGAGGATCGTGCGCCCCGTATCGCCCGGACCGGCGCGCATACCGGTCTTGGCATCGACGCGGATCAGCTTGATTCCGGCCGGCACGCGGAACGGCACCGCCGGCTTGTCGGCCAGCGCCAGCTTCATGAAGTCGCGCGCGATCGGCGCTGCAAGGCCGCCGCCGGTCGCCTTGGCGCCGAGGCTGCGCGGCTTGTCGTAACCGACATAAAGACCGATCACGACATCCGGAGAAAAGCCGATGAACCAAGCATCCTTGGCGTCGTTGGTGGTTCCGGTCTTGCCGGCGATCGGCTTGCCGACATCCCGCATCACAGTCGCGGTTCCGCCCTGCACAACACCTTCCATCATCGACGTGATCTGGTAGGCAGTCATGGCATCCAGCACCTGCTCGCGCCGGTCGACCAGTTGCGGCTCAGGCTGGTTCTTCCAGCCGTCAGGGGCGTCACAGCCGCGGCATTCGCGAGCGTCGTGCTTGAAGATGGTGTGGCCGTAACGATCCTGGATGCGGTCGATCAGCGTCGACTTCACCCGCTTGCCGCCATTGGCGAACATCGAATAGGCCGTCACCATCCGCATCACGGTGGTTTCACCGGCACCCAGCGCATAGGACAGGTAGTTCGGCAATTCGTCATAAACGCCAAACCGCTTGGCGTATTCGCCGATCAGCGGCATGCCGATGTCCTGCGCCAGCCGCACGGTCACCGTGTTGAGCGAGCGCATCAGCGCGTTGCGCAATGTGGTCGGGCCGAGATACTTGCCGCTCGAATAGTTGTCCGGACGCCAGACGCCGGCGCCCTGCCCCTGATCGATCTCGAGCGGCGCATCGACCACCACGGTCGACGGCGTGTAGCCATTATCCATAGCCGCTGAATAGACCAGCGGCTTGAACGAGGAGCCGGGCTGCCGATAGGCCTGCGTGGCACGGTTGAACTGGCTCTGGTCGAACGAGAAGCCGCCGACCATGGCCAGCACGCGACCGGTCCACGGATCCATCGCCACCATGGCGCCGGACACTTCCGGATACTGCCGCAAGCGATACTGGCCTTCTACGGGCGTGCCTTCCTTGGTCAGCAACGGATCGACGTAGATGATGTCGCCGGGGTTCAGCACCTGCGACACCGCGGTGGGCGTCTTGCCCCTCATCGGTCCCGCCGCCGGCCTGGCCCACCGGACACCTTCCAGCGTCAGGTTGCCGGTCTGGCGGTCCTTGAGCACGGCGCCGCCGAGCTCGCGCCCGGGCTGAAACCCGATCCGCGCCGACTGATCGCTGACGTCCAGCACGACCGCCAGCTTCCATGGCGCAATATCGTTCAGCGACTTGACCTCGGCGAGCTTCACGCCCCAGTCGCCGCTGATATCGAGCTTGTTGGAAGCGCCGCGCCAGCCATGGGCCTCGTCGTAAGCGATGAGACCGTTGGTCATGGTCTTGCGCGCCATCACCTGAAGCTTCGGGTCCAGCGTCGTCCGGACCGAGAGGCCACCTTCATAGAGTTTCTTTTCGCCGTAACGCTCGAAGATGTCGCGGCGGACTTCCTCGGCGAAATACTCGCCGGCGAAGATGTGCGCGGCATTGGTGCGGCTGGTGACGGTCAGCACATCCTTGCGCGCCTTCTCGGCATCGGCCTGCTTGATCCAGCCGTTCTCCAGCAGCCGGTCGATCACGTAGTTGCGGCGTTCGATGGCACGGTCGCGGTTCTTGATAGGATGCAGGGACGACGGCGCCTTGGGCAGCGCCGCCAGATAGGCCGCTTCCGAAACCGTCAGCTCGTTGACCGACTTGTCGAAGTAGACCAGCGACGCCGCAGCGATGCCGTAAGCGCCGAGGCCGAGATAGATCTCGTTGAGGTACAGTTCGAGGATCTTGTCCTTGGAATAGGTGCGCTCGATGCGCATCGCCAGCAGGGCTTCCTTGATCTTGCGGGTGAAGGAGACCTCGTTGGTCAGCAGGAAGTTTTTCGCGACCTGCTGGGTGATGGTGGAGGCGCCCTGCGGGCGGCGGTTGGAGCCGAAGTTCTGCGCATACAGCACCGCCGCGCGGGCCATGCCGGTGTAATCGATGCCGCCGTGCTCATAGAAATTCTTGTCCTCGGCGGCAAGGAAGGCGTTGATGACCAGCTTCGGCACCGCCTGGATCGGCAGATAGAGCCGCCGCTCCTTGGAGTACTCGCCCAGCAGCGCGCCGTCGGCGGCGTGCACCCGGGTCATCACCGGTGGCTCGTAATCCTGAAGCTGGGAATAATCCGGCAGGTCCTTCGAGTAATGCCAGATCATGCCGGCGGCGGCGGCCACGCCCACCAGGAACAAGACCGTTCCGGCGGCGAACAAGAAACCCAAAACCGCACCAGCAGACGCATTATCGAAGATCCGTTTTAATCTCTGGGCCGCATTGTATCATACGGCGACTGTCTTAGGCGTGAGGTCGGCAGCCATATTCCGCCAGACCGCGCAACAGGCACGGCGCCCGCCGCGCTGGACCGATTCTGACGGCCGACATCGTTTTCTATAAAGCTGCCGCTGTGGCCAAACTAGGGCTTTCACCCTTGAAAGGCTTCCCTATTTCAGTTTGCCGGCACGGCCGAGACGACCCGGCGGGCAAAGAAGGCGTCGATCGCCTGCGCTATCGCCCCCACCGTCTTGGAACGCCAGCTTTCCGACACCAGCTGCTGCAGGTCGGCCTTGTTCGAGACATAGCCCAGCTCGATCAGCACCGACGGCACATCGGGCGCCTTGAGGACGCGGAAACCGGCCGACTTCAGCGGGTGCTTGTGCATCCGCGCGGTATTCTTCATCTCGCCAACCAGAAGGCGGGCAAGATGGTTGGAGAAGGTTCGCGTCTCACGCTGGGCCAGATCGATCAGGATGTCAGCGACGTCGGTCGGCTCTTCGGTCAGGTTGACGCCGCCGATGGCGTCGGCCTTGTTCTCGGAGTCCGCGAGCCGTTCAGCCTCGGCGTCGGATGCGCGATCGGACAGGGTATAGATCGTGGCGCCCTGGGCATCGCCCTCCCCGCGCGGCAATGCGTCGGCATGGATCGAGACGAACAGCGCCGCAGACTGGTTGCGTCCGATCTTCACCCGGTCGTTGAGCGGGATGAAGGTGTCGTCGGTGCGGGTCATCACGACCCGATACTTGCCGGCCTTTTCGATGCGATCGCGCAGCGCAAGCCCGAAGCTGAGCACCAGGCTCTTCTCGGTTTCCGTTCCGGCCTGGGTGCCGTTGTCGATGCCGCCATGACCGGGATCGATCACCACCACCGGCCGCGTATCCGGCGCAGAGTTGGGCGCCGCAGCGCGCGTGACTACCGCGGTCGTCTCGATCGCCGGCCGCAATTCCGAGCGGCCGTCTGCCGCCAACGCCTGATCGAATGTCGCGCGGTCCACCGATTCGAGTTCGACCACCAGCCGGGCCGGCTGGCCGTTGGCCGGATCGAGCGCATAGGCGCTCTTGATCTTCGCGGGACCGTTGAGGTCGAACACAATGCGTGATCCGCCAGGCATCACGAGGCCGTAGCGGAACGCCTTGATGAGCCCACGGGCGGCAGTTCCGGCGCCTGAATCGAGGCGGAAGGTCACTTGCGGCAGGTCGACCACCACGCGATAGGGATCGGCCAGCGCAAACGCCCGAATCGGGATTTTCTTGTCGAGATCGAGGATAAAACGGGTCTGCTTGTCGTCGCCGGCAATCCGGACGTCAGAGGCAACCGGAAACACCGGGCCGATGGCGGCCGTGGTTTCCTCCGCTGCGCGGGCGGTATTTGAATACCCACCAAAGAGTACAGCGGCGCTCACCAGCACCGCGCTGAACAATTGGATGTGGTTTGTTAGGCTCGCCAACGAATCCCTGCCTCCGAGCAGCCCTCCTTACCGCAATAGGACGGCACGGTTAATTGAAGCTTAAGCCCAGCCCGCCGAATAAGCCTGACTGTTGCAGGCTTGTGACGCTTCTCTTGCATGCGGCAGGCGATCCTCGTATGTATGAGTGGCTGACGACTTAGACTCCCGGTTATGTCGCGTCCAGCCTCCCGGTGCAGCGTTTGGTCCTCGATTGAGGTCCATGCGTCCTCCCGATCCGCTCCACGGCCAGCGCAGCGCGCGGCTGATCAGGAGTGGCGGTTCTAGCCCGAGCGGCGTCCGTTCCCAGGTCACTTATTGCTCAGGGGCGGCTTTAGACACTTCATAACCGGTTATTCCGGCCTTTCGGGCGGAATATGCGATAGCCGGCGAGCGCCTTGGCGCCGCGCCGGTACCGTCAGCGCCAAAAGGCGGCGCCTTTGCCGCCCCCTGTTCAGACGGGCCGACGCTTGATGCGCCAGACTGTGTTGCCGACCGAGACCCAAGTGAGGAATGCGCCGATGCGAGCCAATCGCCTCGCGCGTCGCCCTGCACTGGGTTCGCGTTCGGTACGGCGCCCCGGGTTGCGTTTCGGCCTTCCTTTCACCCCCGAATCAGGTGGACCGTTGCGTCACCCGGCTGCGCGCTCCGCGCTTGCCGCCACGCGCGCCCTCCGCCGTCAAGAGTCCCCAAATGCCAAACAAAATGTTGATCGATGCTACCCACCCGGAAGAGACCCGGGTTGTCGTGGTTCGCGGCAATCGCGTCGAAGAGTTTGATTTCGAAACCGCCCAGCGCAAGCAGCTTCGCGGCAACATCTATCTCGCCAAGGTCACCCGGGTCGAACCGTCCCTGCAGGCCGCCTTCATCGAATACGGCGGCAATCGCCATGGCTTCCTGGCCTTCAGCGAAATCCACCCCGACTATTACCAGATCCCGGTCGCCGACCGTCAGGCGCTGATCGAGGCCGACGAACGCGCCCATCGCGAAGCCGAGGAAGAGACTGAGAACCGCTCCAACCGCAAGCGCCCGCGGCACCGCAATTCGCGCCGTCGCGGCAGCAGCGATCGTGTGCAGAGCGACGTCGTCGCCGGTGCCAGCCTGGATCCGTCGCAGGCCGAACAGCCGCGCGATCCCGCATTCGTGTCGCATGACGGCGAACATGACCATGCCCACGACGCCGGCCATCACGTCGCCGACGGCGAGCATCATGATCATGACGACCATGAGCACAGCCACGCGCACGACCATGTCGAAGGCGAGCAGGCCCTGGGCCACGCCGTTGGCGACCATGACCATGAGGCTCACGCGCAGGTCGCGCCGGAGGCTGCTGTCTCCGAGGCGTCGGCCGTCGAGACGCCCTCCTCCGAGATTCATCCGGACCAGCCGGTATCGGCCGGCATCGCGCCGGACGCCGTTGCCGAACCGCAGCCGGTGGTTGCTGTCGCTCACGACGATCACGCGCACGACCATGCGCATGACGATCACGGCCATGACGAGCATCACAGCGACGCGCATGCGGCCGAGAACGCTGCTTATGCCGAAGACGTCCCCCATCACGACGATCACGCCGGAGAGCACGCGGCTGCTTCGGAAGCCGACGATCACGATGACGACGAAGAGGACGGCGAGGAAGCCGAAGAGGATATCGTCGAATCCGTCGGCGGCGACGACGTTATGGAAGAAGTGCCGGAACGCGCATTCCGTCCGCGCCGCCAGTACAAGATCCAGGAAGTCATCAAGCGTCGCCAGGTGATGCTGGTCCAGGTTGTCAAGGAAGAACGCGGCAACAAGGGCGCGGCGCTGACCACCTATCTGTCGCTGGCCGGCCGTTACGCCGTGCTGATGCCCAACACCGCACGCGGCGGCGGCATCAGCCGCAAGATCACCTCGGCGCAGGATCGCTCCCGCCTCAAGGAAGTGGTCTCAGATCTCGACGTGCCGGAAGGCATGGGGATCATCCTGCGCACCGCAGGCGCTTCGCGCACCAAGCCGGAAATCAAGCGCGACTTCGAATACCTGATCCGCATGTGGGAAACCGTGCGCGACATGACGCTGAAGTCGCAGGCCCCCACCCTCGTCTACGAGGAAGGCTCGCTGATCAAGCGCTCGCTGCGCGACCTCTACAACAAGGAAATCGACGAGATCCAGGTCGCCGGCGAAGCCGGCTATCAGGAGGCCCGCGACTTCATGCACATGCTGATGCCGAGCAACGTCCGCGCGGTGAAGCAGTATCGCGACGGTCAGCCGCTGTTTTCGCGGATGGGTGTCGAGAGCCAGCTCGACGCGATGTTCTCACCTACCGTGCAGTTGAAGTCCGGCGGCTACATCGTTCTCAACCAGACCGAAGCGCTGGTCTCCATCGACGTCAACTCGGGACGCTCCACCAAGGAGCACCACATCGAGGATACCGCGCTCAAGACCAACCTTGAAGCCGCCGAGGAAGTTGCCCGTCAGCTCCGCCTGCGCGATCTCGCCGGGCTGATCGTCATCGACTTCATCGACATGGACGAGAAGCGCAACAACCGCGCGGTCGAGCGCAAGCTCAGCGACTGCCTGCGGCAGGATCGCGCCCGCATCCAGGTCGGACGCATCTCGCATTTCGGCCTGCTCGAAATGTCGCGCCAGCGCATCCGCGCCAGCGTGCTGGAGAGTTCCACAGAGGTCTGCCCGCATTGCGGCGGCTCCGGCCACGTTCGCTCGGTGTCCTCGGTCGCGCTGCAATTGCTGCGCGGTCTGGAAGAGATCCTGATGAAGGGCGCGACGCATAACCTGATCGTACGCACCCGCACCGACGTCGCGCTGTATGTGCTCAACCACAAGCGTGCCCATCTGCGGGATCTGGAAAGCAGCTTCAAGGTCACGCTCGCTGTCATCGCCGACCCGACCGTCGCCGGTCAGCAGTCCTTCGTGATCGATCGCGGCGAACAGGTGCACACGCTGGAGGCCGCCAAGGCGGTGCTTGCGGCGCAGGTCGCCGCGTTCCCGGTACAGGTCGAAGAGCCTTATGAGGATGAAGAATCCTTCGAGACCGAAGCAGAAATCGAGACCGAGGAAACCGAAGGTCTGACCGACGACGAGGGCGCCTCCGAGAGCGTTGCTGGCGAAACCGATGCCGATGGGCGTAAGCGCAAGCGGCGCCGGCGCCGGCGCGGTCGCTCGGGCGAGGCCCGCGAAGGCGGACCGGCACCGCGCGAAGGCGGCGAATTTCCCGCCGCATCAACCAACGCTGACGGCCTCGAAGCCGTGGGCGACGACAGCGAAGGCGACGAAGACGAGTCGGATGAACAGCCCGGCGAAGCCCGTGCCGATGCGCCCGTTGACGGTGAACGGCGCCCGCGCCGCCGCGGTCGCCGCGGTGGACGGCGTCGGCGTGGCGGACCGGAAGAGGGTCTGGTCGGCTCGATTTCCGATGAACTCGGCCCGATCCCGGCGTCGGAAGCAATCGAGGCTGTCGCCGATTTCGACGGCGTCACACCGCCCCAGCAGCCATTGGAAGCCCCGGCGGATAGCGTGACGTCACCTGTCGAGCAGCAACAGAGCCGTCACGACGCCGTTCCGATGTTCGCTCCGTCTGCTCCCGAGCCGGCGCCAGTTGCGCCTGTCGCGGAGCCGGCGCCCGCTGCGCCTGTCGTGACTGCGCCGGAACCGGTCTCGCAGGACGATGAGAAGGCCGCCGCACGTCGCCGTTCCACGGTGCGCGAGAAGGTCAGCTTCGCTTCGGCCGAACCGCAGTCTGCCCCGACCCCGGTCGCGGCTGCGCCGCAGCTCGCCCCGGCGCCGGCTGCTGCTTCCGCGCCCGCCGCCCCCGAAGCGGCGCCCAGCCCACAGCCGCGCAAGGCAGGCTGGTGGTCACGCGCCTTCGGCAACGGCGAGTAAGCTCACTCCCTGAACAGTAAAAAGCCGCCCGGCAAACCGGGCGGCTTTTTTGTGGCCCATAGTGTCGTTTCGGGATGCGGCAGACGCGAAGCCGGCTAACGCAGACCCGGAACCTCGGGATTTTCTGAACATCTCCAGATCCCCCGTTACTCCAATTGGAGTGGCTAAGGTTCGCTCGCGGCCAACGCCGCTCACGCCCCGGGATGACGGGTTCCGCACTGCCTGCGACACCGACAGCAAAAAGCCGCCCGGTGATCCGGGCGGCTTTTGTCCGAAGCAATCTGAGATCAGCCGGTGGTGACGGCAACCTCGACATCCGACGGATCGATCGTCTTGTTGAGGTTGGCGTGCATCACGTCGTGGTCGAGCTCGCCTTCCCACCACGATACAAACACCGCGGCGACGCCGTTGCCGGTGATGTTGGTGAGGGCGCGGACCTCGCTCATGAACTTGTCGATCGAGAACACGATCGCCATGCCCGGTACCAGCCGCGGATCCACCACGCTCAGGGTCGCGGCCAGCGTTATGAAACCGGCGCCGGTGACGCCGCTGGCGCCCTTCGAGGTCAGCATCGCCACCAACAAAATAGTGATCTGCTGGCCGAACGTCAGGTCCACGCCCAGAGCCTGGGCGATGAACAATGTCGCCAGCGTCATGTAGATGTTGGTGCCGTCGAGGTTGAACGAATAGCCGGTAGGAACCACAAGGCCGACCACCGACTTCGAACAGCCGAGCCGCTCCAGCTTGGCCATCAGCTGCGGCAAGGCGCTTTCCGACGAGCTGGTCCCGAGCACGATCAGCAGCTCATCCTTGATGTAAGCGATGAACTTGAAGATGCTGAAGCCGACCACCCGCGCGATCAGCCCGAGCACAACGATAACGAACAGCGCCGCGGTGCCGTAGAACAGCGCGATCAGGCTGATCAGATTGGTCAGCGCCGCCGGGCCGAATTTTCCGATCGTGTAGGCCATCGCGCCGAACGCGCCGATCGGTGCCGCTTTCATGACGATGGCGATGACTCCGAAGATCGCATGCGAGACGTCATCGATCGTGTCACGCAGGGTGTGGCCGCGCTCGCCCAGCGCCATTAGCGCGAAGCCGAACAGGATCGCGAACAGCAGCACCTGCAGTATGTCGCCCTTGGCGAAGGCGCCGACCACGCTGTCCGGAATGATGTTGAGCACGAAGTCGACCGACTTCTGCGCTTCCGCCTGCTTGACGTAGCCGGCGACGGCCGCGTTGTTGGCATCGACCTTGGTGACCAGGCCGTGGCCGACCTGGAACACGTTGCCCATGATCATGCCGAGGATCAGCGCAAAGGACGACACGATCTCGAAGTAGACAAGCGCCTTGACGCCGACGCGGCCGACCTTGCGGGCATCCTGGATGTGCGCGATGCCCGACACCACGGTGCAGAAGATGATCGGCGCGATCACCATTTTGATCAGCTTGATGAAGCCGTCGCCGAGTGCCTTGATCCAGTCGTTGGTGGCGAAGGCCGGAAAGAACGAGCCGACGATCACGCCGAGCACGATGGCGATCAGCACCTGGAGATAGAGCACCTTGTACCAAGGTTTGGCCGCGGAGGCTGGGCCCCCGTCGTCGCGATCGCCGCCATGACATTTACTCCCGTCAATCTTTAGAACTGCGGGTCAATAGCACACAATGCCGCACCTCCGGCAATCCGCCGGAGGTGCATTAGATGGATATCACCGGAAATCCGCGTGTGGTCGGCAGTTACCTACGGCTGTCCACCAGGCGGCGAACCGCGGGCACCAACGCCGCGCCGAGCGCGTTCTTGACCAGCGCCGCCGCCACGAACGGCAGCAGACCGACCAGCCATGCCTTCTCGACGCCGAGATGCATGCCGAACGCCAGCCAGCCGAACCCCATCGCCAGAATCGCGATATGGCCGATCCCCATGGCCACGAACAGCCGCGGCACCGAACGATCCCCGCCGCGCTCGCTGAGCCAGCCAGTCACGAAGGCTGCGACGATGAAGCCGAACAGATAGCCCGCGGTCGGCCCGAGCAGCGGCGCGAGGCCGCCGACCGGCCCCGCGAACACCGGCAGGCCCATGGCTCCCTCGGCGAGATAGGCGATCACGGTGGCCGTGCCGAGCCGCCAGCCATAGGCGGCGCCGATCATCAGCACCACCAGCGTCTGCAGCGTCATCGGCACGAACGGCAGCGGCAGGTTGATCTTTGCCGAAATCGCCAGCAGCGCCGTGCCGAGCGCCGCCAGAACGACGGCGCGAAAAATGCCCGCGGCGCCATCGGCGCGGCTCGGCCACAGCACGGCGGCAATCGGTTGATGCGGTGCGGGACGGGACGATCGACAAAGGCTTTGCTCCTGCCAGGCGAGCGTGATGGCGCCCGCTATCGTGTCTAACTCGGCCGCGCGGCAACCCGGCCTCGCGCGGGTCAGCCGCGCGGACCGCCCTGCCTGAGCCACTTGCTGATCCGCGCCACCGCCTCGTGCATGTCGTCGCTCGACTGCGCATAGGAGAAGCGCACGTAGGAGCGGCCATGGATCGGATCGAAGTCGCTGCCGGGAGTCGCGGCGACATGGGCCTGCTCCAGCATCTGCCTGGCGAAATCGAAACTGTCGGCCGTGAATTTCGACACATCGGCATAGAGATAAAAGGCGCCGTCGGCGGGCAGGAAATCGTTGAGACCGGCTTGCGGCAAACCTGCGATCAAAATGCGGCGGTTCTCCTGGTAGCCGTGCTTGACCAGTTCCATCTCGGCGCGGCCCTCGAACGCCGCCTCGGCGGCGATCTGCGACAGGGTTGGCACCGAAATCGACAGGTTCTGCTGCAGCCGTTCCATCGGCCGCACCAGCGGCTCGGGCACCACCATCCAGCCGACCCGCCAGCCGGTCATGCAGAAATATTTCGAGAACGAGTTGATCACCAGGGCATCTGGCGACAGTTCGGCGGCCGTCACCGCCGGGAAGGCGTAATCGAGACCGTGATAGATTTCGTCGGAGATGAAGCGGATGCCGGCGCTGTCGGCGGCGGCCATCAGGCCGGTGAGCGCCTCGCGGGACATCATGGTGCCCGTTGGATTGGCCGGACTGGCCACCAGCACGCCCTTGAGCGGCGTCTTGCGGTGCGCCGCGAGCAGCGCCTCCCCGGTCAGCGCGTGGCGGGTGTCGGCATGGGTCTCGATCAGCACCGGCTCGCAGCCCAGCGCCTTCAGGATGTGGCGGTACGGCGGATAGCCGGGCACGGTCACCGCGACGCGGTCGCCGGGCTCGAACATCGCCAGGAAGGCCAGGATGAAGCCGCCTGACGACCCGGTGGTGACCATGATGCGCGCCGGGTCGACATCGCAGCCATAGGCATCGCGGTAATGCCGGGCAATTCGCGCGCGCAGCGAGGGCATGCCGAGCGCCGAGGTGTAATCAATCCGGCCGCCCTGCAGCGCCGCCTGCGCGGCGGCGATCGCCACTTTTGGCGCGGCAGCGGCGGGCTGGCCGACTTCCATGTGAATCACGTGACCGCCGGCAGCCTCGATGCGCGCGGCTGCGGCCATCACGTCCATCACCATGAAGGGGGAACGTCGCTGCGTGCGGACGGCGTCAGCAGGGCCTGGATCTCGCTGGCGGTGAGTGGTTTCAAGCATGGGGCATTCTTTGCGGAATTGGCGGCTGCGGCTTCAGAAGATGTGGCGGATTTCGAAGCCGCGGTCCAGCCCGCGCGCCGCACCGGCATCACGCGTGCCGCGGAGAACTCGAATCCAACTAGGCGATTTCCTGTTCCAGCGCCCGCAGCCTGATCAGGTTGGATGCGGCGTCTGCAATCGTGGTAAGCGCTTCGCGCTCATTCTCGCTTAGCGTCCTGGGCACCACGTCGATGACGCATGTCGAACCCAGAGCAAACCCGAGCGGGTCGCGAACGGGAGCGCCGGCGTAAAAGCGAAAGCCATAAGGCTGAGCTATCGTCGGACTCTGTGAAAAGCTCGCAGACTTCGAAAGATCTTCAATCACAGTAAGCTCATTGGCGATCAGCGTCTCGTTGCAGAATGCCCAATCCCGAGGTGTGGTGGCGCCCTCGAAACCGGTCCGCGACTTGAACCACTGTTCGTCCTCGGTGATGAGCGTAAACATCGCAATAGGCGCCCGAAGGGCGTATGCGGCCAGCCGGACGAGCCTGTCGAAGCCCGGATCGGGAGCCGATCCGACCAGCCCGGATTGCCTCACTGCGGCCAACCGCGCGCGTTCGTTCCAGGGCTTGGGGAATGTGGAGGGCTCAACCTCGTCGCGCCCGGTCTGCATCAGGTGCTCGACGACGGCTGCGCTCGTTGCGGAGACATCGGGCGACATTCCAATCTGGACACGCTGCGGTCCCAGCAGGACAGGTTGATCGGACTGCGTGGCGGTCAGACTGACGATCGTCGTCTGGCTGAGACGAACGTCGTTGTACAGCGCGGCCACAAGCCTTTTACGCTCAGCTACGTCGGCGCCTTCAATCACGATCAGCATCGGCGGGGTCAGCGCCAGCCACTCGCGAACAGTCTGCACGTCTTCCGAGATATGAAGGAGCAGGCCCAATCCGCGAAGCCCGGCATGACGCCACCCGGCCCCGCGCCCTTCCGCCGCAAATATGATCGCGTGGGCGCGTACGCCAAAATGCTGCTGGACCGGACGGTCCTTCACATTGAGCACCGCCTGGCGCGGTATTCGCCTGTGTCCGCCCGGCGTTTTCCAAGACGACAGCTGCCCGGTTTCCACCCATAGCTGAGCCGTACGGGTCGAAATGCCCAGCATCTGGGCGGCCTCGGCGGTCGTCAGGACATCTTTCACGTCATCATCCACTGCTGTGGATCGAACATAGTTAGAAAACGAAAATTCGCAAGAAATGTGAATTCTGCCAACCGCTTCTGACACTCAGTCGCAACCTTCCGTTGAGATCAAGCCCGCCCGGGCCGGCGTCGAGTGGCAAATCGGACGGGGGCTGGCGATCGACGGAATATCGTGGCCGTCCGCACTCCCTCCCCGTCCCGTGGACCAATGATCAGATCGGACCCTTCAGGAGACCATATGACCGCTGGTAAAGTTTTGCTCCACCGAAGCGCAAGAGCGCATTCCGTAGTCGACGGGGAAACCGGCGCATCGTGTCACGCGAAGAACATTGACGGTGGACCCAGTCGACACGTCTTTTCCGACGCGCTTCATAGCGCATGAGCGCAGTATCGACGCATAGAGTGTCCGCGAGTTCATTGGCGAGAACGATCGCGTCTTCCACCGCCATGCTGGCACCCTGAGCCATGCTGGGCGGCGATGCATGCGCTGCGTCGCCGACAAGCGCTACGCGATTTCGGCACCAGCTATCCAGCCGCAGGCGAACCAACTCCCCGAAGTGGACCTTCGTTTGCGTTGACAACTCCAGGCTGGAATAGAGCGGACCCGCGATATCCTGGAACAATGGCTTCAGCGGCGTCGATGACGAGTAGACCGTGCGATGCGCGCCGTCGGCAGATAGATCGGCGTAAACGTACAACTCCGAAGATGATACCGGTTTGCCGAGCAGGCTCATCCTGGTCCCCAGCATTACGGTCCAGTCCCTGATCCCGCTGACGTTCGGTACAATGAAGCGCCAACAGACATTTCCTGCATATTCAGGAGACGGCGCCTCGGGGAACACCGACTCTCGCACAGTCGAATTGACCCCGTCAGCGCCGATAATCAAATCGTATTCCTCCATGCCACCATCCTGAAAAGTGACGCGACTGGTGTACTTGTTTTGCGCAATGTCGAGGATGCGGCGATACTGGATGACACCGTCGCCCACTCCCTCGCTCAGCAACTCCCAAAGCGCAGAGCGCTTCATGGTTCGGCATGGTGCGACCTGCGCCCAGAATTCATCCGCGTTGATCTCATTCAAGAGACGGCCGGTCTCGTCGAAGAACCGCTGATACGCGATCGGATGCGAGATCTTCAGGAGCGGCTCAAGCAACCCCAACTCCCCGATTGCTCTCACCCCGTTGCCGGGAAGAAAGAGCGCTGTCCCGCCGACGCCGGCAAAGCTATTCCGCTCGACGATGCTGGATTGGAAGCCACGTTGCGACAAGGCTCGGTGCATCGCCAACCCAGCTATTCCGGCTCCCACAATAAGTATTCGCATTTGATGTGTCCGATTTTCCGATGAATCAAGCCCCGCGCCGCGACGCCTTCGATGGGCTTCGCGCGCGTCGCTTCACTGGCATTTTCTTTGCGTGGATGCTGACCGAGTTAGGTCTTCCGCCTGCCCGTCAGCTCTTTCAGAAAATCCGAAAGCAGAAGATTGACAACATGCGGAACCTCCCAAAAAGCGGAATGTGTCGCTTTCGAAATGCGAAAACACTTCCCTCGCCAAAGGTTCGCGTAAGGAACGCTGTCGACGTAATCGAGGTTGATGATCTGATCATTCTCGCCGTTCACGATCGCCGTCGACGTGTTTGTCAAATTCAGCATTTCGCGTTGATTGACGCCCGCCCCTTGTTTTGCAGCAGCAAAGAGCTTGCTTCTAAACTGCCGGTCGGTTCGTTCGATCGCAATTTGCATGAACGGCTCAAAGTCGTTTCCAAAGACAGCCCTGGCGAATTGCTGCGCCTCCTCCGAAGTGAGCTCGCCTCTCGAAGCCAGGCCGTTCAACGGCTTTCCGCGGAACCCTTCCGCAAAATTTTCTCCTACGGCTGGCGTCCCTATCAGGAACTGTCCTTGAGAAATGCCGGAGCGGGCGAGCATCTCGATCGCTATATGCCCACCCAGCGAAGCGCCGACGATCGCGGCGCGCTTGATGTCCATTTTTCCGAGCAGCTCCACCACCAGATCAGCCAAACCAGGACGAGAGTAAGTCCGATCGCTATCCGGCGCGTCGTCCGATGCGCCATGGCCCGGAAGGTCAAAGCTGATCAAATGGTATCCATCAAGCAGTGGTGACGAGATCTGCTTCCGGAAAACTTCCCGGCACGCCGAATTTCCGTGGATGAACACGACGGGGAAGCCTTCGCCTCTCGTCTCCACCGCAATCCGGCCATGAGACGTCTGAATTTTGTGTTGTGTTGTGACTTGCATATCGATTCCCGATGGCTCCCTGATCCTCACGAGAGGTGGAACGAGGGCTGCGTGTTGATAAGGAAGGTCGTGGCGTATGCGGGATGCGCGCCACGACCCGCGCCGCTTCGAGAGCGGCCTGGTTGAATCAAACTTGCTGAAGGCGGCCGACGCCTTGCGGCTGGGACAGTCCGTGCCGCGCGCCAATCATGTCCGCAGCCTGTTCTCCGATCACCACGCACGGCGCCATCGTGTTTCCGGTGGTGATGCGCGGCATGATCGAGGCGTCAGCGATGCGGAGCCCCTCTATGCCGTACACCCTGAGTTGGTGATCAACGACCGACATGCGATCGCGTCCCATCTTCGCCGTGCAGGACTGGTGCCAATAGGTGACTGCGGACCTGCGCAAAAAGTCGACCATTCTCGATCGGTAGCCTTTTCCCGGAGCAGTTTCGCAGCGAACCAGCGGAGTGAACGCCGCGCTGTTTCCGATCTCGCGGCACAATTTCACGGCCGCAAGCCCGGCAGCCATATCCTCGGGCTCGCTCAAGGAGTTTGGCTCGATGAGGACCGGATCGAGAGGATTTGGTCCGGACAGGCGCAGGCGACCGCGGCTTTTGGTTGCGCAAGCCCGGCGAACATCGTCCAGCCATGTTCGGGCGTCGCGACGCCCGCCTCCGCCGGCGACGGCACCGGGAACTCGAGCTGGCACTGAAGGATATCCGGTTGGCGAAGGCGGGAATCGCTCTTCCAATACAGCTTCGCTTCGCAGCCGCTTCCGCCGACGTCTTCGGGTTTGCGGTAAGCCCAGGTGCAGCCGAACGCGAGGTGATCCTGATGGTTGCGGCCGACACCTGGAAGATCCTGGACGACGGGGATGCCGTGGGCATGCAATTCATCCTGCGGACCGATACCCGACTGCATGAGAACCTTAGGCGTATGGACGGCTCCCAGCGACAGCACCGTTTCGCATCGTGCACGAAACTGACGACGCTCGCCGTGGACCGAGGCTTCGACGCCGACGACCTTCTTGCCCTCGAACAGCAGCCGCGTGACGAGAGCGTCGGTCAAAACGGTGAGGTTCGGTCTCGTCATCATCGGGTGAACATAGGAGCGGAACACCGATTCCCGCTTGCCACCGCGAATCCGCAGTTCCGCAATCGATGCGCCGCCGGCGCTTTCCATCATCTCGCCGTTGGGATTGTCGAAGACCGGAATGCCGATGAGGCCCGCCGCATCGACCAAGGCCTGCGCGATCGGCTGAGGCGCATCTGGCTGAGCCACATAGACCGGGCCGCCGACGCCCCTGCGCAAGCTGTCCGGGGATCCGCGCCAGTCTTCGATGCGGCGGTAGTAACCAAGCACGGAGGCGTAGTCCCACGCGTCATCGCCGGCTTCGGCAGCGAAGTGGTCCCAGTCTTCCTTATGGCCGCGCGCCCACACCATCACGTTGATGCTCGAGCCTCCGCCAAGTCCTTTGCCCATGCTGAGGGGAAGCCGTCGGCCATCGAGCCCGGGTGCAGGCTCACCGACAAAACCCCAATCCCGCTCACTGCCGAGATTGCTAGGCCACTGCGACGGCTCCGAAACCGACTCGGAGTTGTCGTCTCCTCCGGCCTCGAGAAGCAGGACGCGCGCATTGCCGTCCTCGGCAAGTCTCGCCGCCACGACCGAGCCGCTGGAACCTGCCCCGCACACGATGAAGTCGAAGTGGGTGCGGTTATCCTTGGCCGGGATATTCGCATTAGGTTCGTCGGCCTTGCCGTCTGCCAAGGCCTGCATTGTGGAATTCATCAGATTGACCTCCGTCATGAATGCGAATGAAGGAGGCGCTGAATAATCTAAGAGTATTTCATATTCAACAGTTTTATCATTTCTATCATTTCCAAAAATTGGGGCGTTTTAAACCCTCGCCTTCCGCAACTGCGATCAAAGCCTTGATCCGAAAAAGCATTTTGTAACCGCGCACGCATCGGTGCGGATGATCGATGGGCAACTCCGATTCCTAACTTTGTCGTGATCAGCGCGTCATCGACGCGCAGCACATGGCATCAACCCGGCGCGGCGGCCATCATATGATCTGCATCGTGGCGATGGTTCTCAGTGGCCCCACGTCGCAGGAGCCAGGCGCCGGACAACTTTCAATGATCAAAGCTCTTGCTGAAGCAGCACTGAAGGGCGAGCCGGAATCCGGATTGCCCAATCACGTTACTTCGACAGTGTTTTCGCGGCTTTTTCGATCACGTCGGCCACGGCTTTGTGCTGGCTCATGAAAAGCGCGTGACTGGCTGAAACCTTCGTGATCTGTGCACCGATGCGCTCGGCCATGTGAATCAGCATTTTCTGATCAAAAGCCTTGTCTTCAGTCGCGATCACCGCCCAGCTGGGCTTGGACCGCCACGCTGCATTCTTAAGCTTCACGCCGAACGCCGACATGTTGATCGGGACCTGCGCATCCCGCAAAAACGCGGCGTCTGAATCGTTCAAGTCATGGGCAAAGCCAGCCTTGAATTTTTCCAGGCTAACGAAGCCAAAACCATCGTCTGTCGTGTCGATGACAAACTGGGACGCGGGCGCAAAGCCTGCATACTGCTGAGCAGTGGTTTCTCCGGCGTCTGGCGAAAGAGCGGAGACATAGACAAGCCCTGCCACCTTCGCATCAACGCCTGCTTCGGTGATGACCGTGCCGCCCCAGGAGTGTCCGACAAGGATGGTCGGGCCATTCTGTCGATCCAGCGCACGCTTGGTGGCAGCGACATCGTCTTCGAGGGAGGTGAGAGGATTTTGAACGATAGTCACGCGAAAGCCGCGATGTTTCAACTCTTCGTAGACCCCGCGCCATCCCGAACCATCGGCGAATGCACCGTGCACAAGCACGACATTTCGAACGGCCTTGCTGTTCGGAGTGGCATCTGCTGCACGTGCCGGCGTCATGGCAAACAGATTTGCCGCGGCAACCGTTGCAACCAGGATCTGTCCGATCTCAAAGCTCATTGGCATATCTCCAGGGTATCTGTCATTGCTATGGGATAGTTATGTTCAAGGGTGAGCAGGCGGATGACTGCCGTCATCCTTCGGGGTGAGAAACCAGCCATCAGCCAATTTCCAGGTTGATGATCTTTCCCTGCTTCACCGTGAATGCGTAATTGAGCGTTGCGGGACTGTTGGGAAATCGCCCTGTCACAGTCGCCCTGACAAGGATCTCCTCGCCCGCAATCACCGTCTCCGTTGGTATGGCGACGTGATGATACTTTGCCTTTGCCGCTGTCCACCATCCACGGATTGCGGCGGCGCCCTCGTGGCGCGTGCCTTCGTCCATCACTGAGGCATTGTCGGAAAAAACCGCCAGCATGGCGTTGAGGTCATTGTGCCTGTCTGCCTCAAAGTACGCCTCCGCCACGGTTGGCAGATCCATTATCTCTTCTCCTCTCGAACATTCGGAGCGACCTTTAACAATTGGCCATTCGATAAAATAGTTGGACAAACTGGGACAAGAGGTCGCACGAATCTCGACACGCTCGCGGCTCCGGATTGCCGTGTCACGAAGCGTATCAGCGGTCGACGAAGCCGGCCCGATGGCTCCAAGCGCGGTGAGCAACGCTCGGGCGCGGGACGTTAACTTGAGACCATGCATCAAACTGGCCGTTCGCATGGCGCGCGAAAAGGCAGCGAAGCGCCACGCCTGCTTCGCTGCGATAGGTCGCACAGGACGACGGTGCGAGATCAACTCACCGCCACTCCCTTAACGGATCATTAAGAGTCGCAGAGGCACGTTATTACCGTAGAGATAGTAGAACTTTCGCACACACCTTAGGCGACCAAGTCCGCTAGCGAGGATGTTCGGTGCTCACTGCGTCCAACAGCGCATATCAGAAGTCCGCCGACGATGCCGCGGTCGCGCTGCTGCGCGGTGCGGCGGCGAAATCCAGTGCGGCTTCGGCCAAGACCAACGCCGACGCGGGCGACGTCAATTCCGCCAACCGCGGCCCTGCGGTCCAGAAGAATTTGTCGGCTTCCGCGCAGGCCATGTCGCTGCTGCAGAATTCGCTGAACGCCCTGTGGCCGGCGCTGGACGGCGATGTCGCGACCGCGCTCTCCGATCAGTTGGAGAAGACCCGCGATGCGCTGACCAAGCTCGACGACGCCAGGCAGGGCATGATCGGCGATCGCAAGGCGGCGGCCGAACAGAAGCTGGAACTGGCGCGCCAGAAACTGGCATTGCTGCGCATGATGGGCGGCGATCCCAAGGCAATCATGCGTCAGGCCAAGGCCATCGCCCAGGAGATCAAGGGCGCCGCCAACGAATATAGCGAGGCGCTGAAAGCCCAGGGCGGCGAAGGTGCGTCGAACGCCGCGGTGCCAAGCGATGCCGTCACCGGCTCCGCCGACCCGGCCGCAACAGCGAGCGATGCGACGTCAACGACAGGCGAGGCTCCGGCGGTGGCCTCCCCAGCCGATGCGACCGCAAAGACGGCCGCGCCTGAAGTCGCCGCGCAGCCGCAGAGCCCGGCCGACAAGGCCACGGCGGAAGCGAAAGACAACCAGCATGAGCACGACGTGCTGGAAGCCTTCAAGGACGCTGCCCGCGCGGTCAAGCACTTGATGGAAGAAGCCGCGCGAAAGCTCAAGGCTCAGCATCCGGCCGACCCCGAAGCCGACGGCGCGGCGCAGACCGGCTCAGCCGTGGACAAGGCCGTCGGCGAACTGGCGGAAAACATCCAGATCAGCCAGTCCGGCGGCGCCGATGCCGCACTCGCGACGGTGATGGTCGCGGCGACGCCGACCATCGACGTGCAGGCCTGACGCTCCGGCCTCGGCTTTCGGGATATCGCCGACGCATCGCCAGTGTCATTGCTGCAGGAGGCGGCGCCGGACGCCGGTGCTGATCCCCATTCGTATTTTCCAGTATAACCTGCTATCTGCACGGCCCCGACGCGTTGCGGTCCGTTGCTGTGCCGCGCTCCTGCCGCAATATCGGGCTTGTTAGGCCCATCCCTGTCCGACCCCGGCCGAAGATGAAAGACCTGCGACCGCAGCCCCGGGCCACGCCCCGGGCCCCCTCCAGATGGATCGCGCTGCTGACCGCGGCGGCGCTGCTGATCGCGCAGCTGCCGGCGCGCGCCCAGGAAAACCGCGGCCCCAGGCTGCTGCGCGATGCCGAGATCGAGCAGCTGCTGCGCGACTACACGCGGCCGATCCTGCGCGCCGCCGGGCTCGAGAAACAGAATATCCAGGTCGTCATCATCAACGATCCCACCTTCAACGCCTTCGTCGCCGACGGCCGCCGCATCTTCGTCAATTACGGCGCGCTGATGCAGTCGCAGACCCCGAACCAGCTGATCGGCGTGCTGGCCCACGAAACCGGCCATCTCGCCGGCGGCCATCTGTCGAAGCTCCGCTCGCGGCTGGCGGAAGCGCAGACCCAGATGATCGTTGCCATGCTGCTCGGCGTCGGCGCCATGGTGGCCGGCGCGCGCAGCGGCAATCCCAACAACGGCGCCGGCAATATCGGCGCTGCCGCGGTGAGCGCGCCGAGCGCGATCCTGCAGAGCACCATGCTGTCCTACCAGCGCCAGCAGGAGGAAAACGCCGACCGCGCCGGGGTCAAGTTCCTCACCGCCACCGGCCAGTCGCCGAAGGGCATGTACGAGACCTTCAAGCGGTTCTCCGGCGACAGCCTGTTCGCGGCGCGTGGCGCCGACCCCTACCAGCAGTCGCATCCGATGCCGCGCGAGCGCGTTGCCGCGCTCGAAGAGCTGGCGAAATCGAGCCCGTACTGGGACAAGAAGGACGACCCTGCTTTGCAGCTGCGCCACGACCTGATGCGCGCCAAGACCTCCGGCTTCATGGAGCAGCGCGATACGGTCTATCGGCGCTATCCGCCGTCCGACGTCTCGCTGCCGGCGCGCTATGCGCGCGCCATCGCCACCTATCGCCATGGCGACCTGCGCGACGCCGCGGCGCAGATCGACGCGCTGATCGCGGTGCAGCCCAACAACCCCTATTTCCATGAATTGAAGGGCCAGGCGCTGCTCGAAGGCGGCCGGCCGGCAGAGGCCGTGGCGCCGCTGCGCAAGGCGGTGCAACTGTCGAACAACGCAGCCCTGATCGAGATGCTGCTGGGGCAGGCGCTGGTGGCCTCCGACAACAAGGCGACCACCGACGAAGCGATCCGGATCCTGCGCGCCGCCGTCGCCCGCGAAAGCGAAGCGCCGATCGGCTACTCCCAGCTGGCCATGGCCTATGGCCGCAAGGGCGACTATGCGGAGGCCGATCTCGCCTCGGCACAGGCCGCATTCTTGCGCGGCGACAACAAGACCGCGCGCGAACTGGCCTCGCGCGCCAAGGCCCGCTTCGCCATCGGCACCCCCGGCTGGGTCAAGGCCGACGACATCATCGCGGCCAAGGGGCCGGGATCGAAGGATTGAGCGTTACCGGTCGTTCGCATCCGCGAAGCCGACCAGCACGACTTCCTCGCGCTTGCGGCGGAGATGCGCAGAAACAACGGCAGCGCTGAGACCTATCGCACTCCGGTGAGCGAGTGTACTTCGCTCACCGGAGGCTTGTCATGTCGCCCTGCCCGCTGCGGTCAGGACGGCTGCTTCAGCGCCGAGGGCGCCAGATCCTCGCTCTTCAGCTCTTCAAGCCGGCGATGGCGGGTTTCGATGCCCAGCGCCGCGACGGTGATGATCTGGATCACCAGCAGCCCGATCATCAGCGACATCACGCCGGCGACGCCGCGGGCCTCGAACAGCATCACCACCAGGAACGGCGTCACGATGGTGGCGCCGCGGCCCAGGGTGTTGACGATGCCCGACGCCCGCAGCCGCACCTCGGTGGGGAACAGTTCGGGGATGTAGATGCCGAACAGCAGCGCCACCAGCACGTAGATCGGGATGGTCAGCAGGAAGCCCACCGCCGGCAGCAGGATCGGGTCGGAGATCATCGGATAGATGATGCCCAGCGCCACCGTGATCAGCGACGAACCGATGATGGTCGGCTTGCGGCCCCAGCGATCCGCTGTCAGCGCGCCGATGGCCGAGCCGATCGGGGCGCCCAGTGCCATCAGCAGTGCGTAGCCGAACGAGGTGGCGATGCTCAGCCCCTGCTTGATGAAGAAGACCGGCAGCCAGGTGACGAAGCCGTACAGCAGCGTGTTGATGGTGATCAGGCAAACCGAACCCACGATCATGCGGCTCAGCAGCGGCTGCGTGAACAGCGTCGCCAGATCGCCGGACGGCGCCACCGCGGGCGCCAGCGCCGGAGCCGGCAGCGGTTGGCCCTGGGCGGCTTCGCGCTCGATGCTCTGCATCAGCGCTTCCGCCTCCTCCTTGCGGCCGACGGCTTCGAGCCAGCGCGGCGATTCCGGCAGGTTCTTGCGCAGATACCAGACCACCAGCGCACCGATGCCGCCGAGGATGAACATGGCGCGCCAGCCGAATGCCGGTACGATGATCGACGCGACCAGCAACGCGGCCGGCAGGCCGGTGACCACGCACACCGCCATCAGCCCGAGCCACTTGCCGCGCGACTTGGCGGGCACGAACTCGGTCATGGTGGAATAGCCAACCACGTTCTCGGCGCCCAGCCCGACGCCCATGAAGAAGCGGCAGACGATCAGGATGGTCATGTTGGGCGCGAAAGCGGCGGCGAGCGAAGCAAGGCCGAACAGAAGCAGGTTGAACTGGTAGCTGAAGCGGCGGCCGAAACGATCGCCGAGGAAGCCGGTGCCGAACGATCCCACCATCATGCCGACGAAGGTCGCCGAAATGAAGATTGCATTCTGGCCGAGTGTTGAGAATCCGGTCTTCAACGTCACGCCGAGCACGGTGCCGGCAAGATAGATGTCGAAACCGTCGAAGAACATGCCAATGCCGATCAGTGTCATGATGCGGTAGTGGAATGGTCCGATCGGAAGCCGATCGAGGCGGCCTCCGGCGTTGACTGAAGCTGACATTGGCGTTTCTCCCGTTGTGTTGATGGTGCGGACGGCTGCGTCTCTTTGGACTTTTGGCAGCCGCCCGATTCGATCTGTTAGTTGAGGCGCTTCTGGCCCGCCGTGTCGCGGTACCAGTCAAAATCCTTCTCAGCGGTGGCCACCATGACGCTCTTGGTGTTGAAGTGCGTCTCGAAGCTCTCGGTGCCGAATTCGCTGCCGATGCCGCTGTCGTCGACGCCGCCCCACGGCGACGCCGGATCGAGCCGGTGATGGTCGTTGACCCAGACGATGCCGGCGCGAACGCCGGCGGCGACGCGGTGGGCGCGGCCGACATTGCTGGTACGGATCGCGGCAGCCAGGCCGAACGGCGAGTCGTTGGCAAGCCGCAGGGCGTCGGCCTCGTCCTTGAACGGCGTCACCGAGGTGAACGGTCCGAAGACTTCTTCCTGGAAGATGCGCATGTCGGCGCGGACGTCGGCGAACACCGTCGGCTTGACGAAGTAGCCGCCCTGATGACCGGGCACATCGGCGGCGACGCCGCCGGTGACCAGCCGCGCGCCGTCCTCGTTGCCGAAACGCGAATACATCAGCACGCGATCGCGCTGTTTGGCGGAAATCACCGGTCCGAGCTGGGTCGCCGGATCAAACGGGTCGCCGATGCGGATCGACTCCGTCTTGCGCTGCAGCTTCTCGACGAATTCGTCATATATCGTGTCCTGCACGATATGCCGGGAGGCGCAGACACAGGTCTGGCCGGCGCCGATGAAGGCGCCGAACGCGGCGTAGTTGACGGCCTGATCAATATTGAAATCGTCGAACACCATGACCGGCGTCTTGCCGCCGAGTTCCATGGTCTGGTGCGCGAACACTTTTGCGGCAGCGCTGCCAGCGATGCGGCCGGCTTCGGTGCCGCCGGTCAGCACCAGCTTGTTGATGTCGGGATGCTCGGCCAGCATCTTTCCGGCGCTCTGGCCGAGGCCGAGCACGACGTTGAATACGCCTTTCGGCAGGCCCGCGTCGGTGAAGATCTGCGCCAGCTTCAGCGTTGTCAGCGGGGTGTATTCCGACGGCTTCACCACGGTGGTACAGCCCGACGCAAGCACCGCGGCCAGCGACTTGCACATGATCATCAAGGGATGGTTGAACGGCGTGCAGTTGGCGACCACGCCGATCGGCGTGCGCAAGGTGTAGTTCAGGTAATCGCCCTCGACCGGAATGACCGAGTCGCGCCGCGACAGCGCTAGTCCGGCGAAGTACCGGAAAAAGTCAGGCAGGCGTCCGAGCTGGGCGCGGGTCTCGTTGAGCGGGCGGCCGTTGTTCAGGGTCTCCAGGCGATACAGCGTGTCGAGATTGGCCTCGAAGGCATCAGCCAGCCGGTTCACCAGGCGGGCGCGGCTGCGGATATCCATCCCGCCCCATTCGCGGCCTTCGAACGCCGCACGAGCGCTCTTCATGGCGCGGTCGATGTCGGCGGAAGTCGAGTTGGGAATCCGCGCGATGATCTCGCCAGTCGCCGGGTTGCGCACATCGAGCAAAACGCCGTCGCCAGCCTCGATCTGCTTGCCGTCGACAAAATTGCCGTGGGTTTCGACGTCTGAGACCGTCGGTGTTGCGGGGCTGTTCATGGCTAATCTCCGTCAGATGATCACCGCGTTGCGGGCAAGCGCCGGCAGCACGCGTTTTTCGGTTTTCTGAATGTGGGCCCGGATGATGCGGGCGGCGGCGCGGCCATCGCGGCGCTGCATCGCGTCGATCAGGTCAGCGTGTTCGGCGACGAGCTGCGCGGGGTCGTGCCCCTTGACGTTGGCTAGGCTGACGCGAACGAGGCGGTCCGCCTGCCCGATCAGGTCGCAGGCGGCGACCGCCATGCGGCGGTTGCCGGAGGCGTAGGCCAGCGCGGTATGGAACGCGCGGTTGTAGGTGATGAACTCCTCGCGGTTGCCGACGAAGGTCCGGAACTCGTCCAACGCCGTCAGCACTTCGGCGGGCGCATGTTCGATCGCCTCGGCGACGCAAGCCGGCTCCAGCGCCAGCCGGAAACGCAGCAGGTCGCGCGCATCGCCCAGCGAGATCGGGTTGACCCGGTAGCCCTGGCGCGGCTGCACCGTCACCAGATGCTCGCGCTCGAGCCGCAGCAAGGCCTCGCGGACCGGCTGGCGGCTGACCGCATAACGCTCCGCGAGATCCTGCTCGCGCATATCATCACCCGGCGCAAACCGACAGGTCAGGATATCATCACGCAGCAGATCGTAGATATTGTCGCGCAAAAGCATCGTTGGAATCCAATTCTCAGCCAATTTATCTCACGCGTGAAATATCACGTCAACCGGGAAATGGCTTGAACTTGCCGCAAATCCCCGTATCACTGGATCGTGCGATCGAACCACCGAGGACTTCCGATGAACCAGTTATTCGCCGACGGCACTGTCAACGCTGAGGTTTTGGGCGAAGGCCCGCCGCTGGTGCTGTTCCATTCGCTGCTCTCGGACCGCGCCAGCTTCGACCGCATCGCGCCGTCCCTCGCCCGGCGCTTTCGCGTCATCGTTCCGGAGCTGCCGGGCTTCGGCGCGTCACACTCCGTCGAAGGCGGGCTGCCCGCGGTGGCTGATCGCATGGCCGCGTTCGTGCGCGAGGCCACGGCCGGCGAGGACGCCATCGTGCTCGGCAACGGCTATGGCGGCTTCGTCGCGCTGCAGATGGCCATTCGCCATCCGGGGATCGCCAGCCGCCTGGTGCTGGCGGATTGCGGCGCGGCGTTCTCCGAGCCCGGCCGCGAGGCGTTCCGCAACATGGCGGCCGCGGCGCGGGCCAAGGGATTGGCCGCGATCACGCCGGTCGCGATGCGGCGGCTGTTCGCCCCCGACTATCAGGAGGCACATCCCGAGCTGATGCGCGAGCGCGAGGCGGCGTTTCTGCGCACCGACATCGAGGTGTTTCACGCCGCCTGCACGTCGCTGGCCGGGCTCGACCTGCGGCCGGAGCTAGCGAAGGTGACGGTGCCCGTGCTGGTGATGGTCGGCGATCAGGACGAAGCCACGCCGCCGCCGATGTCGGAGGAGTTGAGCGTGCTGTTGCCCGATGCCCGCCTGCATGTGCTGCAAGGCTGCGCCCACGTACCACCCTTGCAAGCTCCCGAGGCGTTCCTCGAAGCCATAGCGCCATTCCTGGCTCACGGCGCAGAGATCCGCGCTGCCTGACGGTACGCGACCGTTGAAGCGCGCCGTCCGTCTGATGCGATCTCAACCGAAGTTGCCACCATCGAGCGCAATGCCGTCGAGGCCGTCTTGCGGCAGGCCGAGATGGTGCAAGGCGGTGGGCGCGAGGTCGATGATGCGGCTTTCCGTCGTCACCACCTGCCCCGCGGCAAAGCCGTTGCCGACGATCATGAGCGTGGGATTGGTCTCGTAGCGGCCGAGCCCGCCATGCATGCCGCAGTCGCGGCGCACGGCGTCCTCGTCCTCGGAGAAGCGCACCGCCATGACGGTGAGGCCGGGAATGCCGTTGCAATTGCTGCCCGGCGATTTTGCCATGTCGACGGCGAGCACGTCGGCGGCCGGGATCTGGCCGAGTGCCGCAAGGTCCTCGCCGCGGATGATGCGCCCTGCCCAGGATTGCTGGCCGAGCCAGTCGGCGACCTCGTCCCGCCGGTTGAGGGCGTCGTCGCCGAAGTGAATGAAGGCCGAGGATCCCTGGCAGGCCACGACGAGGTCCGGACTCTCCAGTTCGGTCTTGAAACCCGCCTCGAACAGGCGCCGTTCCACCGGCACGACCTCGGTGACGGATTCATGGCCATGGTCGGAGCCGACCATCAGCAGCACGTCATGGCCGCGATCCCTGAGCCGCGCGACGGCTTCGGCGACAGCACCAACGTGGTTGTCGACCGCGCGCAACGCCGCGAGGTGCTGCGGCGAGCCGAGCGGAAAGGCGTGCATGGTCTTGTCGGGTTCGGACAGCCACAGGGTCGCCACCGAGGGCGGACGCTCCAGCAGGATGGAGATGAATTTTTCTGTGAGAACGGCGTCGCCGACAGCACCTGCGGGTGCGTCGATCGGCGGCAGCAGCGGCACCCTGCCCGGGCGATAGCTCAGCTCGCGGTGATACAATTCGGCGTGGGCATCGGCGTCGTGAAACCAGGCCGCGCCCGGCGAGACGTTGGAGCACAGCAACGCGCCGTGCAGCTCCGCAACCCGCGCCGACAGCGACGGGCGCAGCAGCAGCCGGCCAAAATGATTGCGATAGGTGTCGAAGAATTCTGGTCTGCCGGCGTCGTGCAGCTCATGACCGCCGGCGACGGGCAATCCCACCATGTTGCCCCGCAGCCCATGCGAGACCGGCCAGCAGCCGGTGGCAATGGAGGCTGACGACGCCCGCGTCGCCGACGGAAAGATGCCGCGATGGTCAGCGAACCAGGTACCGGCCTTGCGCAGCCGCGCCATGTGCGGCGTCGTTTCTTCCGACACGAAGTCCGGACGGTTTCCGTCACAGATGACGGTGACGACGATGGGGTGTGACATGGCTGCTTCCGTTCCGAGCTTAGTCGTCGAGGGTGGGATCGAGGCGGTCGCGCAGCCAGTCGCCGATCAGCGACACCGCCAGCGTGGTCAGCGTGATCGTCACCGCCGGCGCCAGCATGATCCACGGCGCGCTGCCGACATAGTCGCGGCCGTAGCCGACCATGTTGCCGAGGCTGGTCATCGGCGGCTGCACGCCGAGGCCGAGGAAGGACAGGCCGGATTCCAGCAGGATGACTTCAGGAAACACCAGGGTCATGGAGACGATCAGCGTCGAGACGATGTTGGGCAGGATATGGCGCAGATAGATCCGCGACGGCGTGGCGCCGAGCTGCCGGACCGCGGCGGCATAGCCCTGCTTGTTCGCCGAGATCGCCAGCCCGCGGGCGATGCGCGCGTAACGTTCCCAGCCGTAGCAGCCCATCAGCCCGATCAGCAGCGGCAGCGAGGTGCCGAAGAACGCCAGCACCGCCAGCGCCAGAATCAGAAACGGCATGCTGGCCTGAAAGTCGGCCAGCATCAGCACCGCCTGCTCCACGAACCCGCGAAAATGCGCGGCGAGGAATCCCAGCAGCGTGCCGACCACCGCGGAGATGGCCGTCGCACCGAAGGCGATCAGCAGGGAGATGCGGATCGAAAACATCAGGCGCGACAGCACATCGCGGCCAAGTTCGTCGGTGCCCAGCCAATGCAGCGCATGGCCGGGCGGCGCCAGACGGTTGCGCAGGTCCATCTTGGTCATGCCATAGGGCGCCAGCGTATCGGCCAGCAGCCCGATGGTCAGCATGGCGACCAGCCAGACAATGGCGATCACGACGGCAGCCGGGATTTTCGGCCATGTCAACGTTGGCTTTGCGGTGCGTTCCTCGGGAAGTGACAGATCCGCCATCTCAATGCGCTCCGGCCGCCTGCGGGCTGCGCAGGCGTGGATCGAGGAAGCCGTAGAGGAAATCCACGATCATGTTGGACGTCACCATGGTGGCGGCGACCAGCAGCAGGATGCATTGCACGATCGCGAGATCGCGGTTGGCCACCGCGACGACGAGCAGCCGCCCTACCCCGGGCCATGAAAACACGCTCTCGACGACGACGGCGCCGGCGATCAGGCTGCCGACCATGAAGCCGACAATTGTCACCGTCGGAATCGCGGCGTTGGGCAGCGCATGCGACAACACGACGGTCCGCCACGACAGGCCCTTGGCCGACGCGGTACGGATATAGGAATGGCCGAGCACTTCGAGCATGGCGCTGCGGGTGAAGCGCGCCAGCACCGCCGCGCCGCCGATCCCGAGCGTCGCGATCGGCAGAATGGCGTGGCGCCAGGTCTCCTGCCCGCCCGACGGCAGCCAGCCGAGCTGGACGGCAAAGATCAGCACCAGCACCAGGCCGAGCACGAAGCTCGGCACGGTAAAGCCGACTACGGCACCGATCATCACCACGCGATCGATCCAGCTGCCGCGATTGAGCGCCGCGAAAATTCCCGCGGGAATGCCGATCGCGAGCTTGATCAGCAATGCCGGGATCGTCAGCGCCAGCGTGGCCGGAATCCGTTCCAGCACCAGTTCGATCGCCGAACGGCCGTCGCGCATCGAGCGGCCCAACTCGCCCTTGGCGATGGCGCCGAAGTAGTTGACGTATTGAATCCAGATCGGATCGTCCAATCCCCACGCCTTGCGGAACGCGGCGATCACTTCGGGCGGCGCCTCCGGGCCCAGGATGATCAGCGCCGGGTCACCGGACATCCGCAGCACGACGAACACGAAGGTGACGACGAGCACGATGGTGATCAGGGCCCGCAACAAGCGGATCGCGAAATAGCGTGCCATCAGTGCAACGCTCCGGCGCGCGCGGAAGAACCCGATCCGACCTGATGGCAGGCCACGCTGCGGCCAGGCGCGACTTCGGCGAGGTCAGGCGCCTCGACGCGACAGCGCGCGAACGCGATGGGGCATCGCGGATGGAAGCCACAGCCCGCAGGTTTCGCCGCGGGATTCGGCGGCTCGCCGGTCAGCACGATGCGCTCGGCCTTGCGCCGGCCTGGTGTCGGCGAGGCCGACACCAGCGCGCGCGTGTACGGGTGCTGCGGCGAGGCGAACAGATCGTCGGCGTCGCCGAGTTCGACCACGCGCCCGAGATACATCACCGCGACGCGTTCGCTGATCTGACGCACCACCCGCAAATCGTGGCTGATGAACAGCATGGTCAAATTCAACTCGGCCTGCAGATCGGTCAGCAGATTGACCACCTGGGCCTGAATCGAGACGTCGAGCGCGCTGACCGGCTCATCGCAGACCAGGAAATCCGGCTTGGTCGTCAGCGCCCGCGCCAGCACCGCACGCTGGCGCTGACCACCCGACAGTTCATGCGGATAGCGCTGTCCGATGTCTCGCGACAGCCCCACCCTGCGCATCAGATCCGCCACCCGCGCGGCGCGCGATGCCGCGTCGCCGATGCGGTGGATGTCCAGCGGCTCGCGCAATTGGGTGGCAATCGGCAGCAATCGGTCGAGGGCACCGAGCGGATTCTGGAAGATCATCTGCATGCGCGCACGCGACGCCCGCCAGGCCGTGCTGTCCAAGGCCGCCAGCGGCGCGCCGTCAAAACCGACCGCTCCCGCATCGGGGTTTTCCAGACCGAGCACCAGCCGGCCGGTGGTCGATTTGCCCGAACCGGATTCACCGACCAGGCCGAGGGTCTTGCCGCGGGGAATCGCAAAGCTCACCCCGTCGACCGCACGAACCTCACGCGCATGTCCGAACATGCCGGCTTTCATCCGATAGCTGCGCACCAGCCCGTCAACGCTCAGCAGCGGCGTGGTCATTCCGCCGCCTGGACGTAACGATGCGCCGGGGCCGCACGGTCGATGACGCAGGCGATCCGCCGGTTGTCGGCGATGGCGCGCAGTCGCGGCGGGATCTGGCATGGCCCGCCCGCGAAGTCGCAACGCGGCGCAAAGGCGCAGCCGGTCGGCATGGCTTTCGGGTCCGGCACGGTGCCGGCGATGGCCGTCAGCCGGCGCCGCGGGCCGTCCATGGTCGGTAGCGATCCGACCAGTCCGGCGGCATAAGGATGGCGGGGATCGTCGAACAGCTCCGCCGCCGGCGCTTCCTCGACAATGCGGCCGGCATACATCACCGCGACGCGGTCGCAGTTTTCCGCGACCACGCCGAGATCGTGGCTGATCAGCACGATGGCCATGCCGGTCTCGCGGCGCACGCGCCAGATCAGTTCGAGAATCTGCGCCTGGATCGTCGCGTCGAGCGCTGTGGTCGGCTCGTCGGCGATCAGCAGGTCGGGATTCCCTGCCAGCGCCATGGCGATCATGATGCGCTGGCTCTGGCCGCCGGAGAATTCGTGCGGATAGGCCGACAGCCGGCGCTCGGCGTCGGGGATGCCCACCAGATCGAGCAGGCGTTTCGCTTCGGCGTGGATCGCAGTTCCCGACAACCCGCCATGCAAAGCGAGACTTTCGCTGATCTGCCGGCGGATGTTGAGCACCGGGTTCAGCGCGCTGGCTGGATCCTGAAAGATCATGGCGACCTTGCCGCCGCGGATCTTGTCCAGGGCGCCCGGCGATGCGCCGAGAAGTTCGGCGCCTTCCAGTTTGACGCTGCCGCTCACGGTGGCAGTGTTCGGCAGCAGGCCGAGCGCCGCCAGCCAGGTCACCGACTTGCCGGAGCCGGACTCGCCGACGAGGCCAATGGCCTCGCCGCGACGCACTTCAAGGCTGACGCCGTCCAGCACCTTCACGCCCTTGAAGGCGACGGTCAGCGCGTCGATCGCGATCAGCGGCTGCATTACTCAGCTCCCGAAATTGCCGGGACGGAAATCCATCGCAAAGGCCGGAGAGGCTTTCCATTTGATGGATTTCGGCTTTGCGGTGAACGTCGCGTTCTGGTGCAGCACCGTATAGGCGGGGTCCTCGCGTTCGAGGATTTCGAGCATGCGGCGGAAGGCAAGGCGGCGCTTCGGACGATCCGTCGAGGTCTCCAGCACTTCGCACAGCGCATTGGCTTCGACGTTGGCGTATTCGCCGATCTGCTGCTGCTGTCCGTTCGGACCATGCTGGGCCACGATCGACGACACCGGATCGTTGAACGGCGCCGAATTCGACCAGTCGCGCACGGCGCGGGTCGGCGTCCGCTCCATGATCTGGGTCCAGTTTTCCTTGGTCTCGATCTGGACGTTGAGGCCGACGGCCTTCCACATCTCCACCAGCACCTGCGAGGTCGGCACCTGGTTGGTGTAGTAGTTGTTGAGCAGCCGGTACGGGATCGGATCGCCCTTGTAGTTGGCCTGCTTCAGCAGATCCTGCGCCAGCTTCGGGTTGTATTCCGGCACGGTCCAGTCGGCATGGAACATGTCGCCGTAGAACTCCCACTGCAGCCCGTGCGGCACGCGGGTGCGGCCGGCCCACAGGCTGTCGACGATGGCCTGGCGGTCGATGGCATGGGTGAAGGCGCGGCGTACCAGCGGGTTGGCCAGCTGCGCATGGTTCTTGTCGAACACCGTGAGGCGGTGATTGGCGATGGTGCCGCCCTGCACTTCGAAGCCGGCGTTCTTTTCGATGCCGGCAATCTGGTCCGGCGGGATATCGCAGGCGAACTGGTACTGGCCGGACACCAGGCCGTTGACCCGGCTCGACACTTCCGGCACCTCGACGAAGCGGATCTGCTTGATCGGCGGGCGACCGCCCCAATATTCGTCATGCGCCACCAGCGTCAGCGATACGTCGGGTCTGTACTCCGCCACCATGTACGGCCCGGTGGTGATCGGCTTGCGCGCCCAGTCGAGATAGCTCGCGGCCTCTTCCCAGCCACGACGGCTCATGATGTCGGATCCGGACCGCGACAGCCGGCCTTCCAGCGTGACGTCGGGCGTGGCGTTGACGAAGCGCACGGTGTATTTGTCCACCGCCTCGACGCGCACCAGGTCGGGCCAGATGCGGCGCGCCACTGCCGGAAGATCGCCCGGCAGTTCCTTGCCCGGGCGCGGCGTCGGGATCTGCTCGGTGGCGCGGATGGTGCTGCGGTTCTTGGCTTCGGTGTTGGCGAACATGCGCTCGCGGCTGAACGAGAACACCACGTCCTCGGCGGTCATCTCGTCGCCGTTGTGGAACTTGACGCCCTGGCGCAGTTTCAACTCGACGGTCTGATCGTCGACCCGGCGCCATTCGGTGGCAAGGCCCGGCGTCATGCGCAGATCGCTTCGCCAATCCTTGCCGATCAGGGCTTCCCACAGCGAGGAGTAGAACACCCGCTCGCCGACATTGGACTGCTCGCGCAACACGTCGAGTGTGTTGGAGTTTGCCACCTTCTGCACCGCGATGGTGATCGACGGGCGGTTATCGGCCTGCGCAATCGAAATCCGCGGCAGAATGAACGCACCGGCGGCGCCGGCGCCAAGGCTGAGAATCGAACGGCGATTGGGACAAAGCATGACGCGTTCCTTTGGCATCGGATAACAACAGGCAGCAGACGCGGACGACGACGGGATCGCGCTAGCCGGCGATACCGAGCGCCTCGAGATGCGCGGCGCCGCGGCGAATATTGAGCTGGTCCTTGACCTCGATCAGCAGCCGCGGCCGCTGCGACAGGCGGCCCAGCGCCCGGAACACTGCCATCCAGTTCACGGTGCCGTCGCCGGGCAACCAGTGACGATCCGAGTAGCCGTCGGCATCCTGGATGTGCACATGGGCGAGATCCGCACCGGCTGCATCAACATAGTAATCGACCGGCGGCGCGCCGGTGGACACATGCGCGTAGTGCGCGTGCCCGGTGTCGATCGACACGCGAACCGCGACACTGTTGAAACTCCGGGCGAGGAGCACGCGCGCCATCGGGTCGATGTCTTCGATGTTCTCGATGACGAGCTCGCAGCCGATGCCCTCGGCGCGTTGCACCACGTCCCTGAGCGTCTGATGCACGCGTTCGGCCAGCGCCTCGCGGGAACCGGGATTGATATCGAGGTTATTGTAATCCCAGGTGGTGAACGGCGAATGGATCACCATCTGCGTCGCCCCGATCGCCTCGCAGGCATCGAGCCCCTGCAACAGCCGCTTGGTGACGACGGCGCGAATGAGCGGATCCTGGCTGTCGATCTTGAAGCCCCAGAACGGACCGTGCATGCCGAGCCGGCCGGTGTAGCCGTCGAGCAGGCGGCCAACGTCATCGGCCACCGCGCGCCAATCGCCGTCGAGCGTCTCGCTGCTGAAAAAATCCTGAATTTCCAGATCGCGCTGCTTCTCGAGAATCCAGTCGCGATGAATGGCAAGCGTCTTTGTCGTCAATGCTGCGCCGACGACGGGCAGTTCCATTGTGGCTATCATGAATGTCCTCGGAGCCGAACTGCGTTCTATCGACGCAGTAGCTAGTCGAACGACGTGACGGCCTCATGAAAGCGCAGTGTCTATCCCAAGCATCCGGATTGCCGCGGGATGTCCCGCCGGGAACCGCAGCCGATCAAGACTTTATGGACGTGGCCCCGATCGCTTTTCGCGATCTTGCGCCGGTGCAGGCTCGCACCGACACATATGCAATTGCGCATCCCGGGCTTGCACGTCAGGCGACCGGGCCGTCTGACGTGCATGCCGGAACAGCAATGGCCGGGGTTGCCTCAGGCATCCCCGCATGCGCTACAGCGCGATTTCCATCAGATCCTTCGCCACCACGATCGGGCCGCTATAGTGCTTGCGCGCACCTTCCATCCACATCTCGTCCGTGATCGAGTCGATATCGCCGGGCACCAGATGCGTCATCACCAGCTTCTTGACACCCGCGGCCTGGGCGATGCGGCCGACATCCTCGGTGGAGGTGTGCGATGCCAGCAGGTGCTCTTTCAGGGTCGCGGCATTCTTGATCCGCCCCGCCAGGGCATCGACGCCCGGCAGGTATAGCGCTTCATGGATCAACAAGTCGGCACCCTTGGCAAAATCCGCCAGCGCCGGATTGTAGGCGGTGTCGCAGGCATAGACGATCGCGCCGTCCGGGGTGTCGAAGCGAAAGGCGTAGTTGTTCTCCAGAATCGGCGGATGCGGGGTGCGGAGCGCGGTCACCTTGACCTTGTCGTTGCTCATGATCGGGCCCGACTGGGTGATCTCCTTGACCACCAGAAGCTTGCGCGGATCGGGCTTGCCCTCGTCAGGCATGCGGATTTCAATGTCGGCGCGGTTGCTTTCCCAATAGGCCTTGGTCAACGCGTCCAGTCCGACCGGACCGAACGCCTCGATCGGGTGATTGAGCCCCACCGACCAGGCGCCGTCGACCATGTTGCCGAATTCCAGCACGTGATCTGAATGCATGTGCGTGACAAACACATAGCGGATGTCCGGCAGCGCGACCTTTGCCTCGGCGAGCCGTTTGGCGACGCCATAGCCGCAATCCACCACATAGGGGACATTGTCCACCAGCAGTACGTTGGCCGGATTGGAACGGCCGGTGGTGATGCGCGGGCCGCCTTTGGTACCGAGAAACACCCAGCGGGTTCGCTTGGCCTCGGGGGCAGCCTGCGCAGTCGCGACTGGCAGTGCAAAATGGCTGGCCGCCGCGCCCATCATGGAGAGTTTCAGAAGTGTACGTCTGTCGATAGTCATCAAGTCGTCCTCGGGATTGAAATTGTCGAACGGGGCGATGGCGCTTTCGGTGTCAGCGTCATCGGGGGTTCTTGGTCGCCTGCTGTCCACAAATTATGATGGGAGCAGCGAGGCGCTTCGTTGACGCACGTAGCCTGCATGCAAGCCTGGCTCGGCGCCGCGGCGCGCCTGCTGCGGCCTCACGCCGCCCGCACGCCGCTCAGGAAGCTGGAGATCCGCGCCGTCAGATCGCTGCTGCGCACCGACAGATCGTCGGCCTTGGCGATCATGCGTAAAGCCGCCGCTTCGGCTTCGGACATCGCCGAACTGACCTCCCCCACATTGGCGGAAACGTCGCGCGTGCCGGTGGCCGCCTGCTGGGCATTGGCGGCGATTTCGCTGGTGGTCTGGCGTTGCTGGATCAACGCCGCGGAAATATCGGCGGTGACCGCGTCGACGCGGCCGATGGTCTGCGAAATGCTCTTGATGGCCTGAACCACCGCCGCGGTCTCGGCCTCGATGCTGGCGATCTGCGACGTGATCTCCTCGGTCGCCTTGGCTGTCTGGGTAGCCAGCGCCTTCACTTCGCCCGCCACCACGGCAAAACCCCGGCCCGCGTCGCCGGCACGCGCCGCCTCGATCGTGGCATTCAGCGCCAGCAGGTTGGTCTGGCTGGCGATGTCCTGGATGAACTTGATGATCGTGCCGATCCGCTCCACCGCATGGTCAAGCCCGACGATGCGGTTGTCGGCAGCGCCGACCTCGCGTACGGCCTCGGCGGCGATGGCCGCACAGGTTTCCAGGCGCTGCGCGATGTCGGCCACGGCAACACTCATCTCCTCGGCGGCGCTGGCGATGGTGCTGACGTTGACCGAGGCCTCCTCGGCACCGGCCGCGACATTGGTGGCGCGCGTCGACGTATTGGTGGCCAATCGTGAGCTGGCCTCGGCATCGGCCCGCATGGCGTCGCCGGCGGCATCGACGCCCTGAATGGCCTCGGCGCTGGCGCTGTCGAAAGCCAGCGTCAATTCCGCGATCCGCGCCGCACGGGCCTCGCGGCCCTGCTGCTCGCTGCGATGCTCGGCCTCCAGACGCGCCGCCTCGATGGCATTGAGGCGCAGGGTTTCCAGAGCGCCGGCCATCTCGCCGATCTCGTCGCGGCGCCCGCGCGCCGGCACGTCGACATCGCGATCGCCTTGCGCCAGCCGGGTGATCGCGGCGGTGATCCCCACCACCGACTTGACCACGCGGCGATCGAACAACACGGTGACCCCGACCACCAGCATGATCACCAGCAACAAGCCGCCACCGAGCAGCATCAGGCTGGTGAGCGCCTCGCTGCGCGCGGCTTCGGCCACGGCAATCGCCTGCTCCATGGCCGCGTCGCGAACAGCGGTCGTGGGCTGGGCGGGACCGACCAGCCGCTTCAGCACCTCCTGAAACGAGACGCCGTAATCGGTACCGGCCGTCCCCTTGGCCGTCAGTTCGGCAATGAAGCGGTCGGCGTCACCGAAGAATTTGGTTTCGATGTCCTTGACCGCAGCGGTCAGCCGCGGACTGTCAGAAAACGCCGAGGCCGCAGCCTGCAGACGCATCCAGGCGTGGCTGATTTCGCCGGTCGGCCCACTGGCGCCCTGGATATCCGCGAGCGTCAGCATCTTGCTGTTGCCGGCCGCCCTGGTGAAAACGCTGGCGCGGCGTCCGGCGGCATCGCGCATGTCCCAGGACAATCGCGCCACTTCGATCAGGCTGCCAACGCTCTCATGGGCCTTGGCGGCATAGCGTTCGATTCCGTCCGCGATACCGTTCAGCCGGGCATTCAGCTCAAGCATCTGCGGCACATAGCCCTTGACCAGCGCCGGGTCGCGCTGCGCCCGCGGCAGCCGATAGGCCGCATCGAGCCTGCCGTAGATTCCAGCGAGGTCGCGACCGAGCGCGTCGAGATCGGCGGCCGCACGATCGCGTCCCGGATACACCGCTGCAAGGGCGGCGCTCCGCGCTTTGGCCAGTTCGCCGGCCAACTGGCTGCGCGCGCTCGATACGGCCGCCAGGGCCGCGGGCGCCGCCGCGTCATCGGCGATCAGGGCGGCATTCTGCGGCCCACGGCCGACCGCGAGCTGTTCGGTGGCGCCCAGCACCGCGCCCATGGCCGCGGCCAACTGCGCCGCCTCGTTGGCCTTGCGGTAACCGTGCCATTGCTCGGCAACGAACAGCGCCGCTGCCACAGCAATGATGGCTGCCATGGCGGACACGCACAGCAAGAACAGAATTCGGACGCGCATCGATCTTCCCCAGTTACCCGGGGCCACCTATGCCAAGGTGGTATTAAGTTATGGCTAAGGAGGTCATTGCAATCTGCAAGATATCACCCTGAATCGTCACGATGGGCTGCGATCTCCTCGCCAGAACCAACGCGGGGCTTCAACGACGTCCCGCGCGAACCTCGACATCGACGCCCGAACGGCGCCGCCTTCGCGAAGCCGCTCACCGTGTCGGTGCGTCGCCTACCACCAGCCGCGCTGCATCGGGCGATAGGGTTGACTGCCGTGCCGTGGATCCACGGGCTGGACCGGCTGACCGCCCCAGTTGCGGGGCGAGAAGAAACCGAAGCCGTCGTCGTCCTCCTGGACATCGCGGGTCGCAATCGCCGTCGGCTGGCGGGTGATGAAGCCGCCCTGGGGCTGGTTGGCCAGCACCGCGACGAATTCGGTGCGATAATTGGTTTCCTTGCTCAGCGGCTCGTCGGAAATGACGATCGAGGATCGCGGCATGGCGGTCGGCGCGATGCGGTCGAGCACCTCCTGCGGAATGGTGATGCGGTCCAGCGCGTTCCTGGCGTCGTCACCGTTGTCGATGCTGACCGCGGTCCAGCGCAGGCCCGCCCCTCACGCGCCACCGCCGTGAACACATGGGTGCCGATCGGCTGGTCGGGATTGCGGATGGTGACGGGCGCCTCGATGCTCGAATCGAACACTTCGCCACCGCCGTCCGGCGCCGGCTTGTGGGTGTTGCGTCGAACATAGAGTTTTTGCGTCTCACGGCTGATATAGATCGAGACCGGTTCCAGCGCGAGCTTCGCCTCGCTGGCCGCCTTTGCGGCATCGGCCTTGCGCGCCTGCGCTGCCTTGGCGGCCTCCTTCGTGGCGGCGGCGCTGGGCTTTGACGCTACGGCGGCGTTGGCCGCGTCGGCCTGCGCTGCCAGATCGGCAACTCTGGCGGCGGCCTTCTGTCTCAGGTCCTCGTTTCGCGCTTTGGCGTCGTCCGTCTTCGCGGCGGCCAGCGCCTTGTCGGCGGCGGCGAGTTCGCGGTCGGCCCGGGTCTTCTGCGCCTGCAGCTTCTTCAGCGACGTCGCCAGTTCCTTCGTCTCGCGCGCTGTCGTGGCGGCGGCCTGCTTGGCCTCGTCGGCGGCCTTCGCGGCTTCAGTGGCCTCACGGGCGAGGGTCTCGGCGCGCGCCGGCGCCGCCGCGATGGCGTCCGGGTTCGGCACCAGGAGCGCCGGGTGCGAGAACGCGACCGGGGCCGTGTCGTTCGGCGAGATGATCACCCGCATGCCGATCCGTGTCTTGTCGAACAGTTTTTCCGCGAAGCCGAACGGCATCCGCACGCAGCCGTGGGACGCGGCATAGCCCGGCAGCGGCCCGCCATGCAGCGCGACACCGTTCCAGGTGATGCGCTGCATGTGCGGCATCCAGGCATCGTCGTACATGGTCGAACGGTGGTCCTTGTCCTTCTCGAGCAGCGCGAACACGCCGGCCGGCGTCTCGCGGCCCGTGGTGCCGGTCGACACCGGTGCGCGAAAGATCCAGCCGTCGGCGTCGTAGAGTGTCACCTGCTGGGACTTGATCGACACGATGGCCATGATCGGCTCGCCGGCCTCGCGCGGCGCAGTCGCCTCGACGGCCGCCGCGGGGCGTTTTGGTTTTGCCGCGGCCGGGGCGGAGAGCGCCGTCACGGCGGCCATCACCGCGAGTGCCATCGGCACGCTGGATTGCGCCGTCGAAAATCGAAGAACCATGCCCTGCCCCGGTTGAAAGACCTGCCCGCGCCTGCGGCCGCCGCATGGCGTTTCCCACACGGAAGGAAACGCCGTCACCGTCCGCGCCGGTTCGCTGCTGGGACGAACCGCTACGTTCCGGTGACATTGCTCTCTTATACGACAGCCCGGGCAGGAGGAAGGCGGCGCACCACCGAAGCGTGCACTTATCCAGCCTCCGAGCCGGAGGCCACTGTCGTATAGCGCAGAACGCCGTCGGGACTGTGCACGGGAACAGGCACGCACGATCGAAACCGCGCTTCCGCAATATCGCACAGATCGGCGCAGCGGTCGCCTTCGCCGCTGCGCCCCGTTGCGGGATCAGTTCATCTTGATGTTGGCCGTTTCGATCACGGTCTTCCAGCGCTTTGTCTCGCTCGCGATGGTGCGGGAGAATTCCTCCGGCTCGACCGCAACCGCGACCGCGCCGAGCTCGGCCATCTTCTTGGCAGTTGCCGGCAACTGCATAAATGCCCGGATCTCGGCCGACAGCCTGTCGATGATCGGCTTCGGCGTGTTGGCCGGGGCAATGAAACCGTGCCAGGCCACCGCCTCGAAACCGGGCAGATATTCGGCAACCGCCGGCAGCTTCGGATCGAAATCGGCGCGCTTCGGCGTCGCCACCGCCAGCAGGGCCAGCGTGCCGCTCGCGGCGTGGGGCAGCAACAGGGGGATATTGTCGAACGCCAGGTCGATCTGGCCGCTCAGCAGGTCGGTGACCATCTGGCTCGAGCCCTTGTAGGGCACGTGAACCATGGTGGTGCCGGTCATCTGCTGGAACAGTTCGCCGGCCAGATGCTGGGAGGTGCCGGCACCGGCCGAGCCGAAGGTGACCTTGCCCGGATTGGCCTTCATATAGGCGATCAGTTCGGGCACCGTGCGTGCGGCGATGCGCGAGGGATTGACCACCAGAGCGTTCGGCACCACGCTGATCTGGGCGATCGGCACCAGATCCCTGTCAGGCTGATAGGTCAACTTGTCGCCGTACAGCGTCGGATTGATCGCCAGTGCCGACGTGCTCGCCAGCCCGATGGTGTAGCCGTCCGGCGCCGCGCGGGCGATCCGCGTTACGCCGATGATGCTGCCGGCGCCGCCGACATTCTCGATCAGGAACGGCTGCCCGAGTTTCTTCTGCAGATGCTCGCCGACCATGCGGGCGAAAATATCGGCGGTGCCGCCGGCGGAGAACGGCACAACAATGGTGACCGCCCGTGTCGGGTAGGCGTCCTGGGCATGGACCTGTGTCTGGGCCCCGGCGAACTGCGCAAGCAGGAGACAGGCGGCCGCAAGCATTGTCGATCTGAGTTTCATGGTATTTCCTCGTTTTGATTTTTTCTGTCGTTGTGTCTCGTGTCGCAAGCGCTAGCCGGCTGGCGGCGCCAGAACCTTGCCCGGATTCATGATGTCGTGGGGATCGAGCAGTTGCTTGACGTTGCGCAGCAGCGCCATCTCGACCGGCGAGGTGACACGTGCCAGCCGGTCGCGGTTGGCGACGCCGATGCCGTGTTCGGCGCTGATGCTGCCGCCCAGCACGCTGGTTTCCTCATCGACGATGGCGTTAACGGCGCGCACCGTGTCCTGCAGCGCGTCTCGCTGGTCAGGCGCGACGCCGGGGATGATCGCCAGAATGTGGATGTTGCCGTCGCCGACATGGCCGTGCATCACCACCCGCGCATCGGGTCGCAACGCGGCGATGCGCTGCTCGACCCGGGTAACGAACGTGGCCTGATGCTCGAGCGGCACCGCGCTGTCGTGGGAGATGACGTAGCCGGCGCGCTTGCTTCCTTCGGAAACGCTGTGCCGGATCTTCCAGAACGTGGCGGCCTGGGTCTCGCTGGCGGCAATCAGCGCGTCGCTCAGCAGGTCGTCGTCAAAGGCCGCCGCAAGCAGTTGCTCCAGCGCGGCATTGAGGTCGTTGCTGGCCAGCGTGTCGACGATCTCGATCAGGACATACCACGGCGCGTCGAGCGCAAACGGGATGGTCACGTCGGGCAGGTTCTCGGCGATCACCTCGATCTGGCCGCGCGACATCAGTTCGAATGCATTGATGCGGTCGCCGAGCGCGGCGCGCGCCCTGGCGAGCAGATCCAGCACGCTCTCGATCGAGCCGGCCTTGGCAAATGCAACCGCGCGCTGGCGCGGCCTTGGAAACAGTTTCAGCACGGCGCCGGTGATGATGCCCAGCGTCCCCTCGGCGCCAATGAACAGCTGCTTGGTATCGAAGCTGGTGGAGTCCTTGCGCAGGCTGGTCATCACATCGAGGATGTCGCCATTGGGCAGCACCACTTCCAGACCCAGGGTCAGTTCGCGCGTGGTGCCATAACGCAGCACCGCGGTGCCGCCGGCGTTGGTCGAGAGGTTGCCGCCAATCTGGCACGAACCCTCGGCCCCGAGACTGAGGGGAAACAACCGGTCGATACCCTCTGCCGCCGCCTGCACCTGCGCCAGGATGCAGCCGGCATCCACCGCGATGGCGTCGCCGAGCCGGCTGATGGCGCGAATGCGGTTGAGGCGGTCGAGCCGCAGCACGATCATCGGACCGTCGCCGACGGGCGTCGCAGCGCCGCACATGCCGGTGTTGCCGCCCTGCGGCACGATCGCCACGCAGCGCGCCGCGCAGGCCTTGACCGCCGCCGAGACCTCGGCGGTGTTGCCGGGCTTGACGACAGCGAGTGCCGCACCGCGATAGCGGCCGCGCCAGTCGACCACATAGGGATCGAGATCGCCGTCCGGGCCGATCACGTGCCTGGCGCCGACGATTGCCGCCAGTTCACGCAACAGTTCGGGCGCGTCGATGCTGCGCGGCAGATTACGCGACATGGCCTCGCCCGCCGCCGTCATCGGAACGACAGATCCAGCAGGCGGCCTTCGAACAGACGATCGCGCGAGCTTTCCAGATGATGACGCATGGCCGCGCGCGCCGCGTCGGCGTCGCGGTCGCGGATCGCCTCATAGATGCCGCGGTGCTCGTCGTAGACCTGTTCCAGTCCGGACGGCGCGCCGACCAGCGACAGCCCATGCAGCTTCATGCCGACCGCCACGTGCTCCTTGAGAGCATTCAACGAGGTCGAGAAATAGTGGTTGTTCGCCGCTTCGGCGACGGCAAGGTGAAAGGAAAAATCCGCGTCCTCGCGGTGGCGCAGCTTGCGCGTCGCCTCGTTCAGCAAAGCCAGCGCCGCCACCATCTTCTCCAGACCGGCCTCGTTGCGGCGCATGGCGGCAAAATGCGCCGCGTCGGATTCCATGGTGATGCGGAATTCGAAGCAGCGCTGGATATCGGCGATGGTCTCGACCCGCGCAAACCCCAGCGGCCGGTGTTCGGCGCGGGCATGCACGAAGCTTCCCGAGCCTTGGCGGGAATAGATCAGCCCCTCTTCGCGCAACCGGCTGAGCGCATCGCGGACGACAGGGCGCGACACGTTGAGCAGGCTGGCGAGATCGTGCTCGCCCGGCAGCTTCTGGTCGGGCGGATACTCGCCGCTGGCGATGCGCTGGACCAGCTGGCCATAGACCTTGTCGACGAGCGACCCTGCAGCGCGCGCTGCGGGCGGTGTCGGGACGCCGGACGGATCTGCTGATTTGTCGATCATGACCGAAGGATTGTGAGGCGCGGCTGAACTTGTCAACATGTTATTTTGGCTAGCGCGCGGACTGACACACTCAAGTATTTGATAAAACACCAATTATGCATAGGATTTTTCATCACCGGCAGTTTTCGGCAGCAATGTTGACAACTTGTCACGCGGTGTAGATCGTAGCGCCAGGTGCAAGCTGGTTTGCGCCACGGGGAGGCGCGACGGGTGAGCGGACTGAACGGCAAGGCGATCGTCATTATTGGTGCAAGTTCGGGAATCGGCGCGGCGGTGGCGCGGCGTTTCGGGGCATTGGGTGCCCGCCTCATCGTGCACTACAACGGCAATGCCGACGGCGCCGAGGAAGTCGCAGCCGACGTGCGCGCCGCCGGCGGCAGCGCCGACCTGCTGCGCGGCGATGTGTCCGACCGCCGCGAGTGCGAGCGCGTGATCGACGAGGCGCACGCCAGGCTGGGACGGATCGACGTCCTCATCAACAATGCCGGCGCCATGTTCGGCCGCACGGCCATCGCCGACGCGACCGACGCGCAGTATGACGACGTCGTCAATCTGAATATCGGATCGGTGTTCTTTGCCTCGCGCAAAGCCGCCAGGATCCTCACCGAACAGGGCTCCGGCTGCATCATCAACACCACCTCGGTGGCCGCCCGCAACGGCGGCGGCGGCGGCGCCGGACTGTACGGATCGGCGAAGGGCTTCGTCAGCACCATGACGCGCGTCCTGGCCAAGGAACTGGCGCCATTCGGCGCGCGCGCCAATGCAGTGGCGCCCGGCGTGATCATGACGCCGTTCCATCAGCGCTATTCGACCGCCGAACAGCTCGAAGGCGCGCGCCAGGGCATTCCGCTCGGCCGCATCGGCACGCCCGAGGATTGCGTCGGCGCCTATGAGTTCCTCGCCGACGAAACCATGAGCAGCTACATCACCGGACAGGTCATCGAGGTCAACGGCGGACAGATCATGCCGTGACGACTGCCTTGCCCTGACTGCCCGCAGCCACACCGCTGCATCCTGAAACATTCCTGCCAAGGTTCGAGCATCATGACAGCCCCTTTCCGACCGGCGTGTTCTGCGCCGCGCTGACGCCCTTCAACGCCGACCTATCGCCGGACCACGCATTGTTCGCGGCGCACTGCAAGCGCCTGCTGGACGATGGCTGTACCGGGATTGCCATGCTCGGCACCACCGGTGAGGCGAACTCGCTGTCGTCGCGCGAACGCATGGACCTGCTCGAGGCGGTGCTGAAATCCGGCGTCGCCCCGTCGCAACTGCTGCCGGGCACCGGCGTGGCCTCCTTCATGGAAACCGTGGAGTTGACCAAGCACGCGCTGGCGCAGGGCGTGCAGACCGTGGTGATGCTGCCGCCGTTCTACTACAAGGGCGTGTCCGATGACGGCATCGTGGCGGCCTACTCGGAAATCATCGAGCGTATCGACGATCCCCGCCTGCGCGTGGTGCTGTATCACATCCCGCAAATGTCGAGCGTGCCGCTATCGCTCGACGTCATCGCCCGACTGCGCGAAAAATTTCCGCAGACCGTGGTCGGCATCAAGGATTCGTCCGGCGACTTCGCCAACATGAGCGCCATCGTCGAACGTTTCCCCGGCTTCTCGGTGCTGGTGGGCGCCGATCCGCTGATGCTGTCGCTGCTGCCGAAGGGCGGCGCCGGCTGCATCACGGCCACCTCCAACCTAGTGGCGTCGGATCTTGCCACCGTGTTCGCCGGCTACGCCGACGAAGCCCGCCAGCCGCAGGTCGCCGCCGCGCAGGAACGGATCGTCGCGGCGCGCAACACCGTGTCGCGCTTCGCTCAGATGGCGTCGCTGAAAACCCTGCTGGCCAAACGATACGGCCACGACAGCTGGACGCGGCAGCGACCGCCGCTGACCCCGCTGACGGCAGAGGAAGCGGCAACGGTCAACGCGTCATTCGACGCATCCTGACGTCGAACGCCGCTACCTGACGCGATTTGCAATCGCGTCAGGATGGCGCGTGCAGCCGCTGTTCCATCCGAGTCGTCGACGGAGCACATCGTGTTCCGCGCGATGGAACCGTGTCGTCGCGGAACGACGCATCGCGCCGTATGCTCTCAACGACGCAGCCACACATCTCGATTCACATTTGCTTATCGATCCAGTGTTAGTTCGGTCCGAGGACCGCAGCGCGCGAAGCCGTCGCTGCGGCGCATCGCCGCTGTTGGCGAGCGATCCAGCACTGGAGTTACTGACCGATGAAGCGTCGCGATTTCCTGCTCTCCGCCACCGCATTCGGATTTGCCGCGCCGACCCTTTTCAAGGCAGCCGTATTGCCGCTGCAGGCGCAGGAGCCGGCGCCCGCCGGAGCGCGCATCGTGCGTGCCGCAGTGTTTCCGGCGATCGGATTTTCGCGCGTCGGCAACGGCGACCAGTGGTTTCTCGCTCCCGAAGTTCCGGGGTTGATGACCGAGCCCGAGGGCGGATTCAAGCAGGGACCGAACCGGGTCAAGAAACAAGTACAGCGCTTCCGCGTCTACGGTTACGACGATCAGGGCCGCGTGGTGCGCGAACTCGGCGCAGCCGACGGCCTGCGCTGGAGCGTTCACGTCGCCAACAGCAAGGCGGCCTGGTACGGCTACTCCAACGCGATGGACGGCGGCACGGATGCGCCCGGCATTCCCAACGCGCTACGCAATGCCGATATCGAGCCCGCTCTGCGCGAAGAGATGCTGGTCATCAATCCGGGCGAGGTCCGGATCGATGGCGCCTCGAAGAACGCCGACGGTCGCGACCAAGCCTATCGCATTGCCGGCCGGTTCTGGAAGACGATTCCCGTCACGCTCGGTCATCTGCGCACCGACGATGCCGGTCGCCTGCTGGTGTTTCCCGGCGACGGCGTATCCAACACCGCTCTGCCGCAAAATCCGGTCCGCGATTTCACCAACAATGACGGATGGCACGACGACTGGTGCGACGGCTGGGTCAAGGCCAGCGTCAATATCGGCGGCGCCGACATCGACTGCGAGTCGGCGTGGGTGGTCTGCTGCGGTCCGAAATTCGCACCCCAGATCGAGCCGATCGTCAGCCTGTACGACGCCGCACGCGAAGCGATGATCGCATCGGGGCACATCAAGCCGGCAAGCGGTCCGGTGTCGTTCCGCCAGGACGTGCTTCCAGTGCTGCGCCGCGCCGGCCTGATGCAGTGGATCGCGCAGGCGTCCTATCTCAGCAAGGCCTGGAGCGATCTCGACGACCTCACCGATCCTTCGGTGGTGAAGACGCTCGCCGATCCCTCCGAACAGATGCGCCCGACCCGCGAGAAGGTCCTGGCGGCATTCCGCAAGCCCGGCGGCAGCGACCAGCGCGCCAACGCATTGCCACCCATGCTCGGCGACGGCGTCAACTTCCCGGGAAGTCCGGTCGGCTGGCTCACGCTCACCGCAACCCAATATGCGATGCTGGCGCGCTGGGCGAAGGGCGAGTTCACCAACGACTTCAACGATGCCGCGGCCGATGCCATCGGCAAGCTCGACGACCTGCCGCTGTCGCAGCGGCCGGAAGCTCTTACCCGCGCGGCGCTGGACGCCTGTTCGGGCGGCGCATTCCATCCGGGCGTCGAGATCACATGGCCAATCCGCCATGCCGGGCTCTATCGTTCCACCACTGAAACGCCGTTGCCGTTCCGCATCGCGCTGTCGAAGCGCAAGACCCTGGTCCAGGATGTCGGCTTCCAGCTCAACCCGCATAACGTCTTCGCCGGGCACCCAACCAAACGCGACGACGTCGCGCCGGTGGGACCGCAGGCGCCGGGCGACCTTACGCGCTGGATGGGCGTGCCGTGGCAGGGCGACGCCTTCAGCTGTCAGTCGGTGCAGACGGCGGAAGGCTTTCCGACCCCCGTGTGGTGGCCTGCCTTGCTGCCGGTGGACGTGCTGCCGGAGGGCTTCTACGCGCAGATGCTGCGCAAGGACCTGTCGCCGGAAGACCGGATGCGCTTCTACCACGCCCGCGTGGCGTGGTCGCGCGGCGCTGCCGGCACCGGCCTGCATGTGGAGGCCGGCTACACCGACGGCCTGCGACGCATGATCGAATTGTGGACACAGATGGGCGTCGTGGTGCGCCGCTCCGGACCGGGCGATCTGCCGGGCGTGCCGAAGGACATCTATGTCGAGGTGCAGCGCGGCAAGATGTCGCTCGCAACCGACAAGAAGCCGACCTAACGGAATGCCGGACGTCGTTATCCTCGGCGCGGGCATGGCGGGCATGGCCTGTGCCCGCACGCTGCTCCAGCGCGGACTTCGTCCGCTGCTGGTCGCGCCGGAGCCGGATGTCGCCAGCCGCGGCGAGACGCTGTCGTTTCGCGCCTCGCCGTATCTCGAACGCCTCGGCTGGCTGGATCTGCTCGACGCCGAGACGGCCACGCCGTGTCAGGGACGCTACTCCCTGTGGGGCAGCGCGGCGCTGCGTCGCGACGCGTCGCATCAGGACGAGCAGCCGGGTTGGCACATCGACCGCCGGCGCCTGGAAGCACGTATGGCCGATACGCTCGACACCGCCGGCATCGCGCGCCGGCGCACCGAAGCGCGGCAACTGTCGCAAGAGCCTTCCGAGGTGACGATCGCGCTGGCCGACGGCGGGTCGATCGACGCCGCCTATGTCATCGATTGCACCGGCCGGGCGGCTGTGACCGCCGGACCCGACACCCCGCTCCGCCGTCTCGACAGGCTGGTTGGCTGCTACTGCGTGCTCACGCTCGATGACGACGTGGATGCCGTGGCGGCGACGCTGGTCGAGGCCGTCGCCGACGGCTGGTGGTACATGACCGTGATGCCTGGCGGCCGCAGCCTGCTGTGCTACTTCACCGACTCCGATCTGCTGCCACCGGGACTGCGCAAGGATCCCGGCTTGCTGGGTCCGTTGCTGTCGCAGACCCAGGCGATCGCGGCACGGCTCGACAGTCTCGGCCTCGATCCGACGGCATCAGGCGCATTGATTTTCGCGCCGGCCAGCACCGCAACCCAGGTTAGACTGATCGAGCACCGCATCATTCGTGCCGGCGATGCCGCGAGCGCGCTCGATCCGCTCGGCGCCAACGGCCTCGCCACGGCGCTGTGGAGCGGCATCCAGGCCGCGGAAAGCGTGATCGGACTTCTCGCCGGCAACGACAGCCAAGCCAAGGATTATGAGCGACGCTTTCTCGAAGGCATCGCGTCCTTCCTGACCACGCAGCGCGCGATGTATGCGTCGGAACGACGCTTCAGCGACGCATCGTTCTGGCAGCGGCGAAGCCACGCCGCGCCCGCGAGAGCCTGACCCCCATGGCCATCGCCCTCACCCGTCGATCCACGTCCACCCGGCTCGACCCAACATCGAGCGTCATTCCCGCCAAAGAGGTTGTCATGCTGTCCTGCCTGCGTATCGCTGCCGTTGTCTCCTCGACCCTGCTGGTCTGCGTCGCCGGACCGGCGCAGTCCGAGGCCGTCAAGATCATTCCGCCGGTCAAGGGCGGCATCACGCCGAGCGGATCGTGGAGCGTCGGCGCCCGCGCCGGCGACTTCATTTTCGTCGGCGGCATGCGCGGCGTCGATCCCGCGACCAACAAGCTGGTCGAAGGCGACGAAGCGCGCATCCGCCAGATGTTCGTCAACATGAAGCAGGTCGCCGAGGCCGAGGGCGCCACCCTGCAGGACGCGGTGCGCCTGACCATCTACGTGTCCGACGTCGTGCGCTATCGCGCCCTTGTCAACAAGGTGCAGGAAGACCTCTGGGGCAAGGGCCCCTATCCGCCGCGCACCGTGTTGGAAGTCCGCAAGCTCGACCAGGACGACATCGCCGAAGTCGACGCCACCTTCTACGCGCCGGCCAAAAAGAACTGACGGCACGAATCGGCCTTTTCATCGGCGCGTGCGGATGACGCCGGTCCGCACGCCGCCAAGGCCGGGAACTGGAGTGCGCCTGGCGCCATGCCGGCCAAGCCGGCAGTACAAGGGATCTCTGTGGAAGCCATTTCGCCGATCACGGCGAGTTGTGGCCGCAGGCCGGCTGCGGCCTCCACAAATAACGCGTAATTCACCGCGAAAATGCTATGCAGCTTCCCGGATCAACCTGTTTTCCGCCCAGCCTTTCCCAAAGGATCATTTGCCCATGCCGTCGTTTCGTTTTCTCCGCTCCGCTACGGTGGCCCTCGCGCTTTGCGGCATCCCCGCGGTCGCCTCGGCGCAGAGCTTCAACGACGCCCAGCGCGGCGAGATCCAGAAGATCATCAAGGACTACCTGATCACCCACCCTGAAGTGCTCGAGGAAGTCTCGGCCGAACTGACCAAGCGCCAGGCCACCGCCGAGGCCGAGAAGCATCAGGCGGCGATTGCCTCCAATGCCAATATCATCTTCAACTCGCCGCGCGGCGTCACCGTCGGCAACAAGGACGGCGACGTCACCTTCGTCGAGTTCTTCGACTACAACTGCGGCTACTGCAAACGCGCGATGACCGACATGATCGACCTCATGAAGGCCGATCCGAAGCTCAAGGTGGTGCTGAAGGAATTCCCGGTGCTCGGACCGGGTTCGGTGGAAGCCGCGCAGGTCGCCGTCGCCGTGCGCATGCAGGATCCCACCGGCAAGAAGTACCTCGACTTCCACCAGAAGCTGCTCGGCGGCCGCGGTCAGGCCGACAAGGCCCGCGCCATGGCGGCGGCCAAGGAGGCGGGCCTCGACATGACGAAACTGGAGAAGGATCTCACCAGCCCCGAGGTGCGCGCCACCATCGAGGAAAACTTCAAGCTCGCCGAAGCCATGGGCATGAACGGCACGCCGAGCTACGTGATCGGCAAGCAGGTCGTCATCGGCGCGGTCGGCGCCGACGCCCTCAAGGAAAAGATCGGCATCGCCCGCTGCGGCAAGGCGACCTGCTGACCACCACCACCATCGCTGTGAATGACGAAAGCCGGCTGCGCTGCAGCCGGCTTTTTGTTGCGGGAGCTTCACGTGAAGGGTTTAGTCAGGGCGCACCCCATTCCGTTCGCGCAGGTGCCGCCGAACCTCGCTCACCCGTTTATAGGGATTCTAAGCTGCGACTGATTTGCAGCAAGTTTTCAGGCCGGATTTGGCCTATGTATGGGGTGCATACTGCCCGTTGACGACGCTGACTGAATCGATACGTAACCGATGACCGAGCCAACCTGCCTGGGACACGCCAAACGCGGATTCGTCGGGCGAATCCATGCAATCAGTGCTGCGGACTGCAATTCCATCCTGGCCCCGGCCGAGCTGGAAAGCCGGCTGATCGAGATGGGTTTTGTCGAAGGCGCCAGCGTCGAGATTCTGCACGAAGGCATGATCGGCAAGGACCCGATCGCCGTCCGTGTCGACAACGCGACCGTCGCCATTCGTCGCCGTGAGGCGATGGCCATCATGGTCGCCTGAGCGATGCATGCGCCGTTGGCTTCCACTCTGAACTCGCCGTTGAACCTCGCTTTGGTCGGCACGCCGAACAGCGGCAAGACCTCGCTGTTCAATGCGCTGACCGGCAGCCGCCAGCGCGCGGCCAATTACCCCGGCGTCACCGTCGAGCGGAAATCCGGCGTCTTCCAGACCCCTGCCGGCCGTGCCGTCACCGTGCTCGACCTGCCCGGCACCTATTCGCTGCGCGGACGCAGCCCTGACGAGCAGATCACCCGCGACGTGGTACTCGGCGGCATGCGTGGCGAGGCTCTGCCCGACTGCATCGTCTGCGTCGCCGACGCCACCAACCTGCGGCTCAGCTTCCGCCTGGTGCTGGAGCTGAAGCAGGTCGGCCGGCCGATGCTGCTGGTGCTCAACATGATCGACCTGGCGCGGCACCGCGGCATCGCCATCGATCTCGAGCGGCTGTCGTCGGAGCTGGGCATTCCCGTGGTCACCGCCACCGCCGTGCGCAAGGGCGGCATCGCCGAGTTGCTGAGCCGCATCGATGCCCTGCCGGCGAGCCGCGCCGCCGATCCCGCTGCCAACAGCTGGCAGGCGATGCCGCCCGGCGCGTTGCGCGCCATGCAGCGCGAGGCCGACCGCATCATCGCCGCCGCGGTGACGCCGCCGACCCGACCGGAGACCATGACAACCCGGATCGACGCCTTTGTGCTGCATCCCTTGTTCGGAATGCTGATCCTGTTGACGGTGCTGTTCATCATGTTCCAGGCCGTGTTCAGCTGGGCGCAGCCGACCATGGAGCTGTTGTCCGACAGTTTTGCGGCGCTCGGGGCGTTCGTCCACGCCCACCTGCCCCAGGGACTGCTGCAGAGCTTCCTGGAGAACGGCGTGATCTCCGGCGTCGGCAGCGTGCTGGTGTTCCTGCCGCAGATCCTGATCCTGTTCCTGTTCATCCTGCTGCTGGAGGATTTCGGCTACATGGCGCGCGCCGCGTTTCTGATGGATCGCATCATGGGCGGCGCCGGGCTGCACGGCCGCGCCTTCATCCCGCTGCTGTCGAGCTTCGCCTGCGCGATCCCCGGCATCATGGCGACGCGGGTGATCGACAACAAACGCGACCGCCTGACCACCATCCTGATCGCGCCGCTGATGACCTGCTCGGCGCGCATTCCGGTCTACACTCTGATCATCTCGGCGTTCATTCCGCAGCGCGACGTGCTGGGCATCTTCAACCTGCAGGGGCTGGTGATGTTCGGCCTCTACGGCGTCGGCATCGGCAGCGCGCTTGGCGTGTCCTATGTGGCGAAACTGATGATGGGGCGCGACTACGAGCCGTCGCCGTTCATGATGGAATTGCCGGACTACAAGGCGCCGCGGCTGAAGAGCATCGCGCTCGGCCTCTACATGCGCGCCAAGATGTTCCTGCACCGGGCCGGCACCACGATCTTCTCGATGATGGTGCTGATCTGGTTCCTGGCCTCGTTCCCGCAGCCGCCGGCCGGCGCCGAGGGCCCCGCCATCAACTACAGCCTGGCGGCGATGATCGGCCGCTTCATCGAGCCGGCGCTGGCGCCGCTCGGCTTCAACTGGCAGATCGCGGTGGCGCTGATCCCCGGCATGGCCGCGCGGGAAGTGGCCGTGGCGGCACTCGGCACCGTCTACGCCATCGAGGGTGGCAAGGAAGCCGCCGACCAGATCGGCCAAGTGCTGGCGCAGAACTGGAGCCTCGCCACCGCGCTGTCACTGCTGGTGTGGTACATCTTTGCGCCGCAATGCGCCTCGACGCTGGCGGTGATCCGCCGCGAAACCGGCAGCTGGAAGTGGATGGCGTTCACCTTCGGCTACATGCTGGTGCTCGCCTACATTGCTTCGTTGATCACCTACAACGTTGCCGTAGCACTCGGCGCCGGCTGAGCCGGCCGCGCCTGCCAGGGCTTGCCACGGACCGCGCCCAAACCGCAGGCACCCGCACCATTTCCCCGGTTTTCAACATTGGTCCGCAAAACTACGGACTCGCCAGTTAACGATCCAGAATGTCATGGAACCTACACTGCAGGCCGCTAGACAGCGCCGACAGAGGATCGGCTTACCAGCGGTAACGTAGACCATGGACGAGAAGAGAAGCGCGACTCGCCATCGTGTGTTGAAGGCCGCGATCATGACGTTCGGCGGCGGCGGCATCAGCTGTGTGGTGCGCAATGTGTCCGACGCCGGCGCCGCGCTCGACGTGGCAAGTCCGCTGGGCATCCCCGACGAATTCGACCTTCTGGTCGAAGCGGATGGCTCCAGGCGTCACTGCCGCGTGGTGTGGCGAACCGAGCGGCGCATTGGCGTGTCATTTTCCCCGTCGCATAGTGCGATCAATACCGTCCCGGTGACCGAGCGAGATCCGGCAGAAGCGGATTTATCTCGGAACCTCCCTCCTCGCCTCCCGTTGTCGGACGGGCAATGCAAAAGCGAGGAGAACAAGATGAACAACCGTTTATTGATGAGCGTCGCAGCCGCCGCCCTGATCGCCGGAACCGGTCTGGCAACCGCACAAAATCCTGGCGCGGGTCGCGAAGCGCCTGCCGCGGACGCGACCAAGTCCGCACCGTCGGCACCATCAGCTGATCGCGCGGCACCGGTTGAACGCACCGCGCCCACCAACAAGGACGAAGCCACCGATACCATGAAGCGATCGGACTCCGGATCCGACATCAAGGCTGCGCCTTCCGACGACAAGATGAAACGCGACAATGGCGCTCAGCGGGCGACCGATTCCAGCCGCGATGGCGCAGTGCCAAAGTCCGCCACGACCGCTACCGACAAGAGCGATCCGTCGAAAGCCGGCAAGGACATGAAGGCCGAGGGTCAAAGCGCGACCGGCTCCAAGGCCGCGGACACCAAGTCCACGTCGACCGAGACCAAGTCCACAACGACAACGGGCCAGGCCGGCGCCGCCGGCAAGCTGTCTACCGAGCAGCGCACCAAGATCACCACCGTGATCAAGGAGCAGAAGGTGCAGCCGGTGACCAACGTCAACTTCTCGATTTCGGTCGGCACGCGCGTGCCGCGTGAAGTGCACTTCCATCCGCTCCCGACGGAAATCGTCACGGTCTATCCGGACTGGCGCGGCTACGAGTTTTTCCTGGTCCGCGACCAAATCATCGTGGTGAATCCCAGGACGCTTGAGATCGTTGCGGTTCTCGAAGCGTAATCGGCGCCTTCGCACGCGCGGCGATTGGCGGGCCGAAAGGCTCGCCCCTTGCCGTCTCCAGGACCGACGCAGTCCGATGGAACCCGGACTGACACCTCCGCGCGGTCGCCACCGTCTCTGCCCCCAAGGTTCAACCGTGGTTAACGAGCGGTTTGCGCCTGTTCAGGGTGGCTTTTTGCGAATGGGATGAGGTATTTGGCTGGGGGAACCGGAGCCCAGGAGGCTTCCCCTCGGCGTTGAGGCTGCCTATAACCCCCGGGCACCCGCGCCCCGCGCCCAAATGCGGACATTGCCAGGATCTCCCGATGGCCACGACAGCTGCCAAGACCGTTTACGTGCTCAACGGCCCCAACCTCAACCTGCTGGGGATCCGCGAGCCCGAGACCTATGGCCACGCCACGCTGGCCGACGTGGAGAAGCTGTGCGTGGAGGCCGCCGCGCGTTTCGGCCTGACGGCCGATTGCCGGCAGTCCAACCACGAGGGTGAGCTGATCGATTTCATTCACGAGGCGCGCGAAAAGGGCGTGGTCGGGATCGTCATCAATGCCGGCGGCTATTCGCACACCTCGATCGCCCTCCATGACGCGCTTGTCGGCGTCAAGATTCCGACGGTGGAAGTCCACGTCAGCAACGTCTATCAGCGCGAGAGTTTTCGCCACCATTCCTTTACCGCCAAGGCCGCGTTCGCATCGTTGTGCGGCTTCGGTATCGAAGGATACCGTCTTGCTATCAGCGGCCTTGCCGCGAAAATCGGCGCGACCGCAGTCTGACGGTTCGCCTTCACTCCTGAAACAGCCGGATTGCACCCATGGCCGCCAAGCCTGAAACCAAGAAGCCTGAAGCACCCCAGACCGCGACAGCGAAGTCCAACGAGGACGGCGCGCTGATCCGCGAACTGGCGTTGCTGCTCGACGAAACCAACCTCACCGAGATCGAGGTCGAGCGCGCCGGTCTGCGCGTCCGCGTCGCTCGCAACATATCCATTGCCGCCGCGATGCCATCCGCCGGCTACATGCAGGCGCCGGCCGCTGCGGCGCCGGTCGCGGTCGCAGCCCCGGCGGTGGACGCGGCGAAACATCCGGGCGCCGTACCCTCGCCCATGGTCGGCACCGTGTATTGGGCCTCGGAGCCCGGCGCGCGCCCTTCGTGGAGGTCGGCACCAAAGTGGCCGTCGGACAGACCCTGGTGATCATCGAAGCCATGAAGACCATGAACCAGATCCCGGCGCCGCGTGCCGGCACCGTGACGCAGATCCTCGTTGAAGACGGCGCGCCGGTGGAATACGGCGAGCCGCTGGTTATCATTGAGTAACAAAACGCGACCGTCATCCTGAGGCGCTCGCCCGCCAGGGCGAGCCTCGAAGGATGAGGGCCCAGTGCTCAGAGCGTGCGGCCATCCTTCGAGGCGCGCGCAAGAGCGCACGCTCCTCCAGCCGAAACGCAATTGCGTTTCGGCGTGGATGACGAGGTGCGCGCGGATGCTACGGAAAGCAGACAACGATGTTCGAGAAAATCCTGATAGCCAACCGCGGCGAGATCGCGCTGCGCATCCTGCGGGCCTGCAAGGAGCTGGGCATCGCCACGGTGGCGGTGCACTCCACGGCCGACGCCGACGCCATGCATGTGCGCCTTGCCGACGAGAGCGTGTGCATCGGGCCGCCGTCCTCGAAGGACAGCTATCTCAACATTCCCTCATTGCTGGCGGCCTGCGAGATCACCGGCGCCGACGCGGTGCACCCCGGCTACGGATTCCTGTCGGAGAATGCGCGCTTCGCCGAGATTCTCGCCGACCACAACCTGCATTTCATCGGCCCGAAGGCCGAGCATATCCGCCTGATGGGCGACAAGATCGAAGCCAAGAAGACCGCCAAGCGGCTCGGCATCCCCGTGGTGCCCGGCTCCGACGGCGGCGTCGGCCCCGAGGACGACGCCATGGCCATCGCCAAGGCGATCGGCTTCCCGGTGCTGGTGAAAGCCGCCTCCGGCGGCGGCGGTCGCGGCATGAAGGTGGCGGAGACCGAAGCCGACCTGATGATGGCGCTGTCGACCGCCGGTAACGAGGCCAAGGCAGCGTTCGGCGACGCCTCGGTCTATCTGGAAAAATACCTGCAGAAACCGCGCCATATCGAAATCCAGGTGCTCGGCGACGGTCGCGGCGGCGCCATCCATCTCGGCGAGCGCGATTGCTCGCTGCAGCGCCGCCACCAGAAGATCTGGGAAGAAGGCCCCTCGCCCATCCTGACCGCCGCTGCCCGCGCCAAGATCGGCGCAACCTGCGCCAAGGCAATGCAGGAAATGCAGTATCTCGGCGTCGGCACTATCGAATTCCTCTATGAGGACGGCGAGTTCTACTTCATCGAAATGAACACCCGAATCCAGGTCGAGCATCCCGTCACCGAGATGATCACGGACATCGATCTGGTGCTGGAGCAGATCCGCATCGCCGCCGGCGGCGACCTGCCCTGCACCCAGGAAGAGGTCATCATCAACGGCCACTCGATCGAGTGCCGCATCAATGCGGAGAATCCCGAGACCTTCCGCCCGTCCCCCGGCAAGATTACCCAGTATCACCCGCCCGGCGGCCTTGGCGTCCGGATCGATTCGGCGGTCTACCAAGGCTACGTCATCCCGCCCTATTACGATTCGCTGGTCGGCAAGCTGATCGTGCACGGCAAGAACCGGCCGGAATGCCTGATGCGGCTTCGCCGGGCTCTGGACGAGATCGTCGTCGAGGGCATCGAGACCACGCTGCCGCTGTTCCGGGCACTGGCCCGCGAACCCGGCATTATCGACGGCGATTACCACATCCACTGGCTGGAACAGTATCTCGCCGGCAAGGCACCCAGCTGACGACGAGACCCGGAATATTCTTCGACGCCCGGGAACCGAAGCCTGGATTCGGAGTTAGTATTGGGTTCGGGAACTACCCGAACGGGGGATGTGTTTGAACCTTTTGCTAGCCAAGCGAGTTCGTTGTGACGTCTGACGCGGCGCGGAAGAAGCGAGCGATCGGACAAATCCTGCTGCTTGCAGCGGGATTTCTTGTGCTGGTCGCGATCAGCACCTCGTCGGTCGTGCTGGTCAACCAGGCCCGCAAGGACTCCGGCATGGTGGTTCACACCGTCGAGGTGGAAAACCAGCTATCGACCTTGCTCCTCGAGATCCGCCTGGCCGAGAGCGCGGCACGCGCCTATCTGCTCAATTCCCAGCAGACATTCCTGGACGAGCACGACGCCGCGGTGGCGTTCATCGTTCCCGGCTTCGACAAGCTCGCCGCGATCACCCGCGACAATCCCGTTCAGATCGCCAATGTCGAACGACTGCGGCCCGCCATCCAAACCCGGCTCGGCGAATTTGCCAAGGCCGTCGATTTCGTGAAGCAGAACAATACGCCGGCCGCGATCGCCATGCTGCCGCAGACCGGGTCCGGCCCGGCGGTCCAGCAGATCGATCAGATCTCGCGGGACATCCGCACCGAGGAAGAGCGGCTGTTTTTCGAGCGCACACGCACCGCTGACCGCACCCAGGAACTCGCGTCCATCGTCACCGTGGCCGGATCGGGGTTGGTGATCGCCTTGGCCGGCCTGTCGGTGTTCCTGGTGCGGCGCTCCGCCCGCGCGCGCGACGAAGCCGAGGCACGGCTGCGTGAGAACGCCCTCAATCTGGAATTCACCGTGGAGGAGCGCACCGCCGACCTGCGCGAGGCCAATGACGAAATCCAGCGCTTCGCCTATATCGTCAGCCATGATCTGCGTTCGCCGCTGGTCAACATCATGGGCTTCACCAGCGAACTTGAGGAATTACGCGGCGACATTTTCCGCCGCATCGCCACCCTCGGCAATCCCGAACCGGTGGTCGCCAACGCCAACGGCGAACTGCCCGAGCCGGCGCTGGCCGAGCAGGACAAGCAACTCTCGCAGGACTTCACCGAGGCCCTGGGCTTCATCAAGTCGTCGATTGCCAAGATGGACCGGCTGATCAGCGCCATCCTCAACCTCACCCGTGAAGGTCGCCGCGAGTTCAAGCCGGTCCAGATCGACGTCCGCGACCTGATCGAGAACATCGCTTCCACGGTGGCGCACCAGGCCGCTGAGACCGAGACCACGATCCGCATCGAGCCGCTGCCCGACATTGTCAGCGACCGCCTGGCAATCGAACAGATTTTCTCAAATTTGATCGATAATGCGCTGAAGTATCTCAGGAACGGCGTGCCCGGCGACATCCTCGTCAAAGGCCGCACAAAACTCGGCTTTGCGATCTATGAGGTCGTCGACAACGGACGTGGCATCGACCCGAAGGACCACCAGCGGATCTTTGATCTTTTCCGGCGTGCGGGTACACAGGACAAACCGGGTCAGGGCATCGGGCTGGCGCATGTGCGCGCCCTGGTGCGACGGCTCGGCGGCACCATGACGGTAGCGTCGGAACTGGGTCAAGGCAGCACCTTCACCATTACCCTGCCGGCAAGATGGACGGGGACCAAACGGGACAAGCAAGCATGAGCACACCTGTCAAAATCATCATGATCGAGGATGACGAGGGCCACGCCCGGCTGATCGAACGCAACATTCGCCGCTCCGGGGTCAATAACGAGATCCTGCCGTTCACCAACGGTACAGCTGCGGTAAATTATCTGTTCGGCGCTGATGGGACCGGCCTGGACCACAAGGACCAGGCGCTGCTGATCCTGCTCGACCTCAACCTGCCCGACATGACCGGGATCGACATCCTGCGTCGGGTCAAGGAAAACGATCACCTGAAGTGCGCGCCGGTCGTGGTTCTCACCACCACCGACGACGCCCACGAAATCAAGCGTTGCTACGAACTCGGTTGCAACGTCTATATTACCAAACCGGTCAACTACGAGAGCTTCGCCAACGCGATCCGCCAACTCGGTCTGTTCTTCTCCGTCATCCAGGTTCCGCAAGCCACCGCATGAATTCAACCGCGCCATCCACCTTGCTGTATATCGACGACGACGCCGCTTTGGCGCGGCTGGTGGAGCGCGGCCTGAAACGGCAGGGCTATGCGGTCGAACACTGCGACAATGGCGAGGCCGGCGTCGCCCGCATCAAGCAAGGCGGCATCGATGTGGTGGCGCTCGACCAGTACATGCCCGGGCTCGACGGGCTTGAGACTCTGGAGTTGATCCAGGCGATTCCCGGCGCGCCGCCGGTGGTGTTCGTGACGGCGTCGCAGGACTCCAAGATTGCGGTGACGGCCCTGAAAGCCGGCGCAGCGGACTATCTGGTCAAGGACACCCAGGGCGACTTCGTCCCCCTGCTCCACGTTGCCGCCGACGGCGCGGTGAAACAGGCCCGCATCCGCAAGGCGCGCGACGACGCCGAAGCCGAGGTCCACGCCTCGCGCGACCGCTACGCGGCGCTGGCCGCCGAACGCGAAGTGCTGCTGCGCGAGGTCAACCATCGCGTCGGCAACTCGCTGCAGATCATCGCCTCGCTGCTGCATCTGCAGGCCAATTCGTCCAGCGACGACGACGTCAAGGTGGCACTGACCAATGCCATGGGCCGCGTCGCCGCGGTGGCGCAGGTGCATCGCCGGCTCTACACCTCCCATGATCTCAAGAGCGTGCTGCTGAACCAGTATCTCGAGGCCCTGCTGGAAGACCTGCGGCGCTCCGCCGAGGGCAACCGGATGTCGCGGCTCACGCTGAAGGCCGAGCAGATGGAGATCGATCCTGACCGTGCGGTAGCGATCGGCATCATCGTCAACGAACTCGTCATGAACGCGGTCAAGTACGCCTATCCCGATGGCGCCGGCCCGATCCATGTGGTGCTGTCGGCGGACGGCGACGACATCATGCTGTCGATCACCGACGACGGCGTCGGCCTCAACGTCAAGCTCGATCCGCGCTCCACCGGCATGGGCCAGCGCATCGTCAACGCCATGGCCAACAAGCTGGAGGCCACCGTCGAGCGCGACCCCGCGCATTCCGGCACCCGCATCGTGCTGCGCTTTCACGCCCGCACCGCGGCCGAAGTGGCCGCCGCCAAGACGCCGCTCAGCGCGGCGAGTTGAATCGCCGATGGGTTAGTGGCGGACGGCTGATCTCCGGGACAGATGTACGGATAGCCTCAGTCCGCTGTGTCTGGACTTTCGGCCATGAGCCCGGATGGCCAGCCAATGCGAACCAGCAATCCGTCCGGCCCGGAAATACCCACTTCGTAGAGCCCCCATTCGCGGTGACGCAGGATGCCGCCGGGGCGGATGATCAGATCGTCAACACGCGCGGCGATGGCATCCACATGCGGTGTGCGGATGAAAACACCGAACGGGTTGTTCTGCTCTGACACCCGCCATGGCCCCTCTCCGGCCTGCGTCAGATGCACCTCGCAGTCCCAGCCGGTCATGATGATGTACTGTCCCTCGCCGCCGGTGCGGGCAAATCCCAGGCGCTCCCAGAACGGCACTGCAGCCGCGAGGTCATTGCTCGGGATGATGGCGAAGGCGCCGACGGTGGGGATGGTCATCGATCTGCTCCAGAGGGTCCGGCCGCCAATTTACGGGCGGGCGGTAAGTCGTGCCACCCCCGGACTTATGCTGAAGTCTGCGGCCGTTGAGCGCGCCCGATCCTCCGCTTCCCGACGTACACAAGCGTTTGTAATTTACTGCCTGTTGCAATCATTCGCGAGTTGGGTATTATTCGTTGCTTCCTTGGCAACCGGGCCCGTCTTTTAGGCGGGCCGTTGCCATTTTAGGGGCCTTTGCGATGACGCGCTCGAACCGTCTCGATCATATCCGGCTGACCTCGCATCCTGCGCCAGGCGCCAAACACGACTTTCCGATCCACTGGGGTGCTGCAACCGCGCGCGAACGCGGGCCGGTCATAGGCACCGTATCGCGGCCCGCGGACCGCAACGTCATCGGCACCCACGGCGGCTCCTATTCGGTGTACCGCGCCTTGGCCGTGTCCTCCGGCGCGCTCGATCCGATCCGCCGGCCCGACCTCACCAACACCCACCCCGCCGCCACCGTCGGCCCGTTCGAGCAGTGGATCGATCCGCAGAAGATCGTTTCGCTCGATCCCTGGGGGCATCTGGTCGGCGATAACTTCGCCAAGGAAATCGCCGAAGGCATCGACATTCGCCCGAGCATCGCCATCACCCGTGCCCGGCTCGACCTGATCGAACTGCAGGGCGCCATCGCCGCCGGCCGGCTGAAGCAGGATGGCGAGGTCGTGCACAAGAACGGCAGCGTCTCGGTGGTGAAGATCGCCATCGATCCGGTCTGGCACCTGCCGGGCCTCGCCGCGCGCTTCGGCACCACCGAAAACAACCTGCGCCGCCAGCTGTTCGAACAGACTGCGGGCATGTTTCCCGAACTGGTGACGCGCCCCGACCTGCAGGTGTTCCTGCCGCCGATCGGCGGCATCACCGCCTACCTGTTCGGCGACGTCACCAAGCTGCCGGACCACACCACGTCGATCACCTGCCGCGTCCATGACGAGTGCAACGGCTCCGACGTGTTCGGCTCCGACATCTGCACCTGCCGGCCCTATCTGATCCACGGCATCGAAGAATGCGCCAAGGCCGGCCAGAACGGCGGCCTCGGCATCATCATCTACAACCGCAAGGAAGGCCGCGCGCTCGGCGAGGTCACCAAGTTTCTGGTCTACAATGCGCGCAAGCGGCAGGAAGGCGGCGATGCCGCAGCTCAATACTTCGAGCGCACCGAATGCGTCGCCGGCGTGCAGGACGCCCGCTTCCAGCAGTTGATGCCGGATGTGATCCACTGGCTCGGCCTCAAGCGCATCGATCGCTTCATCTCCATGAGCGACATGAAGCACGACGCGCTGACCAGCCAGCGCGTGGAAATCGTCGAGCGCGTCTCGATTCCGGACGACATGATCCCGGCCGACGCCCATGTGGAAATGACCGCCAAGAAGGCCGCCGGTTACTATTCGCCGGAGCCGGTGACGCCGCAGGACCTTTCGGATTCGGTCGGCCGTTCGCTCGAGAAGTATTGAGAGCGCAGCGGTGAACTCATTGAATCCCGATACCTCGGCCGCCTTGTCACTGCTGTCGGCCCGCGCCGTCCGTGAACGCGCCCATCGCCTGCTGGCGATCGGGCTCGACGACGGACTGCAACACTTCCGCATCGATCTCGGCCGCATGGATGCGGCCGTCGATCTCGTGCTGGACACCACCCGCGCGGCCTATCCCTCCCTCGACGTGCCCTTCCATTCGCGCTGGCGACACTTCGTCAGCAAGGGCGACAACCGCTGGGCGACGCTGGCTGACGCCACTGCATGGAAAGACAGCGCCGCCCGCGCACGCGCCGAGTTCGACCTCGCCATCGTCAGCGTGTTTCTCGACGCCGGCGCCGGACCGGCATGGCGCTACACCGACCCGAAGACCGGCGACAAGATCGGCCGCTCCGAGGGACTGGGCCTAGCCAGCCTCGCGATGTTCTGCGACGGCGCATTTTCGGCCGATCCGCAGCAGCCGTTGCGCGTCGATGCAGCCGTGCTGGCAAAACTCGACGTTGCCGATCTCGCCCGCGGCATGCAGGTCTCGGACGCCAATCCGCTGGTCGGCCTGGAGGGCCGAGCCGACCTGCTGCGCCGGCTCGGCGCGCTGGTGGCGTCAAAGCCCGATGTGTTCGGCATGCATGACACGCCGCGGCCGGGCGGGCTGTTCGATCAGCTCGTGATGTTCTCGCATCAGGGAAAGCTGCCGGCGCCGACCATCCTCTCGGTGCTGCTGCAGCGCCTCGGCCCGATCTGGCCGTCGCGGCTGACGCTCGGCGGTATCGCGCTCGGCGATTGCTGGAAGCATCCGGCGCTGACATCCGACGACGCGACCTCGGAATTGATGCCGCTGCACAAGCTGTCGCAGTGGCTGTCCTATTCGCTGATCGAGCCGCTGCAGACCGCAGGCGTCGACGTCACCAACATCGATGGCCTCACCGGCCTCGCCGAATACCGCAACGGCGGCCTGTTCGTCGATATCGGCGTCCTCAACTTTCGCGACCCGAGCGACGAAGCGCGCGAGCACGATGTGTCGTCGACGCTGGTCGTCGAATGGCGCGCGCTGACCGTGGCGCTGCTCGACCGGCTCGCGGAAGGCGTGCGACAGAAGCTGCAGCTTGACTCGACCTCGCTGCCGCTGGCGAAGATACTGGAAGGCGGCAGCTGGGCCGCCGGGCGCGTGCTGGCGCGCCAGCGTCGCACGGACTCCTCGCCGCCGATCAAGGTGATCAGCGACGGCACTGTATTCTGAAACGGAAAGAGCAATGATGGACGGCGTCAATATCGTTACCCACCCGCTGGTGCAGCACAAGCTGACGCTGATCCGCGACAAGACCCGCTCGACCAAGGGATTTCGCGAGCTGCTGAACGAGATCGGCATGCTGCTGTGCTACGAGGTGACGCGCGACCTGCCGCTCACCGACGTGGAAATCGAAACTCCCATCACAAAGATGATCGGCAAGGAAATCGCCGGCAAGAAACTGGTGTTCGCGCCGATCCTGCGCGCCGGCCTGTCCTTCGTCGAAGGCATGATCGACCTCGTGCCGTCGGCGCGCATCGCCCATATCGGCCTGTACCGCGATCCCGAGACCTTTGTGGCGGTGGAGTATTTCTTCAAGGCGCCCGGCAATCTCGACGAGCGGCTGGTGATCGTGATCGATCCCATGCTGGCCACCGCCAACACCGCCGTTGCGGCGATCGACCGCATCAAGGAACGCGGCGCCAAGGATATCCGCTTCGTCTGCCTGCTGGCCTCGCCTGAAGGCATAGAGCGGCTGCGCGGCGCGCATCCCGACGTGCCGATCTGGACCGCCGCGGTGGACGATCATCTCAACGAGCACGCTTACATCGTCCCCGGCCTCGGCGACGCCGGCGACCGTTCGTACGGAACGAAATAGGCGATTGGGCTCGTTCCCCGGATGCTGCGCAACGCGCCCCTCTCGGGGCGTGGTGCGCTGCTGATCCGGGGGCCCGATTGGCGCGAAAAGAAACCGGGGATACCGGATCTGCGGAACGGCACAAAGCCAGCGATGCTTCGCATCGCAAGGCCGCACCGCGTCCGGGAAACGTGACAGCGCTGTCCTTGCTTTCCATCGCCTCTCGCGCGCCACCCTGCTAACGTCCCGCGATGACGTCCCGCGATTCCGCTTCGTCCGAAATCACCCCCGAAGTGCTGCTGCGCGCCTATGCCTGCGGCATCTTCCCGATGGCCGAAAGCGTCGACGACCCCACTTTGTTCTGGGTCGAGCCGGAGCAGCGCGGCCTGATCCCGCTCGACGGCTTTCGCATCAGTTCGCGGCTCGCCCGCACGGTGCGCTCGGACGCCTTCACGGTCACCGTCGATACCGCCTTCACCCGGGTGATCGACGGCTGTGCCGCGCCCTCGCCCGGCCGCGACGACACCTGGATCAACAAGCGGATCCGCGAACTTTACACCGGGCTTTACGAGATGGGGCACGCCCACAGCGTCGAGGTCTGGCAGGACGGCGATCTCGCCGGCGGGCTGTACGGCGTCAGCCTCGGTCGCGCGTTCTTCGGCGAGAGCATGTTCCACCGCGCCCGCGACGCGTCGAAGGTCGGGCTGGTGCATCTGGTGGCGCGGCTGATCGCCGGAAATTTTGCACTGCTCGACACCCAATATGTGACGGATCACCTGCGCAGCTTCGGCGCCATCGAAGTCCCGCGGCGGCGCTATCGCACGCTGCTCGATGCCGCGCTGGTCGCCGGCGCCGACTTCGCCGTGCTGCCGATGGATCATCCGGTCACCGGCGCCAAGGCGCTGGAGATCATCACCGCACGCGAGAGCAGACAAGCCCAGGGCTGAGACAGCCTGTTACCGGAAGCCCGGCAGCGGGGCTGGCTGGATCGGCTGCACCTGCTGCGCCGCCGAGGGCGGACGGGGCGGCTGCTTGGGCGCGACGCGCTTCTGCGGCGCGGGCGGCTTCGGCGCCTCGGGCGCCGCGGTGGCGACGGTGGCCTCCGGGCCTTTGCAGTCGGTCAGCCAGATGTCGTAGATCGGATGCTCGACGCCGTGCAGGCCGGGACTGGCGGCGAACATCCAGCCCGAGAAGATCCGCTTCACTTCCCCTGCAAAGTGATTTCGTCGACCTCGACGAAGGCGTCGGTGTTGGCGGCCTCGGTGGCCGGGCGGGTGTAGCAGGCGTCGGTCTTCACCCGCAGCGCGCCGAACTGCACGGTCTCGCCGATGTCGGCGTCGAAATTGATGATGCGGCCGGTGATCTTGTCGAGGCCGGAGAAGCTCGCCTTCTTGTTGACGATCTTCTGCGCCGGCGGCTCCGCGACCACCTCGTCGCCGGGCTGCAGGGTGGCCGCCGTCGGCGGAGCCACCTTCGGCGGCTGGCGCTGGCCCGGGGGCGCCGGAGTCGGCGGCGCGACAGCAATGCTCGGCGGTGCAGCGCCACCGGGCGGGTTCTGCGGAATCACGGTGGTGGCCGGCGGCGGCGCCAGCGGCTGTGTCTGCACGGCGCCGGGCGGCGGCACGCCCTGCCCTGGCCCCGGCCGGGTCGGCAGCAAACGGCCCTGCGGCAGCTCGGGCACTTCTTCCTCGTCGTCGAACTGCGGCGGCGGATTTCCGCGCGGCACGTTGCCGGGCGGGCGCGGCGCGGGATCGCCGAACAGCGTGCCGAACTGCGCCCGCGCCGGCGGCACGAACGACAGGGTGGAGGCGGCCATCAGGGCCGCAAAACCAGCGAGGGTCAGGGTTCGGAACATCTGGTGCGGCTTCAATCGACGAATCAGGGGCGCGACATTGTAACTGCTGCGTACTGCTGCGGCCGCTCGCAATAGCTCCGGTTAACACGCCGATTGCGGCGGCGAAAGGGCATGACGCCGGCCGGCCGCGGCCCCTGCGCGCCGGCGACTGGCCACGCCGCCGCCGCCATGGAATAGTCCGTCCCAGGGCACCGGCGCGCAGCATGCGACGCCGCGCCGTCGATCCGGAGCAACCGGACGCGCAGGGAGAAGCAGGACATGGTCGACAGCATTCGTCTGGACGGCAGGATCGCGGTGGTCACCGGCGCCGCAGGCGTCATCGGAACCGAAACCATCCGGCTGCTGGCGCGCCGCGGCGCTTGCATCGTCGCAGTCGACCGCGACGCGGACAAGCTCAAGCATGCGGTCCAGGGCCTTCCCGCCCATGCCGAGACCCTGGCCATCGTCGCCGACGTCAGCCGCGAGGAGGACGTCGCCGGCTATGTGAAGCACGCCATGGCCAAGTTCAGCCGGATCGACGTGTTCTTCAACAATGCCGGCATCGAGGGCGAGATCGGACCGATCGTCGACGCCTCGGTGGAGAATTTCCGCCGCGTGCTGGAGGTCAACGTCGTCGGCGTGTTCCTCGGCATGAAGCATGTGCTGCCGGTGATGCTGAAACAGAATTCCGGCTCGATCATCAACACCGCGTCGATCGCCGGCATCATGGGTTCGCCCGACATCATCGCCTACACCGCCAGCAAGCATGCGGTGATCGGCATGACCAAGAACGCCGCGCTCGAATGCAGCGGCACCAAGGTGCGCGTCAACTGCGTATGCCCCGGCCTGATCGACAGCCGCATGCTCAGCGCCATCATCGACGGCCGCAACCCCGGCCCGACCCCGGTGCCGTTGGAGCGCGTGGTCGACCGCACCCCGGCTCGGCGGCTTGGCCTCGCCGCCGAGGTAGCGCCGGTCGTTGCCTTCCTGGCCTCCGACGACGCAAGTTATGTCACCGGCGCCGCCTATACGGTGGATGGCGGCCGCACCGCCTCGTAATCAACCAACAACAACAGGTCAGTCCATGCCCGTCGTTCTCGATCCCGATGCCGCCGCCGTGCTCGCCGCCCTTCGCGCGGCCGGCCGGCCGCCCTACGAAACTCTGACGCCGGCCGAGGCGCGGGAGTGGTACCTGAAGGCCCGCGAGGTCGCCAATCCCGCGCCGCCGCCGCTCGCCTCTGTGCATGCCATGACCGTGCCCGGCCCGGCCGGCGCCATTCCGGTGCGCATCTACACACCGCTCACCCTGCGCAAGGCCGATGGCATGGCGCCGTGTCTGGTGTTCTTTCATGGCGGCGGCTGGGTGATTGGCGATCTCGACTCCCATGACGTGGTCTGCCGCACCCTCGCGGCGGAAGGCGAGATGATCGTGATCGCGGTGGACTACCGCCTCGCTCCCGAACACAAATTTCCCGCCGCCATCGACGACGCCCTCGCCGCCACGCGCTGGATCGCCGACAACGCGGTGGCGCTGAACATCGACGCCAACAGGATCGTGGTCGGAGGCGACAGCGCCGGCGGCAATCTCGCCGCCATCGTCGCCATCGACGCGCGCCAACACGGGCCGAAGCTCGCCGGCCAGCTGCTGATCTATCCGGCCACCGACTTCCGCATGACGCATCCATCGCACAGCGAGCCGGAGACCGACTGCCTGCTGACGCACAATGTGATCCGCTGGTTTCGTGATCACTATCTGAACGGCGCCGCCGACGTCGACAACTGGCGGGCGTCGCCGGCCCGCGTCGACGATCTCGCCGGCCTGCCGCCGGCCTATGTGATCACCGCCGGCGCCGATCCGTTGCGCGACGAAGGCGACGAATATGCCGACCGTCTCCGGGACGCCGGCGTCGCCGTCAGCAACAAGACCTATCCCGGCCAGTTTCACGGCTTCATCACCATGGGCAAGATCCTGCCGCGGGCCAACGACGCGCTGCACGATATCGGTGCATGGCTGAAGGCGCTCGGCTAGGCTACGGACCCAGGGATTCGAGGAAAACCATGCCGGCGCCCGATGATCTGTTCGAAATGCGACGGCTGGAGGCGCTGAGCAACACCATCTTCGGCGTCGCCATGACGCTGCTCGCCTACAACCTGCCGAAGGCGTCCGGGCTCAGCGCCGCCCCGGACTGGACCGAGCTAGCCCGCACCTACGCGCCACACGTCGTGCCGCTGATGCTCAGCTTCATCATCGCCGGCGTGTTCTGGTTCAGCCACCAGCGCCGCCTCGCCATGGCGCCGCAGGCCGGCCGCGGCGTGGTGTTTCTCAACCTGCTATTCCTGCTGTCGATCATCGTGCTGCCAGCCACCAACGGACTGTACGGCAATCTGCGCGATAGCACCGTGGTCGCCGTGCTCTACGGACTGCATCTCACCGTGATCGCGGCCCTCAATGCGGTGTTGTGGCTGCTGGCGCTGCGCGGGCAGCGCCACTTCGACACCCTGGCGGGGGCATTTTTGCCGGTCGTGGTTTTTCTGCTCGGCACCGCCACCGCTGTCGTTGCCCCGGCATGGGCGCCCTACTTCTGGTCCTTGGCGTTTGCCGCACCGCTGCTCGGCTATTTCAGCCGGCGTCGGCGCGAGGCCTGAACGGCGGCTCTCATCGCCTTCGTGAGACGCCGGTGACCACGCAGGTCATCCGCAGCCCCGCGCCTCAGTTGATCCGTGCCGCCCGCCGCAGCGCCTGCGGCGGCTGGCCGAAGCTGCGGATGAAGGCGCGGCGCATCCGCTCGGGGTCGCCGAAGCCGGTGGCGTGCGCCACCCCTTCGATCGCCTCGCTGGACGACTGCACGCGCTCGCGCGCCACCTCGATGCGCAGCCGCTCCACCGCCTTGGCCGGCGTGGTGCCGGTCTCGGCGATGAAGGCGCGGGAAAAATGCCGCGCGCTCATGCCGGCCTGCTCTGCCAGCCGCTCGACCGTGAGCGGCTGCGGCAGATGCTCGCGCGCCCAGGCCAGCAACGGGGCGAAGCGGCCGGACGGCGTCTTCAACTCGAGTAGCGCCGAGAACTGCGACTGACCGCCGCTGCGGCGCTGATACAATACCAGCTGCTGCGCCGTCGCCTGCGCCACCGCCTCGCCGTTGTCCTCCGCAATCATCGCCAGCGCCAGGTCGATGCCGGCACTGATGCCGGCCGACGTCCACGTCTCGCCGTCACGGGTGTAGATCTGGTCGGGCTCCAATCGCACCTTGGGATAGGCCGCACAAAAATGCGCCGTGTGCCGCCAGTGCGTGGTGGCGCGGCGGCCATCGAGCAGGCCCGCTTCCGCCAGGACATAGGCGCCCGAACAGACGCTGGCGATGCGGACGCCGCGGCGGGCCGCGGCGCGGATGAAGCCCTGCAAGCGTCGAGATGCGGCGGCGGTGCGAACGCCGGCGCCCCCGACCACGAGCAGCGTGCGCAGCGCCGCGGTCGAGCGGAGGCTCCGCGCCATCAGGGCGACGCCCGACGAGCTGCGCACCTCGCCCGGCGTCTCCGCCAGCACCCTGATCGTTGCCGGCACACCGCTGATGCGGCCGGCAATCTCGAACGCCGAGATCGGGCCTGCGGCATCGAGCAGCTGGAACTCGGGAAACACCACAATGCCGATCATCGTTATGTCCGTTAACGAGGGAAGTTAGACATTTCAGACACGAGGTGACCATGCCACGCTAGCGCCGTCAACAACCGTTCGGAGCCTCGCCATGTCCACCCTTCACATCGGCCTGCTGGTGTTTCCACAGGTGACCCAGCTCGATCTCACCGGCCCGCTGCAGGTGTTCACCCGGCTGCCCGGCGCCACCGTGCACCTGATCTGGAAGCGCATCGAACCCGTCTCGAGCGACACCGTACTGGCGCTACTGCCGACAGTGACCTTCGATGACTGTCCCCAGCTCGACGTGATCTGCGTGCCCGGCGGGGCCGGCAGCGACGACATGGCCAATGACGCGGCAACGCTGGCCTTCCTGCGCCGCCAGGCCGCAGGCGCGCGCTACATCACCTCGGTGTGCACCGGCGCGCTGGTGCTTGGCGCGGCCGGCCTGCTGCAGGGCTACCGGTCCACCACGCACTGGTCGGCGCTGGAGTTTCTGGCGGCATTCGGCGCCATTCCCACGGCGACGCGGGTCTGCGTCGACCGCAACCGCATCAGCGGCGGCGGGGTCACGGCGGGCATCGATTTCGCGCTGACTCTGGTTTCGATTCTGGCCGACCGCACCACCGCTGAGGCAATCCAGCTGGCGCTGGAATACAACCCGACGCCGCCGTTCAGCGCGGGATCGCCGGACATCGCGCCGCCAGAGGTGCTGGCACTGGTGACCGGCCGCATGGCCGGCGCCAGGCAACGCCGCAGCGAGGCCGTGCAGCGCGCCGCGGCGCGGCTCGGTTCACAGGCGGCGTAAGGCTTACTGGCCGGGGGTCCAGGGCTGGTAGTCGCCGGTGGCCTTGGGGCGGCGGCCGCTGGCCAGCGTCGAGCCGGACGGCCGATAGGCGGCGGGGGTGCCGGTCAGGTTGGGCTGATGCGGCTTCTGCCATTCGCGCGGCGTGTAGCTCTCTTCGGTGGGCGCCACGTCGACGGTGTGGTGCAGCCAGCCGTGCCATGACGGCGGCACCTTGGAGGCCTCGGCATACCCGTTATAGACCACCCAGCGCCGCTCGAAGCCGAGCGTCGGGTCGATCTTGCCGCCTTTGGTGCGGTAATAGGTGTTGCCGGTCTCGTCTGTGCCGACCAGCTCGCCGAAACGCCAGGTCCACAATTGCGTGCCGAAGGTCTGGCCGCTCCACCAGGTGAAAAATTTCAGCCAAAACAGTTTCATAGGCCGCGCCGGTTCGAGAATGCTTGGCTGTTGATGCCATCGGCGGCGGCAATTGTCCAGTTTTGCGACCGCTGGCGGCCCAGTTTTGCGCTCGCAACTCGGCGTGACCGGCCTCGCAACGGCGGCACTCCGGCCATAGCTGTTTGGCGACATCCTGTCGCGGAGCGGTGGCGAGCCGTTCATCCCGCATACATTTGGCACCTGTCAGCCTGCGAAACGCGAACAGGATGCTTTCTTGGGAACCCGCCCGCCGCAAGACGGTTAGATGATGGGGATGTCCCGCAGATGGAGCCGACGACGATGAATTTGAAACTGTTGAGTGCAGTAGCCGTCATGGCGCTTGCCATTCCCGCCCTGACCCCGACCGCGAGCTTCGCGCAGGTCGATAAAGGCGGCGCCGTTGCTGGCGGTGGCGGTCCGCGCGTCGGAGGTGGCGGCGGTGGTCCGCGCATGGGCGGCGGCGGCGGCCCCCAGTTCCACGGCGGAGGCGGTGGCCCGCGCTTTAACGGCGGCGGCGGGCCGCGATACGGTGGCGGCTATGGCGGCGGTGGCTGGCATCATCGCGGCGGCGGAGGTGGCTTTGTGCCGGGCCTGATCGCTGGTGGCATTATCGGCGGGGCGCTGGCCGCTCCCGGTGGCTATTATGGCAACAGCTACAGCTATTATGGCAACGGCCCCTATTACGGCGGCCCCTATGACGATGGTGGCGAAGTGGTTGAGGTCGCGCCGAGCGGTGGCGACGACGTCGCCTACTGCATGCAAACCTACAAGTCCTACAACCCGCGCACCGGGACCTATCTCGGTTATGACGGTTTGCGGCACGCCTGCCCGTAACCGACCCTCTACCCGATCGGAAAGGACGGCGCCCGGCGCCGTCCTTTCTAGGTTTCTACGCGCGCGTTGCCAGCGCGACGCCGGCCAGCGTGAACAGCAGCGCGGCGATTTTTCCGATGCCGAGCGGCTCATGCAGTGCAATGGCCGAGCCGACGACGCCGATGACCGGCACCGCCATGGTACCGATGGCCGCTACCGATGCCGGCAACATTTTCACCGCCGCGAACCAGCAGACATAGGCGGCACATAACGGCACCGCCACGACATAGCCGAGCAGCGCCCAGATGCCCCATGACAGGGTCGAGAAATGCGCGGTCTCCAACGTCATGCCGAGCAGCGACACCGGCAGGCAACCGATGCCGATCTGCCACGCCGACGAGCTCAGCAGCGGCAATGCGAGTTTGAAGCGCTTCGCCAGCACGGTGCCGAGCGCGAAGCCGAACGCGCCGAGCAGCGCCAGCGCGACGCCGGGAAGCTTCTGCAGGCTGGCCGAGATGCCGACGCCGCCCATCAGCGCGACGATACCGGCAAAGGCCATCAGCATCGCCAGCATCCGCCGCAGCGACATCCGCTCGCCCAGGATCCACCAGGCCAGCAGCGACGCCAGCACGGGCATGGTGCAAGCAAGCACGGCCGCCTCGCCGCCCGACAACCACAACAGGGACACGCCGATCAGCGCCGACCAGCCGGAGACATTGAGCAACGCCAGCACCACGAGAGGCGCCCATGCCTGGCGCGGGACGCGCAAACTGTCGCCGCGCGCCACGGCCAGCCCTGCCAGCAACATCGCGCCGACCACTCCGGTGAAGCCCCGGGTCGTCAGCGGCGGCAGTTCGCCCAGCAGGAATTTCATCACCGGCCAGTTCAGGCCCCAGGCGATCGAGGTAATGGCAAGAAACAGCAGGCCGATGGGCGCAATGCGCGTACGCGCGGCGGACGGAGTTGAGACTGTCATGGGGACCGGTTGGACGGGGTCGGCGGCGACGTCGTGACGGTTTATACCTATCACTTGGCAATGACGAATGTCCCACACCACGCGCCGGCAACGCCCATCATGAACGCCTGCCCGCGCTACTCCGCCGCCATCTGCATGCGAGCGGCGCTGACGTCGCGCAGCGGCGACTGGCCGTACAGCCGGCTGTATTCGCGGCTGAACTGCGACGGGCTCTGGTAGCCGACGCTGTAGCCCGCCGTCCCCACATCCATCTGCTCGACGAACATCAGCCGGCGCGCCTCGTGCAACCGCAGCTGCTTCTGAAACTGGATCGGCGTCATCGCAGTGACCGCCTTGAAATGGTGATGCAGCGAGGAGACGCTCATGCCGACTTGGTCGGCGAGGTCTTCGATGCGCAGCGGCCGCATGAAATTGCCGCGCAGCCAGGCGATCGCCTGGGCGATGCGGTTGCTCGGCGTCTCCGCGGTGGCGATCTGCAGCAGGCGCGGACCGAACGGCCCGGTCAGCAGCCGGTAGAGAATTTCCTGTTCGAGCAGCGGTGCCATGGCCGGGATATCCTGCGGCCGGTCGAGCAGCCTGAGCAGCCGCAGCGCGGCATCGAGCAGTTCGGGCGGCGCGAGGTTTACGGCGACGCCGCGCATGGCATCCGGCGCCACGGTCGCCGGCGACAGTCGGACGCGGGCCAGCACCTGCTTCAGCTGCGCGGGATCGATCGCCATGCCGAGCCCGAGGAACGGCTCATCGCAACTGGCCTCGATCACCTTGGATGTCACGGGCAGGTCCAGCGACACCACCAGGTATTCGCCGACGCCGTAGCGATAACGCTCGGCACCGAGTTCGAGGGTCTTGGCGCCCTGCACCACCAGCCCGAAGCATGGCCATTGCGCGGCGTGGTGATATGGCGTCGGCGCCGTGCAGCGGCTCAGAGACAGGCTGCCGATCCCGGTGACGTGGGATCCCTCGCCGGTTGCCCTGCGGGCAATGATATCAGCCAGTTCGCTATAGGGATCGAGAGCCATCGTCCGTGCAGAACCTTATTTGCATATCGTCGCGCGGCACCACCCTACCCGATCCCGGCCGATGGCACAGCGGTGCGGCCGGCGATTTGCAGGATCGTGCATGAATCTCGCAGGATCGCGCTAACGCTTCGGGGGCGCCCGCGCGCATAACCCGGCGCCCGGGAGCGCGCTCCCGCAGCGCCAAGGCGGCTCCCCATGACGAACCCGACATCATCCAGCAAGGTCATCCTGATCAGCGGCGCCAGCAGCGGCATCGGCGAAGCCACTGCGCGCCATCTGGCTGCAGCCGGCCACCGCGTCGTGCTCGGTGGCCGCCGCCTCGAACGCATCGCGGCCATTGCCGGCGAGATCCGGCAGGCCGGCGGCGAGGCGCTGCATCACGAACTCGACGTCACCCGCCTCGGCAGCTTCAGGGCCTTCGTGCTGCTCGCCAAGGCGCATTATGGGCGGATCGACGTGCTGGTGAACAATGCGGGCGTGGCGCCGCTGGCAATGATGGAAGAGCTGCGGGTCTGCGACTGGAACCAGATGATCGACGTCAACCTGCGCGGCGTGCTGCATGGCGTCGCCGCGGTGCTGCCGGTGATGAAGGAGCAAGGCGCCGGCCACATCGTCAATGTCGCCTCCACCTCCGCGCACCGCATCGTGCCCACCATGGCGGTCTACTCCGCCACCAAGGTCGCGGTGCGGGCGCTGTCGGAAGGGCTGCGACAGGAGAGCAAGGATTTGCGCGTGACCGTGATCAGCCCCGGCATGACCCGGACCGAGCTGGCCGGCACCATCAGCGATCCCAAGGCCAAGGCGACAATTTCCGCAATGATGGATGAGCAGGGTATCCCCGCCTCGGCCGTTGCCGAGGCGATCGCCTACGCCATCGGCCAGCCCGGCGATGTCGATGTCGGCGAGATCATCGTCCGCCCGACGGCGCAGGGGTAAAGAGCCACCGATTCGCGCCGCCGAGGGGTCGTCCGGCCGGCAATCATGCCGGGAAACCGGCGCCGACCGCGGCCTGCGGCTGCACTTCCCCGTAGGGGCACGGGTGTTCCCTTTTGCTCATCACGCGCGCCCGCTTGAGTCTCGTCAAAGCAAGCCCTCGGCAGCAAAATAAAGTTGCCCTGTGAACAGCGGGCAGAGCTGCCCCGATCCGAACAATTTGAAATATTTTCGGCTTCCGATTCCGTGAGGACTCACTGATACTTGGCAGCAATCGAGGTGCGGCTTGTCCCCTTGGTTATCCCCTGCCTCCACCATATTTAGTGATTGATTCAGGAACTCGTACTAGTCCTTGACGCGCGCGATCCAGTTGGCCTAGTTTTGGATGGTCCGGTGCGGGTGGTTATTTGTCCCGCCGGGCGATCCCCAGAAGGGTTCCAGACTGACCGCTCCGCCAGCCCGCAGGGGTCGCGGGGCATGGGCAGTTCTGTCCCGAAAACGGGCGACCTTCTGGACGTAAATGCGAGCCGGACCAATGGCCCGGGATGCGGTGTGAGGCGTTGATCGGCAGCAGGCCGGCGGTGGAATTCCATCGCCCTCCCATGGCCACAGAGAAACAGGACCGGGTCCACCCGGCCAAGCTGCGAACCCGCAAGGGTCCGCTAAACTGAAATCCGCCGGCGCCGCCCAACGGGGTGACCGGCACAGACGGGGCACGACGATGCAGATTCAACGGCGCTACACCACGGACGGTCTGTCACCCTATGCCGGGATCGATTTCAGATTTACGACGTCGGAGATTCTGCAATCCCGACGGCTCGGTGGTGTTCAAGCTGGAGAACGTCGAAGTCCCCGACACCTGGTCGCAGGTCGCCTCCGACGTGCTGGCGCAGAAGTATTTCCGCAAGGCCGGCGTCGCCGCCCGCCTGAAGAAGGTCGAGGAAGAGACCGTGCCGTCGTGGCTGTGGCGCTCCGAGCCCGACACCCTGGCGCTGGCCACCCTGCCCGAGAAGGAGCGCTACGTCTCCGAACTGTCGTCCAAGCAGGTGTTCGACCGCCTCGCCGGCTGCTGGACCTATTGGGGCTGGAAGGGCGGCTACTTCACCACGGAAGAGGACGCGCACGCGTTCCACGACGAGCTGCGCTACATGCTGGCCAAGCAGATGGTCGCGCCGAATTCCCCGCAGTGGTTCAACACCGGCCTGCACTGGGCCTATGGCATCGATGGCCCCGGCCAGGGCCACTATTACGTCGACTTCAAGACCGGCAAGCTGACCAAGTCGAAGTCGTCCTACGAGCATCCGCAGCCTCATGCCTGCTTCATCCAGGGCGTGCAGGACGATCTGGTCAACGACGGCGGCATCATGGACCTCTGGGTCCGCGAGGCCCGTCTGTTCAAGTACGGCTCGGGCACCGGCTCCAACTTCTCGCGCCTACGCGGCGAAGGTGAAAAGCTGTCCGGCGGCGGACGCTCGTCGGGCCTGATGAGTTTCCTGAAGATCGGCGATCGCGCCGCCGGCGCCATCAAGTCGGGCGGCACCACGCGCCGCGCCGCCAAGATGGTGGTGGTCGACGCCGACCATCCGGATATCGAGAGCTACATCGACTGGAAGGTGAAGGAGGAGCAGAAGGTTGCGGCCATCGTCACCGGCTCCAAGATCAACCAGAAGCACCTCAAGGCGATCCTCAAGGCCTGCGTCAACTGCGAAGGCTCCAACGACGACTGCTTCGATCCCGAGAAGAACCCGGCTTTGCGCCGCGAGATCAAGCTCGCCCGCCGTGCGCTGGTGCAGGACAACGTCATCAAGCGCGTCATCCAGTACGCCAAGCAGGGCTACAAGGACATCGACTTCCCGGTCTACGACACCGACTGGGACAGCGAGGCCTACCTCACCGTCTCCGGCCAGAATTCCAACAACTCCGTCTCGCTGAAGGACGACTTTTTGCGCGCGGTGGAAACGGATGGGACCTGGGACCTGATCGCCCGCAAGGACGGCAAGGTCATGAAGACCCTGAAGGCGCGCGACCTCTGGGAGAAGATCGGCTACGCCGCCTGGGCCTCGGCCGATCCCGGCCTGCACTTCAACACCACCATGAACGACTGGCACACCTGCAAGGCGTCGGGCGACATCCGCGCCAGCAATCCGTGCTCGGAATACATGTTCCTCGACGACACCGCCTGCAACCTGGCCTCGGCCAACCTGTTGACCTTCCACAACGTCGAGACCAACCGCTTCGACGTCGATGCCTACGAGCATCTGTGCCGGCTGTGGACCGTGGTGCTGGAAATCTCGGTGACCATGGCGCAGTTCCCGTCCAAGGAGATCGCCCAGCTGTCGTTCGAATACCGCACCCTCGGCCTCGGCTATGCCAACATCGGCGGCCTGCTGATGAGCATGGGCCTGTCCTACGACTCCAAGGAAGGCCGCGCGCTGTGCGGCGCCCTCACCGCCGTCATGACCGGCGTCAGCTACGCCACCTCGGCGGAGATGGCGAAAGAACTCGGCCCGTTCCCCGGCTACAAGAAGAACGCCGCGCACATGCTGCGGGTGATCCGCAACCATCGCCGCGCCGCGCATGCGGAGTCCCGCGGCTATGAGGGCCTCGCCGTCAACCCGGTGCCGCTCGATGGCGAATCCTGCCCGCAGGCCGACATCGTCGCCCACGCCCGCGCTGCCTGGGACCTCGCCCTCGAACTCGGCGAAATCCATGGCTACCGCAACGCCCAGACCACCGTGGTCGCCCCCACCGGCACCATCGGCCTGGTCATGGATTGCGACACCACCGGCATCGAGCCCGATTTTGCCCTCGTGAAATTCAAGAAGCTCGCCGGCGGCGGCTACTGGAAGATCATCAACCGCGCCGTCCCCGCAGCACTCCGCGTGCTCGGCTATCGCGAGAGCGAGATCGCCGAGATCGAGGCCTATGCGGTCGGCCACGGCTCGCTCTCGAACTCGCCGGGCATCAACTCGTCGACCCTCAAGGCCAAAGGCTTCACCGACGAGGCACTGGCCAAGGTTGAAGCGGCTCTTCCGACCGCGTTCGACATCAAGTTCGCCTTCAACAAGTGGACCTTTGGCGAGGACTTTTTGCGCGATACCTTGAAGATCGCGCCGGAAGCCATCGCCGCCCCCGGCTTCGACCTGCTCGCCGCCGTCGGCTTCTCCAAGCGCGAGATCGAGGCCGCCAACGTCCACATCTGCGGCGCCATGACCGTGGAAGGCGCGCCGCACCTCAAGGCCGAGCACTACGCCGTGTTCGACTGCGCCAATCCCTGCGGCAAAGTGGGAAAACGCTACCTCTCGGTGGAGAGCCACATCCGCATGATGGCGGCGTCGCAGCCGTTCATCTCCGGCGCCATCTCCAAGACCATCAACATGCCCAACGATGCCACGGTGGACGACTGCAAGTCGGCTTACCTGTTGTCGTGGAAGCTGGCGCTGAAGGCCAACGCGCTGTACCGCGACGGCTCGAAACTGTCGCAGCCGCTGAACTCGCAGCTCATCAGCGACGACGACGAGGACGAGGACGGCATCGACGCTTACCTCGACAAGCCGATGGCGGCGCGCACCGCGCAGATCTCCGAAAAGGTGGTGGAGCGTCTGGTCGAGCGCATCGTAGTGATGCGCGAACGCGAGAAGATGCCGGATCGCCGCAAGGGCTATACCCAGAAGGCAGTGGTCGGCGGTCACAAGGTCTACCTGCGCACCGGCGAATATGACGACGGCCGCATCGGCGAGATTTTTATCGACATGCACAAGGAAGGCGCGGCGCTGCGCTCCTTCATCAACAACTTCGCCATCGCGGTGTCGCTCGGCCTGCAATACGGCGTGCCGCTGGAAGAATATGTCGACGCCTTCACCTTCACCCGCTTCGAACCCGCGGGCCCGGTGCAGGGCAACGACAGCATCAAGTACGCCACCTCGATCCTCGACTATGTGTTCCGCGAACTCGCGGTGTCCTACATGTCGCGCTTCGACCTCGCCCATGTCGATCCCACCGAGAGCCAGTTCGACGCGCTCGGCAAGGGTGTCGCCGAGGGCAAGGACCCCGAGCAGCCCAGCAACCGCTACGTCTCCAAGGGCCTGACCCGCTCGCGCACCGACAATCTCGTGGTCATGCGCGCGCCCGACGCCACGGCACCCACCGCCGCCGGCGGCAGCAACGTCACCGCTTTGGCTTCCGGCCACGCGGCGACCGCCCAGGGCGCGTCCGGCACCGCTACGGCGCTGAAGACCGCCGAGCCGGAACGCGCGCTGTCGCCCACCGAGAAGCTGGAAGTGCAAAACTGGAGCAAGGCCGGCACCGCGAACGCCCAGCCGTCAAAGGCCGAGCGTCGCGAAGAGGCAAAAGCCAAGGGCTACGAAGGCGAGATGTGCGGCGAATGCGGACATTTCTCGCTGGTGCGCAACGGGACGTGCATGAAGTGCGATACGTGTGGGTCCACTACCGGGTGCAGTTAATTATGCCACTTTGCATTCGCCTAGACGATTAGTTAGGCGGACGCTCTAGCTAAATGGACGCTCAAAACAGGAAACCCCGCCTCAACGGCGGGGTTTTCTATGTAAAATATTGATTTTGTTGAGATCTCTGAAGCTAGGCCGCTCGCGAAGCGCGCTACCCCAAAGCGCCGTAGCGAGCGAGCGGCCGGTTGAGCTTGCCTCAGTGCCTTTTAGCGGACGTGATTCCGCACCCGTAAGGGGGGACAACTCTCTCGAGACAACTCTGATTCCAGAATCGGTAAGATTCTATTTCGTCGCCCGTTTTGCAGTCCCGGGGCGAGCGAGCGGTAGCGCCCGATCTTGTTTGACACAGAACTCCACGGAGGCCACTCGCGACGCGCGCTCCCCCATAGCGCCGTAGTGAGCGAGCGCCCGGTTGGCTTGCCTCAGTCTATTTTTGCGGACGTCACTCCGCGCTAAAGGGGGCGGGCAACTGTCTGGAACTGTAAGTTGACAGCGACCATATGCTCTTGGCAGCCAAGCAGGAAGCAGCTTGATAGATTGTCAGGTCTTCCGGGAAGTTGGGCCTGACGGTTCTACTGGCAGAACGAACTTTAAACGAGATCCGGTGCGAAATCGCGGAAGAGCCTCGTATTCGGCGCAGATCACGATCCTTCTTGCGGGCATCGCGGCCGAACAAGTCGTCTTCGGTAACCATGCAGATGGAGGTGGCGGTGAAGAAGGTTCCGATCTCCATCAGGCGACCCTGATTGCGGCTACGATGGAGGTCTCACTCGGGCTCGGCGAGAATCTTGTTTATCTGTCATCAAGGCGTTCCGCCGAAGTGCTAGCGCGGGTCCGGATTGACGCGTCCCTCCGTCGCAAGATCGCTAGTTTACTCGACGTCAGTTTCCAACGGGCGAAAGTGATCGTCACTGAGCGCTCCGCGGAATTGAACGAACTAGTGCGGATTCTCGCAATTAATGGGCGCGCGACTTCCGACGATGTCGAATCCCTTTTCGATCCGCGCACTGATCTTCAGCATCCTTTCGTCCCATGAGCCTGCGGACCTAACCGTGCAACCTATTGGAAGAAGCGTGTTGAGCTGATGCAGGCTTAGGCGGACTTATGGGATGGCTTCCGTGTTGTTACATTGCCATCTGCATTTAGCTAGCAGCTAGAACGCGCCGCTATTGTGCAGCGCAACGGCCTTTGCGGTCACGAACGGATTGCTGTCCGAAGTGAAAGCCGCCACTAGCGTTTTTGGACGAAACTGCGCCAGGCGACTGCCGCTGCGCCCTGTATGGGATAAGCCTCAGAGTGATTGGGTAGGCTGGCGACAATATTGGGGCGCCATGTACGCAGATCAGTCAGCGTAGTGCTCATCGGTCGGACCTTATTGCTAACTCCCTGCGGATCTGCTTGCGCGCGACTACACGCAGCATCTTGGGTTAACCCAGGGGCGGCCTCGCCTTTACTGCCATTCTGCCACCCGCACGCAGCGTCAGCCCGCACGGTCATACCATCTCGAAAGGCATATCCATATTGAACAAAGTTGGGTTCAAGATCTTCGTAGACAATGCCGGAAACGGGGATTTGCCAATTACTCGCACCAACGCCCTCATTGTATATGCGCTCCAAGCATTTCTGACGGTTGCCACCGGCTACGGCGCATGCCGATGCCACCCAGGTAGCGAAACGTTGAAGACCCGGCTCAAGAAGAACGACCGTCGCACTCTTGGTGCCAGTGACAGTTCGATGTTGTTCGCACATCAGGCGGTTTGCTGGTGACTTTAATCCGACACACGATGTGACGGAGTAGCGGCATCGTTGCAAGGCGCCATTTGGCAACGTTTCATATCCTGGCCAATCGGCTTGTTTATCGGAACTACAGGTAGCTCCGTGAATCATGTAGCGTCCGGTATCGTCTTTTTGCAGCCAAGACTGAACTTTGTCTCGATCTGCTTGGTCAAAGACGGATCCGTTAGTCGCCGTCGTTTTAACGTTTTCCGCTGTGTCGGCCGCCGCAACCCATCCGTTGAAGACCCCTGCGGCATCGCCAGCCTTCATGACCTGGGCCGGATATCCTTTATTGGGATTGTAGCCGGCTTTCTGGATCGCTTCGAGCCAAGCCAGTGTTCTTTCTCTTTCTGAGGAGTTATTCTTTATAGAATCCCTGCTGGCATCTGTTGCGTCGCGGTAGCGGCCCGCGGCCAATTGGGAAGCGACGAAACGCATAGAATCTTCGTGACTAGAAAAAGCAGCGTAGAGGTTGCCAGGGTCCGAAGCGGGCTGGCCGTCTAAACGCCAAGATTTCAAGTGCGCATCCTTGGCCGATTGCCCGTACTTCCAGCCGAAAGCGTTGCGCGCGTAAATTCCGGTGCGTGTCCAGCCATAGCCGCTTTCCTGCACAGCCATTGCCAAGATGCCGGCTCGCGGAATGCCATACTTCTTCTGAGCCTCGGTCGCGACAGGACGAAGTTTCTCTACAAAAACCTTCGCCTCGTCAGCGGTTGGGTGGCCTGGTTGAGGATCGTAAACTGGCCATTTCGCCAGGTCGTTGAAAATGTCGTCTGCAATGGATGGGCTCACCATCATCACCGACATGGCCGCCGCTGCTAATCCAAAAATCAATCTTGATCCAAACATTAGCCGGCTCCCAACATGAAAATTATTGATAACACGTTCTATAACGTGGGTGTTGATCAAGCAACCTAACGTCGTCACATCTCCTGTCCGTGATCCGCAGTGGTAAGGCGGCGTTATCGGTTCATCTCAATGCTGCGCGATATCCCCGGCCGAGTTTTTTCGTGATTGGTTCTCGCAAGCCGCTTCAGCGGCGGAGACCGTTGGATAAACTGATGTACGAACGGTGCCCCCCGTCCGATGCGGCCCCATTCTTTCACCATCGCCCATTCGCCGAACAGCGTCGGCTGTACGTCCATCTTGTAGTACCGCGCCATGTTGCGAGCAGGGTCAACCCGTACTGATGGGACCGAATCTCACCATGGAGATCTGAGCTCTGAGCAACGAAAATTCTCATGCCGCCCTTGTATCTGACGCAGTACGCGTGTGGAACGTTAGGACTCCTTGAACTCATTCACCGGGCTTCGGTTTGCCTTGTTTGCGGGTTATGCCCGCACCGCACCTCTCTTTCCTCGTGGCTTTTTAGAACCCGCCCTTTTGTCCTTCTCAGCGGCCTTTCGTGCCTTGCTGGATTCTTTGATCGTTTTAGTATCCAAGCCGCGCAAGGTTAGGTCGATGCCGACGACCGCCAGATCCTCGACATTGGGGTATTGGCTCGAAATCAAGGACCAATGCTGTCGAAGTGCTATGAGCAGGGCCTCAAAACTCTCGGCCTTGCGGCCGCTAGGTAGATCCCAGCGTTTCCTTGTACCAATGTAAACGAGGAGAAAAATCCCCCTGCTGGACCTGGTATCGCGCAAATAGTCACCGCCGAGTTGCACCTCCATGCGCTCGAACAGATGCGGGCCCGTCCAATTGTCAGCGACCTTAAGCTCGACAGGAACTGGCGCGTCGAACGTCGCGCCTCGAAACCGCAGATCGGGGCGCTTGGCGTCAGCCAACTCTTCCTCGGGAGGGATGCTATACCGGCCGCCAGCTTTGCCACGCAGCCAGCCCCCGATAAACCTGCGAAATTCAGTCTCTTGATCGGTGCTCTGCAGGATCGAAGCGATGCTCTCGTCCCCGTGCTCGAGATCGTGTCTGAGATCCTCGAGCCTCTCGACCCCAAAATACCAAAGTTCGCGGTGATTACCCGCCGACGCCGGTCGGTGCCAAGGCCAGTCCGATCAATCGTTTTCGTCAATACTCGTCAATTTCCAGCCGCCATCATCCTTGCCGAAACTGTAGATGAGGTGGCCGCAGCCAGTAGCATAACTGACCTTGCCGTCGTGGGTGTCCATGACGGGCTTCTGCTTGGCAAGACACGTCCGCTGCGCCGGTTTGAAAGCACCCTTCCAGATCACAGGGAAATCGGCCGCTTGCCGTTGATCGATGTAAAAAACCGGATAGTTGACCATCTGCGATACGGCCGTCTGGTCGCTCCTGCCGACGGCAGCGTTGAATTGCGTCCAGAACGCCGCAAAACCGTCATCGCTCCCCGCCGCCAGCATTGGTCCCGCCGAGATCAGCAAACCAGCCACAAGCAGTCCCCTGCCGATCACCGATCCAATCGAATTCATGTTCGCATCTCCACGCAGCAATCAAGCATTGTTCGATATGTCGTGGATGGCCTGGGATGGTTCAGAACCGAAACAGGATGTACGGCCCCGGATATCGCTCCGCTCATCCGGGCTACCGGTGCCGATGGCTGCCAGTCGCGTCGCCGGAAGCCAAAACCGCGCGTCCCACCCTCGCCGCTGAACCATTTGATCGGCGCCCCCGACCAACGGACAAATCAGCGTCCGGAAATGGCGGTCGGTTATCCCCGGCTGCTCCGGCCATAAGCGGAGTCCCCCGGCGATGCCAATGTACTTGTCAAAACGCCGGCTGTTCGCAGGCATGGCCGTGGTGGTTCTCGCCGGGTTGCCGGGCGTGGTCGCCGCGGACGAGTGGGAGTCCTGCGTCAAGCTGTCGGATGACCTTGCAGTCGCCGGCTGCTCGGGCGCCATCGACTCCCACGAATACACGGGTCGACGCCTCGCCCGTATCCATACGCGTCGTGCCAGCGCGTTCGCGGCGCAGGGCGACCTCACCCGTGCCATGGCGGATTTCAGCGAGTCGATGCGGATCGATCCGACCTATGCGTCTGCCTACAACAACCGCGGCAATGCCTGGTTTCACAGGGGCGATTTCGACCGCGCCCTCGCGGACTTTAACCAGGCGATCCAGCTCGATCCGAAAAATGGCAGCACCTACGCCAATCGCGGCAGCGCCTGGGGCTCCAAAGGCGACTTCGACCGCGCCATCGCCGATTTCGACCGGGCGATCCGGCTCGATCCGAAAGATGCCGTCGCGTATTACAGCCGCGGCAGGGCCTGGTTCGGCAAGGGCAACCTCGACCGCGCCATCGCCGACTACAACCAGTCGATCCAGCTCGATCCGAAGGATGTGAGCGCTTACGTCAATCGCGGCAGCGCCTGGGGCAACAAAGGCAACCTCGACCGCGCCATCGCGGACTACAACCAGGCGATCCGGCTCGATCCGAAAGAACCCAAAGCCTATTACTACCGCGGCTTGGCGTGGGAGATGAAGCGCAGTCTGCCAGCGGCATTGGCCGACTTCAGGATGCATACCCAAATCGCGCCCGCCGATCCGGACGGCCTCGAGGCCTTGAAGCGCGTCTCGAAAGAACTGAGCGCCATATGATGGGCGGCGCTGACACGGGACGGGCACACGGTTGCCCCTGCTCCGTGCAGCAAGCGTAGCCCGCACGAGCGAAGCGACATGCGGGTTGTCGATTGGCTGTCCCGGTCCCGCATATCGCTTCGCTCATGCGGGCCCTGACTCATCCCTACCCCACAAACGCCGCTTCAAGATCGGCGATGACGAGTTTTCGCATGCTCAGCATCGCCTGCATGGCGCGGTCGGCCTTCGCGCGGTCGGGGTGTCCCAGCATGGTGCCGAGCGCGGCGGGGATCACCTGCCAGGACAGGCCGAACCGGTCCTTGAGCCAGCCGCAGCGGCCCTCCTCGCCGCCATCCGCCGTCAGCCGGGTCCAGAAATAGTCCACCTGCGCCTGGGTCTCGACGCTGACGAAGAACGACACCGCCTCGGTGAATTTGTATTGCGGGCCGCCGTTGAGGGCGTGGAAGCGTTGCCCTTCCAGCTCGAACGTCGCCATGAAGTCGTTGACCACCTCCACCTGGGCGTTGGGAAACACCGAGGTGTAGAAGGCGACGGCGTCCGGAACTTTGTTGTCGAACCAGAGGAAGGGCGTGATGGACGTCATGGAGTGATCCCGGCTGAAAGACGATGCCGGACGCGCCCGATGCAGCGCCCAGTCGCACAAAGGACGATCCGGAGCATGGCGCGCCGACAACGGGCCGGGAATTGTTTTCCGGCCGCAGCGGCGCGCGGATGACCGCAAACGGCCGGCAAGCGTCGCCCGCTTGCCGCATTGTCTCCGCCCCCGGGACTATGCGACGCTGCCCGGCCGGTCGTCCCCGGCCATCCAGCGAGACCGCCCATGACAACAGCGCTTATCTTCGGATCGACCGGCTTCATCGGCTCGCATCTGCTTGATGACCTGCTCGACAGCCCGGACTACGCACGGGTGATCGCCGTGGCGCGCAAGCCGCTGCCGCTGAGCCATCCCCGGCTGACCGTGCTGATCGGCGATCTCGCCACCCTGCCCGCTTTGGCCCCCAACTGGTGGCCGACGACATCTTCATCGCGCTTGGCACCACGCGCAAGCACACGCCCGATGAAGCCGAGTATTACAGGATCGATCACGATTATCCGGTGCTGGCGGCCAAGATCGCCAAAGCGAACGGCGCGCAGGCGGTGTTCGTGGTCACGGCCGTCGGCGCCAATGCCGCCTCCCGCCTGTTCTATGTGAGGACCAAGGGCGAGGTGGAACGCGACATCATCGCACTGGATTTCGCGCATACGCATATCTTCCGCCCGTCGATGATCATGGGCCAGCGCGTTGAAGACCGGCCGGGCGAGCGGCTGATCATCGCCGCATGGCACGTGCTCAATCCGCTGCTGCTGGGGCCAGCCGATCGCTACCGCGGCATCACCGGAGGCGAGATCGCGCGAGCGATGCTGCACGCGGCGCGCGGCGACGCGCCGAAGCTGCGCGTCTATCACTGGAAGGACATGGCCGCGCTGCAGCGGGAGCCGGATCGGCAAGCGTAGTCGAGGTCAACGGAGAGACATCCGGGATTCGGCAGGGTGAGCCCTGTCCCGCGCATCGCTTCGCTGAGCCGGACGACAGGCTGACATCGGTGCGACATCGTGATAAATTCCCCCATGAAGACCAAGCCGCTGGCCGACATTCTGGAACGCGTCGAAACCTGGCCGCCCCATGTGCAGGACGAACTCGCCGCCTTTGCGCGCGAGCTCGACGCCGGCGTCAACGGCCATGACTATCAGCCGACGGCGGACGAACTGGCCGGCATCGACCGCGGCCTGCGCGATGCCGAGGCCGGCCACTTCGCCAGCGATGAACAGGTCGAGGCGGCGTTCGCCAAATTTCGCGGTCCATGAAGGTCGTCTATACGGACGAGGCGCTGAGGGATCTCGAGGCGATTGCCGAATGGCTGGCTGCACATTACCCGACGGTCGCCCCGGCCGTCGAAAAACGAATCCGCAGCGTCGTGTCGTACATTGCGCGGTTTCCGGAAAGCTCGCGCCGCTCCGCCGGCCGGTCCGGCGTTCGCGCGGCGCCGCTTGGGCGCTATCCCTATGTGATCTTCTATCGCGTCGCCGGCGACGCCATCGAGATCCTTTATATCCATCATACGGCGCGGCAACGCCGCGATGATGACGGTTCGCACAAAACGTAACCCGGTTGCCGCCGCTCCATTCGCAGCCTAAACCTCGCCGATGCCTTCGCCGCGCGACACCAGATCTCCCATCCGCAAACGGCGCAGGCGCACAGGGTGGAACCGGCTTCGCCGTCCGCTCGCCCGCAGCGCGCGATGGCTGCGGCGGACATGGGCATCGACGCCAACAGCGGTGCGGATCGTTGCCGTGGTGGCGGCGCTCGTGATCATGCTGCCGCTGGCCAACCTCGCCTGGCAGGTGGTGCGCAAGCCGACCGAGCTGTTGTTCTTCGCCGATCGCAAGCTCGACAAGCAGCCGGCCGACACCTGGCGGAACTACGGCGCATCGTTCCGCCAATTTTCCACCGACGCCATCTCGCCCGAACTGCTGGCGGCGCTGGCGCAGATCGAGAGCAGCGGCAATCCCGCGACGCGCACCTACTGGCGCTGGCGGTGGAGCTGGAATCCGGCCGCATGGTACAGACCGGCCTCGAGCGCCGTCGGGTTGTTGCAGATGACCGATCCGGCTTTTGCCGAAGCCTCGCGCTATTGCATCCGCGGCCACGCGGTCGTGGACGACTGCTGGTTCAAGAGCCTGTATTTCCGCCCGCTGCCCGGCCACGCCATCGAACTGGCGTCGATCTATCTCGATCGCCAGGTCGCCGGCGTGCTCGCCACAGCCGCGGGCACCGCGCCGACCCCGCAACAGAAGCAGGACCTCGCGGCCTTCATCCATCTGTGCGGCGCCCGCCCCGCCCGCGCCTTCATGCGCCGCGGCTTCCAGCTGATGGCCGGTGAGCGCTGCGGCGATCACCTCGTGGCGAGCTATCTCGGAAAGGTCAACGCCATGAAGCAGCAGTTTTTGCGGCTGGCCGCGAACGACAAGAGCGAGGCCGTGGCCCCATAATCCGTCGGCATCGAGGTCGTGACGTCATGCCTCGGGAACGGGAACGTCAAAGGTGTTCAACGTCACCGACACCATGCAATAGAGCCCGACGAGATAGGACAGTTCGGCCGCACCATGGGCGCCGAATTGCTCCACCGCCGCGCGATAGGTCAGTTCGGGCAGCACGCCGCCGTTCACCAGCGCATGCGCCATGTCGTAGGCCACCGCCTCCTGGCGGGTGAGGTCGGTCGGGCGCTGCCCCGCGACGATGGTCGCCAGCTTCTCGTCGGACAGGCCGCGGTTTTCGGCGACGATGACATGGGCATAGAGTTCGTAGGCGGATTTGAAATGCGCCCCGGTGACGAGGATGGCGACTTCGCGCACCGGCAGCGGCAGCGACGGCCCGGATGCGATCGCCTTGGTCAATTCCCACACCGGCTTGCCAAATTTCGGCTCATGCAGCCACGGGTTCCAGGGCCCGAGCAGCGCGCCGTCGTCGCGGGTGTTGATGAAGCCCTGAAAGCTCTGCGCGATGCCCTGCTTCATGTCGGCATAGAGCGGGCGCTGTTCGTCGGTCAGATCGGCTGGCGCAATGATGGGGAGGCGCATGTGGGCTCCTTCGAGGCACGTTGAGCAGAGATGTTCGCTGCCACTGCCGGAACTTGCAACGGACTGTCTGTTGCTCGTCGTAACGGTTGCGTGTGACAGCCCGTTGCCGATCCGCAGGATCGAACAGCCGGTGGCCTGGTCGAGCGTGCCGAAGAAAGCCGGTTCGCCCTCGACCTGCGCGCCGGAGGGCTATACGGCCGAGGACGCCAAGGGCAATGTCCGGCAACTGGACGCCGGCGGGACCGCCAGCTTCGACTTCCGCCTCGCCCATCTCGACATCGCCGAAACCACGACGTAGAGCCGCATCTTCTGAAGCCGAACCGAGGAACGACCATGTCTCCGAAGATCGCCGTTGTCGGCTCCAACATGATGGATCTCGTCACCTATGTGACGCGGATGCCGCGGCCAGGCGAGACGCTGGAAGCGCTGAGCTTCGAGATGGGCCATGGCGGCAAGGGCGCCAACCAGGCGATCGCCGCCGCCCACCTCGGCTCCTCGGTCGCCATGGTTTCCAAGGTCGGCGACGACGATTTCGCCGACGCCACTCTGCGCAACTTCGCCGCTAACGGCATCGACGCCAGCCACGTCACCCGCGTGCCCGGTGTCTCCTCGGGCGTCGCGACGATCTGCGTCGATCCCTCCGGCGAGAACTCGATCCTGATCATCAAGGGCGCCAACAACCACCTGTTGCCGGCCGACGTCGATGCCGCTGCCGACGTGCTGCAGGGCTGCAGCCTGATCCTGCTGCAGATGGAAGTGCCGACCGCGACCGTCTACCACACCATCGCCTGGGCCAAGACCAACGGCATCGGCACGGTGCTGAACCCCGCCCCGGCGGCGGCCGACCTCGATATCGCAGGGATCGCCGATGTCAGCTTCCTGGTGCCGAACGAGACCGAGCTCGCCATCCTGTCCGGCCTGCCGGTGAGCAACGAGGATGAGGCCGAGACGGCGGCCCGCAGCCTGATCGCCCGGGGCATCGGCACGGTGATCGTCACCCTCGGCGGCCGCGGCGCGCTGCTGGTCGAGGCGACCGGCGTCCGCCGCATCGCGCCGGTCCCGGTCAAGCCGGTGGATACCACCGGCGCCGGCGATGCCTTCATCGCCGCCTTCGCGCATTTCCATGCCGCGGGCGAGCCGGTGTTCGAGGCACTCGGCATCGCCGCACGCTATGCCGCTCATTCGATCACGCGGCGCGGCGCCCAGAAATCCTACGCCACCGCCGAGGAATTCCGGGCCTGGGCGGAAGCGCAGTAGTTTTGCAGGGTCGGCTGCGGCCTACTGCAATGCCCCGCAGACCCGGCCGACGTACCGTCCCGAGCCAGGACGGGCTTCTTGTTATCCCAGTTCCTGCTCGACCAGCCCCGCCAGATAGCTCGCGCCGATCGGCAGCAGATCGTCGTTGAAATCGTAATTCGGGTTGTGAACCGGCACGCTTCCTTTGTCCGCCCCGCGCTGCCCGAAGATCAGATAGGCTCCGCGGCTCCGCTCCAGCATGAACGCGAAATCCTCGCCGGCCAGAACGGGATTTCCTCGCGCAGCACGTGGGAGACGCCGGGCACCCCGGCCGCGCAAGCGGCGGCGCGCGCGGTTTCCTCCGGCGTGTTGATGGTCGCCGGATAGGCGCGCCGATAGTCGATCTCGGCGGTGCCGCCTTGCGCTTCCGCGGTCAGCGCCACCGTCCGGCGGAACAGCATCTCGACCCGGTCGCGCACCTCAGGTTTCAGCGTCCGCACCGAGCCGCGCAACTCGACCGTCTCCGGAATGACGATATCCGAGGTGCCGCCATGGATCTGGCCGATGCTGACGATGGCCGATTCCAGCGCATTGATCTGCCGCGAGGGCAGCGCGTTGAGCGCACCGATCACTTGGGCGGCGATCGCCACCGTATCGATGCCCTGGTGTGGATGTGCAGCATGTGCGGAGCGGCCGCGCAACACGACTGTAAAATAGTCGATCGCAGCCATCGTCGTGCCGGTCAGCGCCTTCACCGTTCCGAGCGGCAAGTCGGGACTGTTGTGAATGGCATAGACCGCGTCGCACGGAAAGCGCTCGAACAGTCCATCGTCCAGCATGGCCTTAGCGCCCGCCAGACCTTCTTCGGCCGGCTGAAAGATCAGATGCACGGTGCCCGCAAAATTGCGCGTCTCGGCCAGATATTTCGCGGCACCCAGCAGCATCGTGGTGTGGCCGTCGTGACCGCAGGCATGCATCCGTCCTTCGATCTGCGAGCGATGCGCGAAGCCGTTGTTTTCCTGCATCGGCAGCGCGTCCATGTCAGCGCGCAAGCCGATCGCCCGGTTGCTGCCGGCCGACTGGTGGCGGCCGCGGATCACCCCGACCACGCCGGTGCCGCCGAGATGGCGGTGAACCTCGACGCCCCACTGCTCCAGGCGCTCGGCGACGAGCTGACTGGTGCGCTCTTCTTCAAAGCCGATCTCCGGGTGGGCGTGGAAATCCTGACGCCAGGCAATCATGTCGGGATGGAGTTGATCAAGAAGCTCACGGGGACTCATTGCGTTCTCTTTCGGTGATGGGATTGTCGATAAATTCGTCGCCGCCGCGCCCGGATATCGGCGCGATGATAACGGGTCGGCGGCGCATCAATCGGCCTTTTCCACGTTCCAGAACACCGGCACGGCCGCTCCCGGAAGAAGTCCCCGGATAGACTTCCGCCACACCGATGGCACGTCGAAGCGGCCGAACGGAATGAAGGCGACCTGGTCGTATGCGCGTGTCTGGATCTCGCGGGCGATGCGCTTCTGCTCGTCAAGAGCAACGGCGCGGCTGTATTCGCCACGCAACTTCTCCATGCCCGGATCGTCGTACCAGCCAAACCATCCGTTGCTGCGACCGCGGCCGTTGATTGCGACATTGACGAGCGGGTCGAGCACATCGACACCAGCGAACACAGAGAAGAACATGCTCCATCCACCGTCTTTCGGAGGACGCTGGACAGCGCGGCGGCCAATGATCGTCTGCCAGTCCAGCGACTGGATTTCGACCTTGAAGCCGGCTGTCCGAAGCGATTGGGCGACCACGGTCGCCTGCGCCATCAGCACCGGAATATCGGATGCACCCATCAAGACGACAGGTGACCCATCATAGCCGCTTTCCGCGACAAGCTTCTTGGCCGCGGCCATGCCGTTGCCCTGGACAAGAGTTTCCGATCCACCGTCGAACGCCAGCGGCGTGCCGCAACCGAAAATCGCTCCGCATAGCTTGTAATACTTCGGATTGCCTATCACGGCGTCGAGGACATCCTTCTGGTTGATGGCCAGAAACGCCGCCCGGCGCAGCTTCGGGTTGTCGAACGGCGGATACAGGAAATTCATGCGGCCGTACGGGAGACTCCCGAATTCGTTCAGCGAACTCACCACGAGGTCACTATCCGCCTGCAGCACCGGAAGCAGATCCGCCGGCGGCGCTTCCAGCATATCGATTTCTCCGGACTGCAAGGCATTCACCGCGGTCTGTGTGTCCGGCATCGTGACCCATTCGACGCGATCGACTTTCACCACTTTGCCGCCAGCGGTCCAACTCGCAGGCTCCTGCCGCGGAACGTATTGGAGGTTCTTCTCATAGACAGCCTTTACGCCGGGCTGGAATTCGCTGGTCACAAAGCGAAACGGCCCCGACCCGATCTGTTCCGGGACAGGCTTGTCCGCCGACGTCTCTGCGAGGCGTTTGGGCATCATGAACGGCACGTTTTGGGACGGCTTCGCAATCGACTCCAGCACCTGCGCATACGGTTCCTTCAAGCGCAGGGTGATCGTCTTGGCGTCGGTCGCCTCGATCGAAGCCGTGATGTCCATGAGCATCTGGCCCATGCTGTCGCGCTGACCCCACCGTTTCAGGGACGCAACGCAATCCTCGGCCGTGACCGGCGGACCGTCCTGCCATTTCATCCCGTCGCGAAGCGTGAACGTGTAGGTCAGACGATCGTCCGAAACCTTCCAGTCGGCCATCTGAGGCCGCACCTTCATGTTCGAGTCCATCGCAAGAAGGGTATCGTAGATCATGTAACCATGGTCGCGGGTGATCTGCGCCGTCGTGATGATCGGGTCCAGCAGGCGGAGACTTGAATGCATCACCACCGTCAATGTTTTTGCATCGGCGCCCGCGGCGCCGAACAGAAGCCCGACTGCAAATGCGAGCGAGAGCGGTCGACGCACGATGGGAAGGCAATGCAACTTTGAAATCATCTTGATCAGCCCTGCTCTTGAAGCGTGTTTCGAAATGAAGGTTAGATCACCGCGGCATCCTTAACGTGCAACTGCATGACGAGATTTTGCTCTGACCTTATGAACCTGTCGAGCCTGCCGGCCGCTGGACATATCCGTCATCGCATCCGTTGTCGTCGCTTATGCACCTACCTTTGGATCAGCAACAATTGTGCCACGCGATGCAGCCTTGAAGCGCAATACGTCATGACCACACTTCATTGAAATGCGTCTGCCGATTGCAAAAGGCCAACAGGCCTTTTGCTCCAGCATCGATGTTGCCGCCGGCAATCATGCCCCCGGCTGACATGCCGCGCGGGCAGCCGGCCGCCGTTCCACTTGCCGTCGATGGCGCGCTCGATCTGTGCGGCCAGTTGCAGCAGCAGCCCGTCATTGGCCTGACGCGCCTGCGCCTGGATGCCGAGCGGCAGCCCGCTCTCCTGCTCGGCCAGCGGAAGCGAGATGCCGGGAATGCCGCACAGGTTGGCCAGCGGCGTATAGGAAAAATTCTGCCACAGGTTGGCGAACCAGTCGTGCACCGACGGATTGGTGCTGGTGGTGAGATATTCCGATGTGCCGACCGGCGGCGTCGGCCTGGCGGTGATCGGAGTCAGGATGATGTCCCAGTCCTCGAAGAAATTGCCGAAGGCGCGCGACGTGGTGTTGAACACCGCCTGCATTTTGGCGCGCTCGCTGTATGATGTGTGCAGGCCGGCCTCCCAGAGCCTGATATTGATCGGCTCCAGCAGATCGGCCGGCGGCTGCTCGAGCCCGAGCCGCGCCAGATGACCGGCGATGACCTGGGCAAAATTGCTGATGTAGCAGGTGGTCTGGGCTGCGAAGGCAGCACGGAAATCGACCGGCGGCAGCACCCATTCGACATGATGGCCGAGCCCTTCCAGCAGCCGGCCGACGCGCTCCAGCTCGGCCACGAAATGCGGCGGCGCGCGGAAGTCGCCCCACTCATGGGACAGTGCGATGCGCAGACGGCCGGGGTCGCGCGTGATGAGATCGCTGTAGGATTCCGCCGGCGACCAGAACGGCATGAATTCGCCCGGCGCGCCACCGCGGCAATGATCGACGAAGGCGGCGGTGTCGCGCACGGAGCGCGAGAGACAGCCCTGGATCGACACCAGCCCCGACAGGTCCGACAGGTTGGGCGCCAGCGAATAGACGCCGCGCGACACTTTCAGGCCGATGCTGCCGGTGGCGCCGGCGGGAATGCGGATCGAGCCGCCGCCGTCGGTGCCGTGCGAGATCGGCAGCACGCCGGCCGCCAGCATCGCGGCGGTGCCGGCGGACGAGCCGCAGGTGGTGTAGTCGAGGTCCCACGGATTGCGGGTGACATAGAGCGCGTTCTCAGCCGAGCTGCAGACGCCGAATTCCGGCGTGGTGCTGCGGCCGATGATGTTCAGCCCGGCATTGCGGATCTTGCCGGTCAGGAAGCTGTCCTGCGTCGGGCGGTTGCCCTGCATGATCATGGAGCCGAATTCCTGCAGCCGCCCCTTCAGCGTCGGACCGAGATCCTTGATCAGCAGCGGCACGCCGGCAAACACGCCGCCTGGATTCATGCCGTCCTTTGTGGGGTCGGCGATCACGTCGTCGAACACCTCAACGACAGCGTCGAGCGCGGGATTCATCATGGCAATGCCGGCGGCGGCCTGCGCCGCCAGTTCGGCCGGCGTCAGATCGCCCTTGCGGACGCGGTCAGCCAGCGCCACCGCGTCGTGTTTTGTCCATTCGTCCCAGCCCATCGCTAAAGTCATGTCGCCTATTTCCAGTTCGAGATTCGCAGGCCGCGAGCGTGACCCGGATGCCGCCGGTTGTGCAATCCGCGACTTTGCAATGCCGCGATCTGCCAGCGCGGGACGGGATTGAGTGTCGGCGCAGCTTCCGCGCGACATGCCGGCTATGCCCCGTTACACTAGGGGACGTCGCCAAGCCCCCAATGCCCCGAAGACCGGTCGTCGATGAAGCTGAGCAAAAATCCGATGCCGTCTGGACTGCGCCGCAGGACGAAGACTTGCGGCGGCAACTCCTGGCCGGCCGCAGCGTCAACGAGATCGCTCTGCGCTTGAAGCGCTCGCCGCTCGCGGTGCGGACCCGCATGACCATGCTCGGCATTCGCGAGCCGAAAGTGGATTAGAGGAAAATCGTCAGCCGCAGGTCCAGACCGGCCCGATCGGGGTCTGGGTCCAGCACGGACCGAAGCTGCCACCATTGTATCGGCCGCGGTAGAAGCCGGGCCGGCCGAAATAATAGTGTTCGCCGTCCGACCACCGGTAATAGCCCGGCGTCCGGTCGATGTACCAGTGGCGCCGATCGCGGCGCGCGTTGCGCAGCACCGAGGCCTCCTGCTTGAACAACGGCGCGGCGTTGTTCAGCGGCTGACGATAGCCCGGAAGGAAGCCATAGCCCTTCCAGACCTTCGCCGGCCGCTTGTGGGCGGGCGCGGCCGATGCGGCGACGGACGACAGCGACAGGGAAATGGCAATGAACAGACACATGATGCGCGACATGAATCGACCCTAGCCGGTCGGCTGGCGTGCGGCCAGTCACATCCGGGCGAGCACCGGGCGCGCTGCCCCCGCGCGATGCGCCCTGCTCCGGTTAGCGCCAAATTCCACCCCACGGCAGCGGCCCGGCGACTATTCGCCTCCTTCCCCGCCGGCTGGCATCCGCGCTAGCCTGCGCGCGGGAATCGCACCTCCGGCCGCAGTGGCTGACGGTGCGCCAAAGGCAGTTCATACAATAACGAGTGCATCTCTCGAGGCTGGCGCTGCGGTGTCCCCGCCACCGCGACGAGGCACCGCCACCGAGGAAACGATCGCATGACATCCCTGCCCCGCGCGCTTGGCGCACTCGCCGTCCTCCTCGCCTGCGCCGGCAGCGCGCAGGCGCAGAGCTGGCCGAACCGGCCGATCTCGCATGGTGGTGCCGTATACGCCGGGCGGCTACACCGACCTGATGGCTCGCCTTGTGTCCGAGAAGATGGCGGTGGCGCTGGGCCAGCCCATCGTGATCGAGAACAAACCCGGCGCCAACGCGGTGATCGGCACTGATTCCGTCGCCAAGGCGGCACCCGACGGCTACACCATCGGCACAGTGATCGCGGCCCACGCGGTGAATGCGACGCTCAATCCGAAGCTGCCCTACGACACGATGAAGGATCTCACTTACGTCTCGCTGATGTCGGTGGCGCCGCTGATCCTGATCGCGCATCCCTCATTGCCGGCGAACAACATGAAAGAGCTGATCGCGCTGGCGAAGAGCAAGCCGGGCCAGCTCAACTTCGCGTCGTCGGGCATCGGCTCGGCGGCGCACCTGACCATGGAAATGCTGAAGAGCCGCGAAGCCATCAACCTGCAGCATATTCCCTACAAGGGCACGTCCGGCGCACTGCAGGACACGGTCGGCGGCCAGATCAACGTCATGTTCGACGTGATCGGCCCGCTGATGTCCCAGGTGCGGGCCGGCAATGCCAAGGCCATCGCGGTGACCGCCAAGGAGCGCATTCCCGCGGCGGCCGACGTACCGACCATGGCCGAGCAAGGCGTGACGGATTTCGTCTCCGGCACCTGGGCCGGCATCGTCGCGCCCGCGGGCACGCCGAAGGAGATCGTCGACCGCATCTCGCTCGAGGCCAAGAAGGCTCTGGCCGATCCCGACCTGCGCAAGAAGCTCGACGACCAGGGCATCGTCGCCGTCGGCAGTTCCCCGGAGGAGTATCGCACCTTCGTCGGCGACGAGATCGTGCGCTGGCGCAAGGTGATCACCGACGCCAACATCAAGATCGAGTAGCGCGACCGCCGGTATCGGCGCAGCCCCGCGGTGAACCGCGGGGCTGCCTGAGTGACGACGGCGCCGGACCATGGTCCGACGCCTTGCGCATGTTGGGGACGCCCTCAGGCCGCCCGTACCGAGTTGAGGAACCGGCTCACTTCCGTCTTCAACCGGTTGCTTTCGCCGGACAGGGACTGTGCCGCCGACAGCACCTGCGAGGACGCCGAGCCGGTCTCGCCGGCGCCACGTTGCACGTCGCCGATATTGGCGCTGACCTGCATCGTGCCCTGTGCGGCCTGCTGGACATTGCGGGAGATTTCCTGCGTCGCCGCGCCCTGCTCCTCCACCGCCGAGGCGATGGTCGACGAGATTTCCGACATCCGGCCGATCGTGTCGCTGATCTCCTTGATCGCCACCACCGACGAATCGGTCGCAGCCTGAATTCCGGCGATCTGCAGTCCGATCTCGCCGGTCGCCTTGGCCGTCTGCTCGGCCAGCGCCTTGACCTCCGACGCCACCACGGCAAAGCCGCGGCCGGCTTCGCCCGCGCGCGCCGCCTCGATGGTGGCGTTCAGCGCCAGCAGATTGGTCTGGCCTGCGATGGTGTTGATCAGTTCGACTACGTCACCGATGCGTGCCGCGGCCCTGGACAATTCACCGACACGGTTATTGGTCTCCCGCGCCTGCGCCACCGCCTCATGGGCCATCTTGGCGGAATCCTGCACCTGCCGGCTGATCTCGTTCACCGAAGACGCCATCTCCTCGGTGGCCGACGCGACCGACTGCACATTGGTCGATGCCTCCTCGGATGCCGCGGCCACCACGATCGCCTGTTCCTGCGATCGCACAGCAGTCGCCGTCAACGTCGTCGCCGACGCTTCCAGTTCGGTGGACGCCGACGCCACGGTCTCGACGATCTCGCCGACCGAGGCTTCGAACTGGCCAGCCAGCTCGTTCATTATCCGCCGACGCTCTGAATCCGCGTGGGCCTGAGCCTCGGCCCGCTGCGCGATACTGCGCTTCAGGTCGTCCTGCATGGTGCGCAGAGCGCTGGCAAGCACGCCGACTTCGTCTTCCTGCTGGATCTCGAGGGTCTGGTTGAATTCACCCTTGGCAATTCCATTGGCAAATTCCGCGCAACGCCGTGTCGGCCGCGCGATGCTGCGCGCAAACATCGAGATGAAGAATACCGCGGCGGCAACGATCAGCAGGCCGAGCCCAAGCTGCCACAACAGGCTGGATCGCGCCTGATCGTTCACCTCCACATCGAGGCTGCGGGCGGATGCCAGCACCACATCGCGCGGCACCGAAATAAGCACCGACCACGGCGTCTCGGTCAGGCCGATCTTGATCGGCGAATAGACGTCCACGTTGGCCTGGTTCGGTTCATCCAATACCGTACCGACGCCACGACGGACCACGGCCAGGCTTTCGCTCCAGCGCGGATTGGCCTCTGCGGCGGCCTTGCCGATGACTCCGGGGTTGGCGCTGTTCGCAACGATCAGGCCGCTGTCATTGAGGATGGCAACCTGCCCCTTGCCGCCGAACAGCGAGGCATTGATCTTTACCGCCAGCTTCTGCACGAACTCCAAATTGTAGTCCGCGCCGGCAACCCCGCGCACGCGTCCATCGACCACGATCGGTACCGACATGGTGGCGAGGAACACCGACTGGCCCTGCACAATGTAAGGCAGCGGACCAAGTACATTCTCTTTTCCGGTGGCGAGCGGATTGATGTACCACGCACCCTTCATCAGGCCGTTGGGATGCAAGGCGCTGCTGTCGTACTCGACCAGCGGCTGAATGGCGATCGAACCGCTGGCGCTTCGCGTCCAGTACGGCAAGAACCGGCCGGTAGTGTCGGAGCCAACCTGCTTCTGTCCCTTGAACGACATATCCTTGCCGTCCAGCGCGTCCGGCTCCCAGGCGGAATAGGTTCCGTTGAACATTGGATTCAACTGCAGCACGTTGCGCAGCACTGCATTGAGCTGCGCGCGGCGGGCTTCAATGGGAGTCCCATTGTTTTTATCGTCGGCCAGCACCGCGAAGGCTTGCGCCATCGCGCGCGCACTGTCGAAAGCCCTATCCAGTTCGCCGCGGATGGACTGCGCCTCACCGAAAGCCCGGTTCAGGAGACTCTCCTTGGTCTGGGTATCCACCAACCGCGTAACCGCCTCGGTAACATACTGGTGGGTCGACCGTGCAGAGTAGATACTGAAACCGATCAGCATGATGCCGGTCAGCGCCAGGCAAAGCCCCGCGATCAGGGCAATCTTCAACTGCACCGACTTGATCGCGGCGAACGAAAATAGACGCATCGAAATATCTCCTAGGTTGTCCGGCGATCCGGAAATTCATTTCGCCTACAAAATCCCTGAGCGCCCCTCAACGGAACGCCTTATGCTGACCGGGCAACAGGCTCGCCGAAGCAAACTTACCCGATCCGGCAACTCCCTTCACGATCGTCGCAACGACGAATCCGGTGACGATGATTGCAGGGCGATGTTGGGCGCGAAGCCTTCGATGATTGCTAACGCCATTGGTTGACGCGCGTGCAGTGTCGCACGGCTGCTACACTTCAAACGACAATCGTCCATGCCGCGTCGTTGGATACCAACTGCGTCGCCTGCGCGTCGTCGGAACCATGTCGCGCACCGAGCGATCCCGTAGAAATACGGGATTCACTAACAGTTCCGGTTTCGTTTAAGTTTTGCGTCGAATCAATCAGCGGGCCTATCAACAGAATGGCGACAGCAGGAAGCGTGAACCGCCGCACTCCATTGAGACGAGTTCAATGACATTCCGTTCTTCGGTCGATCGTCATGCGGCTCACATTCGGGCAGCAATAGAGTCCAAAGGAGAAGCCCACTCTTCGCTGGTGGCTTCGTGGAAACGCTCGTTGAGCTACCACAAGCTCGATCCCGGCGATTCCAGATCGCCGCTGCGCATGGCCGACTTCGAAATAGCGCGCGTGCAACAGGCCCTCGAACTGCTGATCCGCGTCGCACAACCCGTTCTGGATCGAATATCCAACGCAGTTGCCGATGCCGGAGCGTGCATTGTGCTTTCAGACTCTCAAGGCTTCATCGTTGACCGACGCGGCAAGCCTCCTGACGACGAATTCTTCAAGGCCGTCGGGCTCTGGCCCGGATCGATATGGACCGAGGGCAGCGAAGGTACAAACGGGATCGGGACCTGCATCATCGAGCAGCGCCCCGTGACGATCCTGAGGGATCAGCATTATCTGTCGCGCAACTCCTCGATGAGTTGCACCACCGCGCCGATCTTCGACCACGTGGGAAAACTGGTTGCGACCATCGATGCATCGTCCCATCGCTTGGGTCTCAAGGATCCTCTCATCGCCCTCCTTGGCGTTCTCGTCGCCGATGCGGCCAGACAGATCGAAGCCGAGCTGTTCAGGCTCGCGTTTCCGCGCTGCCGCATCATTGTCGCACCTGTGTTGCGTGCCAACGCATTGCTCGCGGTGAATTCGGACGATCTGCTGGCCGGCGCGACGCGCGCGGCCCGCGTGGCGCTCAAGATCACGCAGGCCACCCTCGACAGCCCGAAGCCGGTTGCGCTGCTGATCGATGCCGGCGGCGACGCCGGGCTGGACCTCGGGGCTGCGGAGCTCGGCGTGCTGCATCGCGCGCTGGCAAAAGCCGACGGCAATGTCTCATCCGCCGCCAGGGCACTCGGAATTAGCCGCGCCACACTTCACCGCAAGCTGAAACGAAACGCTCGCGCCACCGACACGCCGCCCGCTTGAATCCGGTTCCATGGGGCGCCACATGCCGGCGGCGTCGCCGGCAAATGCTCGTCGGATGCCGCTTGAGTTGCCAAACAGACCGCGGCGCTGCGGAAAGCGAACTAGCAAACACAACTCGCGGATACGCGAAGCGGAGCCACAGGGCCGAAGGCGATCGCGCCCCTCTTATCGCTTCGGGTAGGCTGTAAAGACGTAGTCCTTTGCCGACACCAGCGTATGGCAGGCGGTGCCGCAATCGCTGCCGCTGCCTTCGGGGGCGAATGCGTCGGAGGCGGCGTCGTAGTTGAACTGCGCATAGCCCCAACCGCCTTCGGGAAATCGCTTGCTGTCGCGAACCATGAAATCCACATCGTGCAGCGCGCCCGGCACCGTGGTCGGTGCCGGCGCCTCGGCGCTCTTTGTCAGCTTCCAGTGGATCTTGGCGATTTTTGCGCCGTCGGGAAACGGCTTGCCGTTGCCGGGAACGCCGCTGCGATATGCCTCGATCGTCGCGGGATTGGCCAGTATCGCGGCGAACGCTTCCTCGCTCTGGCTGACGGCGACCAGTTGCCAGTCCTCGTAGCCCCTGAACTCTGCGAAGGCGAGGCCGCCCGGCACCTGTACCGCGTACTTGTCCGGTGCCGACATCGCCTTGCCGCCCAGCGCCATCAGCCCTGCCGCCACCAGCGCGACGAACGCGCTGCCCGTCAGGCGGACTATCGACGTGTGTACCATCATCAGCCTCCGTGCCTGGGGGCCGCGCGCCTGCCCGGTCCCGGGTGAGCCTCAACCGCCCGCACATCGCAGGCGGAGCAAACGACACAAATCTACAAGGCAGCGGCAGAGCGTCAACCGTAGGCTCGCGCCGGTGACGGCGATATCTCGCGTCGGGGGCAAGCGACATCCGGGCGAGGCGACCATGAAAAAGCGCGCCGCGTCGAACGCCCTCGCGATCACGCCCGCGTCATCGGCCCCTTGCACCATCTGGCAACCTCCGCCCGTATCGCCTAAGTGTGACGAGCGCCCGGCCTTCCGGGTCCCCGCCCAACCCGACTGCTCCCGGAGCCAGCCCGATGACCGACGCCCCCTATACGCCGCCCCACGTCTGGACCTGGAACAAGGAAAACGGCGGCAAGTTCGCCAGCACCAACCGTCCCATCGCCGGGCCGACCCATGAGAAGGAATTGCCCGTCGGCAAGCATCCGCTGCAACTTTATTCTCTGGCGACCCCCAACGGCCAGAAGATCACCATCATGCTGGAAGAGCTGCTGGCGCTCGGCCACAAGGGCGCGGAATACGACGCCTGGCTGATCAGGATCGACGGCAACCAGTTCGGTTCGGGCTTTGTTGCGGTCAATCCGAACTCCAAGATCCCGGCACTGATGGACCGCAGCGGTCCGAAGCCGATCCGGGTGTTCGAATCCGGCGCCATCCTGCTGCATCTGGCGGAAAAATTCGGCGCGTTGATCCCGGCCACGCCGGAAGGCCGCGCCGAATGCCTGTCTTGGCTGTTTTGGCAGATGGGCAGCGCCCCTTATCTCGGCGGCGGCTTCGGCCACTTCTACGCCTATGCGCCGACCAAGATCGAATATGCCATCGACCGCTTTGCCATGGAAACCAAACGGCAGATGGACGTCCTCGACCGCCGCCTCGCCGAGAGCGAGTATCTCGCGGGGCCCGATTACACCATCGCCGACATCGCGGTATTCCCTTGGTATGGCGGGCTGGCGCAGGGTCTGATCTATGGCGACGCCGGCACCTTCCTCGATGTGCAGAGCTACAAGAACCTGCAGCGCTGGACCGCTTCTATCGCTGCAAGGTCGGGAGTGAAGCGCGGCCGCATGGTCAACCGCGTCTCCGGCGATCCCGCCAGCCAGCTGCATGAGCGCCACGACGCCAGCGACTTCGATACCCGGACGCAGGACAAGCTAGTGCCGCAGGCGTAAGGGCGGCACCTTCGATCGCGAGGCTACCCTGCCCGCGCCAGCGGATCGATCCCGTGCTCGCCCGCGAAGGAGGCCCGGTTGCGGCCGGCGCTCTTTGCCGCATAGAGCGCCTTGTCCGCGGCCGTGGTGAGCGCGACCGTATCGTCGCCCTGCGGCCCGATGGCAATACCAATGCTGGCGCCAACGGACACGTCATGGCCGTCGAGCGCGAAGGGTTCGGACAGCATCCGGATGATGCGGCGGGCGAGCAGCATGGCCTCTTCGTGATTTCCGACCGCCGACTGCACCACCACGAATTCGTCGCCGCCCATGCGGACGGCGAAATCGCCCTCGCGCAGGATGCCGGTGATCCGTTCGGCCACGGCCCGCAACAGGGCATCGCCCATGTCATGGCCGTAGCGGTCGTTCACTTCCTTGAAGCGGTCAAGGTCGACGCTGTGGACGGCTATCAGGTCGCCCTTGGCGCGCGCATGCATGGCGGCGACGGCAAGCCGTTCGTGAAAGCCGAGCCGGTTGGACAGTCCAGTCAGCACGTCCTGCCGGGCCAGGATGGCAAATTCGTGCTTCAGCGAGATCTGCCCGACATTCTGCCGGTAGATGAAGCTGACTGTCTCGAAGCTTCCCAGCAGAAAGGCGACAAGAATGAACCCGTAGAAATGGAAATTGCTGTCGAGCCGCGAGATCGCCGCCGCAGCCGTCGGCAATGCGACCAGCATGAGCGCCGGCAGAGCGATCGCGGGACGAACCGAGATCCGGCAGACGATGCCGGCGGCATATCCGAACACAAGCGCGGTGGTCAGCAACTGGTGTGCAGGATTCGGCCCAAGGAACGATATCGCGCCGAGCAGGCCGATGACCCCGGCGAAACTGAAGCTGCTCCACGTATATAGCTGCTCCCAGCGAAGCGCCTCGGCGAGGCTCAGGGCGCAGCGTCGCTTCCGACGATGGTAGGCGACCTCGCTGAAAAGACGAAAGACGGTCAGGCCTGCGCCGGTCGCACTCAGCGCATACAGCACGCCACTATTGGCAGAGTGAGCTGCCATATGGAGCGAGATTCCGACCAGCAGGCATCCGGAAATCGCCAGGGGCACGCGCGTCTGGAACAGCATGTCGATGAGCTCGACACGCACGTAATCCGGGACACCGGCAAAGTTTATTTTCCAGAACTTTAACACTGCACCCTCTGTGTCCCCTCAGGTAGCCTGAAAGCCTGAAAATCCCGCGGGAACAATTGTTCACATTTTACGGATCGCCCATTGCGACCGTAACGCCCCTTCAGCCTCAGCGACGCGAATTCCGGATGACGTGGTTCACAAATCATCTAGGATCGCCCGGTCGCGCCGGGTTGCGCGACCCAAAAAAGAGAACGGTGAGGATCGCAAAATGAGGATAACGACAGGAAGGCTGACGGCTGCGCTGACGGTGCTGGCTTTTGTGGGAACCGCCTCGGCGCACGGTCCGACCCGTCAGAAAGTGCGGGAATCCATCGAGATCAATGCGCCGCCCGCCAAGGTGTGGGCCGTGATCGGAAATTTCCAGGACATGAGCTGGCTGCCGCCGGTGAGCAAGACCGAAGGCGAGAAAGGCAACGAGATCGGCGCCACCCGGCGGCTGACACTCACGCCGGGCGCAACCGTCGATGAGGAACTCTACAAGTTCGACGCCGACAAGCTGACCTATTCCTACCGGATCAACGCCGTCGACGTGAAGGTGCTGCCGGTGACCAACTATTCGTCGACCCTGACGGTGACGCCCGGCGCCGACGGCAAGGGCAGCGTGGTCGAATGGGGCGGCGCGTTCTATCGCGGTTATCCCAACAACGAACCGCCGCCGGAACTGAGCGACGAAGCCGCCATCAAGGCGGTGAGCGGGCTCTATCGCATGGGCCTCGAGGCGCTCAAGAAAAAGGTCGAGAGCGGAAGCTGAGGGTGCGGGTCGCTGCCCTCGTCGCCGCTCTGCTCGCGGGCTTCGGCGGCGCGCAGGCCGAGGAAGCCTTCGTCACCAACCAGCTCAGCGACGACCTCACGGTGGTCGACCTCGCGACCTCCCGGCCGCTGGCCACCATTGCCATCGGCGGCAAGCCGGCCGGCGTCGCCGTCAGCGTCGACGGCCGCTTCGCCTATGTGACAAGTCCTGACAGCAAGGCATTGACGGTGATCGACGCCGCCGCCCGGCAGGTGATCGGTCGCGTCACAGTCGGCGGCGGCCCGCTCGGGGTGGCCGCCGCTGCGGATGGCAGTGTGGTCTATGTCGCCGACTGGTACGCCGCCGCCATTCGCGTCGTCGATCCACGCGCGCAACGCATCGTCGCCAGCATTGCGGTCGGTGCGTCGCCGTCCGGACTCGCGCTGACGCCGGATGGACGCCTGCTGCTGTCGGCCGACCGCGACGACGACAGCGTGTCGATCATCGATACTGCGACGCGGGAACGACGCACCGTCATCAAGGTCGGCACGCGCCCGTTCGGCGTCACGGTCGATGCGGACGGCCGGCGCGCCTACACCGCCAATGTCGGTTCCAACGACGTGTCGGTGATCGATATTGCCGCACAGCGCGAGATCGGCCGCGTCCGCGTCGGCCTGCGGCCCTATGCGGTTGCCCTGGCCCAGGGCCGCGGCTTTGTCACCGACCAGTATGACGGCACGGTGAGCGTATTCGATCTTGCCTCGCTCGCGCCCGTCAAGCGCATCACCGTGGGCGACTATCCGGAGGGAATAGCCGCAACCGCCGACGCGCAGCGCATCGTGGTGGCCAACTGGGAGAGCAACACGCTCAGCATCATCGATGCCGTGAAACTGGTCGTGGTCGATGAAATCAAGGTCGGAAATGGCCCGCGCGCATTCGGCGCGTTCCTGCGCCGCTAGGGAATTCGCTCGACTGTATCGCCGACCCTGATCTCGCCGCCTGCGATCACCCGCGCGGTGATGCCGCCATGGCCGCGCACGGCGTTGTAGCCGCCGGGGCCGAGCGCCTGCTCCATGCGGCTGCACGGCGCGCAATCACCGGAGGCTTCCAGCACGACGTCGCCGATGCGGAAGCGCCGATCCTTCAGCGCCGTCAGGTTGATCCCGGAAGTGACCATGTTCCGGCGCAGCAGTTCGGGCGCAATGGCGTCGCGACCGAGAAACGCGCCGATCGCCGCCATATCCTCGGCGGCGACCAGCGTCACCTGCCGCGGCCCGTCATGCCGGGTGGCGTAGTGGTCGCCGGCGATGCCCTGGCCGGCCACCAACGTTGCCGACTCCGGCGTCAGCACCGCACCACGTCGCACCGTGCGCAGGCCTATCCAGCCGAGCCGACCCGGCCGCATCGGCGCGGCCAGCAGTTTTCCGAGAGGACTGTCGGGTGCGAATGCCATGACCGACCCTAGCACGGTCGCGCGCCGTACGCCGACCTGCGCCTCAGGCTACACAGCCCCGACCTGCCGGGGGTGTTGGCGAGCGATCGGGAGCGCTAAGTCTTCCAGATCATCGCCACGAGGACTTCATGACCATCGCTACCGTTTCGCCGCCTGCCGCAGCTCTCGATCCCGACTTTGTAACCCTGCTGACCTCGAGCTACGCGCGGGCGGTCGGCACGCCACTTGTCGCCCCCGGACAGGACGCGGCGTGGCTCTACAACGACGCGCCGTTCGCGCTGCTGGCGCACAACACCGACGCCGATCCGCGTTTCGTCTATGCCAACCGCACGGCGCAGGCCTGCTTCGAATATCCGTGGCACGACTTCATCACGCTGCCGTCGCGCCTGTCCGCCGAAGCGCCCAACCGCGAGGAGCGACAACGCCTGCTCGACGCCGTCGCGCGCAACGGCTTCATCTCCGACTATCGCGGCCTGCGCATCGCAAAGTCCGGCCGGCGTTTCTGGATCGAGGGTGGCACGGTGTGGGAACTGATCGATGCCGCCGGCCAACGCCAAGGCCAGGCCGCGATCTTCACGTCCTGGACCGATGCGGTGTGACGTGGAGCGCTGCCCGGGCAGCAGTCGATGCGCGCCCTAGAAGCGCCGCATGAATTCCGTTATACAGTTCTATGACATTTTCACGACACGGACGCTCGATTGCCGCGCTGACCGCCTTTGCGGTGCTGCTGCTCGCGCCCGGTCTCGCCATCCATTTCGGCCTGCTGCCGTTCGCCTACCGGACCTACGCCTTGCTGGCGGTGTCCGTGCTGTGCATCGCGCTGTGCCTGCTGTCGGGATTTTCGCTGGCCGAGCTCGGCCTCAGCCGCCCCTCATTCCGCGAACACTGGGTCGGCTGCCTGGTGCTGACGCTGGGGCTTGCCGCGGTGATGCTGCTGCAGACCCATCTGTTCAGCTTCGACGCCGAGCCGCCGGTCTGGCTCAGCTTCGCGCCGTTCTACGTGCTGGTCTCCAGCCCGTGCCAGGAAGTGGTGTGCCGGTCGATTCCCAAGCTGATGACCGACCGGCTGCAGACCCGCGGCTGGGTCTATGTGCTGTATTCGTCGGCGGTGTTCTCGCTGATCCATATCGCCTATGGCGACCCGGCTTTGCTGCTCAACACCTTCGCGGTCGGCATCGTCTGGGGCATCGCTTATCTGCGCATGCTCAACATCTGGCCCCTGATCCTGTCGCACGCCGCCATCGGCACGCTGGCCTTCGCGCTCGGACTGGCCTGAGCCGTCCTCTCAATACGGCGGTGCCCTCTTCTCCCGCTGCGCCTTCGCCGCCTCGATCCACCAGCGGAGGTCGTCGGCAAAGCGCGGGAAGCTGCGCGCCAGCGCCTTGCCGGCATCACCGGTCGGCTCGGCCTGCGCCGACAGCGTCTGCGCGATCGGTCCCACCGACAGCGTCGACGAAATCACCACCATGCCCATTTCCGACAGCGTGCCGTGCCATGCGGTCGCTGCGCGCACGCCGGACAGCCGGCCGGCCGAATAGCTTGCGATGGCGGCGGGGCGCCAGAACCATTCTTCGAGAAAATGATCGGTGAGGTTCTTCAGGCCGGGCTGGATGCCCCAGTTGTATTCGCCGGTGATGAAGACAAATCCGTCGGCGCTGCGGATCTGCCCGGCAAGCTGCTCCAGCGCAGCGGGCGCCTCTCCCTTGGGATATTCCTTGTACATGCGATCGAGCATCGGCAGTCCGACCGCTTTGGCGTCGATCAGCACGGCATCGTCGCCGCGTGCGCGCAAGCCGGCGACCACGAAATCCGCAAGCCGAATGCCCATGCGGTCGGAGCGATAGGAGCCGTAAAATACCAGAATGCGGTTGGCCATGGATCGTCTCGCGAATTGCGTGAGCTGAAGTATGCCACGTCGCGCCGCTTCCGACGAGGCGACTGATGGCCGCCGCCGGCGTGGTTGCATGCATCCGGGGCCTGTGGTTGGTGGCTCCCGTCATTCGCAAAGGCCTCGACGTGAACAGAACCCAGAAGATCCTTGTCGCCGCCGGTGTGGTGCTGCTCGGCAGCATCGCCGGCGCGCTGCTGCTGCGCAATCAATATGGCGCCATCGCCAAGAATGACATGCTCGGCGTGGTTCCCGGCATGACGCACGACCAGATCGAGAAATTGATTACCGCACGTCGCTGGGTGTGCGTCGCTGCCGCAGCGGGCGAGTCCCTCGATTGCAACACCACGGCCGGCCCGCTGACCGTCAGCTTCGCGCCGGGCGACGGCCGCACGCCGGTGCGCAGCGCGCGGGTCAGGCTCGCCAATCCGGAGAAACTGTCGTTCGACGCAACGGCGCAGGACATCTCGGCGCAATACGGTCGCAAGCCCGATCAGGTATCGGCAAAGCGGATGGGCTGGACTCTGGCCGGCGGTACGCCGCTGATTCTGACACAGGGGCCCGGCAACGAGTTGGCGCTCTCCCTGTCGGACAATCCGGCAGCGCCAGCGCCGACGCGCTGACCAGACGGCCTCAGCGGCGATCGTAACCGCCCGAAAATGAACTCTTGATCTGGTGCAGCAGGGTCAGAACCCAGCACAGCGCAAAGCCGCCCGACAGGCCGAGGCCGGTGCGGCGGTCGATCAGGGACAGCCCGGTCCACAGCCAGATGCGATACAGCCACAGCGCAGCCAGCGCCGTGGCGAGCAGGCAGACCAGCAGCTTGACGAAGCGGGCATTGGCAACGCCGACCGCGGCGAACAGGATGGTCAGCGGGATCAGGAACAGCTGGCAGGTGGAAATCAGGCTCTCGTTCACGAACGGCTCCGGCATCAGGTGGCCGGCACCCTACCCCGGCAATTTGAAACAAATGGTTGATCGTCGGCGCACGGCTGAACCCGCCGCCGCCGGACGCCGACCAACGCTCATGACAGTTCCCCGCAGCCCCGCCGGTGCCCCATGATGAAAGCGACGATCGCGGCACTGCTTGCCCTGCTTGCGATAGCGTCGCCGGTACTGGCTGGTGACTGCGCGCCGGAGGTGGCGGCGCGGCAGCGCCAGATCCACAACATCCTGTCGGATGTCGCCGACAACGGCCTGCATGGCGCCCATCATTATTCGATCACCTTCCTCACCACGGCCGAGGGTGTCACGCTGCCTGCGGCATTGCGCGCGAAATTTCCGCACGAGATGACCATCGTTCTGCAGTATCAGTTCGCCCGCCTGAAGGTCGCCGACAACCGCTTCGACGTGGTGCTGTGGTTCAAAGGCGTGAAGACCCGCGTCGGCGTGCCGTTCGATGCCATCACCCTCTTTATCGATCCGGCCATCGACTTCCGGCTGGAATTCGACATCAGGCCGCCGCAGCGGTGCAGCGGCAGCGGGCGATCGCGCGCAGCATGACCGTTGGCGACACTGTGTCGCAGGTTGATTTCGACATCCTGCTTGGGCCGCGCAGTGTCAACGCGCGCCAGCGCTGAGTGCTCCTGATAATCATTTGCCGCAGTGATCCCCGTCAGCGTAGCCGATGCAAAAAGCGATCGCCTTGCGCCAACTCAAAGGCCGACCAGTCCATGCCTGCTAGTCAGCAGCCATGAACATGATGAACAAGATCCGTCTTTATCACTGCACACTCGCATCGCTCGCGATCCTGGCCTATCTCACCGGCGAGATGGGCATCGTTCACGCCTGGCTTGGCTACGGCGTGGCGCTGGTCATTGCGCTGCGTTTGCTGTGGGCGCTGTTCGGGTCTCGACAGGTCGGGCTGATGCGCTTCTATCCATCGTTCGAGGGACTGCGCGCCGACAACATGTTCACGCATCCTGCGATCAGCAAGGTGCTGATGCTGGGCATCGCCGTCAGCATCGTGGCGGTGGTCTCCACCGGTGTTGCCATGGACCGCGGCAAGGCGATCGGCATGGCCAATGTGTCGATCGTCACGACGTCATTCGCCGATGACGGGAAACGCGGCCACCGCGAAGGAAATCGCGAGGGCAAGGAAGAGGGCTTTCTGTCCGAGGCGCATGAATTCCTTGCCAACATGCTGCTGCTCTTTGTCGGCATGCATGTGACCTATCTGGTGCTCTTCAAGCGCCCGCTGGCAAAGTTCATGGTGTTCGTCCCCATGCAGACCCGCAAGGACTGACGCCGCTCTCCTGCCGGCCCAGCAGTTTCACGCGACGTGGCGCGGGGCATGCTATGTTTGTCCAAACACGGCGCCACGTGCGACGTTTTGGACATTCTGCAGGAGTGCCGGTGCGCCCGATTTTCACACGACGAAACTTTGCCAAGGCCGCGGCGACTCTGCCGCTCATGCTGTCCCCGGCCCCGGCCAGCGCGCAGACGGCCGCGGTGCCATCGCCTGCAGGCCAGCGGCGCTTTCCGGACGGGTTCGTCTGGGGCACTGCGACCTCAGCCTATCAGATCGAAGGTGCTGCGACCGAGGAAGGCCGCGGTGTATCGATCTGGGATACCTATTCCCATAGGCCCGGGAAGATCCACGGCAATCACAACGGCGACCGCGCCAGCGATCATTTCCATCGCTACAAGGACGACGTCCAGCTGATGAAGGCGCTCGGCGTGCGCGCCTATCGCTTCTCCATCGCCTGGCCGCGGGTGTTTCCCGACGGCCGCGGCGCAGCCAATCCCAGGGGACTGGACTTCTACAACCGTCTGATCGACGAATTGCTGGCCAACGGCATCGAACCCTTCGCGACCCTGTATCACTGGGACCTGCCGCAGGCGTTGCAGGACCGCGTCGGCGGCTGGCAGTCGCGCGAAACGGCGCAGGCGTTCGGCGACTATGCCGGGCATGTGGCCAAACACATCACCGACCGCGTGAAGCAGATCTTCACTATCAACGAGAGCGCCACCTTCATCGACTTCGGCTATGGCAGCGGCCCGGTGGAGCTGGCGCCCGGCCTCAAGCTGCCACAGGCCGAACTCAACCAGGTGCGCCATCACGTGCTGCTTGGCCACGGCCTCGCGGTGCAGGCGATCCGCGCCCAGGGACGGCCAGGCACGCGCGTGGGCCCGGCGGAAAACATCGTCGGTTGCGTGCCGGCCATCGAAACGCCCGCCAACATCCGCGCCTCGGAAATCGCCACCCGCGAAATGAACGGCGGCTACCTCACCGCGATGCTGGAGGGCAGTTACACCGACGGGTTCCTGACCTATGCCGGCAGCAACGCGCCGAAATTCACCACCGAGGACATGAAGATCATCTCCTCAAAGATCGATTTCGTCGGCATCAACGTCTACATGCCGCAGCATTACGTCGTCGCTTCCGGCGCCCCTGCCGGCTTCGACCTGCTGCCTTTCCCCGCCTCGTTTCCGCACATGGAGTCCGACTGGCTGCGCATCGGACCGGAAGCCATGTACTGGGGGCCGCGCAATCTGGCGAAGGTGTGGAACGTGGAGACGATCTACATCACCGAGAACGGCACCTCGGGTGCGGACATCCCGACCGCCGATGGCCGTGTCTACGACCTCGACCGCATCATGTATCTGCGCAACTATCTGACCCAGCTGCAGCGCGCCACTGCCGAGGGCGTGCCGGTGAAGGGCTATTTTCTATGGAGCCTGCTGGACAACTTCGAATGGTCCGACGGCTACGACAAGCGCTTCGGCCTGTACCGCGTCGATTTCGAGACGCAGAAGCGCAGCGGCAAGCTGAGCGCGGATTTCTATCGTGCCGTCATCGCGGCCAACGCGCTGGTGTAATTTGCGTCCCGTCTAGAAACACAGGTTCGATACCACGTTGCCGCGCTTGTCCTTGAGGACATAGGGGCACTCGGCGCGCTTCAGCGCGGCTTTGGCATCATCGTTGCCAAGCGCCGCGGCCTTTTCGTAATAGGCCTTGGCCTGATCCTTGTCCGCCGGGCCACCGCGGCCACTTTGGGCGAAGGCGCCCATCCGTTCCAGCGCGGCGGCGTGGCCCTGCACGGCGGCCTTGTCGAACAGGGTGCGCGCGGCTGCATCGTCTTTCGCCCCGCCGATGCCTTCGGCCATCATCATGCCGAGCTGATACTGCGCTTCCGCATTGGTCTCGGCGGCCTTGGCCAACAGCGCGCGGGCGCGCACCGGATCTGACGGCGCGCCGCCCGACAAGGCCGCGAGATTGCTGACGCCGCGCGGATTGCCGGCTTCGGCGGAGCGTTCGAACAGCTTTCGCGCCTGGGCATCGTCCTTCGCAACGCCCGCGCCGGTGGCGTAGAGCACGCCGAGTTCCACCATGGCCGAGCTGCTGCCCTTGTCGGCGGCCTTGCGCCAGGCCGCGATGGCCTCGCCAGCCTGCCGATTGGCGGCATAGGCACGGCCAAGCTGATACAGCGCCCGGCGCGCCCCTCCCGCCGCGGTACGGCAGAACTTGATCGCGGTGGCCACGTCGGATGGAGCGATCTCCGCGGCACCTTTGACGTCGGCCGGCTTGTCGGGATCGGCCGGGTCGGCAGCGAGCCGGTCGCACAGCACGAGATCGGCGGACTGCGCGCGCGCCGGTGCCGGAACCGCACTGCCCAGCGCGAGCGGCGCAATGCCAAAGACCATTGCCATCAACCCGGCACGCAATCCTGTCGCCATCATTCCCGATTTCGTCATGTCGGCCGGTTTCCGGCCGTGGTATCCGCGGCAGGGATCGTAGGGCGGGACATGCTGCTCATCAAGCGCAGTATCGATTTCGGCTCATTCCAGCCCGCTTTCCCGGCACCGCAGCAGTTCCGTTCACGTTGATTGCAAATAGATCAAATCGATTAAGGCTATTTTGGCGGCTACCGCGATAACCACCGGCAGAGCCAGAGGCCCGATCAATGTCGCCAATGCCGCATCCCGTGAAGCGAAATTCAGCGCCGGAATATCCGTCGCTTCAGGATGCCATTCTGAGACGGCTGCCGTTCGGCATCTGCGCGGTCAACGCCGGCTTCGGCATCGACTTGTTCAACCAGGCATTTGCCGATCTGCTGCTGCTCCCGGCGAATCCTGACGAAAAGCCGGCAACCCTGCACGCGCTGTTTCGATCGTCGACGGTCGGAGAACATGAAACCGCCGGGCTGGCGCACCAGTTCTTCGAGCTGGCGCTGGCGTGCCAGCTCACGCGCTCCGTCTCCGAAGCCAGGATCGTCCTGCCCGACGGCGATGCCCGCGCCGTGCGGTGCGAGCCGCTGCCCGACGCCGGCTACATGTTCGTTATTTCGGCTACGCTTTGCCCGGAGTTCTGCGACACCGGGCCCAGTGCCGAACACCTTAACGATGTGCTGCTCCATCTGCCTTACGGCCTGTCGATGTACAGCGCCGACGAACGGCTGATGATCTGCAACACCAAGTATATCCAGGACTATGCGCTCGATCCGGCGATCGTGAAGCCAGGCGCGCGCTACATCGATGTGCTCGCGCATTCCAATCTGCGCGGCAACCAGCCGGGCCTGTCGGTGCAGCAATATTACGCCAAGCGCATGCGCGAGAACCGTAACGCCCAGCAGGCCACGTCGCTCACCTTGCTGTGGGACGGCCGGACCATGCAGGTCATCAACCGCCCGCTCCCCGATGGCGGCTGGGTCGCCCTGCACGAGGACGTCACCGAGAAGCTGGAGGTCAGCCGGCAGATCGCCCATCTCGCCAATCACGATTCCCTGACCAGCCTGCCTAACCGCAACACCTTCCACAGCCGGATGTCGCAGGTCCTCGCCGACATCGACCACAGCGCAGGTTCGGCCGCCGTGCTGTTCATGGATCTCGACCGCTTCAAACAGGTCAACGACACCATGGGCCACATGGTCGGCGACCAGTTGCTGGTCGAGGTCGCCGTCCGTCTCAAGCGATCGCTGTGCGAGGGCGATCTGGTGGTCCGCCTCGGTGGCGACGAATTCGTCATCCTGCAGGACAATACGTCGCGGCGAGATGCCGAACGTCTCGCCCAGCGGCTGATCGGCGCCATGAGCGAGCCCTTCGTGATCGAGGGGATGATCGTCGATATCGGACTGAGTGTGGGCATCGCGCTGGCGCCCGGTGACGGGACAACCTCCGACACCCTGCTGCGGCACGCCGACCAGGCGCTGTATCGCTCGAAATCGCGCGGCGGCGGCGGCTATTGCTTCTATGACGCGGCGATCGAGTCGAAGGGTCTGTCCGCAATGGTAGGCGATGACGGGATCGAACCGCCGACCTGTCCCGTGTAAAGGGAATGCTCTACCGCTGAGCTAATCGCCCCCGCCGCCTGTTTAGCGCCATGGCCGCACCGCGGCAAGGCTGACGCGAACGATCGCCTCAGCCAAAAGGCGTCGGCGTACACCGCTTCGATCGCCTCTGGGGATATCCTCAACCCGCTCCCTGCCCGGCCACAAAAAGCGGCGCCCCGAAGGACGCCGCTGATTTTGTCGCGAGGACCAGATCCTCAGTGTGCGGTGAGACCGCTGCCGGCTTCGTCGGCTCCGTCCGGCTTGACCGGCAGCTTGGTGTCCTCTTCCCATTCGATGGCAATGGGTTTGCGCACCAGGGCGTTGGCGATCACGTCGTCCATCCGTGCGACCGGGATGATGTTCATCCCGCCCTTGATGGCGTCGGAGATCTCGGTGAGGTCCTTGGCATTGTCCTCGGGGATCAGCACCGTCTTGATGCCGCCGCGGGCTGCCGCCAACAACTTCTCCTTCAATCCGCCGATCGGCAGGATCCTGCCGCGCAGCGTGATCTCGCCGGTCATGGCAACGTCGTGACGGATCGGGATGCCTGTCAGCACCGAGACGATCGTCGTCGCCATCGCCACACCTGCCGACGGACCATCCTTCGGCGTTGCGCCCTCGGGCACGTGGACGTGGATGTCGCGCCGCTCGAACAGCGGCGGTTCGATCCCGAAGGTGATCGCGCGCGAGCGGACGTAGGACGCCGCCGCCGAGATCGATTCCTTCATCACGTCACGCAGGTTGCCGGTGACGGTCATGCGGCCCTTGCCGGGCATCATGACGCCTTCGATGGTCAGCAGCTCGCCACCGACGTCCGTCCAGGCCAGTCCTGTCACGACGCCCACCTGGTCGTCGCTCTCGATCTCGCCGTAACGATACTTCGGAATACCGAGGAACTCCTCGAGATTCTTCTCGGTGACCTTCACCACCTTCTTCTTCGAGAGCATCAGCTCCTTCACGGCCTTGCGGGCCAGTGTGGAGAGCTCGCGCTCGAGGTTACGCACGCCCGCTTCGCGGGTGTAGCGGCGGATCATCAGCAGCAAGGCTTCGTCGTCCATCGACCATTCCTTGCCGTCCAGACCGTGCTTCGACAACGCAGTCGGGATCAAGTGCTTGCGGGCGATCTCGACCTTCTCGTTCTCGGTGTAGCCGGCGATCCGGATGATCTCCATGCGGTCCATCAGCGGCCCCGGGATATTCAGGGTATTCGCCGTGGTGATGAACATCACGTTGGACAGATCGTAGTCCACTTCGAGATAGTGGTCCGCGAAGGTGCCGTTCTGCTCGGGGTCGAGGACCTCAAGCAGCGCCGATGACGGATCGCCGCGGAAATCGGCGCCCATCTTGTCGATCTCGTCCAGCAGGAACAGCGGGTTCGAGGTCTTGGCCTTGCGCATCGACTGGATGATCTTGCCGGGCATCGAACCAATATAGGTCCGGCGATGACCGCGGATCTCCGCCTCGTCGCGCACGCCGCCGAGCGACACGCGCACGAACTCGCGTCCGGTCGCCTTGGCGATCGACTTGCCGAGCGAGGTCTTGCCGACGCCAGGAGGTCCGACGAGGCACAGGATCGGACCGGTCAACTTGTTCGCCCGCGTCTGTACTGCGAGGTACTCCACGATGCGATCCTTGACCTTCTCAAGACCATAATGGTCGTCGTCCAGAACGGCCTGCGCCGCAGCGAGGTCCTTCTTGACCTTGGATTTCTTGTTCCATGGAATCGACAGCAGCCAGTCGAGGTAGTTGCGCACGACGGTCGCTTCCGCGGACATCGGGGACATCTGGCGCAGCTTCTTCAGCTCGTGCTGCGCCTTCTCCCGTGCTTCCTTGGAGAGCTTGGTCTTGTTGATCTTGTCTTCCAGATCGGCCAGCTCGTCGCGACCTTCGTCGTCACCGAGTTCCTTCTGGATCGCCTTCATCTGCTCGTTGAGATAGTACTCGCGCTGGGTCTTCTCCATCTGGCGCTTGACGCGCGAGCGGATCCGCTTCTCGACCTGCAGCACCGAGATCTCGCTCTCCATCAGCCCGAGCACCTTCTCGAGGCGCGCGGTGACGGACAGCGTCTCCAAGATGCCCTGACGATCTGCGATCTTGACCGCGAGATGCGAGGCGACCTGATCGCCCAGCTTCGCATAGTCGGTGATGGCCTGGACCACGCCGACGACTTCCGCGGAGATCTTCTTGTTGAGCTTCACGTAGCTCTCGAAGTCGGACACCACGGAGCGCGCCAGCGCTTCCGCCTCGACCGACGTAGCGTCGGTGTCGGCGAGCGCCACGGCGGTGGCCTCGTAGTATTCGGTGCGGTCGGAGTACTTCTGGACCTTGGCCCGCTCAAGGCCTTCCACCAGCACCTTGACGGTGCCGTCAGGCAGCTTGAGCAGCTGCAGCACGCTGGCAAGCGTGCCGATCTCGTAGATCGCATCCGGGTTCGGATCGTCGTCCGACGCATTCTTCTGCGTGGCGAGCATGATCAGCGCGTCGTTCTTCATCACCTCTTCGAGCGCACGGATCGATTTCTCGCGGCCGACGAAGAGCGGCACGATCATGTGCGGGAAGACGACGATGTCACGGAGCGGCAGAACCGGATAAGAGTGGCTTTCGCCGTGAACGATGGTTGGCCGGGGTTTTGTGGCAGTCATGGCCCATTCCTTTTGCTGTGCCCCCTTGTTCCCAGCCCGCGAGTTTGCGCAGCTGCACAAGGTGCCGATTGTCCGTCTTGCTCGGCCGCCTCAGGCTCTACTTGTCCGGATCATTGGTGACGAATCTTTGGATCGAAATTCTGTTCGTCGACAGCATTAGGTGGCTATGGTCCGGGGGTGTCAAGAGACGTAAAACGCCAGAAAACAAAGGCTAACTGCGGGTTCGTGTACCCTACAGCAAGACGGCCGCCGGAGTTACCGGCAGCCGTCTATTGGGGTCGTCAGGGCGCTCAATGTGCCGGCGTATCAGGCGCTGGCACTGCTCTCGGTGTTGGCGCGGTCGGCGTAGATGTAGAGCGGACGCGCGGTGCCTTCCACGACTTCGCGGGAGATCACCACTTCCTCGACGCCTTCCAGACCCGGAAGATCGAACATGGTCTCAAGCAGGATGCTCTCCAGGATGGAGCGCAGGCCGCGTGCGCCGGTCTTGCGTTCGATCGCCTTGCGCGCCACAGCGCCCAGGGCTTCGTCGGCGAAGGTCAATTCAATGTTCTCCATCTCGAACAGACGCTGGTACTGCTTGACCAGCGCGTTCTTCGGATCGGTCAGGATCTTCTTCAGCGAGGCCTCGTCGAGATCCTCGAGCGTCGCCACGACCGGCAGACGGCCGACGAACTCAGGGATCAGGCCATACTTCAGGAGATCCTCGGGCTCGACGTGACGGAAGATTTCGCCGGTGCGGCGGTCTTCCGGCGCCAGAACCTGGGCGGCGAAGCCGATCGAGGTGGAGCGGCCGCGGGCCGAGATGATCTTTTCAAGGCCAGAGAACGCACCACCGCAGATGAACAAGATGTTGGTGGTGTCGACCTGCAGGAACTCCTGCTGCGGATGCTTGCGGCCGCCCTGCGGCGGAACCGAGGCAACCGTGCCTTCCATGATCTTCAGCAAGGCCTGCTGCACGCCCTCGCCCGACACGTCGCGGGTGATCGAGGGATTGTCGGACTTGCGCGAGATCTTGTCGATTTCGTCGATGTAGACGATGCCGCGCTGCGCCCGCTCGACATTGTAGTCGGCCGACTGCAGCAGCTTCAGGATGATGTTCTCGACATCCTCACCGACGTAACCGGCTTCGGTCAGCGTCGTCGCGTCAGCCATGGTGAACGGCACGTCCAGAATGCGGGCGAGCGTCTGCGCGAGCAGCGTCTTGCCCGAACCGGTCGGTCCGATCAGCAGGATGTTCGACTTCGCCAGCTCGACGTCGTTGTGCTTGGTCTGGTGGTTGAGGCGCTTGTAGTGGTTGTGCACCGCGACCGAGAGGACCTTCTTGGCATGGCTCTGACCGATGACATAGTCATCGAGAACCTTGCAGATTTCCTTCGGCGTCGGAATCCCGTCGCGCGACTTGACCAGCGAGGACTTGTTCTCCTCGCGGATGATGTCCATGCAGAGCTCGACGCACTCGTCGCATATGAACACGGTGGGACCCGCGATCAGTTTGCGAACCTCGTGCTGGCTCTTTCCGCAGAACGAACAATACAGCGTGTTCTTGGAGTCGCTCGTGCCGACCTTACTCATTCTAATCTCCGTCCGCCGTTCGGTCTTGGTCGTTCCGTTGCCCCATCCCGGCACCCATCCGTAGATAGAGCAAAATACGTACCAAAAAAGACCCTCGTTCCAGAATACCGCACGAATCACGGCCTAATCGAGATCTTCCACGATACTAGCTGATCCGCTTCAGCGAACCATGGTGACTGCCGATGATCAAGAATTCGCTAATCGGCAAATCACCGGATGGCGTGACAATAGCGTGATTTCGGCTGGACCGGCGGGCAAAGCCCGCGAAATCAGCCCAACGTGACGAGAATATCACGCCAAACCGGCACGAAACCAGAACCGCGACCGTGGGATGCAGCACCGGATACCGGACAGGAGCAAACCTTGTGGCCAGCCGCGCGACGTACGCCGCCAGCCACAAAAATTTGCGGGGTTCGCCCAGCCCCGAACTGCGTCGCCTCGGGTAGTTTACGGCGCCTTCGGCGTCGATTCTTCGGCGCGCTTGTCGATCACCTTGTCGACGATGCCGAAGTCGCGTGCCATGTCGGCGGTGAGGAACTTGTCGCGCTCCAGCGCATCCTCAATCGCCTTGAAGGTCTGGCCGGTGTGCTTGACGTAGATCTCGTTCAGCCGCTTTTTCAGGTTCAGGATTTCCTGGGCGTGCAGCATGATGTCGGTGGCCTGCCCCTGGAACCCGCCCGAGGGCTGGTGAACCATGATGCGCGAGTTCGGCAGCGAGAAGCGCATGTCCTTGTGGCCGGCGCAGAGCAACAGCGAGCCCATCGAGGCCGCCTGCCCGATGCACAGCGTCGACACCGGCGGGCGGATGAACTGCATGGTGTCGTAGATCGCCAGACCCGATGTCACCACGCCGCCGGGCGAGTTGATGTACATCGAGATTTCCTTCTTCGGATTCTCGGCTTCCAGGAACAGCAGCTGGGCGACGGTGAGCGTCGACATGCCGTCCTCGACCGGACCGGTAACGAAGATGATGCGCTCCTTCAGCAGGCGCGAGAAGATGTCATAGGCCCGTTCACCGCGGTTGGTCTGTTCGACCACCATCGGCACGAGGTTCATGTAGGTTTCCACCGGATCGCGCATTGATCACCCAAGGTTGGCGGAGACGTGCGCCCGGCGGCAGAATGGACCCGTTACGGCTTGCCGGAGGAGGACGAACGTCCCGTGATGCAGGACTTAAACAGAGCTCACAGATATGAGCCAATTGAGCGGCAACAAGACCGGCAGCCGTCGATGCCGACAACTGCCAGTTCAAGCCGATTCGCGCGGTCGCGGCAAAGCTAACCCGCGCGTCGGTGGCCGGTTTCGCCTGACATCCTTAATGCCGGCCGCTCTGCGGCCGGCATCGCAGAACGCCTCAGGCCGCGGTCTTCTCGGCCTCGTCGTCCTTGTATAGGTCTTCGCGGGTCACCTTCTTCTCGGTGACATTGGCGAGCTCGAGAATGAAATCGACGACCTTGTCCTCGTAGATTGGTGCACGAAGCTGAGCCAATGCATTGGCATTGCTGCGATAATAGTCCCAGACTTCCTTCTCGCGGCCCGGCATCGAGCGGGCACGCTCGACCACCGCGCGGCTGACTTCGTCGTCAGTCACGGTGATCTTGTTCTTCTCGCCGATTTCGGACAGCACCAGACCGAGCCGCACGCGGCGGTCCGCAATCTTGCGGTACTCTTCCATGGCGGCTTCCTCGGTGGTGCCCTCATCGGCAAAGCTCTTGCCCGAGGATTCCATCTCCGCCTTGATCGAGTTCCACATCAGCTTGAACTCTTCCTCGATCAGCGACGGCGGCGCATCGAAGCGATGGGTCTCGTCGAGACGGTCGAGCAGCAGACGCTTGACGCGCTGGCGGGTGGCACCGGCGAACTCCGTGTTCAGGCGGTCGCGCGCAGCTTCCTTCAGCTTGTCGAGGGATTCCAGGCCGAGCATCTTGGCGAACTCGTCATCGATCACGGTATCCTTCGGCGCCTCGACGGCAGTCGCGGTCGTCTCGAACTCGGCCGCCTTGCCGGCCAGATCGGCACTGGCGTAGTTCGTCGGAAAGGACGCTTTCAGGGTTCTGGTCTCGCCCACGGCGATGCCGATGAGCTGCTCTTCGAAGCCGGGAATGAAGGTGTTGGAACCGATCAGCACCTGGATGCCCTCGCCGGTGCCGCCGTCGAACGGCACGCCGTCGATGGTGCCCTTGAAGGAGACAGTGACGCGATCGCCGGACCCGGCCTTGGCACCCTCGGCCTTGGCTTCAAAGGCACGGTTCTGGTCGGCCACCCGCTTGATGGCCTCGTCGACGTCGGCGTCGGTGACCTCGGCAACCGGCTTTTCAACCGTGAAGCTCTTGAAATCGGCGAGCTGGATCGCCGGCACCACTTCGATGGCGACGGTATAATTGAGGTCGGACTTGCCGGCGAGGATGTCTTCGACTTCCTTCATCTCGGTCGGCATCGTCACCTTCGGCTCGGTGGCCAGGCGGAAACCGCGCTCGGTGAAGATCTGCGCATTGGTGTCGCGGATCAGTTCCTCGACGGTCTCGGCGGCAACCGAACGGCCATACAGCCGCTTCAGATGACCCATGGGGACCTTGCCGGGGCGGAAACCGTTCAGCTTGACCTTGTCCTTCATGTCGATCAGGCGCGCATCGACCTTGGCTTCGATGTCGGCGGCCGGGACATTGACCTGGAATTCGCGCTTCAGTCCGTCGGCGACGGTTTCATTCACCTGCATGGCGTCAATCTTCTTCTCGCTGGTCCGGCTCACGGCCGGACATTGTCAATCTGGTCGGCGCGCGGCCTTGCAGCCTGCGCCGGTGGTTCGGCGGACGCATCTTCGTAGGACTTGCCCCACGAAAATACACCCTCGAAATTCGTCAATTCAAACGCGGTCAGCGCTTGGTGCGGGCGGAGGGACTCGAACCCCACAACTTGCGTCGGCGGCACCTAAAGCCGCTGCGTCTACCAATTCCGCCACGCCCGCGGGAAACGTCATGTCCGCGCGAAGCCGCGAGCGGCGGGCTTATAACATGGGTGTGAATGTTCGCAGCAAAAAAAGACGCCGCCCCGGACTTTCCGCCGCGCCCGCGATAACTGGACATTCAGCCCGAAAAATGGTCGGGATCCCCGGTATGACAGATCGCTTCCCGGTCAGCCGCCGCACCCTGCTCGCCGGGCTTGGCGGCGCGATTCTCGCTCCGATCGCGCCCGTTGCCGCGGTCGGCCAGACCCGGCCGGCGCTGGCACTGCAAGCCAGGGCCGGCACCATGGTACTCCGGCCGGGTGCCGAGACGCCGGCCTGGCTGCTGCAGACCGCCACCCGGGATGGCGCATTGCGCTTCAAGCGCGGCGACGAGATCGACGTGACGCTGGAGAATCAGCTGCCGGTTCCCGTTGTCCTGAACTGGCACGGCATCGACGGCGCCCCCGCCGCCGAGCCGCTGCTCGGGCGCCCACCACTGGCCGCGGGCGGCACCGATGCGTTCCGGCTGCCGTTGCGCCATGCAGGCACCTTCATGGTCGACCTCCGGCTGCTCGGCGACGGCCAGGCGAAACCGTCGCCCGCCCGTGCGCTGGTGGTATTGGAGACTGCCCCGCCCGTAGCCAACCGCGACGAAGTCCTGCTGATCGAGGAAGCGCGACTGCGCCCAGACAACATCGCCGTCGCGCCCGGAAGCGACCCGACGGACACCACCGCTGTCTTCACCGTCAACGGCAAGCCCAGCTTCGAACCCACCGTCCGGCTCCATGAACGGCTCAGGCTTCGCATTATAAATGGCTGCCAGCGCACTGCGATTGCTTTAAGAATCGAAGATTCAAATGTTCAGGTGATGGCTATCGACGGCCAACCGGTCGAGCCGTTTCCGGCCCGCAATGGCCAGCTTGTGCTGGCCCCGGGAACCCGGATCGACGCCTTTGTCGACGTCACCCGCCCGCCGGGATCAGCCGCAGCCATCCTGCTGCACGACGGCAAGGAAGTCCGCCCGATCGGCCGGCTGCTGACCTCAAGCGAGCCCCCAGTGCGCGACAGGCCGCTGCCCGCCGCTGCGGCGCTCCCGTCCAACGGACTGCCTGCACAGCTAGACCTCAAGAATGCGGTGCGGGTCGACGTTCCGCTGGGTTCCCCGGCTGCGCCGGTGCCGGACTGGCTGTCGTCCAGCGGCCTCGGCGTCGCGACGCCGCCCGCCTTCAAGGTCAAAGCCGGCCGCACCGTGGTGCTTGCCCTAACCAACCGGGGCACGATCCCGGTCGTGTTTCGCCTGCATGGCCAGCATGGTCGGCTGCTTGACCGGCTCGACGACGGCTGGAAGCCGTTCTGGCTGGACACAATCCTGGTCGAGGCCGGCCGGACCCAGCGCATCGCGTTCCTCGCCGAGACGGCCGGCCGCTGGCTGCTGGAGGCGACGGCCCTCGACTGGGCGGCGCCGCAGCTGGTCCGCTGGTACGCGGTGGAATAGGCCTCAGTATTCCACTTCCAGCCGGTCATAGAGCCGGCGCAGGACCGCAGGCAGCACTTCCGGGAGATCCTCGGCGATCAGCCCGGGGCCGGCCTCGGCACCGGCTTCGCCATGCATCCAGACCCCGATGCACGCCGCCTCGAAGGCCGGAACGCCTTGCGCCAGCAAGCCGCCGATGATGCCCGCCAGCACATCTCCGGAGCCGGCGGTGGCCAGCCAGGGCGGCGCGTTGGACGCGATGGCGGCGCGGCCATCGGGCGACGCCACCACGGTGTCCGCCCCCTTGAGCAGCACCACCGCACCGGCCGTTTGGGCCGCCATCCGCACCTGCTCAAGCTTTGAAAGAGAAGCAGCTTCAGCTTCTATCACTTTGAATAAACGGGAAAACTCTCCAACGTGCGGCGTCAGAACAACGCTCGGCTCGGAGAGAGATTTGATGGCATCGAAAAGCTGCTGCGGCGCCTCGGCGAAGCTGGTCAGGGCGTCGGCGTCGAGCACCGCGCCACGTTTGGCCGCCAGCAGCGCCAGCACGAAGTCGCGGGTGCGCGCCCCGACCCCGGCGCCGGGCCCGATCACGCAGGCCCTGATCCTGGGGTCGGCGACGAGGTTGGCAAACTCGGCTGCCGTATCCACCGGGCGCACCATCACGGCGGTCAGTGCCGCGGCGTTGACCGCCAGCGCATCGCGCGGCGATGCCACCGTCACCAGCCCGGCCCCGGCGCGCAGCGCACCGCGGGCAGCAAGCCTGGCCGCGCCGGTCGCAGCAATGTCGCCGGACACCACGATGGCATGGCCACGGGCAAATTTATGGCCGTCCATCCTGGGCACCGGGAATGACATGGCCCAGAGTTCCGGCATGTTCTCCGAGGTCAGCGGACGGATCTCGTCGAGGACGCCAGCCTCGATGCCGATATCCACTACACGCAGCCGGCCGCAATGAACCCGCCCCGGCAGCAGCAGGTGACCGGTCTTGGGCCGGAAGAAGGTCACCGTCTCGGTCGCGCGCACCGCGATGCCCATCACCGCTCCGGTGGTGCCGTTGATGCCGCTCGGCAGATCCACCGCCAGCACCGGGACGCCGCTGGCGTTGATAGCCGCGATCATCTCGAACGGGTCCCCCTTGATCGGCCGGTCGAGGCCGGTGCCGAACAGCGCATCGACGATCAGCGCGGGGGCGCCGATCGCGGCGGGATCGCACGGCAAGACCTCGCCCTTATACTCGGCAGCCGCCAGCGCCGCATCGCCGGTCAGCGTCTCCTTCTGACACAGCAGGATCACCTGAACGTCGCGTCCGCGCGCCGCCAGCTCCGCCGCTGCGATAAATCCGTCGCCGCCATTGTTGCCGCGGCCGGCGATCACGAGGATCGCTCCCTCCTCGGCCATGTCGGCGGCGGCATCGGCGACGGCCCGCCCGGCATTACGCATCAGAGCAAAACCAGGGGTGCCATCGGCGATGGTCAATTGATCGGCACGCTGCATTTCGGCGGCGGTGAGAATTTCCATGAACAATTCCTGTGCGCCTCATCCGGAGGCAATGCGCCTATACGAAGCCTCTTCGCGACACGGCCGCCTACAAAATGCACTGATTGATTATTTTATAGACAGTCGAGCGATAGGTAGCGGGTGCAGAAGCTGCCATACGCATGTTAGTTAACTGATAATGCTCCAAAAACAGCCTCGCGACCAACTTGGCACGGACCCTGCTTTTGGGAGTTTAGCTTCGGATCCGTCGTGCTCACCGCCAAATTTAAAGGTGGCCGATCGTCCCGCTTCCGGCGACATTATATCCGGACGGCGTGACGATCGCGCACGAATGTCCGAAACAGGGTATCGAACAGCCTGCGCCAAGGGGCGCAATTCTTGAAGCAACGTGCAGCCTGAAATAGTGGAAGTGCCGGGGAGACGCTCAGTGAAGAAAATCGAAGCCATCATCAAGCCGTTCAAGCTCGACGAGGTGAAAGAGGCCCTCCAGGAAGTCGGTCTGCAAGGCATTACGGTAACCGAGGCCAAGGGATTCGGCCGCCAGAAGGGCCACGCGGAGCTCTATCGCGGCGCCGAATACATTGTCGATTTCCTGCCCAAGGTGAAGATCGAGATCGTGATTTCCGACGAACTGGTGGAAAAGGCCATCGATGCGATCAGGCGCGCCGCGCAGACCGGCCGGATTGGCGACGGCAAAATCTTCGTCTCCAACATCGAGGAAGCAATTCGCATCCGGACCGGCGAATCCGGGCTCGACGCCATCTAGGACGATGTTCTAAGACGGTAGCCGCAGCATAAGGCGTTATCCTGCGGCGTCCTCGCGCCGCAGCAAAAGACGTCTGCAGACACAAGAGGTATTCATGACGACCGCGAAAGAAGTCCTGCAGTCCATCAAGGACAATGACGTCAAGTACGTCGATCTGCGCTTCACCGATCCGCGCGGCAAGTGGCAGCACGTGACCTTCGACATCTCGATGATCGACGAAGACATCTTCGCCGAAGGCACCATGTTCGACGGTTCCTCGATCGCCGGCTGGAAGGCGATCAATGAATCCGACATGATGCTGATGCTCGACCCGGAAACCGCGACCATCGATCCGTTCTTCGCAGAGACCACCATGGTCATCACCTGCGACATTCTCGAGCCCTCCACCGGCGAGCCCTACAACCGCGATCCGCGCGGCATCGCCAAGAAGGCCGAGGCCATGGTCAAGTCCATGGGCATCGGCGACACCGTGATGGTCGGTCCGGAAGCCGAGTTCTTCGTGTTCGACGACGTGCGCTTCTCGTCGAGCCCGTACAACACCGGCTTCAAGCTGGATTCCTCGGAACTGCCGACCAATTCCGACACCGAATATGAGGGCGGCAACCTCGGTCACCGCATCCGCACCAAGGGCGGCTACTTCCCGGTTCCGCCGCAGGATTCGGTGCAGGACATGCGCTCCGAAATGCTCGGCGCCATGGCCAAGATGGGCGTCAAGGTCGAGAAGCACCACCACGAGGTCGCCTCGGCCCAGCACGAGCTCGGCATGAAGTTCGACACCCTGACCCACATGGCCGACCAGATGCAGATCTACAAGTACTGCATCCACCAGGTCGCCCACATCTACGGCAAGACCGCCACCTTCATGCCGAAGCCAATCTTCGGCGACAACGGCTCGGGCATGCACGTGCACCAGTCGATCTGGAAGGACGGCAAGCCGGTCTTCGCCGGCAACAAGTATGCCGACCTGTCGGAAACCTGCCTGCATTACATCGGCGGCATCATCAAGCACGCCAAGGCCATCAACGCCTTCACCAACCCGTCGACCAACTCCTACAAGCGTCTGGTCCCGGGCTATGAAGCCCCGGTGCTGCTGGCCTACTCCGCACGCAACCGCTCGGCCTCCTGCCGCATCCCGTACACGACTTCGCCGAAGGCGAAGCGCGTCGAGGTCCGGTTCCCCGATCCGATGGCCAATCCGTATCTCGCCTTCGCCGCGATGCTGATGGCCGGCCTCGACGGCATCAAGAACAAGATCGACCCGGGTCCGGCCATGGACAAGGATCTGTACGACCTGCCGAAGGAAGAGCTGAAGTCGATCCCGACGGTCTGCGGTTCGCTCCGCGAAGCGCTGGAAAACCTCGACAAGAACCGCGGCTTCCTCAAGAACGGCGGCGTGTTCGATGACGACTTCATCGACGCCTATATCGAGCTGAAGATGACCGAAGTGATGCGCTACGAAATGACCCCGCATCCGGTCGAATTCGACATGTACTACTCGCAGTAATGCCGTTGCGGGGAAGCCCGCGCGACATGGCGTGAACATCGAGGGCGCCCCGGCAACGGGGCGCCCTTTTCGTTGGAGGAACCGCACCGAGCGACGCGCGATCTTAGCTTGATCCCGGCCGGTTTTGCCGAAAGAGTACCGCTGAAATTCGTGCCGAGGATCGAACGTGGCCCCTGAAGACAATGTACAGAAGCGCAGCGATCTGGCCTGGGCGATCGCCGTCGGCGGCATCGCAACCGTGTCGTTCGCGGTGTTCGTGGTGTTCGCCTGGTATTTTTCCGCCACCCTGTTCCTGATCTTCGCCGGCATCCTGCTCGGCGTCGCGCTCAATGCGCTCACCGCCCTGTTCGGCCGCGTGATGGGCGGCCCCCACGCGCTGCGCCTGACGATGGTGTGCCTGCTGCTTGCCGCGCTGCTCGGCGGCATCGTCTTCCTCGGCGGCTCGACCATCGCCGAGCAAACCAAGGTGCTCAGCACCACGCTGAAATCGCAGATCGTCAACGTCAAATCGTTCCTCGAACGGCACGGCGTCGACACCAGCTATCTCGACTTTGGCGGGCTCGGCAACGAGGCCGACGCGACAGCCAAACCGGATGCCGGGACCAGACCCGCATCGCCTGCAGCCGCAGCGGAAACCAAGACTAACAACCTGCCGAGCGCCAGCGCCTTCGCCTCCAGCGGCGGCGCCATCGTCAGCCAGACCCTGAAGATCATCCTCGGCGCGGTCGGCGCGCTCGGCAATTTCTTCATTGTCCTGTTTCTCGGCCTCGCCTTCGCCACGCAACCCGGCGTCTACCGCAAGGGGCTGCTGCATCTCACGCCGAAGAAGCATCGCGCGCCCATGACCGAGATCGTCGACCGGATCGGCGAGACGCTGGAGCGCTGGCTGATCGCGCAGATGATCACCATGGTCGCGGTTGGCGGCGTGACCTGGATCGGGCTGATGCTGATCGGTGTGCCCAGCGCATTCATCCTGGGCGTCCAGGCCGGGCTGCTGGCGTTCATTCCCACCGTCGGCGCCCTGCTCGCAGGGCTCATCGTGGTGCTCGCCAGCCTCGCCTCCGGATGGGTGGCCGCAGCCAGCGCCTTCGTGCTGTTTCTCGGCGTCCACGCGATGGAGAGCTACGTCCTGACGCCGATCCTGCAGCGCCAGGCGCTCGACATCCCGCCGGCCACGCTGTTCGCGTTCCAGATCATGCTCGGCATCGTGTTCGGCGTCTGGGGCCTGGCGCTGGCACTCCCCGTACTGGCGATCGTCAAGGTGGTGATCGACCTCCTGCGCGAGGACGACGACGAAGCCGCGCCGGTCGCGAAAGCGGCCTGAGCCCGGGATTGGCAGCGCCCGCTTATTGTTTGGGTTCGTCGGTAATGATGCCTCCGTAGCGCTCCCAGCGCTCGCCGTCGAAACGCGCCATCTGAAACTGCTTGTTGACGCGATAGTCATTCGGCTTGGTTGTGACGCTGATCCCGGGCAGCAACACGTCGAGCGTGACGTTCGTGAGGTGCGAAGCCTGATACATCACGTTTGCACGCGTGAGATCGTCGCCACACTGTTTCAGCACATGAACCAAGAGCTGGGTGGTGATGTAGCCATAGACGTTCAAGTTGGAATTTTTGTCGCCTTCCGGATAATACTTCTCCATGAAGGCGAAATAGCGCTTCACTCCGGGATCGTTGCTCCAGTTGGTATCGGCCGGATCCTTGACGTAGCCGACGCTGATGATGCCCTTGGAGGCCTCCAGCCCAGCCGGTTTCATCACTGCACCCACCGAGGTCGCATTGATGTCGACGATATGCACAGGGTGCCAGCCGAGTTCGGCGATCTTCTTGATCGCCTGCGCCGCCTGCTTTGGCGTGGACGCGCTGAAGAACAGGTCGGCGCCGGAATCCTTGATCCTGAGAATCTGCGAGTCGATCGTCGGTTCCGACAGTTCGTAGGAGATCTCCGCGACCACCATCGTCGCCGCCTTGTCGCCGAGCCCGGCCTTGATGCCGTTGAGGTAGTCTTTGCCGAGGTCATCGTTCTGGTAGAGGATGCCGACCTTGGCGTTCGGATGCTCCTTCAGAATGTATTGGCCGTAGATCCGGCCCTCCACGAAGTAGCTGGGATTGAAACCCATCGTCCAAGGAAAGTTCTTCGGGTCGGTAAACCGGGAGGCACCAGTCGCAGCGAACAGCTGCGGCACTTTCTTGACGTTATGATATTTCTGAACAGCTGCATTCGGAGCTGTGCCGATGATCTGAAAGGTCAGCAACACCTCATCGCTCTCGAACAGCTTGCGTACCTGTTCGACGGTTTTCGGCGGGCTGTAGGCATCGTCATACTGGATCAGATTGACCTTGCGTCCGTTCACACCGCCTTCGTCGTTGATCATCTTGATGTAGGCGGCCTGGGTCTTGCCAACGGTGGCATAGGCCGACGCTGGCCCGCTCAGCGGCACCGTCTGTCCAACCTTGATTTCCGTGTCGGTGGCGCCGCTGTCGTACTTCTTCTGCGCGGACGCGGCCGAAACCGACAGCGCGGCGGCAAGCACGGACGCCAGCGCCAAGTTCACCATGTTGTTGCTCATCGCGTCTGACCTCTCCAATGGGGATTTCGAGATTTCGGAGCTGACCACGGCGGTCGCGGCAGCCGTGGCTATCGATGCCTTAGTTCCGGCCGGCGCCGTCCCCGCAGCGGGGGCACGACGAAGCAGGTCCAAACCGGATCGCTATTCTCCCTTGAGGCCCGCCTGCCGGATCAGCTCGCCCCACTTGCGCGTCTCGTCGTCGATAAATTTCTGGAACTCCGCGGCGGTACCACCGCGCGCTTCCAATCCCTGGATCAGCAGCTTCTGCTTCACCTCGGGATCGCCAAGCGCACGGACGATTTCGTCCTGAAACCGGTTGACGATCGCGCGAGGCGTGGCGGCCGGAGCCATGAAGCCATACCACCCGGATGCCACCACGTTGGGCAGCCCCTGCTCCCGCAGCGTCGGGGCCTGCGGATAGATCGCACTGGGTTCGGCTGCGGCCACGCCGAGCACGCGAAACTTGCCGCTCTCGACATGCGGCAACGCTGTGCTGATCGCGGTGATGGTGGCATCGACCCGCCCGGCCAGCAGTTCGGTGTAAGCCATCGAGTTGCCCCTGAACGGGACATTCATCCCTTTGACCGCGGCATCCCTGAACAGCAGTTCGGCTGCGAGATGAGGTTGCGAGCCTGCGCCGGGCGACGCAAACGTCAATCCGTTGGGTTGCGACTTGCCGTAAGCGATCAATTCCGGAAGGGTCTTGAAAGGAGCATCCGCGCTGATGAGCAGAAAAATTGGAGCGGTTACGGCCATGGCGACCGGTTGCAACTCCTTGCGCTCGTAGTTCAGCTTTCCGTAAAGCGCTTCCGCCGTCGCATAGGGCGCTGCGACGTAGAGGAATGTGTATCCATCCGGCGAAGCATGGGCGACGGATTCGTTGGCAAGCCGGGTTCCAGCGCCCGGCCGGTTCTCCACGATGAATTGTTGGCCCAGCCGGTGGCCGATATACTCCGCCAGAATGCGCAACGAGATGTCATTCGCGCCTCCTGCCCCGTAAGGCGATATCAGCCTGACCAGGCGCGAGGGCCAATTGTCCTCGGCGCGCGCCGTGACACCGAGGCCTGCCGCAAACCCGGCGGCTGCAGTGGCGAGCAATGTTCTCCGGGTGACGGATTGGCTTGCTGGCATCATCGCTCTCCTCCCTTGTGGATTTTTGACATCCGACGATCGTGCCGCCGGTTAAGTCGATTGGCGACTCGAACTAGATGATGTTCTTGGTTGCGAGCCGTTCGGTCTCCTGTTCCGACAGGCCGAGCCAGTCCCGGTAAACTTCGTGGTTGTCCTGACCCAGATCACCGGCGGCGTGGCGCGATTGCGCGGGATCGACGGTGAATCGGGGAACGACATTCGCCATTGCGACCGAGCCGAAATCGCGATCGGGAACACGGGTGATCATGCCGCGTGCCATCGCCTGCGGGTCCGTCGCGATCTGGTCGATCGAATAGATCGGCGCGACCGTCCCTTGCGCGGCAACGAACTCGGCGAGCGCCTCGTCGAGGGTGTGATCGGCACACCATGCCGAGAAGATCCCGTTGAGTTCTGCTGCGTGCATTACCCGCAGATCGTTGCGCGAGAACCGCGCATCGGCGATCAGGTCGGGCCTTCCGATGGCCCGGCAATTCGCCGCATAGAGCGCGTTGGTCGCCCCCGCCATGGTGACCCAGCGATCGTCGCTGCTGCGGAACACGGCTGCCGGTGCGGAATAGCCGTTGGCGTTGCCGATGCGGCGACGGACAAAGCCGAGCTGGTCGAATTCGATCGGAAGCACATCGAGCAGGCGAAATACGGCCTCGGTCAGCGACAGATCGATCTCTTCGCCGGGTGCCTCGGGATCGCGCGCGCTTCCAAAGGGCGGCGAGCACCCCGACCGCGCCGAACAGACCGCCGATCGAGATCGCCGATCGGATAGCCGGGATGAGTGGGTTCGCCCTCGGCGTCGCCCGTCAGGTAAGTGAGCCCGCCCATCGCTTCGAAGATCCGCGCGAAGCCCGGTCTGCTGTTGTAAGGACCGTCCTGCCCGAACGCCGTGGCGCGCAGGATCACCAGCCGGGGCCGGATCGACCACAACACCTCCTTCGACAGCCCCCAGCGATCCAGCGTACCGGGACGGAAGTTCTCGATGAGCACGTCGAAGCGCGGAAGGATCCGCTTGAACAGCGCAAGTCCCTCAGGCGTGCGAAGATCGAGCGTGGCGAACTTCTTGTTGCGGTTCGCCGCCTTCCACCACAGCGGCTTGCCATCCTTGAGCGGCGGAAACGACCGCAGCCCGTCGCCCTGCCCGGGCATCTCGATCTTGAGCACCTCGGCCCCGTAGTCGGCCAGCAGCGTCGCCGCGAGCGGCGCCGCGATGATGGTCGCGATGTCGAGCACCTTCAATCCGTCCAGCGGCCCGCCCATTTCGTTTCCCCGTTCGTCGCGGCGTCCTTCTTTGGCGAAGGATCTTGCCGTCGTTCTGTCTTGCGCTAGCTGTGCGCGATCATCGGCCCAACCTCATTGACCAGCGCGCGGATGCTATCGGCGAGTGCCTTGATCCGCGGGCCGATTTCAGACTCCAGTTGCCCCGACTGCAATCGAAACGCAGGGATGCCGCAGTTGATCGCGAAGGATTGCTTCAGGGCCGGTACGTGAAACAACGGAGCAGCGACTGCATGAATGGACGCCATGTATTCGCCATAGCAGGTGCAGAATCCTCGCTCGGCACACTGCTCGACGCCAGCGTGGTACTTGTCGCGATAGGCCGACCACAGGTCCGGGTTGTCAGCTTTCAGGCACTGTTCGAGGAGCGCAAATTCGACGGCCGGTAACGCCGCCGATGACGCCCGCCCCATGGCTGTCAGAATGACGGGAATTGGCATGCCGATATCGGGGACGTGCGTTCCAACGTCTCCAGATCTCGCCGTCTCGACATAGATCGCTGACGCGCCATCGAGTAAGCCGATTGAAACCGTGCCGCGAACGCTCTGGGCGAGTTCCTGCATCAGCGGTCGCGCAGCCTGGCGAAACTCCATGCCGGCAAGAAGCGGATGAGCCATCCGGAGCGCCCGGGCGCCCAGCCGGTACTTGGAGAGCTTCCAGTCGTAGCGGAGGTAGCCAAGCTCGGCGAGCGTATGCGTCAACCTCGCAACCGTCGGCCGCGAAATCCCGGTTCGCGCGGCAAGGTCAGCGTTGCCGCGCAACGCGCCTCCGACATCGAACGCTTCGAGCACCACAAGACCTCTGCCCAGCGTCGTCGCGAATGCGGCGTCGCCAGCATGGTCTGCAAGCACTTTCTCTGCGGAGGGAGAACGGAGAAAGCCGGCATCTGGTCGTGCGATCGTGGTCATAACCAAAATATGATCCAACTTCGCCGTGACTGTCTACATAACAACCGAATATGCCAATTCTTGTCCATTATGTTGACAAAGGCTGATGCCTCGGGCGCCTTCTGCTCGTCGCTTCTCCTGCGCAGCCGGCCTGCGCTGCGTTCATCAGGGCTTGTTGGATTTCCGCGGGCCGAACCGCTGCACTGGGTGAAGCCCGGCTGCGGCAGAGACGGGAGCAGTCAGAGGGACATCAACCGATTGGTAAACGACCCGTTACCCGCACCGCCGGAATCCCGCTACCGGCATTGAAGCTTGCTTAGAACGCCGCGGCTTAAGTGATCGCCAGACCTTTTGTGCGGCGAGCCCTTGATGAGCAGCATCTCCACCATTGCCCAGTCGGGCATGAACGCGGCGACCCGCCGCCTCGAGGTCTCCGCCTCGAACGTCGCCAATGTCGCGAGCACCGGCGCCCTTCCCGATGCCATCGGCACGGTGCCGGCGGGAGCAGCACGCGCCTATGCGCCGCTGGTCGTAGTACAATCCGCCAGCGCCGGCGGCGGCACCGCCACGAGCGTCACGACGGCCAAGCCGTCCACGACTGCGGTCTCCGACCCGCAAGCCCCTTCGCCAACGCAAGCGGCCTCGTGGCCGCGCCCAATGTTGACCTCTCCCAGGAGTTGGTCAGCCAGATGATCGCCAGCTACAGTTTTGCCGCCAACGCCAAGCTGATGAAGTCGGACGATCGCATGACCAAGGCGCTGCTCGACATCATGGCGTGAGGTCGCGCGCGGCGCGATCGGCGCCCGGCACAACACCCGCGAAACTGCAGCCAGCAGGCATTGGCGGTCATGGCGCCCGTGCCAACCAGAAAATACGGCCGCCGGTGGCGAAGTCGTTGACCGAATGCTCGATCAGCGTAAAGCCGACCTCGCTCAACAATGCTTCGTATTCTTCCGCGTCGAGACTTGCGTGGTACAGCGGATCGTTTCGATAGTCGCCCACGACCTCGCCGTGACCCGGACCGGCATTGAACATCAGCACGGCGGAGGGCGCCGCATGCGCGGCAAATATGCCAAACATCCTGCGCTGGTCCGCGTGGCGAAGGTGGAAGAAACTATCCCAGGCCAGTATGCCGTCGAATTTTCGTCCGAGGGACACAGACCGCATATCGTGCAGGATCCACGCGTGGTCCGGCATGCGGGTTCGGGCCAGCGAGATGAGCGTCGGCGAACTGTCCACGCCCGTGATGCGAAGGCCCTGCCCCGCCATGTGAAGCGCAACCGGCGAACCGCCGCCACAGCCGAGGTCCAGAATCATCGCCTGCGGCGGCAGGAAACCGAGGAAGCGCTCGATGAAAGGTCGATCGCTCCAGACCGCAAAACGCCGGTCGGCATCCCATGACAAGGCATGGCGCTCGTAGTGATCGACAATCTGGCTTGCGGCATCCTCCACGAGACATCCGATCAACGCTGGACCATCAAATGATGCAACCGCCAGGGAATCTCCGGGCGTCTGCCTGGGCCGTTCGTCTCAAACCGAAGACGCCTAGCCCGCCGACGTCAACACCGTCTCGGTGTGCTCGACCTCGGGCGCCGCGGCAAAATACGGACCGACCAGCGCGCGCCACTCGGCGAAGGCCGGCGAACCGCGGAAATCGACGGTGTGGTTCTCGAGGGTTTCCCACTTCGCCAGCAGCCGGTAGCGCGACGGCTTCTCGATCGACTTGTGCAGTTCGATGCCCTTGCCGCCCTTGGCGGCCAGGAACAGCGGCTGCGCTTTGGCGACGGCAGCTTCAAAATCCTGTTCGGAACCCGGCTTGACGTCGATCAGGGCGATTTCGGTGATCATGGCTGGCGCGATCCTTCGTTGCGGTCGCCGTCTTTAGCGCAATCCGCCGCCCTGGTGAAGCGCGGCCACGAGAACAGGGACGCCTGAGGCGCCGGGACGGAGGTCCAGCGCCGCCACCGTCAGGCCAGCAGCAGGACAACCCCGGCGATCGTTACGGCACAGCCGACGAATGCCAGCATCGGCCAGCGGCGCGGCGGCGGCGCACCATAGCGGCCCTGCGCGCGTCGCTCGCTGATCAATGCGCGCTCGTATTCCTCGGATGTGGAGAACATGCAGGCAAAGCCGCTGCGCGCGGAAACCACAGCGGCTTCAAGAGACGTCAGGGTGGAATTCTGGGAAGGGTCGCGCGCTGTGATCATAAGCAGACAATAAGATTCGAATGGTAAAGAGAATCTTATCCCGCACGCGATTCCTCTCAGGCGCGGCTCGCGCTGACGCTGACATGCGGCCCCACGACGGCCGCCGGCGCAGCGGTCGCGCGTCCGGCAATATTGCGCCGCCCCTGCTCCAACGACAGCGGCTGCTCCTCCGCGGCCTGGACCCGATTCCGGCCGGCGCGCTTGGCCTGGTACAGCGCGGTATCGGCGGCGGCCAGCAGCACGTCCAGCTCGGTGCCGCTCGGACCGCCGGCGACGCCGATGCTGACGGTGGTATCGACTGGCGCGTTGTCGACCGCGATGCCGGAGGTGGCAAAGGCCTCACGGACACGTTCGGCGGCCAGCAGCGCCTCTTCGAGCGAACATGGCAGCAATGCCGCGAATTCCTCGCCACCGATGCGGCCGGACAGGTCGCTGATGCGCAACGTATGGGTGACGACCGCCGCGAACAGCTTGAGGATTTCGTCGCCGGCGGGATGACCGAAGCGGTCGTTGATCGACTTGAAGTGGTCGATGTCGAAGATCATCGCGGTCACTGGACGCCCGGCCTTGGCTTCGCGCTCGATCATGCGCGAGGTGGCCTCGGCGAAGCCGCGGCGGTTGAACATGCCGGTCAGCGGATCGCAGGACGCCGCCGTCTTGTGCGCGCTCACCGCGCGCTCCGACACCAGCATGAAGATCACGAACACCGTGCCCACGGCATAGAGCACCAGTTCAACTGCGAAGGCGGTCGCCCAGATGCTGGACGTGAAGCTGCCGCTATCGTGATAAAGGAGATCGCCGAGCAAGATCGGCAGCATCAGCACGACGCCGTGAAGCAGCGGCACGATGATGGTCGGCCAGCGCTTCTGCAGCGATTTGCGCCGTTCCGACCACAATTCGCTCGCCGTCAGCATCGCGTAGACCGCGACGATACCGGCGCCGATGGTCATGCGCAGCGCGGCGGACTCAGGCGGCAGGCTGGCGATCACGGCCAGCCAGGCCATCGCGCCGAGAAACAGCCCGCCCAGGCTCGGCTGGCGGCCGTGGAACACCCGCGCTGCGTTCCACACCATGGCGCAGGCCACGAAGCCCACCGAAATGAACGCCAGCGAGACGAACTCGCCGAAAAGCACGCCTGCAACCGTCCACAGCGCGACCGAGATTGCGCCCAGCAAATAGGCGTGTCCCCACCAGTTCAGCGCCTTCATTTTCTCCTGCCGTCCGAAGAACAGCAGCATCGCACCCAGCATCGCGGCAACCATGGTTGCAACCAGATAGAGCGTGGATGGATCGAGCGACATGGCGGCCACCGGCAATTGTTTTAACATTCCGAGGAGTTAGAATCGGAAGGGCTCTCGCCACGGAGACGCTACGATGCCCGAATTGGCAATCCGTTTGCGCGCGAGCAAAACTTTTCACGAAAATCAGGATCAATTCGTCTGCAATTTGAATGCAAAAAGGGCGCCCCGAAAGGCGCCCTTTGAATTCGCAGACAGTTTGAACGAAGCCGTTAGCGCTTCGAGAACTGGAACGACTTGCGCGCCTTGGCACGGCCGTACTTCTTGCGTTCGACGACACGCGAGTCGCGGGTCAGGAAGCCGCCCTTCTTGAGCACGCCGCGCAGATCCGGCTCGAAGCAGGTCAGCGCCTTGGAGATGCCGTGACGCACAGCACCAGCCTGGCCCGACAGACCGCCACCGGCAACGGTGCAGATCACGTCGTACTGGCCGGCGCGGGCTGCGGCGACCAGCGGCTGCTGGATCAGCATGCGCAGCACAGGACGGGCGAAGTACACTTCGACTTCGCGGGCGTTGACCAGGATCTTGCCGGCGCCCGGCTTGATCCAGACACGGGCAACCGCGTCCTTGCGCTTGCCGGTTGCGTAGGCACGGCCCTGCTTATCGACCTTCTTGACGTAGGTCGGAGCATCCGGCGCTTGCACCTTCAGCGACGACAGCTGGTCGAGAGACTGCATGGTATCCGACATTATGCGGCCCTCTTGTTCTTGCGGTTCATCGCGCCGACGTCGAGCACTTCGGGCTGCTGGGCTTCGTGCGGGTGCTCTGCACCGGGATAGACGCGCAGGTTGCCGAACTGAACGCGACCGAGCGGGCCGCGCGGGATCATGCGCTCGACGGCCTTCTCGACAACGCGCTCCGGGAAACGACCTTCGAGGATCGACTTCGCGGTACGTTCCTTGATGCCACCGATGAACCCGGTGTGATGATAATAGACCTTCTGATCGCGCTTGCGGCCGGTGAGAACCACCTTGGCTGCATTGACGATGATGACATGGTCGCCGCAATCAACATGCGGGGTATAGATCGGGAGATGCTTGCCGCGCAGGCGCATCGCGACCAGCGTAGCGAGCCGGCCGACCACGAGACCAGTGGCGTCAATGACGATCCACTTCTTCGTGATCTCGGCGGGCTTTGCCGAAAACGTCTTCATGTGAAAATCCGTAAAATGGGGACATCGGCGCGATCCGCCGAACTGCTGCGGTTTCTAAATAGACAGGGCGCGCCCGTCAATGCCGAAATGCGCATTTTTATGCAGCAAAATCATAAGGTTATAAATACGGTTCTATATTACCTCTGAATTCAGCCAGCATTTGGAATGGAATAGGTCGAGGTGACGTGGGCGATCGGGTCGGGCGACGTGCCCGACAAGAGGGTCACTTCGCCCACCGCGAGGCGTTTGCCGAGCTTCAGCAACCTGGCCGCCGCCAGCACATCCTGGGCCGGCTGCCCCTTGCGCAGGAAATTGATGTTGAAGCTGGTGGTGACGGCAAGGCCCACCGGGCCGATCGCCGACAGCAGGACCACGTACATGGCGTAATCGGCCAGCGCCATCAGGGTTGGGCCGGATACCGTGCCGCCGGGCCGCAGCATCCGTTCGTTGTAGGTCTGGCGCAGCAGCGAGGTGGTGCCGTCGGCGCTCTCGATGGCGATGTCGCCGCTGCTGAACGCCTGCGGAAACTCCCGATGGAGAAACGCCTCCAGATCCGCCACGCTCATTTTAGCATTCGTCATGTTCCCGCCCTGCTCTCGCCTGTTGCGCCCTGTTACATTATGATGACGGTCCTGCCCAGCCGATGGAAAACCGACATGGTCCAGCCTCTTCGCGCGGTGACACCGCAACCGCCTCTGCTGCTGCGCGAGGCGCACGGCGCCATTGCCGTGCTCACGCTGAATCGACCGGCGGCGCGCAACAGCCTGTCGGAGGAATTGATCGGCGAGTTGCACGCCGCGCTCGATGACATCGCCGGCGACGCCACGGCCCGCGCCGTGGTCATCGCCGCCAACGGGAGCGTCTTCTCGGCCGGCCACGACCTCAAGCAGCTCACCGCGCATCGCACCGATGCCGACCGCGGCCGCGCCTATTTTGCGCACATGATGTCGATCTGCAGCGCAATGATGCAGGCCGTGGTGCGGCTGCCGAAGCCGGTGATCGCCGCCGTGCAGGGCGTGGCCACCGCCGCCGGCTGCCAGCTGGTGGCGAGCTGCGATCTCGCGGTGGCGTCCGAACAGGCGACCTTCGCCACCCCCGGCGTCGACATCGGCCTGTTCTGTTCGACGCCGATGGTGGCGCTGTCGCGCAACGTTCCGCGAAAACAGGCGATGGAGATGCTGCTCACCGGCGAGCCGATCGGTGCCGGGCGCGCCCGCGAGATCGGCCTGATCAACCGGGTGGTCGCAGCCGGCACCGAGCGCGACGCCGCGATTGCCCTGGCGCAGCAGGTCGCGCGCAAATCGGCGCATACCATCAAGCTCGGCAAGGAAGCCTTCTATCGCCAGGCCGAGATGGGGCTTGCCGACGCCTATCGCTTTGCCTCCGAGGTGATGACGGAAAACATGATGGCCGCCGACGCCGAGGAAGGCATCGGTGCCTTCATCGAAAAACGCCCGCCAACGTGGCAGGATAAGTAACGACGCTCCGGCGCCAACGAAAACGTGGATGGCCGGGAAAAGCCCGGCCATGACAGAACAATAAAAGCAGTGCCATGAACCACGATGCCTACAATGACGATTATATCCGTGAGATCCTCAACGGCGTGAAGACCATCGCCATGGTCGGGGCCTCGCCGCAAAATGTCCGGCCGAGCTATTTTGCGTTCAAGTATCTGGCCGAGCGCGGCTACGACATGATTCCGGTCAATCCCGGCCAGGTCGGCAAAAATCTGGTGGGGAAACCGTTCGTGGCCTCGTTGCGCGATATCGACCGCCCCATCGACATGGTCGATATCTTCCGCAACGCCGACCACGTGATGCCCGTGCTCGACGAAGTGCTGGCGCTCAGCCCGCTGCCCAATGTGCTGTGGCTGCAACTCGGCGTGCGCAATGACGCCGCCGCAGCGAAGGCCGAGGCCGCCGGCATGAAGGTGGTGATGAATCGCTGCCCGAAGATCGAATACGGCCGGCTGTCGTCGGAAATTTCCTGGATGGGTGTCAATTCGCGCACGCTGAGTTCGAAGCGCGCGCCGATTCCGACCCAGGGCATGCGGCTGTCGCTGAATCGCGGCAGCATCGGCGGTGGCGGCACCAATGCGGCCGACCGCGCCGCCAAAAACAAGAATGACATCGTCTGATCGCAGGATACGACAGTTCCGTTTTGCGGTTATGACGCTGTGCAGCACATGCATTGCGAAGTCGCGGCAAAATGCCTGATCGCCTTGACGCCGGGCGCCGGCGCCATCAGCATGCCGCCAACTATTCGAACCTTCACAGGGAGTGACTATGAACGATCGCATTCCGGGCTTCGCCACCCTCGCCGTCCACGCCGGCGCGCAGCCGGACCCGACCACCGGCGCGCGGGCCACGCCGATCTACCAGACCACGTCCTTCGTGTTCAACGACTCGGATCACGCCGCCTCGCTGTTCGGGCTGCAGGCGTTCGGCAACATCTATACCCGCATCACCAACCCGACCACGGCGGTGCTCGAAGAGCGCGTCGCGGCGCTGGAGGGCGGCACCGCCGCGCTGGCGACCGCATCGGGCCACGCCGCGCAGGTGGTGGTGTTTCAGCAGCTGCTGATGCCCGGCGACGAATTCATCGCATCGCGAAAACTCTATGGCGGCTCGATCAACCAGTTCAGCCATGCCTTCAAGAGCTTCGGCTGGAACGTGGTGTGGGCCGACAGCGACGACATCGCGTCGTTCGAGCGTGCGGTGACACCACAGACCAAGGCGATCTTCATCGAATCCATCGCCAATCCCGGCGGCAGCATCACCGACATCGAGGCGATCGCTGCGGTGGCGCGCAAGGCCGGCGTGCCGCTGATCGTCGACAACACCCTGGCGACGCCCTACCTGATCCGCCCGATCGACCATGGCGCCGACATCGTCGTGCATTCGCTGACCAAATTTCTCGGCGGCCACGGCAACTCGCTGGGCGGCATCATCGTCGACGCCGGCACCTTCGACTGGTCGAAGGACAACAAGTACCCGATGCTGAGCGAGCCGCGGCCGGAATATCACGGCATCAAGCTGCAGGAGACGTTCGGCAATTTCGCCTTCGCCATCGCCTGCCGGGTGCTCGGCCTGCGCGATCTCGGCCCGGCGCTGTCGCCGTTCAATGCGTTCATGATCCTGACCGGCATCGAGACCCTGCCGCTGCGCATGCAGCGCCATTGCGAGAATGCCAAGGCGGTCGCGGAATTCCTTGCGAGCCATCCGGCGGTGGCCGCAGTGAACTATTCCGGCCTGCCGAACAGCCCCTATTACAACCTCGCCCGCAAATACGCCCCCAAGGGTGCCGGCGCGGTGTTCACCTTCAGCCTCAAGGGCGGCTACGAGGCCGGCGTCAGCCTGGTATCGAACCTGAAACTGTTCTCGCATCTGGCCAATGTCGGCGACACCCGCTCACTGGTGATCCACCCGGCCTCGACCACCCACAGCCAGCTCGACGATGACGCCAAGACCCGCTCGGGCGCCGCGCCCGACGTGGTCCGGCTGTCGATCGGCATCGAGGACAAGGAAGATCTGATCGCGGATCTCGAACAGGCGCTTAGCGCCTAGATAGACACGCAACTTGTCGTCCCCCGCGAAAGCGGGGACCCAGTAAACGCAGCTGCCCGCGATCATCACGGACGTCAGTGATGACTGGATCGCCCGGCCAGGCGCGCAATAGCGCGCCTGGCCGGGCGACGACAGCCGAGCCTGGGGAGCGCGATCACAGCTATTAATTCTGTTCCGCCAGCCGCAATCCCTGCGGCAGCCGCCGCGGCTGTGCCATCCGCGCCACCTGGAATACCGCCAGCGTCAGCACCACGATCGCCACTGCCTGATGCGACAGCGCCAGATCGATGGGCACCTGGTGCAGCAGCGTCAGGATACCGAGCACAGCCTGCACGGCGATCGCAGCCGCCAGCCACAGTGCGCCGTTGACGACGGCCGCGCCGGCCCGCGAGCGGATCGCGTCGACCGCGTGCAGCACGGCGACGGTCAGCAGCAGATAGGCAGTCATGCGGTGCTCGAACTGCACCGTCAGCGTGTTGTCGAACAGGTTGCGCCACCACGGCTGTTCGAAGAACAGACGTTGCGCCGAGGGTATCAACGCGCCGTCGATCTCCGGCCAGGTGTTGAACACCCGCCCTGCCCGTAGCCCCGCCACCAGCGCGCCGAAATAGAGCTGCAGGAATGTCAGCCCGAGCAGCACCACGCTCGTGGTTTTCAGCCGCGATATCACCTGAAGCGGCGCATGCGCGGTGAGCCGGCGCAATGTCCATACGATGGCGGCGAAGATCACCAGCGCCAGCACCAGATGGGTGGCGAGCCGATATTGCGAGACCTCGACGCGCTGCGTCAGGCCCGACGCCACCATCCACCAACCGACGCCGCCCTGCAGGGCGCCGAGACCGAAGATGATCCACAGCCGCTTCTTCAGCTCGGCGGTCAGCATGCCACGCCACAGAAACCACAGGAACGGCAGCAGATAGACCATCCCGATCACCCTGCCGAGCAGGCGATGGCTCCACTCCCACCAGAAGATGGTCTTGAATTCATCGAGGCTCATGCCGGCGTTGAGTTCGCGGTATTGCGGGATCTTCTGATAGGCCGCGAACGCCGCGTTCCAGGCCTCCGCGGTCAACGGCGGCAGCGCCCCGGTCACCGGCTTCCACTCGACGATGGACAGACCGGATTCGGTCAGCCGCGTGGCGCCGCCCACCAGCACCATCAGCGCGATCAGCGCAGCAACGGCAATCAGCCACCACCGCACCGGCCGCAGCCGCTTGTCGTCTTGCAGGGAGAGTCCGGTCATGGGCGCCAACGTTGAAAGCACATCTTGAATGGATTTGCGGGCACCTTATAGTCCGCGGCTTCAGGCCCGCCAAGGCGCGCGCTGCCATTGCCCAGTTCCGGACCGCACATTTTCGTCATGACCATCCGCACCCGCAAATTCTTCGGAACCATCTTCTTGCTCGTGCTGGTGGTGGTCTGGTCGCTGCTCGGTATGACGGTGGCGCAGACGCCGTGGCTGGCTGCCTCCGGCCTGTACCAGGCGATCTTCTACGTGGTGGCGGGATTGGGCTGGGTCTTGCCGGCGATGCCGATCATCAGCTGGATGTCGCGGCCGGACGCCTGATCCGCCTCACCGTTCGGCAGGCCAAGCCATTCCCGACAACATCACCCGCAGCGCGCGCAGCGAGCGGCGGCGACCGTCCCAGGCCAGTCGCGGCAATGCGTGCAGATCGGATCGGCCATCCGGCAGCACCACGCCGGGCACCGACGTCACCGCACTCGCGAAGCCAGCCTGCTGCACCATCTTCACGTCGCGCGGACCGAAGGACCTGCTGTCGCCGAACGGGAAAGCGACATGCACGGGATCGCGGCCCAGCGCCGCCTGCACCACCGCCCGGCCCATGGTGATCTCCCGCAACGCCGCCGCATCCGGCAGGCTGCGGAGGACGGGATAGTTGACGGTAGCGCTGCCGATCGTCACCAGCGGATCGGCGGCGAGTTTTGCCACATCGTCCCAGGTCATCGCCGCCTCGCGCGACAAAGCCGCCAGATCGACCGAATAGCGCGCACACAGATCGTGGATCGCGCCGGACAGATGCTGCGGCGCCAGCGTCCGCATCCAGGATTCAAGGAATGCGAAGAGCTGATACTTTTCGGAAATGGTCGGGACGCTGAAATGCTGCTCGCCGTCCCCCATCATCAGGCTGATGCGATCGCGTCCGGCGACCACCGCCTCCAGCGCCAGCCACCACGCTTCGCCGACACCATCCGGAAACGCGGTGGGCAGATAGATCGTGAACGGCACCGCGTGGCGCGCCAGAACCGGATAAGCATGCGCGATGAGATCGCCATAGCCTCCGTCAAAGGTCAGGCAGACGAAACGGCGCGATGACCCAGGCTGCCCGGCGCGGCGGCACGCCTCGTCGATTCCCACGATGTCGAATTTCCAGCGCCGCAGCTTGCACAGCATCGCATCGAGGAATTCCGGCGTGATCTCGCGGGATTTCAGCGGCTGAAACCGGTCACGCCGCGCGGGCCGCACGCGCTGCAGTTTGAGAATGATGCCGGCACCGCCACGACGGCGCGGCATCAGCAGCGGCAGGCCGCTGAAATACGCCATTTCGAGCTTCAGGCTCGCCAGCATTCCGCCATCGTGCAACACGTCGGGCCCCCGGATGCGAACGTCGCCTTCCCTTGGAAACGCATTGTCATTACGCTTTGTTGAGATTTCTTTGCGAAGGTCGCCGGAAATCGAAAAATGTAAATAATCTCTCAAGAACGGGCCATGCGATGACTTTGGCTGCTGCGATCGAAAGCCCATCGGCCGAGCGGGCTGGCACGAGACTCAGCAGCATTGCGCGCGTCGATGTGCTGCGCGATTTTCGCGAAGCCGAATCGGTGTGGCGCAGCCTCGAACAATCGGGCCATTTCACCCCCTATCAGCGTTTCGATATCCTGGCTGCATGGCAGAACCATATCGGTGCGGCGGAGGGGCAGCAGCCCTTCATCGTCATCGCCTATGATGCCCGCGATCAACCGCTGCTGCTGCTGCCGCTGGTGACGCGGCAACAGGACCGCATCCGCATCGCGCAATTTCCCGGCGGCAAGCACATCACCTTCAACATGCCGCTGTGGCAGCGCGATTTTGCGGCCGGTGCCGGCCGAGACGACATCGACGCGTTGCTGGCTGGCATCGGCCGGCATGCCGGCAAGGTCGACGTGCTGGCGTTGGCGCGCCAGCCGAGACAGTGGGCCGGCGTCGCCAATCCGATGACGCTGCTGCCGTATCAGGCCTCGATCAACGAATGCCCGGTGCTGGACATGGTTTCCGGCGCCCCGCCGACGGATCACGTCAGCGCCTCGTTCCGCAAGCGCCTGAGGAGCAAGGAGAAGAAGCTCCAGGCCCTGCCCGGCTATCGCTACGGCATCGCCACCACCGACGCCGACATCACCCGCGTGCTCGACGCATTCTTCGCCACCAAGCCGCTGCGAATGGCCGAACAGAACCTGCCCAACGTCTTCGCCGAGCCCGGCGTCGAGGATTTCATCCGCAGCGCCTGCCTCACTCCACTTGCGGGCGGCGGCCACGCCATCGAGATTCACGCGCTGGAATGCGACGACGAGGTGATCGCGATGTTCGCCGGCGTCGCCGATGCCGGCCGCTTCTCGATGATGTTCAACACCTACACGCTATCCGGCAATGCGAAGTACAGTCCCGGCCTGATCCTGATGCGCAACATCATCGACTTCCACGCCGCACGCGGCGTCACGTCGCTGGATCTCGGCATCGGATCGGACGACTACAAGCGGCTGTTCTGCAAGGACGACGAGCCGATCTTCGACAGCTTCATCCCGATTACCGCCCGCGGCCGGCTTGCGGCCATCGGTCTGTCGTCGCTGGCCCGGGCGAAGCGTCTGGTCAAGCAGACGCCGGTGCTGATGCAGATGGCGAAGAAGCTGCGCGGCTTGCTGGCGCGCTGATAGCCGTCATCGCCTGAAATACGGCGGCCCGTCAGGCCGCCGCCACCCGCGGACCGGGCACGATCGGGTCGGGCGACGCCGACGGCTTGCTCAGCATCGTTACGTCCGAAAAGCCGACCGCCTTGAGCTGCTCGCTCATCAGGGCCCGCGCTTCGTTGCCCATGGATGGGTCGGACACCACGACAGCGCGCGCCTGGGTGGTGAGCAGGCCGGCCGGCAAATCGACCGCGGTGCCCGCATCGAGCAATACGTGATCGTAGACCCGCAGCAAGGCGTCGAGCGCCATCGTCAACCGCGGCGACTGCAGCAGCGAACGATCGGCGCCGGCGCGTCCGGCGCTGACCATGTGGACCGCCGACAGCTTGTCCTTGGTGATCACCTGGCCGAACGACGCCTCGCCCAGCATCAGTTCCGCCAGCCCCGGCGCCGCCGGGTCGTTGGACACGGCTTCCAGCGTCGGCGAGGTCGCCGAAAGATCGACCAGCACGACCCTCGCATGGCGCGACAGCAGACGCGCCAGCGTCAGTGCGGTCAGCGTGATGGTATCGTTCGGACCGGTGCCGAGGAACGTGACCTTGTGGGCTGCCGGGCCCGAGGCGCGCAGATCGTCGGCGAGGCGTTCGATCTCGCTGACCCCCACGGCGAGCTCCGGATGGGTTTCACGCACGGCGGGCGGCAGATCTGCGCGCACCGGAGTCTGGGGTGGCAGCGCCGGCTTCGGAGCGGTCAACCGCAACAATTCGGCGGTGGCGATGCCGCCGCTGGTCAGCAGCAGCGTCGCCAACGTCGCGATCAGCACGATCGGCAGCTTCTTCGGATAGGCCGGGGTGTTCGACACGATGGCGCGGGAAATGATCCGGCCGTCGGTCGGCGCGGCATCGATGTTTTCGCGTGTCGTCGCTTCGCGATACTTTGCCAGATAGGATTCGAGCAGGTCGCGCTGCGCCTTGGCTTCACGTTCCAGCGCGCGCAGCTGCACATCCTGGCCGTTGGACGACGTCGCCTGACGCTTCGACTGCTCGAGGCTGCTGGTCAGCCCTTCCACACGGCCGGCGGCAATGCGCGCGTCGCTCTCCAGCGAGCGCGAAATCTTCGCCGCCTCTTCGCGCAGCTGCCGGTCGAGATCGGCCAGCTGTGCCTTCAGCTCCCGAATCCGCGGATGCCGGTCGAGCAACGTCGAGGACTGCTCGGCAAGCTGCGCGCGGAGCGTCACGCGCTGTTCGGACAGCCGGCGGATCAGCTCGGAATTCAGCACCTCCGACGACTCGATCGGCCGGCCGCTGTTCAGCACCTCCTTGATCATCCGCGACTTCGACTCGGCATCGGACTTCAGCGCGCGGGCATTGTTGAGCTGGGTGTTGATCTCGCCCAGTTGCTGATTAGACAGCGAGGTATTGTTGGTGCCGATGAACAGGCTGGATTTGGAGCGGAATTCTTCGGCCCGCGCTTCCGCGTCTGCGACCTTCTTGCGCAGGCTGTCGATTTCACCGGACAGCCACTGCCCTGCGGACTTGGCCTGGTTTTGCCGCGCGCCCTGCTGCATGGCGAGGTAGCCGTCGGCGATCGAGTTGGCGACCCGGGCGGCGAGATCGGGATCGTAGGACTGGAATTCGATGACCATCACGCGCGACTTGTCGACCGCATAGGCAGTCAGCCGGTCGAAGTAAGCGTCGAGCACGCGTTCTTCGGGAGTGAGCGAGAACGGATCCCGTCCGATCCCGATCAGCGCCAGCATCGTCTTCAGCGGCGCGATGCCCTGCAACACCGGATCGAATTCCGGTCGTTCGGCAAGCTTGTTCTTCTTGATGATCTCGCGGGCCAGGTCGCGCGACAGCAGCAGCTGCACCTGGCTGGTCACCGCTTCGGCGTCGAGCGCAGTACGCTCCTCGTTACGTTCGCCATTCGGCCGCAGGAAAATGTTTTCGCGCCCGTCGATCAGGATGCGCGCTTCCGACTTGTAGCGTGGCGTAATCAGGTTGACCACGGCGATGGAGATAACGGCCGCCAGGACGGTGGGGACGATCACCCAGGCCTTCTTGCGTCGCAACGCCTGCCAGAGCACCCGCATATCGAGATCGCCTGATTGCGGCGGCGTCGCGGGAATACTCACTTGCGGAACCGGGGCCTGCCTTGCAACGGGCGACTCCACGGCCTTCGCGACAGCCCCCTTGCCTCCACGCCAGAATGGCAAACGCATCGCAGACTCCTACCGAACGCCATGTCACCTACTCGTAGGCCGATTAAATGCGATTAAGGTTGCCGGGCGGTTAATCCGCGACGGCTTCAGACGCGAACCTTACATACGCACCGCACTCACGCTTTGTTAACCATGAGGCCCCTTTAGTTGGCGGAAATATCTGACGTTGGATTCTCGCCATGCGACGCGCCCGCGCTTTCATGATCTCTGCGCTAGCCTTGCTGGCGCTGTCAGGCTGCATGGGCAGGTCCGGACCGGTGGCAATGGTCCAGCCACAGAGCGGTCTCGACGTCCTGGCCTACAGCGCGCCCGCGGTCTCCAGCTTTGACGCCAGCTACAAGCTCGACACCGGCGACCGGCTGCGTATCGTGGTCTACGGCCAGGAGGGTCTGACCAACACCTATGCCATCGACGCCAGCGGCGTCATCGCAATGCCGCTGATCGGTCCGGTCAAGGCACGCGGCAAGACCGCCGCCGGCCTCGCCACCGAGATCTCCGGCCGCTTGCGCAACGGCTTTATCCGCGAGCCGTCGGTGGCGGTGGAAATCGAGGCCTACCGGCCGTTCTTCATCCTCGGCGAGGTCGCGGCGCCCGGTCAGTATGCCTACGTGCCCAACATGACGGTGGAGAGCGCAGTGGCCATTGCTGGCGGCTTTTCGCCGCGCGCCAGGCGCGACGAGGTCACGCTCACCCACGCCACGATCGACGGTGCGCTGCGCAGCGTGGTGCCGCTCGGCACCCTACTCGATCCCGGCGATACCGTGCTGGTCGGCGAACGCTGGTTTTGATCATGCAGGACATGTCAAACAAGCAGCTTCGCATCCTGCACGCCGTCCGCGCGCCGGTCGGCGGCATCTTTCGCCATATCCTCGATGTCGCCAACGGACAGGCGGAACGTGGACACCAGGTCGGCATCGTTGCCGACAGCCTGACCGGCGGCGACCGGGCCGCGGCCGCACTGGCCGAAATCGCGCCCCGCCTTTCACTCGGTGTCTACCGGATGCCGATGCAACGCGAACCACACTTCACCGATGCGATGGCCTGGACCCGGTTCATGCGCCTAGTCCAGCGCCTGCGGCCGGACGTGCTGCACGGCCACGGCGCCAAGGCAGGCGCGTTTGTCCGCATGAAACCGGCATCGAAAGATGCCATCCGCGTCTATACGCCGCACGGCGGGTCGCTGCACTACCCCTCGAACACGTTGAAGGGCCAAGTCTACAGCCGCCTCGAACGTGCATTGATGAACCGCACCGAACTGTTCCTGTTCGAGAGCGCGTTCGCACGCAACACCTATCAGCGACTGATCGGCGCCCCATCGGGCCTGGTCAAATGCGTCTTCAACGGCGTCACTGCCGATGAGTTCGATCCCATCGAGACCGCCGATGACGCCACCGGCCTGGTCTATGTCGGCGAGTTCCGGCACATCAAGGGCGCCGACCTGCTAATCGACGCGGTGGCGCAGCTGCGCGCCCATGGCAGACCGGTGACCCTGACTCTCGGCGGCGACGGCGAGGAAACCGCGGCGTTGAAGGCGCAGGTACAGCGGCTCGGTCTGACCGAGGCGGTGCGCTTCATCGGCCACATCAAACCACGCTACGGATTTTCCAAAGGCCGCCTGCTGGTGGTTCCGTCGCGCGGCGACTCCATGCCCTATGTGGTCATCGAGGCGGCCGCCGCTGCCATGCCCATCATCGCGGCCAATACCGGCGGCATCCCGGAAATATTCGATAGCCATACCGACGCGCTGTTCACCGCCGGCAACGTCAATGCGATGGCCGAGGCCATCCGAACTGCGATCGATGCCCCCGAAGCCGCACGCGCACGCGCCGACGCGCTTCGTGAACGGATCTCTCTGCATTTCTCCCAGAAGGCAATGGTGGAAGGCGTCATTACGGGCTACCGTGAAGCCTTCGCAAGACGTTAACCGGCATTTACCCGATAACCAATTCTTCCGAATTGTCCGGTACACCTTGCTGCATCCCATTCCGCCCGGCGCGCATTGACGCAAGCCGGCGAAAGCACGGATTTACGACGTGGAACCGATCAATGCACGCTCCATGCTCGATGCAGCGGCGACCGCAGGCGATGGCCGGCAGGTTGAACGCCGCCGCCGCCTGTCGCCGGCTGCCCTCGCCGTCGCCAACCAGAAAGTCCGCACGGCATATTCGCCGATCGTGATCGCCGGCGTGGTACGCATCGCGGATTTTGTTCTGCTCAGCGTTGTCGGCGTCGTGCTCTATCTGCTCTATGTCGCCCGCATCGACGGGTTCCGCTGGGACTATGTCAGCGCCATCCTCGTCATGAGCGTGGCCGCGGTGATCTGCTTCCAGGCCGCCGATATCTATCACATCCAGGTATTTCGCGGCCAGTTGCGGCAACTGACGCGCATGGCTTCGGCCTGGGCCTTCGTGTTCCTGCTGTTCATCGGCGTATCGTTCTTCGCGAAGCTCGGCGGCGCGGTGTCGCGGCTGTGGATGGCATCCTTTTTCATCATCGGACTGACGCTGCTCGTTGCACAGCGAGCCGCGCTCCGCGCATTGATCCGTCGCTGGGCCCAGCAGGGTCGCCTCGACCGCCGCACCATCATCGTCGGCGCCGACAATAGCGGCGAGACGCTGATCAGGGAACTCAACGCCCAGGAGGATTCCGACCTGCAGATCCTTGGCGTGTTCGACGACCGCAATGACAAGCGCTCGCTCGACACCATCGCCGGCAGCCCCAAGCTCGGCAAGGTCGACGACATCATTGAATTTGCCCGCCGCACCCGCATCGACCTCGTGCTGTTCGCGCTGCCGATCACCGCCGAGGGACGCATTCTGGAGATGCTGAAGAAGCTCTGGGTGCTGCCGGTGGATATCCGGCTGTCGGCACACACCAACAAGCTGCGCTTCCGCCCGCGCTCCTATTCCTATCTCGGCAAGGTACCGACGCTCGACGTCTTCGAGGCGCCCATCACCGACTGGGACCTGGTGATGAAGTGGTTGTTCGACCGCGTGGTCGGTGCACTCATTCTGCTGGCGGCGACTCCCGTGATGGCGCTGGTGGCACTAGCTATCAAGCTCGACAGCCCCGGCCCGGTGCTGTTCCGCCAGAAGCGGTTCGGCTTCAACAACGAGCGGATCGACGTCTTCAAGTTTCGCTCGCTGTACCACGACCAGGCCGATCCGCTGGCCACCAAGGTCGTGACCAGGAACGACACCCGGGTCACCCGCGTCGGACGCTTCATCCGCAAGACCAGCCTCGACGAGCTTCCGCAACTGTTCAACGTCGTCTTCAGCGGCAACCTGTCGCTGGTCGGTCCGCGCCCTCATGCCGTCCAGGGCAAGCTGCAGAGCCAGCTGTTCGACGAGGCGGTCGACGGCTACTTCGCGCGCCATCGCGTCAAGCCCGGCATTACCGGCTGGGCCCAGGTCAACGGCTGGCGCGGCGAAGTCGACAGCGAGGAGAAGATCCAGAAGCGCGTCGAGTTCGACCTTTATTACATCGAGAACTGGTCGGTGCTGTTCGATATCTACATCATGCTGAAGACGCCGGTGTCGCTGATGACCAAAAACGAAAACGCCTACTGAGGCGTCGTGACCGGGCCGGCAGCACCGCCCTGCCGCCGTGTCCCGCGCGACGATGGGAATGCTTCCGGCGTGACGAGATTCCGATGACCGATACCGCATCCGCCGACCTCGCCCCGCCGCACGCGATCGTGCCCGGCGTGATGACGCTGCAGAACTCGCTGCTGTGGCTGGTCGGCTTCGGCGGGGCCATCGTGTTCATCGAGCCCAGCCCCTACGAACTCGCCATGGTGGCCACCATGATCGTCAGCGTCGCGGCGGGGCTGCGGATGCAATATGCCTTCCTGCCGCTGCTGGTGCTGCTGTTTCTTGTCAACATCGGCTACACGATCTGCGCCGCCTACCTGCTCGACAAGCTACCGATCATCAACTGGATCCTGACCTCGTGGTACATGGCCGTGACGGCGATCTTCATGGCCATGGTGATCGCCGAGAACACCGCAGCGCGGATCGACCTGCTCCGCCGCGGCCTGATCGCCGGCGCCGTCGTCACGTCGCTGGCCGGCATCGCCGGTTATTTCAACCTGTTTCCCGGCGCGGGCAGCCTGTTCACCCTGTACGGCCGTGCCAGCGGCATGTTCAAGGATCCCAACGTGCTCGGCGCGTTTCTGGTGCTGCCCGGTCTGTTCGCGCTGCAGAGCGTTGTCAGCGACGGATTCGGACGCGCCCTGCGCAGTGCCATTGCGCTTGCCATCATTACCCTGGCGCTGCTGCTGGCATTCTCTCGCGCGGCATGGGGCCTGTTCGTCATCACCGCCGCCTTCATGCTGTTCACGATGATTCTGACCAGCCCGTCGAGCAAGCAGCGCTCGCGCATCATCATGATGGCACTCGCCGGCATCGTCGCGGTGGTGTTGCTGATCCTCGTGCTGCTGTCGTTCGACTCCATCGCCGACATGTTCAAGCAGCGCGCCAGTTTCGACCAGAAATATGATGAGGGTCGTTTTGGCCGCTTCGGCCGTCATCTGCTCGGCGCGCAGATGGCGCTCGATCTGCCGTTGGGCATCGGCCCGCTGCAGTTCACCAGGTTCTTCCCGGAAGACACCCACAATTCCTATCTGAACGCCTTCATGTCCGGCGGCTGGATCTCCGGCATCTGCTATCCCGCGTTGATCTTTACGACCGTGTTCCTCGGTTTCCGGCTGGTGTTCGTGCGGGTGCCCTGGCAACGCGCCTATCTGGCCGTGTTCTCGGCATTTCTCGGTACCGTCGGCGAAGCCTTCGTCATCGACACCGACCACTGGCGGCACTTCTGGATGATGCTCGGTCTCATGTGGGGCATGTTCGTCGCAGCCCGTCGGTACAGCCCGAGTCCTGCCGGCGGCGCGGCCACGGCCGATGGCTCGTCGGACCTGCGCCGCGTAGCGCCCTCCGGTCAAACGAAAACAGCCCCGCCTGGGGCGGGGCTGTTTCGCATCAAGCCTGAATTTACCGCTGGATGATCACGGTCCGACCGCGCGGGTGACGGTCCCAGCCACGATGATGGCCACGATCGCGACGGACGTATTCGGGGCGGCTGCGACGATAACCATCGCCACGATAGCCGTCGCGGTGGCCGCGATAACCGCCGCCGCCGTTACCGAGCTGAACGCTGATGCCCTGGGCCGCGACCGGCGCTGCGCTGGAGATCACGGCGGCGCTGGAGATCGCCGCAGCGACGGCAATAAAGGCAAACTTCTTAAACATAGGATTGTCCCTTCCTGAAAGTATCGCCGGTCAATGGATGCCCGCACGAATGGTTCCATCCCCTCGGCCATATCGGGACAACCCGCGATAATACGACCTTTTGCGGTAACAACTTGTTAACCTTGCGGGCGCAGTCTTGGCTCCAAGCGAGCGTGGACCGGATGTACGTCGGCGCGAGATCATGGCCCGGAGTGTCTCACTCCGGGCCATTTCCATTTGCGGCACGCACGACCGCCGCGCCCCCGCAGCGGTCGATCCTGCCAAGCATCGGCCATTCCGGCCGCAGTGTCAGCTCACGCCGCCATCGGCGACAATCGTTCGGCCGGTAACCCAATTGGCGTCGGGCGACGCCAGGAACAACGCGATGCCGGCGATATCGTCGGTCTGGCCGATACGGCCGAGCGGCGTCATTGCCAGGATGCTCGCGCTGCGCTCGGCCAGAATGCCGGCCGTCATTTCGGTCTCGATGACCCCTGGCGCGATCGCATTGACGGTGATGCCGCGCGGTCCGAATTCTTTTGCCAGCGCGTGCGACAATGCGGAGACCGCGGCCTTGGACGCGGCGTAGATCGAGGCACCCGGGATAGGCCTTGTGGCCAGCGCCGACGAGAAATTGATGATGCGACCGCCCGGCGCTGGCATGTGCGGCAGCGCCGCCTGGATCATCGCGACAGTGCCATAGACATTGGTGTCGAAGGTCGCGTGAAACAAAGCCGGATCGGTGGCCTCGAAAGGCCAGTACTCGGCGATGCCGGCACAGTTCACCAGCACATCGATGGTACCGAACCGCGCCACGACCTCCGCCACCATCGCCTTGGCATCTTCAGGCTTCGCCACGTCGCCGATAACAACGATGCCCTGCCCTCCTGCTGCGGTGATCTCGCCGAGAACCTTGTCCGCCGCTTCCCTGCCGCTGCGACAGGCAATCGCCACGCGAAACCCCTCGGCAGCGAAGCGCCTGGCAATGCCGGCGCCGATGCCGCGCGAACCGCCGGTCACGAGCACCACCTTGTTGCGCACCTTGTTAGCGTCGCTCATGCTGCGTCCTTCCTGGCTCCGGCAATCTCGAGCACGCGCGCGCGCCATTGCTGCAAATAGGCTTCGCGGCCGGCGGCATCGATGCGCGGCGCGGCGTAGGCCACGAACGACGGACAAGATTTCATGCCGAGATATTCCACCATCAGATGCTGCGTTGGATACAGCACCTGATCGATGGGCCCGTAGACATTGCCCGCCGAGAACCGCTCCACCGTGCCGCCCGTGGTCAGGCACAGCAGGCCAATCTTGTCCTTGAAGTAGCCGCTGTCGAAACGCTTGCCGTCGGCATAGGCGAAGCCGAACGCCATGACGCGATCGAACCAGCCCTTCAGGATCGCCGGCACGCCGCCCCACCAGATCGGAAATATCCAGACAATCATGTCGGCCTTGAGCACGCGCTGCTGCTCGCGCACCAGATCGGGCGCAAAGCCGCCGTTGGCATAAGCGTGGCCCTGCTCGTTCTGATAGTGAAAGCGGCCGGCATCGTGGACCGTGGTGAAGTCATGACGTCCGGCGACCGGGTTGAAGCTTTCACCGTAGAGGTCGGAGACCTCGACATGGTGGCCCGCGACGGTCAGAGCGTCCTGCGCGGCATCTTTCAGTGCGCAGGTAAACGACGTCGGCTCCGGATGGACATAGACCAGCAAGACATTCATGAATCGGTTCCTGCTCAGGCTTTCTTGGCAAAGCCGCCGAACAGGCCGTTCGGAAAGAACAGCAGCACGATCAGCAACAGCGTCAGCGAGATGATGTTCTTGAAGCCGGCGCCGAAGAACACGATGGCCTCGGACTGGACGACGCCGAGGAAGATGCCGCCGACCAGCGCCGCCGGCGGGCTGCCGAAGCCACCGATGATCGCCGCGATGAATCCGTTGATGCCGAACGGACCGCCGACCATGTAGGCAGTGTACTGCGTCGGCGTGATGAGAATGCCGGCGGCGGCGCCGAGCGCCGAGCTGAGTGCGAAGGCGACGATGAGCATGCGCTCGACGGGAATGCCCAGCAATGCTGCGGCTTCGCGGTTCTGGGCGCAGGCGCGCAGCGCCCGGCCCATGCGCGTGCGGTTGAAGAACTGCTGCAGCGCGAACACCATCACGGCGCCGCAGCCAAGCACCCAGAACAACTGGTAGCCGATGGCGATCGGGCCGATCTTGAGCGGGCCGCCGGAGGTGAATTCCGGATAGGTGCGCGGCTGGTCGCCCAGCGTGAGGATCACCACCTGCTCGATCAGCAGCTGCACGGCAAGCGTGGCCAGAATGATCGCGAACAGCGGCGCGTTACGCCGCCACATCGGATTGATGACAAAAATCTGCACGAGCACGCCGACGCCGGCGACCAAGACGATGGCGAGGATCGCCGACAGCCACATCGGCAGGCCGTAACGCGTCAGGATGGTGTGCGCGAACATGCCGCCGAGCATGACGAACACGCCCTGCGCAAAGTTGACGATGCCGCTGGCATTGTAGATGACGCAGAAGCCGATGGCTATCAGGCCGTAGATCAGGCCGATGCCGAGGCCATTGACCAGGCTCTGGATCAGTTCGACGACGCTAGGCATTCTCTTCCTCCACGCCGAGATAGGCGGCAATGACCTCGGGATGGGCCTTGATTTCGTCCGGCGTGCCTTCGGCAATCTTTTTGCCGAAATCCAGCACCGCGATGCGATGCGCGATGCGCGTAACGAGGCCGACGTCGTGTTCGATCAGCAGCACGGTGGTGCCCTGGGCATTGATCTTCTGGATGATGTCGGCGAGGCCCGCAGTCTCCTGGGTATTGAGACCGGCGGCGGGCTCGTCGAGCAGCAGCAGCTTCGGCTTCGAGGCCAGCGCGCGCGCCACTTCCAGCAGCCGCTGTTGGCCATAAGGCAGAATCTCGGCGTCCTGCTCCGCCTGGGCGCCGAGACCGACGAAGTCGAGCAGCTCGTGGGCGCGCTCGCGCACCTCGATTTCCTGCCTGCGGAACCAGGCCGGGCGCAGCAGCGAGGCGGCGACGCCGCCGCGGGTGGCGAGATGGCAGCCGACCTCGACGTTCTCGATCACCGACATGCCCTTGAACAGCTGCACCAGCTGGAAGGTGCGCACCAGGCCCATGGCCGCGATCAGATCCTGACGCATATGGGTGGTGTCGCGGCCGTCGAACGCGATGCTGCCAGACGTCGAGGCGAGAAAGCCCGAGATCATGCTGAAGAACGTGGTCTTGCCGGCGCCGTTGGGGCCGATGACCGCAAACAAGCTGCCCTCGGGGACTTCGAGATCGATCTCGTTATTGGCCGCCAGGCCGCCGAAGCGTTTGGTCAGGCCTTTGACCTTGAGAAGCGCCATGACTACGCCTCCTCCCTTTTGCGCGGCCGGAACAGCTTGCCGAGCGACGACAGGCCCTTCGGCGCGTAGATCAGCATGCCCAGCAGAACGACCGCATAGGCGATGTCCTGAAACTTGCCGACGCTGCGGAAGATCTCCGGCAGCAGCGACGCCACGATGGCGCCGACGATCGGGCCGATCATGGTGCCGACACCGCCGACATAGAGCATGGTGAAGGTGATGATGCTCATCTGCGGACCGAACACTTCGGGGCTGATGAAACCGACCGTGTGAGCGAACAACGAGCCGGCAGCGGACGCATACAGCGCGGCGATGACGAAGGCGATCAGCTTGAAGCGCGGCACGCGGATCCCGAGCGCCGCGGCGCCGTTCTCGCTACCGGAAATGGCACGCAGTCCGCGGCCGAACCGCGAGTCGCGCATGCGCTGCGAAATCCAGAACGCGAAGCCGAGCAGCACCACCAGCGCCACCAGCTTCCAGCGTTCGTTCTCGATCCCGAAGCCGGCGATGCCGAGCGGCGGAATACCGGAATAGCCCATGTAGCCCTGGGTCAGGCTGGTCCAGTGGATCGAGATATCGTAGGTGATGAGCCCGAGCGAGAACGTCGCCATGGCGAGATAGTGCCCGCGCAGCCGCAGCGTGGGATAGCCGATCAGCAAGGCGGCGACGCCTGCCACGACCATGGAGACGATCATCGCCAGCGCCGGCTCCCAGCCATACTGGACGCAAAGGATGGCACTGCCGTAACCGCCGATGCAGGCGAACGCGTTCTGACCGAACGACGCCTGACCGGTATAGCCCATGAAGAAGTTCAGACCGATGCAGAACACGCCGTAGATCATGGCGAGCTGAAAAACGGTCAGCAGATAGCCGCCATAGATCAGCGCGCCGACGGTGAGCAGCCCGCAGAGGACCAGCAGGCCGATCTGGAACCGGTCGAGACTGACGCGCGCGGTGCGCGCGGCGGGCTCAGGTGAAGTAGTACTGGGCGAGGTCATGATGCGACTTGATCTCGTGCGTCGGCAATTCGGCGCGCACGCGGCCGGAGGAAAGGATGTAGACGCGCTGGGCAAGCTTGAGCGCCAGCGGCGCCTTCTGTTCGACCAGCAGGATGCCGAGGCCCTCTTTGTTGAGCGCACCCAGCGTCGAGAGAATTTCCGTGGCGACGCGCGGCGCAAGACCGAGCGACGGCTCGTCGAGAATCAGCAGTTTCGGATCGGCCATCAATGCGCGGCCGACCGCTAGCATCTGCTGCTCGCCACCCGACATCGACGACGCGGTCTGCGACACCCGCTCCTTAAGGCGCGGAAACAGCGAGAACACTTTTTCCAGCTGGCGGTCGCGGTCGGCCTGCGAACCGGTCAGCTTGTAGGCGCCGATCTGCAGATTTTCCCGGACGCTCATGTCGCCGAACAGGCCACGGCCCTCCTGCACCATGATAATACCGAGATCGGCCAATTGATGGGTTTTCAGGCCGGTCACGTCCCGGCCCTTGAACGCTACCTGACCGGTACTGGCGATCAGTCGGGTGATGGCGCGGAGCAAGGTGGTCTTGCCCGCGCCATTGGGCCCCAGGATGGTAACGAACTCACCCGGCGCCACGTGGAGACTGGTCGGACGAAGCGCCTCGATGTGGCCGTAGCGAGCTGCCAGATCGTGGACAGCAATAAGATGCGTGGCGTCGGCGTTCACCGTCATTTCTTCAGGACCAGCTTGCCGTCTTTCACCGAGGCGATCACGTAAGGATTTTGCGTAATGCCGATGTGTTGCTGGGCCGTGAAATCGTAGGACGCACCCGCGCCGTCGTAGTGGCCGAGTTGCTCGAATGCGTTGCGTACCGCTTCGCCTTCGGTGGTGCGGGCCTTCTTCATGGCCGCTGCAAGCATCAGCAGCGAATCCCACGCGCGCGACGCCTGCGCATTGTCCGTCCGGCCGTATTTGTCTTTCATCGCCTTGACGAACGGCTCGGCCGCGGCGCGGGCCTTGGGATCGGTGATGACGCTGATGTCATCGGACGCAATCTGGATCAGCGGCGACGGGACCAGGTACTGTTCGCCCAGCACCTTGCCGGCGGCCTGTAGGATGTCGAGCTCGTTGATGCTGCCCAGCATCAGCATCTTGGTCAGACCGAGACTGCGGATGTTGTTGGCCACGGTGACCACGGCGTTGCCCTGGCCCAGCATGATCAGGGCTTCGGCGCCGGCGGCATTGATACGACCGATCTGCACGCTAAAGTCGGAGTCGTCCTGCTGGTAGGTCTCGCTGGCGACGACCTTGAGGCCGAACTCCTCTGCGCCCTTCTCGGCCAGGCCCTTCATCAGCAGGCTGTACGGACTCGGATCGGACAGGATGCCGATCTTGCGGATCTCCGTCTTCTCCTTGAGATAGGCGTAGCGGGTATCGACCTCATATTTCGGCGGCGGCAGGAACTGGAATGCCCATTTGATCTCTTCCGGCTGGCGCGGCAGGATCGAGCACAGGAACATCGGCAGCTTCGCCTTCGAGACGAAGCTGGCGGCAGCGAAGTTGCCGGCCGAGATGCAGCCGCTGTCGAAGGCGACGACCTTGTCCTCGGACATCATCTTGCGATAGACGACGACCGCCTGCTGCGGCGTCGACTTGTTGTCCTCGGTGACCAGTTCGAGTTTCTTGCCGAGAACGCCACCCTGCTTGTTGACCTCCTCGATGGCGACGGCCAGGCCGTCACGCCAGTGGCCATCGGTGGCGGAGCCGTAACCCGTCAGGCCGAGCGAGGAGCCGATCTTGATCGTCTCCTGTGCCACAGCCGGCAGTGCCGTCGCCATCGTCAGCAGCATGGCGACAACAAGCGCGTTGCGCGATCTCATGTGTCCCTCCCGGTGTTTTATCTTGTTTGGCTTGTTATTGGCAGCTTCAGTAAACGCGGCGGCTCCGTCAGGACGGGCCGCCCACCTTGCCGCGAACATCCTTCAGGTTGGATGTCGCCGCCTGGCGTAGAAAACCCTGGTCCGAATTGAGCACGAACACGGTGGCGCCGCGCGAATTCAGCCACTCGGCCTCGGTAGCGTTGCCGACATAGACGCTGATCGGCTTGCCGGCCTTGCGGCCGGCTTCCGAAATGAGCTCGACCGCACGCAGTACCGCCGGCGGGTCCTTGGTCTCGTCGCCAAACGCCGCGGTGAGATCGCCGCGTCCGATGAACAGCGAGTCGACGCCCTCGACGGCAGCGATGGCGTCGATCTCGTCAAGCGCCACCGGGTCCTCGATCTGGGCGACGAACACCATCTGCGCGTCGGCGGCCGCGATGTGCGTCCACATCGGCACACCGCTGTAGTTGCCGGCGCGGGTGCTGGTCGCGAAGCCGCGGCTGCCGTTGCGATAGCGGAACAGCGCCGCGATCTCGCGGGCAGCCGCCGCGGTCTTCACATGCGGCACCAGCACGCCGGTCGCGCCGCAGTCGAGCACGGAGAGGATCGAATCCGGACCGGGCACGCGCACCAGCGCCGGAATGTCGTGGGCCCGCGCCGCCAGCAGGGCGATGTCGCTGGTGGTGCGGTCGAACGGGCCGTGCTCCTGGTCGATCACCACGAAATCGTAGCCGATGTTGCCGAGGATCTCGGTGGCGTGGCTGGTCGGGGTCTTCAGGAAGGTGCCGACAAGTTTATCGCCGGCCAGCATGCGCTGCCGGAAGGTGGAAGCATTGGTCATATCATCAAGCCTTTGCCGCTGTGGTCTGGGTCGCCGTCGGCGGCATCGGATATTCGTCAGCGTTCAGGATCCAGCCCGGCTTTTGCGAGAAGTCGAGGCGAGGTGGGCAGAAGATGTCGACCAACTGGTTGAACTCCTTGCCGCAGGCTTCGGTGGTGTGGATCGACGGCGGCGGAATGAAAGCGAGCGACGGCGTCTTGCACAGCTCGTGATCGTCCTCGCGCCAGTTCGCCTTGTTGACCGTCCACGGCCAGCGCAGGTGATGGACGAACTCGCCTTCGACGGCGAGCGAGCACTGCTCGAAATCGTCATGATGATGCGGCGACAGTTTTGCAGCGTCGCGCGGGCCCTGATAGCCGTCGAGATAGTTCACCATGATGGTGGTGCAGCGCCAGATGCGGCCGAAGCGGCCGGGCTCCGGCGCCACGTCGAGGCTGTAGACGCGCAGACGAAAGCCGTCCTTGGGCGCCGGCCAGTCTTCCAGCAGCGCCACATACGGCTTCGCATGGGCGTAGGACGCGGCGTTGGCGCATTTGGCGGCGAGATCGGTCGAGCGCGTGGTAAAGATGCGCTGGATACGGCCGGGTTCGATGATCTTGATGCTCGACGCGCCGGGCGGCACGAAGGCCAGCGAGCGGCCGTTGACGCGCTGGGTGCCGTCGGCGGTGGTGATCTCGACAACCACCTTGGGGTCGGACAACAGCACGGCGTATTCGTCGGGCTGATCGGTGCGGGCGAGAACGCCGCCGGCCTTGCCCTCGGTATAGGCGACCAGGAAATTCTGGCCGCGGCCGTACCAGCTCTTACCTTCCGGACCGTCGTCCTGCGGCGGCTGCTCGTAGAACTTCAGGTATTCGGCCTGCCCGAACGGGCCCGGCGGCACAGGCTTGGCGGCAGCAGCGGCAGGCGCGAGCTTGGCGCGCGGATCAGTAGCGTCATACATGAGCGATCTCCCTTCAACTTTTGGTTCGGTCGCCTAGTCTAGGCGACCGGCAGCGCGCGGCGCACCGGCCATTTCGTGCGTTCCATTGTGCGGAACGTCAGTTGGCCCGTGCCGCGGCGACGTCCGCCTCGATGCCCATCGCGCGCGCGGTGTTGGTCGAGATCATCTTGCGGATCTGCTCGTCGTCGTAGCCGAGGTCCATGCACAGCCGGATGCCGCGGCGGAAGCCGTCGAGCGGACTGAAGGTGCCGGTCTGGCCGAGATCCGAGCACAGCATGGTCTGCTCCACTCCTGCGGCCTCGATCTGGTTGCGCAGATCCTCCGGCTCACGGCTCTTGAACTTGCAGCCTTCGAGGAACATGCACAGCGAGTGCTCGACAAAAGCCCCCATCGCCGCGATGCCTTTGACATCGTTCAGCGAGGCATCGACAATGTCTTCCGGATGGGTGAACACTAGGCGCTTGACGCCACGGCGCTGCGCTTCTTCGAACACCACCCAGGTCTCGCTGACATGGAGATGGCCGCTGGCCAGCACCATATCGTTGCTGGCGACGATATCGAGTACTTCCTTGACGTCGTCGCGCACCGTCTTGTCGCCGTTCAGCACCGGGATCACGGTGACGGGCCGCATCTTCTCGGTCGATGCCGGATGCACCCATTTCGCCGACTCCTGCCAGCGCAGGTGGTTCTCCGCGGCAAGCGTCGGCATCCAGACGATCTTGCCGCCCATGGCGGCGGTGTGCTCGACCGCATAGGGGTTGAAGCCGCCCACCACGTTGTTGAGCACGATGCTCGAATAGATCTTCGTCTTCAGCTCGGGATGGTGCTTCCTGATCAGCGCCGCGGTCATCACGCCGCTGTAGTCGTGATCCTTGGTCACCACGGCCGCGAAGCCGGCCTCCGAGGCCTGCTGCAGCAGTTCGAGATGATCGATGCCGCGCAACGCGATCGAGGGGCCGCTGTGCACATGCGGATCGATCGCGCCTTTCAACAAGGCATCAATGCGCTGCTCGACGTCGGAATTTGCCGGTCCTGTCATTTCCTCACCGCCTTCTTGGTTCTAGCGCTGCCCGGTGATCTCGCATAAATTGTTCGCGAGAGCGAAACTCTGTTTCATTTTAAGTTAATGCAGTGTCGAACGGCCTGTCAACAGCCAAGCGGAATCTCGGCTCGATGAGCGCCAGCGTTGCAACATCGATTGCACTTGCGCGACTTTGCGTTACGTTGTTCCGCGCTCGTGAACTGCTGCGGAGATCCGATGAACGAACTGAAACCGGGCGGGGTCCACTCCGTCCAACTTGCCATCGATGTGCTGGAGGCGGTCGCCTTCGCTGACGACGAGTTGGGCGTGACGCAGATCGCCGAACGCCTGAACATGACCAAGGGATCGGTGCACCGGCATCTGCAGACGCTGGTCGAACGCGGCTATCTGGCGCAGAACGCGACGACGTCGCGCTACGCCATCGGCCCGCGGAGCCGCCTGCTCGCCCGGCATGCGCCGGAGACGGATCTCGTGCACCTCGCCGACGGGCCGATGCGGCAATTGCGCGATGCGCTTGGGCATCCGGTGGTGCTGTCCGAAATGACGCCGCGCGGCGCGCTGGTTCTGAGCAAGCTGTCCGGCAGGTCTCCGATCGAAATCGGCGTGCGGCCGGGCAGCGAGCTGGCTTTTCATGCCTCGGCCCAGGGCAAGGTGATGCTGGCGTTTGCGCCGCTGCCGCTGCGTGCCCGACTGCTCGGCCAGCCGCTTCAGCGCTTCACCGACAGGACCATCGTGTCGGCACGCAAGATCGAGCAGGAATTGCAGGAAGTTGTCCGGCTGGGTTTTGCCACGGCGCCGGAACAGGCCATGCTCGGCCTGAACGCGGTGGCGGCGCCGATCTTCGATGCTCAGGATGCCTGCATTGCCTGTGTCGCACTGGTCGGCTCGATCCAGTTTCTGCCCGAGAAGCCGCGGCCGTCCGATGTGGCGCAGCTGATCGAGACGGCCCGGCAGATCTCGCGCAAGCTCGGCCAAGGCCACGGCGCGGACCAGCCCGCCGCTGCAAAGCGCGGCGGCCGAACGCCGCGCCGCGCCCCCGTGTGATGCCAGGTTATCGACGACGCCTTGTCAAAGGTGATGTTGGCGTCCTTGATGATCGGGCTCCACTTGTCGATCTCGGACTGCGTGAAGGCCGCCAGATCGGCCGGACTTCCGCCTGCCGGCTCAGAACCGAAGCTAACCAGCGATTCCTGGGTCTTCGGATCTTTCAGCCACACATTGGTGGCTGCATTCAGTCTGTCCACGATGTCGGAAGGCACCTTGGCCGGCACCAGCATGGCGTACCAGACACTGGCCTCGAAACCTGGAAGGCCGGACTCCGCGACCGTCGGCACATCCGGCAGCACCGACCACCGTTTGGACGATGCAATGGCCAGCGCCTTGATCTTGCCTTCGCGGACGTTGGACACGTAAGGCGCCATCGAGTCCATGCCGATATCGATGTGACCTCCGAGAAGATCGGCGAGGATGGCGGCCGCACCGCGGTACTGCGTCTTGCCGAATTCGATGCCGGCCTTGCTTGCCAGCAGTTCCCCGGTGATGTGGCCCAGCGTGCCGTTGCCGGGAAAGCCGCCGGTGACCTTGTTCGGATTAGCTTTCGCATAGGTGATGAATTCGGCCAGCGAGTTATACGGCGCATCGGGCCGAGCCGTGACGATCACCGGCGCCTTGCCGACCAGCACGACCGGCGCGAAATCGCGCTGCGGATCGTATTCCATGTGCTTGTACATCAGCTTGTTGGTGGCGGCTTGCGACGTCGTCGCAAACAGGATCGTGTAGCCATCAGGTGCAGCGCGCGCAACGCTGGCCGCGCCGATATTGCCGCCGGCGCCGCCCTTGTTTTCAACGATGAAGGGCTGACCGAACTTCGCGCTCAATTCCTGGGCGAGGCTACGGGCGATCACATCCGAGGTGGTGCCGGCCGTGAACGGCACAACGATCGTGACAGCATGCGTCGGCCAGGTCTGGCTGTGACCTGGTGCAGCATGCGCAAGGCAGAATGCCGCCGCAAGCAGCCCCAGTGCGGTCGCCCGCCGGTTCATTGATCGCATATCGTCAATCCTTTCGAATGCTCGCTTCGCCGTCGGCAACATATTTTTTCCAGTCGTCGGTCCGCAATGGCATATCGGAAAACGCCTTGCGCTGATCCGCGGCAACGCCGACAAGCTCGGCGGCCGTGAGCCCCTTGCGCTGCAGGTAAGCATCAAGCTCCTGCAAGGCGTCTGACAGCACCGACGATCCGCGCAGCATCACCTCCGAGGCCATCTCCACGGCGCTGGCACCGGCCAGCATCGCCCGGACGATATCGAGTCCGTTGCGCACGCCATTGGTGGCAATCAACGGCTTGTCTGGACCGTTCTGCTGTCGCGACACGGCCAGCCAGTAACAGGTGAGCGGCAGATTCCAAAACCCGCCGACCCCCAGGGCGGTGCCCAGAAGCGGCTGCAATGTCTCGACGTCGGGGACGAATCCAAGCAGGCGTCCTGCCATGATGACCGCGTCGCCGCCGCCGCGATACGCCGCAGCAGCGAGATCGGGCACGCGCTCGCTCTGCCCGGTGAGCTTGACCCACAATGGAATGCCGATCGCCTGCCGCACCGTGGAGACGATCATCGCCACCCGCTCGGGATCGAGCTCGGTCGACACCACGCCTCTGGCCTGGCTCGCATAGGGCGTGCCGATGTTGAGTTCGAGGATGCGCACACCGGCCTGCTCGACCTGCCTGGCCATCGCCACGGTGTTCGCGAGATCCGCGACGATCAGGCTGGCAATGGCATAAGAATCCATCGCCTTGGCCTCGCGATCGAGCTGCACCGTCTGCTCGAGCCAGGCCGCGAAGTCCTGCGGGGTCAGCCCGGAGCGGGTGGCGATGAACGCCGTGGCCGGCGCCTCCGGCGTCCACGGGATTTCGCGCCACTGCTCGTCCAGCAGCATGTACTGCGCGCGCTGCAGCTGGTCGCGGCCGCGCTCCGACTCGTTGATGGACTTGACCACCACCGCGCCGGCGCCGGTGCGCAAGGCGCGCCGAACGCCATCCGCCGCGATGTGGTGCTCGGCCGATCCGGCGATCAGCGGATTCTTCAGCGGTGTGCCGCCGACGGTGACATTCATGCGGGTCATTGCGCGCTCGCCCGGTAGCCGAGGATCGCCTTGACCTCGAGATATTCCTCAAATCCGAACACCCCGAACTCGCGGCCATTGCCCGACTGCTTGTAGCCGCCGAACGGCAGGCTGCGATCGAAGCGCGCGCCGTTGAGATAGACCCGCCCTGCCCGGATGCGGTTGGCGATTTTTCGCGCGCGGTCGAGGTCTTTCGACTGCACGAAGCCCGCTAGGCCGAATGGCGTGTCGTTGGCGATGTCGACCGCTTCGTCCTCGGTGTCGTAGCTCATGATGGACATCACGGGCCCGAAGATCTCCTCGCGGGCGATCCGCATCTGCGGCGTCACGTCGCCGAACACCGTCGGGCGAACGTAATAACCGCGATTGACTTCCGCCGGCCGTCCCATGCCGCCGGCGACCAGCGTCGCGCCTTCGTCGATGCCGGACTGGATCAGATCCTGGATCTTGTCGAATTGTCCCTGGTTCACCATCGGCCCCATGGTCGAAGCCGGATCGAGCGGGTCGCCGAGGCGTATGCTGTCGACGGCCTCGCGCGCCGCCGCGAAGGCCGCGTCGCGCGAGGCGCGCGGGATCAGCATGCGCGTCGGCGACTGGCAGTTCTGGCCGCCGTTGGTATAGCAGGCGTGTACGCCTTCGATCACCGCAGTCTTCAGGTCTGCGTCGCCCAGGATGATATTGGCGGACTTGCCGCCCAGCTCCTGGGCCACGCGCTTCACCGTGTCCGCGGCCAGCTTGGCCACCCGGATGCCGGCGGATGTCGATCCTGTGAACGACACCATGTCGATGGCGGGATGGGCGGCGATCGCCTCGCCCACCACAGGTCCGTCGCCGTTGACGAGATTGAAGACACCGGCCGGGATCCCGGCATCGTGAATGATCTCGGCGAGCAGCATGGCACTGAGCGGCGCGATCTCACTGGGCTTCAGCACCACGGTGCACCCGGTCGCCAGCGCCGGTGCGACCTTGGAGGCCACCTGGTTGAGGGGCCAGTTCCACGGCGTGATGAGTCCGCAGACGCCAATCGGTTCACGCCGGACGATTTCGTTCCCCATCCGCTCCTCGAACCGGTACTCCGCCAGCACGCGCGCGGCCTCTTCGAAGTGAAACAGCGCGACGGTCGCCTGGCGTTCGGTCGCAAAGGTGATCGGTGCGCCCATTTCGAGCGTCATCATCCGCGCCAGGTCGGGCAGCCGCGCCCTGAAGCCCTCGATGACCTTCCGCAGGTAGGTGAGGCGGGCCTCGACGCTGACGTCGCACCAGGTCGCGAAAGCGCGGCGGGCCGCCCTGGCGGCACGATCGACATCCTGCCGCGAGCCCAGGCTGATTTGCGCAAAGGTCTCCTCGGTGGCGGGATTGACGATGCCCAACGTCGACGGCGTGGCCGGATCGACCCAGGCGCCGTCGATGTAGAACTTCAACTTGTTCATTGTGCTTTCTCCATGTCGCGGGCGTCAGACCTAAAGGTGGCGGCCCTCGTCCACCGGCACCACAATTCCCGTCGAACTGGTGAGGTGGACGATGCACGCCACGACGGCCCTTGCGACGTCGTCGGGCGTGGTGATGTGGGCGAGCGGCATCCGGTCGGCGACCTTCTGCAGCTGTTCACGCGTTCGCCCGGCGACGAAATCGGTGTCCACGCCGGCCGGCGAGATCGAGAACACGCGGATCTGCGGCCCGAGGATTTTGGCGAGCGCGACCGTCAGCGCGTCGACGCCGGCCTTCGCCGCCAGATAGGCCAGGCTGCTGCCCATCCCCGTGCGCGCCGCGATCGACGAGATGTTGACGATGGTCGCGCTGCTGCCCTTTTCCAGCAACGGACGGAAAGCCCGGACCATGGCGAATGGTCCGCGCAGATTGATCGTCACGGTGCGATCGAAGATCGCGTCGGTCAGCCCGTCAAGATCGTTGGCCGGCACGGGCGTAGTCGCGCCTCCGCAATTGACCAGTGCATCGAGGCGCCCGTATTTTTCCGTCACAGCTGTCGCGGCTGCCGTGATGGATTGCGGATCGTCGATGGCGATGCGCATGGCGAGGTGCCCGGTGCCCTGCAGGCCGGCGACCACCTCTTCGGCCTGTTCCCGCCGGCTGTTGTAGCCGACCACGACAGCGCCCCCAGCGCGGCAAGCCGCACCGCGATGGCCTTGCCGATGCCGCTGCTGCCGCCTGTGACGAGCGCGACTTTCGGGATCGGTAACGCAGGAACTTGGATGGCGGACATCTCAGGTGCTTTCAATTGAATCGACAGAGATCTGCGATCAGGCCTCGTGTCCCGGACGCGGTGCGGCATTCTTATGCCGCTCCGCAGAGCCGGGACCGTGCCGAGCTCGGAGTTTTTGGCGGTCCCGGCTCTGCAGTGCATGTCGCCTCCTGACGGAGGCGCATTGCACTGCGTCCGGGACAAGAGCCCTCTTTCTTACATCGTGATCTTGGCGGCCTCGATCACCGGCTTCCACTTGGCGAGCTCGCTGGCGATGAATGCCTTGAGATCCTCCGGCGTGCCACCGACCGGCTGCAGCGCATTCTGCGCGAGCAGCGCCTTGCCCTTCTCGCTCTTCAGGAAGGCGTTCACCAATTCGTTCAAGGTGCTGACGATCTCCTTCGGCGTGCCTGTCGGCGCGACCATCGCGTACCATGCGGAGGCCTCAAAACCCTTGAAGCCGGATTCCTGCACCGTTGGAACGTTGGGCAATTGTGCCGCGCGATCGCTGGTGGTCACGGCGAGCGCTTTGATCTTGCCCGTCTCGACCAGCTGCACATAGGTCGGCATGAAATCCATCACGACATCGACAACGCCACCGAGCAGGTCGGTGGTCAGCGGCGCCGTTCCGCGATACGGCACGTTGGTCATCTTCACGCCGGTGAACTGCTGGATCAGTTCCGAGGTGATGTGCCCGAGCGTGCCGTTGCCGGGATGGCCGACATTGACCTTGTCCGGGTTCGCCTTGGCGTAAGCGATCAGTTCCGCGAAGGTTTTCGCCGGGAAATCGAGCTTGGTCGCGACGATCAGCGGCGACTTGGCAACGAGGATCACCGGCATGAAATCCCGCTCGGGATCGTAAGCGAGGCTCTTGTACATCAGCTTGTTGAGCGCGATCGGCGCAGGCGTCCCGAACAGCAGCGTGTAGCCGTCCGGGCTCGCCTTTGCGACGGCGGCGCCACCGATGCCGCCGCCCGCCCCTGCGCGGTTGTCGACGATGAACTGCTTGCCGAGGTTTTCGCCGAGATTGTTGGCGACCGCCCGCGCGAGCGTATCGACGGCGGACCCTGCCGGAAACGGCACGATCAGGGTGACCGGATGATCCGGCCATTTTTGCGCCGCGGCCTCGTGACAGGGCGCGAAAGCGAGGACCAGGCCGACAAGGCCGAGAGACAAGAGACGCATGGCTTCCTCCGATTGTGCTGCAGGTTTGCCCTGCGTTGTTTGGTGTCAGTCAAGTCAGTCAAGTCAGCGAATTATCGTCACATGGGCAGCGCCAGCATCTCGCGGGCCTCCCGCGCCGTCGCTATCTGTCCGCCAAGGGATTCGACGATGCCGCGCGCCTTCTCAACCATGGCGGCGTTGGTCTCGGCGAGAACGCCCTTGCTGAGATAGATGCCATCCTCGAGCCCGACACGGACATGGCCGCCTGCGAGATAGGATTGCACCACCATCGGAAAGGCGCTGCGTCCGGTGCCGAAGGCAGTCCACACCGTGCCGGGCGGAAGCTGGCTGCGTGCATACAGCACCGTCTCCGGCGATGGCTGGAAACCGTACTTCACGCCCATCACGATCGAGCTGAGGATCGGGCCCTGCAGCGTGCCGTCGGCGATGAGATCGCGGCAGAGGGCGATGTCGCCGGAGTCGAACAGTTCGATCTCCGGCTTCACGCCGGCCTGGCGGATCACCGCCGCCATGCGGCGAACATTTGCCGGCGTGTTGATCACCACCTGCCCGCCGGAATTCATGGTGTTGAGGTCGAGCGTGCAGATGTCCGGCTTGAGCAGTGCAACATGCGCCACCCGATCTTCCGGCCGCATCAGCGTGGTGCCGGGACCGGCAACCTTCGGATCCTCCGCATCGGGAACGAAACGGCCGCCCGGCCCGGTGGTCAGGTTGAGGATAACCTCCTTGTTCCCGGCGCGGATGCGATCCACCACGTCACGGTAGTAGTCGATCTCCATGGAGGGACGGCCGGTCTCGGGATCGCGAACATGGATATGCACGATGGCCGCACCTGCCGCAGCCGCGCCGAGACAGGCTTCGGCGATCTGCGCCGGCGTGATCGGCAGATGCGGAGTCATCTCCGGCGTGGTCTGGTTACCCGTCACGGCACAAGTGATGACGACACGTGATTGCATGGGCTGGCTCAATCCTCGGCGTTTCCTGTTGCCGTCTTCGACGGCTTGTTCGAAGTACTACAATGCAAGCCGGCACGGTGGCTTGTGGAATGTCCCGCCATTCCGCACAATGGAACGTCGCACGGTTCAGCGTGCAGTGCGGTCAGGCGGCAGAGCTAGCCAAGTCGCGCCACTCCGCCGATCTCATCGGCCAGGCGGTTCAAGCCATCGGCCAAAGCCTTGGGAATCTGGATCGTCTGGTTACCGCTATGACGTCGGGTCCAGCTGCGCTCGCCCGGCGTGCGCAAGGCCCCGTTCCGCGCTTTCGAGCCGCGCACCCGCGCCAGCTCCGCCGACGCCGCATCGCGAAACGCCTGCTCCGGCCGGAAGTGACCGATATCGATAGCGAGGAACAGCAGCGAACACAGGAACGGCCTGGACAGGTCGCCGTACAGCGGCGCGACGTCGTCGCCGCCCGGCCCCTGCGCCAGCAGGCTGGTCATCAGATTGATCGCCATCGCAAGGCCGAAGCCCTTGGCGCCGCCGGAGGGCAGCAGCATGCCGTCGATGGCAGCCTTTGCATCCGTGGTGGGGTCGCCGTCGCGGTCCACCGCCCAGGTCGGTGGAAGTGGCTTCCCTTCCCGCTCATAGACGCGGATCTTGCCGAGCGCCGCCTCGCTCATGGCCATGTCGAGCACGAAATCCGGTCCGTCGGAAACCGGCAACGCGATCGACAACGGATTGTTGCCGACCAGCTTCTCGAGGCCGTCCGGCGCCGGCATCATCGGCTTGGTATTGCACATGGCCATGCCGACGCAGTTGCTGTCGCTGGCCTGTTGCGTATAGCGGGCTGCCGCGCCGAAATGGAAACTATTGCGGACCGCCACCACGCCGACGCCGAACGTCTTGCTGCGCTCGATAGCGATCTTCATGGCCCGGTCGCCAGCGAGATGGCCGAACATGCCGCGCGCGTCGAGCACCGCGGTCGCCTCACGGCTCTCGACCACAACAGGCTCGACCTCAGCCGACACGCTGCCGAGCAGCAGCCGCCGGATATACATCTCCGCCTGCGACAGTCCGTGCGACGGCAGACCGGCGACATCGGCATCGACCAGCGCGCGCCCCATCTCCACCGATGCGGCCGGCGGTAGCCCCGCGCGCTCGAACAGGCCGGCCAGGAACGCCTCAGCCCGCGTCACCGGAATGGAGATCTGGTCAGTCATGGCGCCCTCTGCGGTTGGCTACGCGGCCTGCGATGGAGGCACCAGATGGGCCAGTTGCGGATCGACGATCAGCACGACCTTGCCGATCTGCTCATTGGCGTCCAGCAGGGCATGCGACTGTGCCACCTCCGCCAGCGAGAATGTCGCGAATACATCCAGCCGCATCCGGCCGCTCTCCAGCAATGGCCAGACCTGCTGCACCAACGCCTCGGCGATGCGCGCTTTATATTCGGGCGGACGCGGACGGATGGTGGATCCGGTGAGCGTCAGCCTGCGCCGCACGATCTGGCGCACGTTGATATCGGCGCGCTCGCCGAGATGGCTGGCGATCAGGACAAGGCGGCCATCGAAGGCCAGCAGTTGCAACTCGCGATCCGTATAGGGGCCGGCCTGGGCATCGAGAATGACATCGACGCCGTTGTTTCCGGTCGCTTCCAGCAGCGGCTTGACCCAGTCGTCGCGATAATCGAGCGCGATGTCGGCGCCGAGGTCGCGGCAGATCTGGCGCTTCTGCTCGGACCCTGCGGTGGCGAACACCCGCGCCCGGCGCAGCAACCGGGCGATCTGGATGGTCGCCATACCGACGCCGCTGGTGCCGCCCTGCACCAGAATGCTTTCACCCTCTGCCAGCCGCCCGAGCAGGATGATATTGTTCCAGCTGGTAAACAGCACTTCGGGAAGCGCCGCCGCCTTGACGAAATCGTAGCCCCTGGGCAACGGCATGCATTGCACCGCCGGCACGTTGCAGTATTGCGCGTAGCCGCCGCCGGTGACCAGCGCGCACACGGCGTCGCCGACGCGCGGCCAGGTCACGCCCTCGGCCACAGCGACGACCACGCCGGCGATGTCGAGGCCGGGAATCTCCGAGGCGCCAGGCGGCGCCGGATAGAGGCCGCGGCGTTGCTGGATATCCGGCCGGTTGACGCCGGCCGCGACGACACGGACCAGCACTTCGCCGGCCCGCACCTCGGGCAGCGGCTCATGAGCAAATACTAGAACTTCGGGGCCGCCAGGTTGCGTGATCCTGACGGCCTGCATCAGAGAAGGCAATTCGGGCATATCAGGCCGCGTTCTGCCCGGCCGCCTGGGCCGGCGGCAGGTTCAGGAACGCCGCGGCGTTGCCGCCGATCAGTTGCCGGATGGTCGCTTCCGGCATCTGCAGGTCGAGCAGCATCTGGGTGATGGCGCGGAAGCCGTCCACCGGCCGCATCGACGCCAGCAGGCCGAGGTCGGACGACAGGATGGTCTTGTCGACTCCGGCCACTTCGATGAGATGCGCGAGATCGTCGGCGCTGAACTTCTTCGACTTGCCGTCGATGAACATGCAGATCGAATGTTCCATGGTGACGCCGATGCCGGTCAACTGCTGGATGTCGGAGTCGGCGAAGCCGACCACATAGGTGGGATGGTTGACCAGCATCTTCTTGACGCCGCGGCGGACCGCCTCTTCGAACAGCACGTGCTGTTCGCTGACATGCAGGTGACCGCCGGCGAGAATGATGTCGGCCTCGGCGATCAGATCGATCACCTTCTTGGTGTCGTCGGTCAGCTTGCCGTTGGCATCCAGCGCCGTCAGCGGGATGGGATCGAGCGATTTCTTCGACGTCTTGGGAAAATTCTTGGCGGCGCCGCTGTTCTGCACGTTGATATGGTTGGCGGCCGACAGCGTCGGCATCCAGACGATCTTGCCGCCCAGGTTGATGGCATGGTTGACGGCGTGCGGGTTGATGCCGCCCGACGCATTGTTCAGCGCCACGCCGGAAAACAGCCTCACGCCGAGTTCGGGGAACAGCTTTTCCAGAATGATGGCGTGGGCCATGCCGGGATAGAAGTGGTCCTTGTAGAGCACAGCGCGAAACCGCGCTTCGGCGGCGTCGAGCAGTTCTTCATGGTGATCGAGGATGCGCGGCATCGCCGCCGGGCCGCTGTGGCAATGCAGGTCGATGGCGCCGACCAGGAGATCGGCGACCTCCTGCGGCCGCGACAGTGGCGGCAGCGGCACAGTGTCGGGATAGGAAACGGAACTGTCAGCCATGATGGCGGCCTCCCAAGGTTGATTGCGCAGCCGCATTGTCAGCAACAAACGTGGCGCTCTTTGACGGAAACATTGCAGCCGCTCCGTCTTTGGGCCATAGCTATTCCCTCATGTTCCGCACAGTGGAATGCCGATGACGCCCCCTCGCCCGCTGAAGGTTGAAGCCGCCGCCCGCACCCTGGTGCTGCTCGAGGAATTGAACCGGCATCGCGTGGCGTCGATCCTGTTGCTGCACCGCGCCACCGGCCTGCCGAAATCGACCATCGTGCGGCTGATGAAATCGCTGTGTGCCATGGGGTATGCGGTCAATGACCGACGCCAGGGCGGCTATGCTGTGGCCTCGCGCGTCAAGTCGCTCAGCAACGGCTTTCACGGCGATCCGCTGGTGGTGGAGGCGGCGCGGCCGTGGGCGCTGGCCTTCACGGCGCAATATCACTGGCCCCTGGCGATCGGCGTGCTCGACGTCACCTCGGTGATGGTACGTTTCAGCACCATCCCCGACAGCCCGGTGTCGCCGTTCCACGGCACCATCAACATGCATCTCAGCCTGCTGCGCCGCGCCCTGGGCCGCGCCTATCTGGCGTTCTGCCCTGCGGAAGAGCGCTCCATGCTGCTCGACCTGCTGGCGCGCTCGAAGGAGCCGGAAGACGGCCTGATCGTCGACCGCAAGCGAACCCTGTCCTTGCTCTCCTCGATCCGCAAACAGGGCTTTGCCGAACGCGATCCCACGGTGGAGCCGCGCTCGTCGGGCACCATCGCCGTGCCAATCCTCGGCAATGGAAAAGTGCTGGCGACGGTGGGCATGAGCTACTTCATCTCGGCGATCGACCGCCAGGACCTGATCAAGCGCTACGTGCCGTTGATGCAGAATCTTGCGGATAGTGTTGCTGCGAGTGCGGAAGCGTTGAGGTAGCGCGGCGGGGCGGAGATGAAGTCGTGCGGGTATATCCAAAAACCCACCCGGCATGGTCGATGAACGTCATCTTCATCGCGCGGCGCCTTGGTTGCGATGCGTCTCTCCGTCGACCCAGCTGCTAAAATGTAGAAATTGAGATAACCATCGCCAGCGAGCGCGCCTTGCGGTAACTATCTCTGGATGTTTCAGCGCCTTTCCCTCGTCAGACGGCTTGCCCGCAGAGCTGTGAGCCCTTTTTCCGGCGCCCCATTCACGCGAGCGGATTTGATCTCCCTCATTTCGCTGAACGAGTCTGCTCTGGAGATAGGGCCATTCACCAACCCTATGCTTGTCGGGCCAAACGTGAGCTATTTCGACGTCCTCGATAAAGCTCATCTTATCGAGAGGGCGAGGAGCGTAGGATATCCTGTCGTATCTCCGGTTGAGATCGATTTCGTTTCACCCATCGGCGATCTTTCAGCGGTGACCGGAACATTCGATGTGATAGCCAGCAGCCATTGCATCGAGCATCAGCCAGATCTCGTTTCTCACCTTCAGAAGGTGGAGCAGCTATTGAATCCCGGTGGGCGATATCTGCTCACCATTCCTGACAAACGATATTGTTTCGATCATTTCTTGCAGGAATCGTCGGCGAGCCAAGCGCTCGCCGCGTTCCACGAACGACGCAAGGTTCACACCCTCGAAAACGTCATCGAGCACCGGGCGATGACGACGCACAACGACGCTCTTCGTCATTGGCGCGGAGACCACGGCGAGCAGCGCATTGATCCTCATAATCTCGCCATCGCTCTGAGCGAGTTCGACGCATCGAACGGTGAATATATTGACGTTCATGCGTGGCAGTTCACGCCAGGAAGCTTCGGGAAGCTGATCTCCGATCTAAACGGCCTCGGCGTATGCGGATTGCGTGTCGAGGCGGTGCACGAAACTCCATTCGGCTCTCTCGAATTTTGCGCGGCCCTGACAAAATTCAGCTGACACGCGCGCGTTCATTCAGCACTTGCCAAGGCCAGCGCCACCACGCCAGCGATAGCCGAGGCGATGACAGGGATCGTAGACAAGCCGCAAAAGACGATTGATTCCTATATGGCGCGGCACGGCACACAGGCCGCCCATGCCTAGGCGACTACCGGGACGTGATCGCAGTAGGAACGGCCGGATAAGGAAGATTGTGAATCGTCTGAAAACAGTCGATTCTTGAAAACCAGCCAATATTAAGGCGTTGGATTTACTTCTAAAAATGGTCGGAGCGAGAGGATTTGAACCTCCGACCCCTAGTCTCCCAGATGGGGGCGGTTAGTTGAAACCACTCGATTTTATTGGAAACCGAGTGCTTTCACCCTCGTTGAACCGTAAGGGGTTTCCGTTTCGATTGTAAACCGAAACTAGGCCGCCGCAAGCTTCGACCGCAGCACATAACCCTCAAGCTGCCAGATCTTCGCACGGGCGTTATCGAATGCGATTCGCCGGCCAATGGCCGCATCGAAGTTTTCGGGCGACGCCGAAGCACTTTCGCCCGTCACATGGAAGCCGTTGCGCAGCGTCAGGACGCAGATGGTCAGGGTGGTTCCGGAGAACACGTAATAGGACGATCCGACAATCTGGCCGTCGATGTGGGCTGGGTCGATGCGGGGAACGTTCAGGCCCTTGGTCTTCAGTTCGGCCTCGATCGAGGCTTCGCTTGCGCTGTTCATTGGTTCTTCCTTTGCGGGATCAGCCGGGACCGCCGGCGCGGATTACTTGCCGACGAACGCCTTGAAGCCCAGCCATACGGCCGCGACCAGGCCGCTCACGATCGTTCCAACAATCACCTTGACCGTGAGCCCTTCCGCCGATTCGACGCTGATGCGCCACTTGCGAAGGTGGATGAAATCCTTTTTCAGTTCCTTCCGTTCGTCCTCTTCGAAGCCGAAGGACGTCAGCAGGTTGATCACGGTTTTCATCACGACGTCGTCAATGCCTTCCTTGTGGAGCCGCTGTTGCTCCGCGAGGACGGCCGCGACGATCTGTTGGACTTCCGCCTCTTGCATCAGCGCGGCCCCCAGCAACCCTTTTTGACGCCTACACGCTTGTAGACGCCAAACCAGCGGACAGTTTCCGGAGTGTCCTTCGACGCGGAAAATTCACCCTTAGGCCACCCGGCGCACCGGGCCTCAGCGGACAACCGGCTTGGTCCAGTTGTCACGGTTCCACGAGTCGTTTCGCAGGCTGTCAGGAGTGTCATTGCGGCCAGCGCTGCGAGCGCCCTCAAGGATCTTCGCCCCGTTTCCGACCTCACGCACCAAGGCCTCGTCCCACTGGCGCTGCTTTTCTGAGAGCCCGTCATTGTAATATTTCCCTGCAATTGCGGTGAAGGAGAAGGCGACCACCGCAACGCAAATGGCCCATTTTCGGAGATCCGGAATCGCGAATTTTACGATGATGTTTTCGCTGAAGACGGCCGCGGCCGTTGCAGCAATGCCGATTGCGACGGCGATAGACGGCCAGCCGAAAACGAAGTGCCAGGCAGATTCAATGGCTGACTGGATCATTTGAAAATCCAGCGATACCAGCGCGGTTTCTGCGTCGCTTCTGCGGCGAGCTGGCGCTCGACTTTGGGAGCAACCCTCTGCCCGCGCGCGTAGTCCAAGCACTTCGCCGATCTCGTCATTGCGTCGATTGACCAAACCGCGCTGGATCACCAGCGGCCCGCGCGGTCCCTGTGGATGTGATCCGGTCCGCCATCCCTTGATCGCCTCGCAACCGCCAACAACGTCGCCAGCGTTCCACTTGCGCACCATCGGCGAGCCGCAGACCGCAGCAGAACCGGCGTTGTAGGCCGTCGAAATTGCATAGGCGCGAACGCCGTCCGGCAACTCGACTTTTATACACTCGCCAATCTGACGATCGTACTCATCGCGAAGACGACGCTGCAGCCGATCCGCCCAGAACTTCTCATCGTGGGTTTCACCGAGCTTGACGCCGACAGTCTCGCCATACCCGCCGGTCGGCAGACCATTGGCAAGCCGATCCGGCTTCACGACAGGCGTGTAACCCTCATACTGCTTTACGGCGGGGACTGCGATTGCGAGTGCGGCGGCCGAGGCGACCGTGAGAACCGTTTTGCGTGCGGTCATTCTGCGGTCTCCGGATCAGCCTGCTTAATCGACCGCGCGAGCGGAATCAGCACGATATTGACAAAGACAGCGACGGCCAGAAGAAACCACGGGTTGAACACGTCGAAGAAGGCCGCCAGGACGCAGTTGATCCCCATAAAGACACCGTAGGCGATCGAGATCCGGATACTCCAAAGCCGGTGCAGATCGCGCCAAGCATTTTCGATCAGCCTGAGTTTCATCGCGCGGCGCCTTGGTTACGGGTGCATCTACCCATCAACCCAGAGGCCACAATGTGAAAAAACAGCTAAAACCCTTCGTCTTTCTGCGGCCCCCATGGCCTTAAAGAATGGGACGGCGTAGAGATATCTAAACATTCATATTTTGGTGCCGATCAATGAAGTTCAGACTCCCGCGAGACTTTGACCCGGCGGCCTACCTCACCTTGAACCCCGACGTTAAAAGGTCTGGCAAGAGCGCTAAAATTCATTACCTGCGCCACGGGCACGCCGAAGGCCGCGCGTTCCGCTACACTTCTGAGCATCGCGGCGTCTCTGAAGCCGCCCGCGCTCGAAAGATGGATCGGCTGGCGCCGTTTCTACGTACAGATATGCCGTTTGAGAGGCTTGGGCTGAAGCTCGACTTTTTGAGCGATGAGCTGCGGCAGCAAACTCGCATTGCGGAAACCGACAATATTTCAGCGAACGGCTACGATGGCACGGTAAACGCGCTGATCGAGAAACACAGCGCCGGCCTCATCCTCGATTGTGGCGCCGGCAAGCGTCCGATCTATCACGAAAACGTGGTTAACTACGAGATCGTTGACTATGACAGCACGGACGTGATCGGCGTTGGCGAAGCCCTTCCCTTCGCCGATGCGTCATTTGATGCTGTGATATCGGTCGCGGTGCTCGAGCACGTCCGCGACCCATTCAAATGCGCCAAGGAAATCATTAGAGTCCTCAAGCCCGGGGGCGATCTATACTGCTGCATTCCATTCCTGCAGCCGCTCCACGGCTACCCGCACCACTATTTTAACGCCACGCCGCAAGGGATTCGGTCCCTGTTTGAAGAGGCGTTGGGGAGCATCGAAGTCAGCGTGCCGCTCTCAACTCACCCGATTTGGTCGTTATCGTGGATACTTCGGACATGGCGCAACAACCTTCCGCTAGTCGCCCGCATGAGCTTTGATCGGATGAAGGTGTCAGATCTCCTTGCAAACCCAACGAACTACCTCAATAAGCCGTTCTGCACGGGACTGTCTCAAGCGGCCCAGCTTGAGATAGCCAGCGCGACGGTATTAACCGGCATCAAAACTGCTAAATAATCCGCAGGATTTTGTTGACGCCGCGATATGGCATGGCGGTGTTGATGGCTACCTGGCCCTGGCCGCCATTGATCGACCCAACGGTGCCAGACGGCGTAATCGGGTTGATGTTTACGTTGATCGCACCGAAATTGGTACTCGTAAAAGCCCCCGACCCTGTCGGGACGCCGATAATAGCTCCACCGTAGATAACCCCTGAAGATACCGCCCCCGTTGGAGTTACGGAATTTCCTGAAAAAGGCGGCGCATAGTTCGGAATCTGTGAAAGCGCCAGAGCTTGACTAGCGCCCGCGACGCCACCTGCGGAATTCAACCCAACGCCTGGCATGCGCCCAGCTCCGCCATCGGTGACGACCCCCACGCAACCGCGCATATCGATGACGTTGAAGGTCGTTGCGCCATCACCGGCGCCGAAATTTGTCCCGACGCGCGCGAAATAAGTGGCGTAAGTAGTTCGCGAAATCGCCTGCCCGACTGGCGCAACAAACGAGCTATTTGGGACCACCGAATCTGTCGTCTCAAGCATGCCGCCGAGCGGAACGTTGTAGGCGCTCCCATAAAATCCTTGAAGGTAATAAGAGCCGTCCGTGTTGTTGAGTACCGCCAGGTACGGCGTCCCCTGGATGATGGTTCCCTGCAACAACTCGATGCCTGGCGACGTGCGCAACGGCCTTGAACCAGTCGAATCCACGTTAAGCACCACCGGCCCCGCGCCGTTGGTGGTGTGCGGCGTAAATGCCACCACCTGCTTATCTAGGTGCGCCAGCGTGTCGAACCCGGAAAATGTTGCGACCGTGTACGCCACGTTTGTGCCGGCGGTGACGGTCGCGCCCGAGATATCATCCCGGTACGCCGCAAGCGCAGCCATCGCGCCGCGGGCACTGTCGTTCACTGCAGATGGCGCCATACCTTCCGGGAACGGGCAGGATGGATCTGCAGACCCGTTCGCGGCTGCTGTCCGCGACCAACTGAAAAAAGCCAAAGGATTACCCCTTCAAAGAGAACGGCGCGGGCCGCTGATACAATCGACGCTGCGGCAAGATGTTAAAGAAAGCCTGTCCAGTGGTCGGTGCGGCGGGCGGCGACACTGGCGCGGCCGATGGCGCCGGCAACCAGGACAACGCAGTTTGCGCCATGGACGGCTCCGGGGCCGCCGTAGCTGGCTGTGGCGCCGGTGTAGCGGCCCGCTGCGCTGGGCCAGCTATCGACATCGGCGCAGCCTGCCCGCCCATCTTGCGACTTGCCCACGCGGCGACGTCGCCGGCGGTCATCTTGGCGAGAAACGGGTTCGCACGCACCGCCGCCGCACCCATGATCGAGCCAGCCGGTACGGACGGATCGGCGTTCAGCAGCCCCACGGCGCCCGCCGGCCCGGCGAAATGCGCCAGATAGGACGTTCCGGCATTGACGGGGAGCCCAGCTTTCGACAGGATCGCGCCGTTATCGGCTGCATATGCGGCCGTCATTTCCTTTGATAGCTGCGGATCGTTGCGCATCGCCAGCAAGTCAGCCGGCGAACCCGCCAGGTCCGGACGATGTTTTGCGAGCATTCCGAGCCACGTTGACTCGATGAACTGCCCAGCGCCGGTAGCGGTGGAGCGTTCATTTTTCGCCGTGGCATTCCCGCCGGATTCGGCACCCACGATCTGATCGGCTAACGCCATATGAAACTAACCCTGTTGCTGTCCTGCCTGGCGCTCTTCGCGGTCGTAATGGCCGGCGTCAGATACGCGGCCCATGGCGTCGTTGATAATTTCGGCATCGTCGGCGGCCTGTGCGTGATCGCCGCCATGTTTGCCGCTGCCCGTTGGTACGATCATCGCCCGGCACGCTGATTGATCTGCGGCGCCGCGCCCTGCGAAAGCAGGCCCAACCCCTTTGCGAATCGCGGGTCGACCGGCCGGCTAGCCTGCTCACCGTGAAATAGCTTCGTTGCACTGCGCGCAGCCTTGGCGTTGCCCATGGCCTGCAACCCCTTGTCAAGGCCGACAGCCAGCGCGGCGCCCGGCACGCCACCGTGCGAGAAGCCGAGCAGCGGCAGCAGCGTGTTGCGTGCGCCGCTGGCGATCTTTGCCAGCATCGGCGCCGTGCCTGACGGATTGGTGGTCCCCTTAACCGGGATCATCTTCTGATAGACCGTTGCAAGCTGGCGCATAAGCTTCAGTTCCTTGTCGGAGAACAGCACCGCCGACAGTTGCGCGCCGCTTTCGTTCAAGAATTCGTGCAGCCTCTGGGACAGAGCCTGCGCCTCGAATGGAATTTTTCCCTCGCCTGCGTTGGTCAGCTTTTCCCACATGCCCTGCCGCACCGCCGACCACCCTTCCGGCGAAAGCGATTGCTTCAGATGCAACGCCAGCGGCACAGAGACACGCCCAGCGCCCTTGCCACCCGGCCCATAGAGATAGCTCGCGACCTCGTTGGCCGACGCCGGCGGCGCGCCATCGGCGCCCGTGATGCGGCGCACGGCCGCACCGATCGCGCCAGGGTCGTTTGCCCGTGGGGCGATGCCGCGCAGCTTGTCGGCGTATTTCATCAGCGAAATGCGCTCACCCGGCGAAAACACCGTGTGCGCCAGCATCTTGCCCTTTGCGCCATTCAGAAAATCATCAATCCGTCCAGCGGTTTTAACGACGTCATCGCCTTCCGTCAGGTGCGCAAAGAGCCCCTGTTTATAGGTCGCGAATTCCTGCAGAATCCTTCCCGAAAATCTTCTCGATGCGCTGCGCGATCTGCACCGGCATTTGCCCGCCTGGCGCCGATGGAGAGCCATAGGCCAGCCGGACGATCGTGTCCGGCGTCGCCTTGGTGTCGCTGTACTTGCCGAGGATCTTTTCAACGGCCGACCCGACTTCATCACCAGGCCCGCGCCGGCTGAATTTCTGCTTGTAGTCGGCGAAGGATGCCCGAGCGTCCCGCATCATCTTCAGCACGGCCGGACCGTCGCCGGAAAATGCGCCGTCCGCAACCATCCGCTCAACGCGCGAATCAAACTGCTCGCGGATGTGTTCGAGAGCATTGACGTCCGACCCGCTGCCGCCGCCGAGCATGGCCTTGCGGGCATCGCCGTACAGTGTGGAAATTTCCTTCCGGACCTGTTCGACGTCGCGCATGGTGAACCTCGAGCCCGGTGCCTCCGCCGCCGGCTTCGCCGCAGCCTGTGCCGGCGCCCGATCGCCTGGGAAAATCTCAGCTCGCAACGTTCCTGCGGCGTCTTCCTGCTCCAATTGGCGAAAGGCGCGTTCCACTGCATCATCGGCGGTCGCGCCCTCATCCGCCATCAACTTGATGGCGCGCGCCTTCACATCGCCGCCGAGTTCGCCATGGCCGGCGGCGGCCAAATCATCTTCAATGCCACGGTTGAAGGCGTCGCGTTCGTGCACGTCGCGTTCCGAGCGCGCGGCAGTTTCGCGCTTGCTGGCGTGCCCTTCGAACCCTTGCGGGTAGCGCTTTTGGCCGCGCATTTCCGCGTCCATTGCATCGAGCAGATCATTGACGGTTGAGGTGCCGTTGTGGCTCCCTTGGAGATAGCCGGCCTCTTCCGCTGCCTCGCGCGCGTAATCAAGCGGCCACCCACCCTGACGCACCAGCTTGCGCCGGCCGACGCCCTCGACGTTGACCGTGTGGCCATGGCCGCCGATCGCCGCCAATTCAGCATCCGGCCCGAGACCGCCCTTTGAGGCGAGGAATTCGAGCAGGCTTTGCGTCTGCGGCTTTGCGCCATTTTCCACCGGCAGCGGCACGCCGTTGCCAGCGGTGAACGGCTGACGCAGCGTAACAGGCCCAGCGTCTGGCGTAGCAGCGCGCTCCGCAGGCGTAGCAGACTTCTGCCGTTCATAGGCGTTTGCTACGTCGTCGCCATATTGTGCCCGAATGTCCGCGACATCCTGCGCAAGCTGCGGCGTCGCCGCCGGCGCCGATGGCGCGGCAGGCTTCGGAGCGCCGGGCCCGGCCAGGTTCAGCCGCCGGTCAATGACATCGAGCGCCTGCAGCGATTTGGCCGTATTGGTCGGATCTAGCGACACGGGATTGTCGCCAGCCTGCAAACCTCGCTCGACATCGGCCCGGAAGCCTGCTGCCGAGCCCGGCGAGAAGTCACCAGGAGCCGCGGCCGTGGCGTCATACTTGCCCCGGTAATCTGCCTTGGCCGCGTCACGCGCCCGCGCAAATCCCTCCGAGAGGTTTTCCGCGGCGTCGCCCGCCGTGGCGCCGCGCATCTGCCCGGCCGGGTCCAGCGCATGCGAGAACCGCGCGCCGGCGGATTGCACATCAACCACATCGCGGGCCGCTGCGGTGCTGCGCGCCGCCTCCTGCGCGATCAACTCCGACGCGACACGTTCGGCCGCGTCCTGCGGCGACGTCGTCGCCACCGCACCCGAAGGGTCCAATTCGGCGCCGATATTCGAACGCGCCGCATTTACGGCATCGTCCTGGCTTTCGCGGAAACTCTGCCCGACCCGCTGCGCGGCGTCGCCACGCCCACCACGGGACAAAATCTGCTCTTCTGCCGATGCCGCTGCATCGCCGGTGACCTGAGACTGAGAAAGCGGGATATCGACACTGCCGACCCGGGCCACATTCTGCTGCACCACCGGCGGCGGACGAACGCGATCCGCGATTGCCGAGACCACCTTACCAACTCCCTTGCCGACAGGCCCGGCCGCGCCGCCGATGACGCCGCCGATCGTCGCCGACGTCCCAACGTTTTCGCCACGCACCGCCGCATCGGCACCCGAAAGCGCCGCGCCCGAAATCGCGCCATTACGGACCATCGTTGACATCGGCCCGGCCAGGCCAAACGCCACTGGTGCGGCAGCCATCACAGGAACCATTGAGGCGACGCCTCCGGCGAGCTTTGCCGCCGTGTCAACATACGGATGCTCATCCGCAAATTTCTTGTCTGCGCCGACCTGGTCGCGCAGCGAATGCGCCATACGGTCCGAGAAGTTCGGTTCCTGCAACTGATCTTCAGGCTTGAAAAAGCGATTGAGCGCCGGCGCCAGCGCCGCATTCGTCGCCGCGTTGAGCTTGTTCAGCACGCCGCCGACGATCGGCACGCCAGTTGCGGCCGCCCGCGCCACGTCATTGACGCCCACCGGCGCAGCGTCCGGCGCCGGCGCCGAGTTGAATTGCGAGAAGGCGGCGACGGCCGCGTGTTCGTCCGGAGCGTCGATTTGATAGGTACCACCGTCAGGCCCTGACAGTTCAAATGTCGGCATCAGTTCACCCGCTTGATGGAGATATTGCCGATCGTGGCCGACTGCCCAGGCTGAAGCCGGGCCCCTGCTGCCGGCGGCGCGACTGGCGCAGGCGCGGCGGCAGCAGCCGGCGCATGAAACATCGATCCGGCCGACCGCTGCATCTGTTCAGTTGCGGCCGCGCGCGCCGCGGCCTTTTGGGCGATCACACCGGGACCGTCGCCGGGCTGCGGAAACAGCTCGCGTTCGTACCTGGTGAACTCGTCCTTGTTGATCGCCGCGCCCGATTCCTGCCGCAGCATGGCGGTGATGAAGGCGGACGACGCCTGCTTATATCGCTGGTATTCCGGCGATTGCAGATAATTGCCGCCGGGGACCATGTCGCCGATCTTGGCGAAAAATCCCGTTCCCTGCTGCTCGAGCGGGGCGAGCAGGTTTTGCGCCTGGGTCATTCGCGTTGCGAACGCTGCGGCCTTGGTCTGCGCTTCGGTGCCCTTGCCCGTGGCGGCATCAGCCGAGGCGTCGGATACCTTTTTGATGAATTCCTTGCGGTTGACGCCCGGCGGAATCGGGATTTGCTTTCCATCCGGCCCGGTCACGAAGTTTGATGCTTCGCCACCGCCGGCCGCAGCCGTCGCGCCGGCGATCGGCCGCAGTGTGCCGTCGACCTGGTTCTGCTGCATGTACTGCTTGCGGCCGTCGCCATCCTCGCCCACCTGGACGACGCCCCATTTATCCTTGCCGTAATACTGCTGCACCAGCGCGGTCATCAGCGCCGGGTTCTTCGATGCGGCCAAGACGTCTTCAGGCGAAGCGCCCTTTGAGACGAGCGCCCGCGCCGTCGCGTTGGTGGTGGCGGCAAGCTTTTCCGCCTCGATGCTGCCAGCGTCCGTGCTGCGCCCGGTCACCAGCGCGCCGAGGCCGCCAGCGAGCGCGCCGATCGGCCCGTTATGCAGATTTCCGATGAAGCCCGTTGCGCCCTTCATCAGCCGATCGCCGAACCCATCGCCAGCACCGGCCAGAGAGAACGGCGCGGACTGCGCAGGCGCGGCGGCTGGCGGCGCATCCATCGGCGGCGCGGCAACGGCCGGCGCACCAGGAGCCACGGCAGACGCGGCGGGAGCTATCGCAGGCGGCGTCCGGTTTACCGACGACAGGTCCGAGGCCGGCGACGGCTGCGGCGCCATGTCCGGCGCGGCCATCGGCGGCGCAGGCAGCGGCGCAGCGGCAGTGGGTGCCTGAATCATCGCCGGATTGATCCCGGTCATAGATCCTGGCCCGGCAAATCCGAAAGGCGACGCGCCAGCGCCGAACTCTGCCGGCATTGGCACAGGCTCTGCGGTCGCGTGCGAGCCGCCCCGAAACCGCCGAGCCAAGATGGCTGCCGCAGCGTCGCGCGCCTGCTGCGCCTGATCGGCCTCCGCATTCAGCGGCGACGGCTGATTTAGCGCGCCAAACGGCGACTGTCCGGACTGAAGCGCCAAGAAATCGTCAAGCAGCCCCATTTACCTTGCCCCGAAACTGATTGGAGATCGCGGCATCATCGAGCCGATACCGCCTGCGATGGTGGCGAACTGCTGGGCTCCCGACATGGTCGATTCACCTTCCGAGTGGCCCGTGCCGGTCTGCTGCCCGAACTGCGCCGCCACCGGCGAGATTGCGCCGAGCAACGTAGTGAGCTGCGAAACCGGGATACCAAAGCGCTGCGCTTCCGCGGCGAGCGTGGCGTTTGCGCCGGCGTTCTCCGTTGCGAAGGCCGTTGGGGCGGCGCCGATGCCGGCCTGAATGTTCGAGTTTGCGGTTGCGTTGGTGCCGTTCAACAGGCCGTAAGTCGTGTTTCCTGCGCCATAGAGCGAGCTGGCCGCGCCGAGCTGGTTGGCAACATCGGTGTTGTACTGCGCGGCGATCACCGGCGCCTGACCGGCGGCGACGCCACGCGCAACCGCCATGGCATTGCCGGGCGAGCCATCGCGGCCGGCGGCGGCGAAAGCCGCATTGTTGCTGCCCGTGACATCGGTTGCGATCTGATCGAGCTGCGGCCTCAGCGCCGAATTCGCGCCGATATTTGCGCCGCTCGCGGTTGATCCGAGCAGCCCCTGATAGTCGGTCAAGGTCTTGAGAATCGCGGCGTTGTTGTCTTTGGCGCCGCCGCCATTGAGCAGCCCAGCCACGCCCGCGGTCGACGCAGCCGCGTTCGGATCGCCGGCCGCACCGTTGGCCGACATCGTGTTGATGGCCCCTGTCTGCGCAGGATTGAGCGTCCCAGCGCCGCCGACCTGATTTCCGAGCGCGCCAAGGATACCCGTCAGCGACCCCGAAGCTGCCGAATAGGGGTTGAGCTGCGACGTCTGCGTTTGGTCCTGGGAGGTCTTGCTAGTTCCGCCCATTACAGGGGCCTTTCCAAAATGACGTGCTTGACGGCGTAGCTTTTCAGGACGCGAACCCAACCGCGACGCCCGATGATGCGGACGCACGAACAGCCTTCAGCCTTGGCGTAAATCTCTAATTTTCTAAGCATCGGGAGCCATCGCCGCCGGTCCCGGCCACCACACGCAACCAGGACGCAGACCTTACGCGCCCCGATCGACATGATTTCTGTTGATGCCGCGGCCTCTATCGTCTTGCCGTTCCAAGCGATCCAGAGCAGCGATCCGCCCCGAAGGATCGAACCTTCAACGTCCCCGGCATCGCTCAATCCTGTGCGTTCGATGGCGCCGAGGATCATCCCGCGCACATGCGGCCAGAATTCCGCGACGCGCGCCAGTTCGATGCAAATCAACTCAGCCGATGGCGACATAGAAGAATGTCCGATCGGTTTGAGCGTTGTTGGCATGCGACACGGTAAACGAGCCGATTCCGACAGTCGAAACGAACGTGCCGGCCGCGCCGGCCGCAGCGTTGGCAGTCTTGGGAAACAGCAGAACTGAACACTGCGGCGCGCAATTTGGCGCCGTGACGACGGTTGATGCTGCACCTGCCGCAAGCGTCACGGTGCCGGCGGCGTTGGATCGCCCGGCGTACAATTCACCGATTGCCTGCGCGAACGCGGCCGGGTCTTTTTCCTGCGCTGAGACCTGAAACCCGCTCATCGCTTGCCCGTCGCAATCATGTCGGGCTCGACGCCGTTGATGTAGGTCCAGACGGTGCCGGCCGGGACGCGCGCCTTGAAGCGGCTATAGCGCGTATCGACCAACTGATTGCAGATCCCGGTGACTGGATTGATCGGGCTTTCGCTGCCGGCGGCTGCCGGCGCTTGAAGGCTTTCACGGCGCGAGCATGATCCGAACACGGCCGGCGCATCGGTGACCGGCCGGAAGCCGTTGCGGATCTTGATGCGGCGCCCATCGGTGCCCTGCTCTGCAGTCTGCAACGTGGCCTCGAGCGACGGCCCGCGGAAGAAGCTCAGGAGGTGGCCGGGGTCGAAAGCAGCCAATTCCGGCACGATGGCCGGCAAGAAGCTATCCAGCGACTGCGCCATTAGATCGAGTTGGCCGGCGACAAGTCCGCCCGACACATAGGCATGCACGAACGCCGAACCGATCAGGTCAAAATGCGTTGCGTCGATGATCGTAATATAGAAATTTCCGTTTGCTTCCGTGGTGCCAACGATCTTCGACAGGGATGCATATTGCCCCTCAAACAGCAAAGCCGTCGAAGCGACCTGAATTCGCACAAGACCGGCGCCGTTGTTCGCCGCGCCGAGCACCGCCATTGCACCAGGCGCGATAGCGTCCAGCGCTTCAAGGGTGAGGCTTGGCTGTGACAGCGGCAACAGGCACTCACCAGCGGCGCGAATCGGCGAGAACTTGTCCAACACCGGGTCGTAACAAAGCAGCTTGTCGAACTGGCCGGCGACGCCGCTAATGCTCTTGTAAGCCCACATCACGCGCGAGCTGCGCGGGTCCACCATGCCCTGAAATAACTGCAGGTTGGCGACATCGAGATCCGAGAAGAACGTTCGGTCGACGCGCTCGCGTCCGATCGGCACCGGCACGCCGCCAGGGTCGATCCGATGGAAGCCCTTCAGCGAATAAAAAAGATGGTCGACCCCGAGCGGATCAGACTATAGGGGCCGTAAATGCCGATTCCTTCCGCAATCTTGCGGATCTGGAAAACGATCGGCGATCCCGGCAGATAGATCATCGCCCGAATAATGGTGTCCTGCAGCACAATTCCCGTTTCGCCGCCGGCGATGCTGCGGCAGAACCCGCCATCCGACAGATCTTGGAAATCGCTCGAATTGAGCCCGGCGACCCATGAATTTGCGCTGTTGACGTCGTTCAGACCCGACCACTGGATGCGGTTCGGATTCGACAGCAACCCGGTCAGCACCAGGAAGCGTCCGACAATATCCATGTAGCGTGCTTGCGGCGGACTGCCCAGCGCGGCCGTGAAAGCCACCGAAGTTGCAATGTTGAAAACCTGCAGAACAGCGTTGGCTTGCGTCGCGAATACGAGATTGTTGAACTGCCGAAAAACCCACATATCACCTGCGGACAGCGCCGAGTAAGGGCCGCCGCCAAGCGACACCTTCGACCAAGCATAGGACGTGCTGTCCATCAGGAACAGGTCAGTTGCCGTCGATGCGAACACGACAACCGAGGCGTCGGTTTTGTAGGCGGCGAAGGCACCGCGGCATTGCGCGCCGAGCGAAAGCGAGATCGCCGCTAGGCTTGGGAATGGCCCGTAGCCGTCTGCGCGCGGCACGACATTGAGCATTTCCCGCTCGCTCGAACTCTCATAGTCGCTGATATCGGGCTTGTACTCAGGGAACGGGATGACGGGCATTAGAAATCCGTCCCCCGGATCTGGCCCGTTGCGGTGCGCGCGGACGTCTCGTAATCGAGCGCATCCTTGAGCGCCTGAATTTTCGACTGCATCCGGCCGGCGCCGTCCGGATCTTCCAATAGATCGGTGTAGAGCAGCAGCTTCGCGTGGGTGCGGATCAGCTCTTCAGCGTCGGTACACCATGCGTTCGTGTCGGTCGGAAGCGCCAGCGGAGCAAATTTGTAGTGCATATGAGGGCGCATGGTGAAAACAGCGTTCGGCACCGGCCAAAGCTGAATCGCCTGGTCAACATAGGTGAAAACGGTAGGCTTTCCCGGCCCGGTGCTGCCGCCGACCAGCCATTCGAAATCATCCGGTTCTTCGCGATCAAGCGCGAAAATCGTTCCGGGCTGATAGAGAAACAGTTTCTCGACGCGGACAATGTTGGGGATTTCGGCCATGTCGGCCGCGGTATAGGTGGACTGCCCGGGCACGGTCACGAAGGTCTTTGACCGCGTGACGTTGAACCAGAACCGCTTGCGTTCGTAGAACCTAATTGCGTCCTTTACGGCGCTTGCGATTTGGCTTGTCAGATCGGGGCGCGTCAGGTCCGTTGCTATCGCGGTTTGCAGATCCAGCAGCGTCGTCATTCGTCACCACCGCGGCAATAGCGATTTCAGGAACGGCCGGCGGCGCCTGTTCATCGAGAACAAGCGCCGCGCCCGCGTAGTGCAGCCAGATATCCACCGGCGGATTACTGGCCGACGTTCAGATCGTTGTCGTTCACGTATTCGATCACGACATAAGCCGCGCCGGCGGTCGGGGCGCCGACGAACGCAACCGAAGCCTGCACCTGAGTATCGGCCGTGAGCGGCGCAAGCGCGCCAGCCGACAGCGTACCGGCCACAAGCCCGGTCGCAGTCTTGACGTCGGCCGCGCTGATCAGCTCCGCTCCCGTTCCGCCCACCAGGCCGACACTCAGGGCGGCCGAGGTAGCGGAATTCCACGCCGTGGTCTTGACAAGGCTGGCGCGAAGAATGATCGCACCCAGCGGCAGCGTCTGCTTGAGCAGCGCGACTGCGGTTGCAGCATCGCCAAAGGCGACCTTGAAGCGGAGATAGTGGACGAGCTGACCCGTCATTTTTCGGGCCGTGGTGCCGGGAATTCCGGTGGTCATATCGTTGCTTCCTTGGATCGAATGTTGATGGGGCGCAGCGAGCGCCGCCGGGAATTACCCGGCGGCAACTACGTGATTAGTGCGGTGCCGCGTAGGTGGTCGCAACGATGGTGCCGAAATCCTGGGCGTTGTAGACCGACTTCTTGATGCCCCACACGGTCTGCGCCGACACACCAAGCTCGCGCTCGTAGTCGAACAGCTCTTCCACCCACTTGTAATGCGAGCCGGAAGAGAACTGCTTGCCGAAGCCGACCGCGCCGGCCTGCGCGCCGCAGAAGACGGCGCGGCGGGTATTGGCCGCCACTGCGCCGGCGTTGGTGACGCCCTGCGTCACGCGGTTCGCCTTGTGGAGGATGGTGTTGTTGTATTCGCCGAGAGCGCCGGTGTAGATCGGCGACTTGGAACTCGCGCCGCCGGCAAGCGCGGCCTTCTGGATATCTAGCCACTGTCCGGCGTTGGTGTTGGTCCGCATGTCCGTGACCTGGTAGTCATGCAGGAACATCAGGAACTTGTTTTCGCCGTTGATCTTGATGGGGCGGATCAACGGAGAGGCAACGCCGGCACGCTCGACGCAGGCGTCAATGATGCTGAGGTTGAAGGTCTTGGTGTTGTCGGCCGCGATCGTCGCGTCATCCGTGGCCGCGCCGCCGCGGTAGATTCGAGTCGGGGCGACAATTGCATTGTTGCCGGCGTAGCGCATATCCGCCACCAGCGTGTTGCCGCACAGGTGGTTGAACATGCAGGTATCGAACCGGTTGGCATACCAGTCCTTGAGACCTTCCTTGCCCTCCGTGCGCAGGGAGAACGGGACGCGCTGGGCGTCGATCGAGTTCTTGTTCTTGACGCGGACCGCGTGGGATAGCTCGTTGATCAGCAACTTGTCCTGATAGGTCGAAAGCTGCTCTTCGTTGCCCTGCTGGGTCTGGCCCTCGGTGACGCCGTCGCCCTGAAGCTGGACGCGCAGGCCGATGGTCACGGCGTCGCCGGCATTCTGGGACAGCTCCGTCTTGAGCTGGATCATGTTCGAGCTTTCTTCGCCCATGAACCGGCCGAAATAGGTTTCTTTCAGCGCCTCGGAGTTGAGCTTCTTCGCCCAAAGCTTGTTGGAGAGGGAGTCATTGACCCCGTAGCTGGTAACGGACATTTTTCATGCACCCGGAAAAGAGGGAAAATCTGTGATGAGTTTTGGGCGCCTAACGCTGCGTCCGAGCGCATCACGGAAAATCCGCCTTCCGTGGAGGCTGGCGCTTTACGGCCGCCGGCCGAGGTAGTGCGTTCTGATAGATCGTTGGGCAGAGAAGTTAACTAACTGCCACCGCCTGCGTTCTTTGCAATTTCTGCAAGGAAGGCTGCCCGAATGTCGCCTACAGTCGCTGACGCACCGACGCGCGCCGTCATGTCGCCGATGATGAATGCCTGCACCGCGCCGCCATCCTCGTAGCGCATCAGGCACGTCTCAGCGCCCGGGATGCCCTGCAGGGCCTCCCGAACGCTGGCAATTCCCGCGATCACGTCAGGCGCCCATCAGGCGCTTAGCCATGGCCGGATTTTTCGCGGTCCACGCCTCGAACTCCGCCATCGGCATGTCAATCAATCGCTGCGCTGTCATCGCGCCGCCAGGCGCTTCGCCGCCAAGATCGCTGAGGCTCTTGTTCGCCGCCTGCCCCGCTTCGATCTTGGCGAGGCGTTCGGCCGCGGTGCCGCCATCGGCCGCCGGTGCTGCGGCAGCCTTGTAGCCGCGGGCCTGCGCCAGAGCGTAGAGCATCGCCGCCGGGCTCCTGCCCTGGTCTTTCGCCATCTGCGCGATGGCGAATTCGTCGGCAGTCAGGGCGTTGTGCAGCTTTTCCGGCGTGTCGTAACCGATCGCCTTGAGATCTGCAGCGCGGGAGTTCAGCAGGAAGTCATAGGCCTTGCGATAGTCCGGCACGGCCGCGACGCCCTTGACCGGATCGCCGGCCTCGAATGCCGCCGCATCAGCCTTGTAGTCGTTGACGAACGCAGTGCGCTCCGTTTCCGCCTTGGTCGCGGCGTCGGCGTCATCCAAGCGCTTTTGCGTCTGCGCGACGGTTTCGCCGAGGTGCTTGACGGCGCCGAAAATGTCATCGTCAACGGTCGGAGGCACCACGGGCGCGGTGGCGGCAGCTGCAGGCGCATTCAGCCGCTCGATGATGGCGAACTTGCCCTTGAATTCGGCAATCTCGAGATCCCGCGCGCGCAACTCCGCATCACGCTCCTGGCGCAACTTCCGCTCTTCGTGGAGAGCGGCCAGCTCAACCATCTTCTTTTCGCCGGCCTTGGGCGCGGCCGGTTCGGTTCCGCCATCGCCTTCGACGCCAGCATCATCGGCCGGCGCCAGCGTGCCGGAATCGCCGGGGATGACGGATTCGCCGCCGCTGCTGAAGAACGCCTCCTCTTCCGCCGAGAATGACGGGCCGATGTCGTTTGAAGTGGATTCTGCTGTTGTTGTCCATGTGGTGCCCTCTGCTGAAGCTGTCAGCGACAGATACGCGGAACGCCGCGCGCGATATCCGGATGACCCGGAATTAGGAGGCGAGCAGTAAGAATTCCTCTTCCTGCCGACGCCGTTTGATGGTTGCCGCCTGTGTCGCCGCCTGCTGGGCCGCAGCGCGTTCGTTCTGCACCGCCTGCATGTCGATGACCGGCGCTGCCGGCGGCGCTGGCGGGCTTCCTACAGCCTTGAACACTGGCTTTGTGGTGCGATCGATCGGCGCCGGCGTCTTCCGCGTGATACGGGCGAGCTGGCGCGCCTCTTCGGCCGCGACGAGATAGTGGCCGATGCCGCCATAGACCAAATCGAAGTCTGCGCCACTGCGGTAGAGCTGCGCCACTGGCGATGCAATTGCGTAGCTCCCAGCGTCGGCGCGCATGAAGATCGGCCAGACCGAGGCCACGCCGGCGGTGACGTATGAACCCGTTGCCGGCGCCAGCGTGGCGCCCTGCACCGCTGCTTGTCCGGTCACGGCGTAACTGCCGACTTCTGCCGGGAATGCGACCTTGAAACCCGAGGCGACGCCGGTTAGCGCGTAGGATCCGGCAACAGCCACCTCGCCAACCTTGAACGACGCCGAGACGCCGGTGATCGCATAGGCTCCCGCAGCCGCGGCGAGCTTGTCGTTGAGCGACGCCGCGACGCCGGTGGCGGCATAGCTGCCAGCAGCGGCCGGCTCCTGCAATCCGAACGTGGCCGCAAAGCCGGTGACCGCATAGGCACCAGGCGCAGCAACGAGGGTTGAATTCGTTGAGCCCGGCGCGCTGATCTGCCCAAGCGCGAATTTGCCTAGCGCGTCAAAGAACATGAGTTATGCGGCCCTGCAAACACTTGGATTGATCAGAATTTCTGGATCGCGGACACCACGGATCGCGCGATGCAACACCATAATTAAAGCTCCGAACTAGCCGAACAAATAGGTAGGCCAATAGTCCCGTTAAGATAGAAAAAGCTGCCAACCGTCGTCTGAAACCAAATTCCGTTCAAGTCGATGTAAACGTTGGCCGGCGTAGCGTTCTGCCAAGTCGAACTATTCATTTGCGCAAATGTTGGGTTAACCCTTTTCTGAACTTTGAACTCCCACCTCGCGAGTGCGTTGGTTCCTGTCAGTGATCCAGAAAAAATTGCGTTACCTGCGCCGCTAGGCGCGATTACAACTTCGAAGTATCGAAGGCACTTCGCCGCCTCGATGTCGATGCTGGACATCACGAACGGCGTCGGAACCAACCCGACTTCAAGCTTTGCTTTGCCGAGCGTACCGGCGTTGAACTCCACCGACATGACAGTTCCGGCGGTCTGACCGGCAATGATCAGTGGGCTTGCGGCGTAGCTGCCCGAGGGCGTTGCCGAATTGACACCGGCGCGCGCCTGCGCAGTTCCGGTCCACGACAGAACATAAGTACCGCCCTCTACATTCTTGTCCTCGACCACCTGAATAAGGGTCTTGCCCGACGCGATCGTGATCGTTGTCGAGCTGGCGAGCTGGGCAAACGAATAATCGCCGCCGGCTGCGCCCGCCTTCCAGCGATCGTGCCCGTAGATGCCAACCGCGAGCGCGGCCGCGGAAACATAGACGCGCTGGTTGACCCGGAAATCCGGATTAATCAGCAGGTTCGCGCCCGGGACACCGATATTCGCGCGACCCATGCCTTGCTGCGCCGTCGTCAGCGACATCGCATCATCGAATTGCAGGATGTCGGCGGGGAACAACAGGAGCCCAACCTGCGGAATACCTGTGAATGCTACAGTGCCGCCAGTCGAAGAAAACGAGACGACGCGGGTAAACGTGCCCGTCGAATTAGAATAGACCGTCGCGCCCCATTCCCACTCTGACGGCGAAAGCGGATTTTCTGCGCGATACCGGTAGGTTTTTCCGTCCATCGCAGCAGTCGGCGCCAAATACCCCGTCACAGCCGCGGCGAATACGAAGCTGCCAGCGCCGGCCGAAGCCGGGATAAATTTGACGCCGAGGACGAGGCTTGCCATTTACGCGCCGCTGCCCGTCTGCCCGCTCAGAGCGTTGGAAATCTGTGCGATCTGGCTCATGAGATCGGCCAACGGTGCTTCAAGCGCGATGATCTGCGCATTCATGGGATCGGTCTTGGCGGCCAGATCCGCAGCGGCGGCGACCGCCAAGGCGTCGCGCGCCTCGCGGATCGGCATGGACTGCACCAGGATTGCGTCCCGCTGCGCGCAGAGCTGGGCGAACTGCTGCCGGATCAGCGTCAGGTAATCGGTCATGAGACCCCCTTAAACGAGCGTCAGCGTACCGGCGGTCTGATCGAGACCGACAGTGAAGCTGTTGCCGTTGGTGATGGTGATGGGCGTTCCGTAATCCCACCAGGCAATTAGATTGAGACCCGCGGCCGTGGCGTTGTAGATCGGCGCGTATTGGAACGGCCCTATCGATCCGCCCACTGCCGTGAATACCACCGGCGAAAGGATCAGCTTGTAAGAGCCCGATGTGTCGATACCCGAGACGAACGGCGCGATTGATCCGCCGGCAGAATAGCCGTTGCCCGCTGCAATCTCTGTCAGATTGCTCTTCACCGTGTTCGTCCGTACCGGCAGGACGTTCGACAGCATGATTTTCAGCGTGTCGGCGTTGAGGTTGTGAAGCTTTGTCGCCAGATCGAGCGTGAAGCAGTCGAATTTGTTGTATGCGGCCATTTAGTTCGCTCCCATCGGTGCAATTCCGATCAACTCGCCCGTGTTCGGGTCGCGGATCAGGCGTTTCGGCGTGTTGAGGGCCTGCGCCAGGCCGGCCATGTCGTTGCGCATTTGCTGCACGATCGACATGACGAGCTGCGCGGCGTCGGCGCCGTGGTTTGGCATCGCCTGCCCATCCGGCCCAACGATCGGCGGCGCCGTCATCAGGCCCGTCATGGCGGCGTGCTGCGCATCAGCCACGGCGATTTCGCGCTTTGCCGCAGCCTCATCGCGCATAATCTGGATTTTTGCTTCGCTGACCGCCTTGGCGTTAGCGATATCGGCCGCGCTCTTGGCCTGCGATGCCTGAAGATCGGACGCGGCCTTTGCCGCCTCCGGATCTGGCTTGGCCTGCTGCTGCTCTGCCGCGATGCTGTCCGTGATGTCCTTCTGCGCGGACGTCGGCAGCGGCGAGTATTTCAGGAGCGCCAGCCATGTGGCCGGCGGCAGCATCTTGCCGATAACCGGCAGGATCTGTTGCAGGAATGCCCAGGTGGCTTCCTTCTGATTGGCCGAGGTTGGGCTTTCGTCGGCGATCACGTCGTAATTGCCATCGTTGCCCGGCTGCTTGACCAGCGGCACATACTGCGCGCCCTCCGGTCCAACGATCTTGATCAGTCGGCCGTCCGACAGATAGTTTTCGATCAGATAGAGCATCAAGCGGCCCTGCTCTTTTCGGTAGCGTCGGAGGCTATCGAAAAGCGGCTGCAGGATGGTCATCGCCGATTGCTTGCGCTGCAGATCGAGGCTGGCAGCCTGCCCGGCGCCCTGCTGCATGCCCAACGTCTCGAGGTTGAGCCCTGAGACGTCACGGTGCGCCGTCACGGCGAACTGCATCAGGTTGAACGATGCCTCCGGAAACTGCGAAACCGGCTTCTGGATAAACTTGGCGCCGTTCGCCCCCGAGAGCGCGCCGGCCTTCAGGTACGTCACCGTGTCCTGTTTCGCCCAAGAGGCCTCGCCCTCTGCATCATTGTCGAAGAACTCGCCGCGTTCGGCTGCGATGCCGCCCTTGGACGTCGTGTTCATGATGTGCATGGTCTGCGAGAGCCACTTGTTCGACCACCGCGCCGGGTCCTTCATGGCCCGCACCAGTCCGAACCACGAATTCTTGTTCCGGTCCCGCTTTCCCGTCATGCAGTTGAACGAGAAGTGGTCTTTGCAGGGAGCATCGCCGATTTCGAGCAGGATCGCGCCAAGATAGGCCTGTTTGTAGACCTTCCGCGTCCCCTTGACCGACTTTGGCATAGGCGCGCCGGCGAGCTTGTATTTCGCCATCAGCTCTTTGAAGTCTTCGGCCGACAGCGTCTTGATGGCCTGCCCGGTTGGGTCATCCGGATCGGCGATCATGTGGACCGGCACGCGCTCAAACCATTGAGCGCGAACCATCGTCACCAGCTTTTCGCCGCTGTCTTCCTCACCGTTGCCGGTGCTTTCCTTGTTGTAGAACCTGTTGTCGTTTTCGTGCGGCTTGCCGTCTTCCGTGGCCTTTTTGTCGTCAACCCATGTCGCGTTGTAGTCAGAATCCTCGAAATCGTCGCCCGGGCATAGAGCCTGCGCCTCTTCGATCGGGATATCACGGCGAATATGGAAGACGCGCCGCTTGTCAACCAGGTTGCGCTTCCGCGCGCCGGCGTCCCACACCATTTCCAGCGGGTCGGTGCGGTCAACCTGCGGCGCGCCTTCCGGCGTATCCTCGTACTTTAGCCCGGTTTCGGTCCAGCCCATGCCGCACGTCAGCATGTCGCGGAAGGAGTCCGATTCCTCGTCTGCAGCGTCGCACTCATCGAGAAACCAGCGAGCCGCCGAGGTCAGCATTTCGTTTTTTTGAACGGCACCCTGCCGGCGCGGGATGAATTCCAGTTCCTGGCGGTTGCCGACTTCCTGCCCGGCGACGCTATCGACCACCGGCCCGATGCGGTTGAAGATCACTACCGGCCGGTTCATGTCGCTGAGAATGGCCTTGTCAGCCTCGTTGAGCTGATCGCCAGCCTCGAAACCGTAATCTTCCTTCGCCTGCGTCCGCCACGGGCCCTGCTTCTCGTAATCGGAGAGGAACCAGCCCTTCAGCTTCTTGAACGTCGCCTCAGAACTCGGCGGCGCCTCTTTTTCGTCACGGCCGCCGTCGCCGTCATGGTCGCGGTCCTGGCCCTGCGTCGTATCGGTCATTGGTTGCTTTCAGGGGTTGAGGACAGCGGCGGCGAATGGCTCAGATGGTCGGCGGGGCGAGCGCGGCAGCATCGACCGCCGGCGGCATCGGTAGCTTGGCCGAGAGCGTTTGCACCATCGTGAGGGCTTCGGTCAGCGCCTGCTCATTGGCCGCACCAGCAGCGGCGGCAGCGCTCGCGTCTGCGGCGCGCGTGCCCACCTCTGCGTCGATCTGGTCGGAGAGGATGGAGAGAGCGGACTTCAGGGCGTCGGCTGTGGACATGACTTCATCCATGATCTGTTGAAGGGTTGTAGGCATCAGGCAGATTCCCAGGAGCCAGAGCCGGATCTACCGCGCTGGCCCGAGTAGCGTTCGCGCGGCTTCTGTAGCGTCGGCGCTTCGTAAATGATCGCCAGCAGGCCGAGAGCGTCCGCAGCGTGGCTTGACCAATCGTGTTCGGGGCCGAGTCCGATGTTGCGGGCCTCGTCTTTCCGCTCATGATAGAAGCCGATGGCGTCGAGACCGCCGTTAACGGCTGGCGTGTCGTTGAATACGAGGTTCGGGAAGATGCGCCGAACCGCCTCAATGCGCTGCATCGCAGCGCCTGCGCCTTGGTTGGCGACCGGTTCAGCGACTTCGAACCCGGCATCCCGCCAATGATCTACATATTGCTTTCCCGTGATGGCACTTGCGTTCAAGCCATCGTGTGGAAGAATTATTACCGCTTTGCCCCACCCGCGGGACCGCAGTTCGTTGGCGTAATAGGAGAGCGGCTGGCTCTGGCCTTCGATGTAGTCGAGAATTCGGACCTCGCGCCCGACCCACTGCGTAATCCAGATCGCCATAGCGTCGGCTTTGGCGCCGGCGCCGCCAATGTCGAAGATTGCCCGAATAGGCAACAGCGGATCGGTGCCGACGCGACCGCCGGCGATGCGGCCCTCCATGCGGGCTTGCGCCAGCTCGCGGGCGAAATAGGCGCCCTCGAACGCCTTTGCGTACTCGCCCTCATAAGTGTGCGGGTAGCGATCGGGATAGAGCTCAAGTTCAAGCAGCCGCTGTTTTTCGGCGCTTTCGTTCCAAAATGGGTTGTCGCTCCAATTGGCCCGAATGCAGATCGCGCCCTTTGGCTTCCTGGTGCGGAAAAAGTCATCAATCGCGTCCGTCTTGCGCCGCGGGTTCCAAATCGCGAGGATAGACGACCCTTTCCAGCGATGGATAGTCGGACCCAGCAGCGACAAAGACCGGTGCGTTATGGTTTGGGCTTCATCGATCTGCGCGCGCTTGAATCCTTCCAGAGACTTCGCTGATTCGGCCGTGTAGTCGTTCATCCCCTTGAAGATGATAATTCCGTCTTTCGGCGTCTCGATGCGGTCGCGCCAAATCTTGAAGCCATCAGCCTCACCGAGGCCGTACCTGTGGATTTTGTCTTCAATGACCAGCTTCGAACTCTGAGACAGATCCTTTTGCACTTCGCGGATGCAGACCTGGCGCAGCCCCTCGCCCGTGTCGCCGGGGAAGCGCAACGCATCCTCAACTGTCATATCAGCACCGAAGTGCGTTTTTCCGGAGCCGCGCCCTCCCCACACGCCTTTCCAATCCGCCTCTTCAAGCAGCGGCAGGAACACGCGCGGGGTTTCAATGCGTAGGGTTGTCATGCGAAGCGGGACCGCCCTGTCTGCACAAGCGGACGGCCGCGTAGCGCCTCGAGGCGGCGCACCTCGGCCTCGATTAGCCCTTGCGTCAGCGGGCCGCCCACTACGCGCCTACCCATCTTGACGCGGACGACGGGCTTGATCTTCCAATCATCAAAAACATCAAAGCACGGCTTCACCGGGCCGGCGGATCTGCGCCAGAAATCGCCCCAACCCTCCCTTCGCTGGTAGCGCCATGCCACGACGCGAACTGTGGCGGGCTCGCAATACAAGCTCACGCGCCGACCCTGGCCGGCTTGCTGCGCCGATCGCGCATCGCGTCGAACTCGGCAAACGACATCTTGGAGACGTGCACAGGCGGATTGTCGGCCATATCAGCGACTTCCGAGGACATCGAGACGCCGGCGCCGGTGAAGGGATCGCGCAGCACGTAGCCGCGGCCCCAGATCGTTTCCATGACGTGGCCGTTGACTGCCTTCAGCTTCTTGCGCAGCCTGCAAATGAAGACGTCAATGATCTTCAGTTCCGGCTCATCCATCCCGCCATACAGGTGGTTGAGGAACATTTCCTTGGTGAGCGTCAGGCCCTTCCGGAGCGAAAGCAGCTCGAGAACCTGATATTCCTTGCCGGTCAGATGCACGTCGACGCCATCGACCGCGGCCGTCTTTGTGCTCAGGTTCACCGAGAGGTTGCCAGTGGAGACCACCGAATGCGCCAACCCCTTCGAACGGCGCACCAGGGCGTGGATGCGGGCAACGAGTTCGTCCTTGTGAAACGGCTTGGTCAGGTAATCGTCGGCGCCGACGCCGAGCGCCTTGACCTTGTCGTCAATGCCTGCGAGGCCACACACCACCAGGATAGGCGTCATCACCTTGCCGCGCCGAAGGGTGCGAGATCACGTCGTAGCCGGACATATCGGGCAACGTGAGATCGAGCAGGATCGCGTCGTAATCGTACAGCTTCCCGAGGTCGATCGCCTCTTCGCCCAGGTCGGTGGTGTAGACGTTGAAGCTTTCCGACTTCAGCATCAGTTCAACGGCCTGTGCACACACCGCGTCGTCTTCAACCAGCAAAATCCGCATGTCCGTAAATCCCTATGAGAAGGTTAAGCTTTGCCGCGTTTACGCACTGCACGAACCGCCGGCTTGCGACCGATGGCGATAGAGATTGGCGTTCCGTCCGTCAGACACTCCGCAATGCCTTCAATGATCTGCCCGTAATCAAGCGAGAGAGCCTTGTAGAACTCCAGCTCTGCGGAGAGCTGGATATCGCGGAGCTGTTCAGCGGCCTGCGACATGCTGCGGACGCGGTAATGAACGGGGCTCATTGCCATCACTTCACCACCAGCAGGTTGGTGGCGACCAGCACATAAAGGATGATCAGGATCAGCCAGCGCGTCGAAAACGGCTCATTCAGATACGGACAATCGCGACGCAGCTTATCGGCGAGCGCATCGAGCTTGTCGGGCTCACGCGCAACCTTGTTCGCGAGCCCCGGGTGCCCCACCCGAACATCAACTTGCCCGCCCAGCAGCAACCGACGCCGGCGGCGAATGATCGATGCCAATGGTCCGCCCGATCGGTGCAAGAGGCACAGCTTCATGCTTCGCGGCCTTCCCGACCTGGTACGGCATCCATTCGGCGCGCGGCAGACCGGTGAAGCGCTCAATGTTGATCGGAACCTTGTGGCGCTGGAATTCCTGCCCGCAATGATCGAACACGACCAGGTTGATGGACGTGTCGGAATGCACGAAGGCAACCAAGGCGGTGCACGGCGCCTCGGTCAGCACGTCCATTCCCTCCATCCGATCCTCTTCGGACGGGAAATAGAGAACGACGCGGCCAGTAGTCGGGATGATTTTCAAGCGACCAACTCCCAATCGGTGGCGAGAAGGTCGGCTTGCGAGCACAGCCAGCCCGGTTGCCACTGCTTCGCGGCCGTATACATGGCGATGTACGGTTGGCAGTCGAGCGGCGCATCTTCGCCGATCCACTTCGCGGTGCGGTCGTTAACCTTGCGGTCGGTGCCCTGCGTATTGAACGGCGGCAATGCCAACGGCGGCATCATCACCACGAACATGCCCTTGCCGTTCCAGCCGGCGCGTCGAACAGCTTTCCCGTCGCGCATCGCCTGCACCGCTTCGCCAATATCCATCTTAACCATTTGCATCTGCTTTCGGTTTGGGGTGATCGACAATCACGCGCTCGATGCGCGAGAGGGTTTTGACTGGCGGCAGATCCTCGGCGCCGCCGATTGCAAGCTTTTCGCCGTAGATTTTCGGCAGCGCCTTGGAGAGCAGCCATTTGCGCGTATCGATCTTGATGCGGGATCGAGCGACCCATTCACCATCCAGCCGATCGGCGCCGGTTTCTTTGTCCGTAATGGTGTCGCCGCTGCTATCGTCTGCAATTTCAACGAGTTCATCGGCCATCGACAGATAACCAATCTCGCGCGCGCCCGTGTAATGCGCACGAAACCCGCCGCGATCCTCAACCGCCCATTTCCGAACGACGCTTTCGGACGGCATGTCGTCGGCTTTGCAGACCGCCCGCAGGGTTGCGCCCTCGGCGAGCCGGCGGCAAATCTCTGCTGCCAGCTCTTCCGTGAAATCAGTTGGGCGCCCCTGCGGATTGGTCATGGCTTAGGAGAACAGCCCGAGCGAGCGCAGATGCCCGACGCGAGCGGCGGCGCTGTTGAGGAAGCCGAGCGAGAGCGAGCCCTTCAGGTCGCGCAGCTCAGACACGGTCCGCAGGCATTCGGCAATCTTGTGGTCGATCGCGTCGCCGATCGTGTACGAGGTCGAAGCCGCGCACCCACCAATCGACGCGCCTGCCGTGCGATGCTGCTCAGCCTTTTCATAAGCGGCCGAGCCGTGGCCGCAGCCAGCGGCTTTCATGTTGTCCATAGTCAGATCCTTAACGGTTTGAGTGAGTGTCGACGCTTACGAGGGGAACGGCTCGAATTCGAAGGTGGTGAGCTGGTCGAACGGCAGCAGTTCGATTGCAGCTTCGATGGTGGCGGCGTGGCGATCGATGGCAGTTCGCCTATCGGTGACGGACTGCATGCGGTCCAGAGCGGCGGTATCGGCGGCCGTGCGCTGCTCAAGCGGCTTCATGGCGGCCTCGCGGGCATCCAGGGACAGAAGGCGCAGGGCACCGTTCCCGAGGACAGCCAGCGCGGCGACGTTCTCTGCCGAGCGAAGACGGGCGATCAAGTCATCGCGAACCTGCTGCGGTGTCGGCGGCACCACCACCGGCGTGTCGTCAACAATCTCGAAATCGGAAACGAAGTCGTCAGGCCCACCCTCACACGGGACGCGCCGAACAGCTGATGCGATCAGATCATGAGCGGTCGGCGCCGCGTCGCCTGTGAAGCGATGGGCAAGCAGCGCCTGACGGTGGCCCTCAACAGCAGCGGCGAAGTCGACGCCGGCGAGTTGTGATTTGTAAACTTTCAGGGTCACAAGCTTTCCTCTCTCTGTGAGTACGATCAATGAGTCAGGTTTGTTTAGTTCTCAACGAATGATTAAGCGTCGCTACCGCTATCCACCGATCAGCACACCAGATCAGGCGTGATAATCTCGAGCTTGCGTCCGTCTGGCTGCATCCCGAACTTTGCGAGCAGATCAGCACCAGCGCGGCAACCTGGCTCACCCGGCGCAGGCCCAGCAAATCGCGACCAGCGCCCGAGCTTCGCGAACATCGACACTGCGGCCTCTATCTGCATTTCCGGCGTCGTCGGTGTCAGCAGGCCAGCGACTTCGGCATGATCCGACCATCGCTGCTGATTCAGCCATGTCATGGCCTGCGGAATGAATTTCGAACCGACGTTGCCCTTGCCAGATTCCGCTAGGGCGAGCGCGGCCGCGCCGGCGATCATGACTTGCGGATCAATGCCGCTCTTTACCAAGGCCTTGAACTTCTTCTCAGCAGGCGCCCGCGGGTTGGCGCCGTCACGCCTTGGATATGCCTTCCAGAACTCTTCGAAGCGATCAGGAGCGCGGGCCGGCGCGGCAGCGACCGCCCGAATCTCTGCCTCTCCCTTTTCTCTTCTCTGTTCTTCTCTAGGCTACGACTGCTAGGAGCCTGCGTAGCAACATGCACGCGCTTGCGGCGGTTGCAGGTCCGGCAGAGCAGTTGGACGTTCTCAAAGGTCGACGGGCCCCCTTTAGAAACGGGGATTTTGTGGTCATATTCGACGTTCTCGGTGGCTTCGCAGACGACGCAGCAGCCGCCATCCCGCTCCCACACCAGGCGCTTGACCTCATCGGGGATATGCCGAGACCCGAAGCCGTTGGCTTTTGCCACCCGCTGCGCAGGCGTAGCATCTGGCGCGTCTTGCTCCGCATGCGTAGCATCAACGAAGAATTTGCGCGTGACCATTTCGGCCAGGATGGTGCCGGCCAGCTCTTCCGAGATCCGCAGCCGGAACGCTACATCCGGCACGTCCGGCAGAATGCCGTCCTTTTCGCTTGCGAGCAGCCACAGGAGCGGCAGCGCCTTGCCGGCGTCGGGTGACAGCCGGAAATAGTCTGGATTGTCCAGCAGCCCGCGGTGGAGCTTGATCCACATAGGCGAGCGATCTTTGTAGTGCTGGAAGGACTTCCAGTTTTTCGGGGTGAGCTGCATCCGGGCTATGCGACCACATAACTCTGAGACGACGACGGCCCCAGCAGGCCATCACCAGCAGGCCGCACCGCGCCGGCGGCAATCGCCGCCCTGGCCCACCGTGCCGCGCACCGGCGCCCGCTGGGTTCGAAAATGAAAACTGCCTCGGTGTCGCCGGCGCCGGTCTGGCGCAGGAACTTGCAAAGCCTCTGTCCGCCCTTGCAGCGGTCAGCTATGGCGGTCACATGCGGCGAGACCTTGCGCTTGCCCTTCATGACCGCCCCGCATCACGGATCAGCGCAAGCCGGTTGGCGACCGTGCTTTCTGGTATGCCCATGCGCTCCGCAATAAACAGCGTGTCGCGCTTGAGCTTCCACAGCGATTCAATGGTGAAGTCGCGGCCGGAATAGTCGCGCCGATCGACGGGCTCAACGAGCTTCAATTTTGGCGGCGCCGAGAGATCGCCGAAAATTCGGCTCATGCTACGGCCCTCACCTCGGACAACGCATGCGCGCCCCACTGCGAAGCCATGGCGGCGGCAACGCCGTCATAGGTTCGGCTGCGCTCTTTCCAGCGATTCGGGCCGGGCGATGCGCGGTGCACCTTCGACCAAGCTTTGTGCTCCTCAGTTCCTGGCGCCGGCGGCGAAAGCCGGTTCGTCGCAACGAGCGGCGGCAGGCCCTTGAGGTAGAGCCCCGTTGCCTTGAAAGCCGGCTCCCCGAACCAATGCGGCTGCACCGTCTGCGCCGCCGGCTGAAAATTCTCAATCAGCACCTTGGCGTGCCGGTGCATTACTGGATTTTCGACGGCAACGCGGTCGATGGGGGCATTCCAACACGCTGAGAAGAGCGCGGCGCCTTCGTGCAGTTCAGCCCACATGCTTTCCAGCGACCTACCCGGCGGCGGCACCGACAGCCAGCGCACGCCGCTATTGCAAAGCCGAGTGCAAGGCGGATGCATCACGGCGAGCAAGTCCCACCCGTCGCTCAGAATGTCCCGCACGTCGCCGGTGATGTGGCGGTTGCTGCCATCTTCGGACGGAAGCAGATCGCACGACCAGACATCATGCCCCAGCGCGGCAAAGGCGCGACGGACGACACCGGAGGTTTCGCAACCTATCAAAACTCGCATCATGCCGCGGCCCTTTCGCGTAGTTCAAAGAATTTCCCGGCCTTCGGATTCTTCGCCATGAACCAGCGAGCCAGTGGCGCGGTCCAGTGGTCATTGCACTTGAAGGTGCGATCACCGCGCATCATGTGCATCTGCCATCGAATCTGATGCAGGATGGCGTCTGCGGAATAGCGGTCGAAGCCTCGCTTGAGCAGATCCAACGCCAGGCGCTCGAACAGCGCGCAGACTTCTGGCGGTACGCCATCTGGCCCTTTCACAGCGAAGCCTCAAGATCGGCGCGCAGCTTCGCAACCACCGCGGCGAACGCGGAGTCTTTCTCGATGAGGCCGGGAACGTACCGACCCGCGGTATTAGTGAAACCAGCGATCCGGCGCCCGGCATGCAGCACCGTCGTATGATCGGCCCCGCCGAATGCCGCGCCGATCATCGGGAGACTGTTATCCGTCAGCTCTTTGCAGAGGTACATGGCGATCTGCCGGGGGCGCATCCATTCATGGAAGCGGCGACCAACCTGCATCGCGGCAATCGGCAAGCCGTAGTGTTTGGCGACCGCTTCCTTGATTTGCTTCATCGCCAGACTTGCGTTCGGCGAAACGCCTTCGATCATGAACCAGCAAGCCTTGTAAAATTCACTGGCATCGATCGCCGGCGCCACCGGCTCGACAGGCCGCGGCACGGCCGCGGCGATTGCTGCTTGCCTGCGCAGCTCTGCCGCAGCAACCTGCGCCGCCGTCGCCGCTAGCCTATTGTGGAAGTCTTTCCGCCGCTCATGAGCGGAAAGCGCCAACTCTCTTTCGGTCGGCCGATGCTCGATGGTGTCGCTCATTGCGAAACCTCGACAATCTCAGGCGCCAGCCAGACGGCCACGATAGACAGGCGTGTTGAACAGCGTAGGAGCATCTTCGCGATGAAGATCCGGCACGCCGCCGGCCAGGACGCGAGCCGCATGTAGCAAAGCAGCAACGTCCTCACTGCACTCTTGACTCGCATTTTTTTGCATCCCCCGAGCAATGGATTCGAACTTCTTGGAAAGTGCCGCAGCATCGAGCTTGGCGGCGTCTATCCGCGCTTTCTGCGCCGCACTCAAAACCTTGTAGGCAACGCTGTACTTCGGATCGGCCATTTCACCGTAAAACAGCGCCTTGATGTGGCGATGCGACACGAAAGCTTTCCGCGCTGCGCGGTGCAGCCAGCTTTCCCTCGTGTCGCCATCCACTAGCGGGCCAGCGATTGCGGCGATTTCCGCCCGCCATCCCACTTTCGGATACGCTATACAATTACCGTCTGAACTTTCCGACATTTCCGAACTCGCTTCATGTTGATTGAGGGCATGAAGAACGCAACTACACACAACGATAACGACACATGGCAAACGCTGGCGGCTGCAACCGCCCGCGTGGTATCAAAACTTGAAGAGAAGCAGAGCCAGGACAGAGCCGACGACGGCGCAGAACATCACCAGCACGAACAGGAGGAAAAAGAGCGCCGCGAATATGTCGAATATCGTCTGCGTCAGCTTGCCAAATTTGAGGCCCAGGCGCGCGGCTTCGGCCGGCGGACCCGATAGATGGCAGAGACGCTTCAGATTGAATTTGGCAACGGCAGAGCACTTTGCACTACTGTGCGCCCTTCCCGATGGAGCCGGCACCGCTATGCGGTCGCCCCATGTCATTGACCCGGGCTGATGGTTGCTTGGGCGGTTGCCAAAACTGGAATTGATTGCCAACCGCTGCACCAGGACGAAGGGGGTAGTGCAGCGGCCGGACTTACCGCCATGGGGATGGCGGATTGTGAAATGAGGTTGGCACGAACGAAGCCAGCGAAATCGGGACGAACGTATCTCATGCCGCCACCGTCGCGCGCTCAGTCGGGACATCTTCTGGACGAGCCCACATATCTGGCCTGATCGCCGATGCGGGCACCAGCCCGCCGGTGAAACGGTGGATCGCAAGGGCCATCGCCGGGCTCGCTCGTCCTTTATGCTTCGCTTTATTGACCGCGACTTGCGAAAATCCGATGCCCTCGCCTAGCTTCGCTTCGGAGCCGGCGAACTCAATAGCCCGTTGAATTGGTGCTTTTTCCATAACCTGAAAATAACGTAGGTTATCGTCATGTCAAGAACTATTGTTATGGAGACTGCCGATAACCCTTGTTATAGACTTATCGGCATGCAACCCGGTGAAATCATTAAGGAAGCCCGCGAAAAGCGGAATTGGTCTCAGAAAGAATTAGGGGATCAAGTCGGCATTTCGCAGCCTGCAATCAAAAAGATTGAGGCCGGCGAGACTTCTCATTCCAAATTTCTTCCCAAGATCGCCCAAGTGCTCGACCTCGACTTGGCAACCCTCGATATCTCGTTGTCGCCGCCGCGGGTCCAGTCGGAAATGGACCGCCCGTTCGTTACCGAAGGCCGCCCGGACTTCCCGGTCTATTCATCGGCTGAAGGCGGCCCAGGGGAGCTAATCCGGTCCACTGACCCCGTAGAGTTCATCCCGCGACCGTCGCACTTGGTCCATGTTCGGGATGCTTACGGCCTGCTGGTCACGGGGAGCTCGATGGCGCCGGAATATAAGAGCGGCGAGACAGCAACCGTGGAACCGCATCTGCCGATCGTCCCCGACGAAGTTTACATTTTCTATGCGGAACGGGATGGCGAAGCGCGAGCAACGATCAAGCACCTTCGGCGCGCAACATCCGATAAGTGGTTAGTCACTCAGCACAATCCACCAGAAGGCAAATCAAAGGACTTCGCTTTGTCCAGAAGCGAATGGGGTACTGCGCATAGGGTGACGGGCAAAAGGACGCGGCGGTAATGCGCAACTTTTTCATTTGGCTAACCGGCATTCTTTTTTCCGTGATTGTTGGGGGCCTGATCGGGGACAAGATCGGCCCCGATCCCGGCGGCGCGTTCTGGGGCGTCATTGCAGGAGCCATGGCCTTTACTTGCGCAAGACTGGTTTTGACCCGCCCGCGACCGTTGGGGATGTAAAGATGGAAGACGAGAAGCCGCCGGTCACAATTGATCGGGAGCCACTGAAATTCCCTGATGGGTATCGTTTCCCCGAAGATTCTCTGCGCAAATGGGTCGACATTCCTTATGATGAAGAATTGATTATCGGCCCACTGTCAAAAAGCAACCTAGACCAACTCTTGTTTTCTACGACTGACATGGCAAGGTCCATAATGGCTTTGCGAGGCGCCCTTGTGCTGTTCAGCAATGGGAACCTCGAACAAGCCAATATCTGCCTAGACAATTGCCAGAACGCCGTTACAGACGCAGAAACCCGCAATCGCATCCTATACGGTGCCATTATGGAAAGTGCATTGAAGGTGCGCGATGGCACAAAGCGATAAGGGTTCCCTACATAATATTGCTGATTATCAGCAGCAGCCGACGCGCAGAAGCCTAAACGATGGCTTGAATTCTGGCGGCGGAGGGGGCACATTTGACCCCATGGAACCGCGCGTAGCAGCCTTAGAGAAAAGCTTCGACCGCATCGAGAAGAAACTCGATGGCTTGGTCACCGACGTTGCGGAAATGAAGGGCCAGCTTAAGGCGATGCCGACGGCGATTCAGCTCCTGTTAGCCGTCGTCGCCATTTTCACCGCTTCTGGCATGCTGCGCTATTTCGGACATTAAAGACCGGCTCTATTTCGTAACCATACACGGCTGGCGCGGCCTGCAGATCGTTTAGATGATCTGACTGCCCACAAGGCCCGCATTCGCCAGACCAGCCCCCGCAGCCTTCTGAAAGACATCTAACCACCCTCCCCGGCACCATGCCGGCAGGAGGGCTTTAGCATTTATTCTCGATTTCGATAACTTTTCTTATTGACGGTTATTATAACGCAGGTTATCAATTCCCATCGGATCAGCCGATGGAGCGCCGCAGATGACCAGCTACTACGCCGCAAACCCGCACTACGCCGCTGATCGCGAGACGGATGATCAGCAGGCCGCTCGCGAGCAGTTCGAGCGCGCCGAGGCCGAGGCCGGCGCCTACTTCGCCCGCGCCACCGTCGTTCAGACCACCCTTTTTCAGATGACCATGACCGATCTGCGCGGGCTGTCGGCGCCTCGCTACGACCGCGCCCGCGACGAGGCCCGCGCCGAATTCAAGCGCACCACCGCCGCTGCCGCCGAGCTGTGCGACGCCACCGTAGAAGAGTTGGTCCGCACCGGTGAAATTTCAGAAGAGCTTTGCGCCCGCTGGGATGCGCTCGACGCACCCGCCGCCCCGGCAATCCTTCAAGCAGCGGAGTAATCGCCATGGCGCCGAACAAAGCCAATTCCCTTGCCGAGCGGATGAACTACGCATTTGGCCGCGAGCGCGTCGCCGAGATTGCACGGATCATGCTGGCCGACCGCCGCGCCTGCCTGCTCGACAACCTCACCGACGACGCCCGCGATGAACTGCTGCGGCGCTGCATGGTCGATCTCAAGACCACCCGGAAATATGCGGCCATGAGCCGTGCCCACCGCCGTGGCCTCGACCGTCCCCAGCGCAACTCCAACCATGAGATCGCATCATGAAGCATTTCCGTTTCGCTATCCGCTGCGTCGAAGGCCGCACCGTCCGCCACGACCCGCAGAACGATGACCCCGAGTTGCAGACCGATATGGGCGAGTGCAAGGCCTGCCGCGGCGATGGTTGCGACACGGACGGCAGCGAGGCTGTGGGTCAGCTTCTCACGAAGGCATTCGGATCGTGAGCACCGCCGCCGCCCACCGCGCCAGCCGCATCGCGCTCTATGCCGACTGGCTGCAGCATGACGCGGACGGCCTCGCCTTCAATCTCACCATGGCGCCCGCCGACGCCGACGCGCCGGCCATCCTCACCACCGCCCGCGACAAGCTGCGCGGCGCGCTCGACCTCATCGAAACCGCCATCGCCACCACCGAGAAAGCACCCACACAATGAGCGCCAAGACCGATCAGGCCCAATGGCAGGCCAAACTTGCGTTCGCCGCGGCGATGACCAAGGCGCAGCTTGAAACCGCGCCGATCTGCGCCGACGCCAACAACCCGCTCACGCAAAGCACCTATGCCTCGCACCAGGCGCTCGACCGCGTCTTGCGCCCGATCTACACGGCGAACGGCTTTGCCCTTTGCTTCAACACCGGCGACGGCGCACCGACGAACCACGTCCGCGTGATCTGCGACGTCTCCCATGTCGAAGGCCACGAAAAGCAGTTTCACGTCGATATCCCCTGCGATGGAAAGGGCATCGAAGGAATCGACGTGATGACTAAGACGCACGCCGCCGTGTCGGCCGTGTCGATCGGCATCCGCGCGCTGCTGCGCATGATCTTCAATATCGTCATCGACCGGAGCCAAGACGACGACGGCAACGCCGCTGGCGTGCGGCCGTCCGCCGGCGCCCAGCCCTACACGCCAGCGCCGGGCTGCATCAGCAATGAGCAGGCCCGCCAGATCGTTGCCGAGCTGAATTCCCGCGTCGTTAGCGGCGTCGCCTTCCTGCAATGGGCCGGCGTCGACCACATCGGGAAAATCCCCGTCGAGAAGTTCGATTCCTGCATCGCCGCAATAGGCAATTTCAAAAAGAAGGCCGCTTAACATGAACGCGCTTGTTTCAATCGATCGCATTTTGTCGCCGGAAACCATTACCAGGCCGGTCGATGTTTTGACGCCGGCCATCGTCTTCGCGCCCGGCGGCGTCGAAAGCATCATTTCGGGGCTTGAGGCCGAAGTTCGCGCGACGCCGCGCGACATGACCACCGACGCCGGCCGCAAGGCCATCAGCTCCCTTGCCTACAAGGTGGCGCGCTCCAAGACCGCCCTTGACGATATGGGCAAGGAGCTGGTCGCCGACATTAAGAAGCAGTCAGGAGCTATCGACGCCGAGCGCCGCGTGATCCGCGACCGCCTCGACGCCCTGCGCGATGAAGTCCGCAGCCCGCTCACAGCATGGGAGGAACTCGAAAAGCGCCGCGTGGACGATCACGAGCAGGCGCTTGTTTTCATCGTCACGGCACCGCGCTTTATCGGGACGGTCATTGAGTCTGATGTGATCCGCGCCAGGATCGCGGACGTTGAAGCGACCTACGTTCGCGATTGGCAGGAATTCAACGAGCGCGCCGACGATGCTGCCCGCGAAACACTGCCCCAGCTCCGCGCAATGCTCAATGTCGCGGTGAAGGCTGAGGCCGACGCCGCCGAGCTGGCCGAGCTGCGCCAGATGAAGGCTGACCGCGAGGCAGCCGACATCGCAGCGTCGAATGCGGCAGCAGCGGCCGAGACGTCCCGCCGGCAAGCCGAGAAAGATGCTGCGGAGACCGCCCAGCGCGCCGAGCAGGAGAAGGCCCGCGACATCGCCCGCGCAGAGCAAGCCGCCCGCGACCAGGCGGAAGGTATCGCACGCGCCCTTGAAGAGCATAACCACAAGATCGCGCGGGCACAGGAGCAGGAGCAGGCCGAAAAGGCGAAGCGTGAGGCGAACACGCGCCACCGCAACAAGATCATCGGCGAGGTGCGGGCCGCCTTGGCATCGCTTGAGGTTGATGGCTTGCCGGTCGGTCTGGCTGACGTCATCGCCCGCGCCATTGCCGCCGGCCGCATCCCCCACGTTTCAATTACCTACTGAGGACCGGAAAATGCAGATCATCAATTGCGAACAGAACTCCCCGGAGTGGCTTCAGGCCCGCGCCGGCATCGCCACCGCCTCGCAGTTCGCCACCATCTTGGCGAGCGGCAAGACTGCCGGGAGCCCGAGTGTCGGCCGGCGGACCTACATGCTCAAGCTGGCCGGTGAGATCATCACCGGCGAGCCGATGGAGAGCTTTTCCAACGAGCACACCGAGCGCGGCCACGCGATGGAGGACCAAGCGCGCGACCTCTACGCCTTCCAGACCGGCTATCAGCTCGACCGCGTCGGCTTCATCAGGAACGGCCGCGCCGGCGCCTCACCCGACTCGCTCATTGGCGACGACGGCGGCGCCGAGATCAAAACCAAGCTGCCGCATCTGCTCATTGACGTGCTGCTGAAGGGCGAGGTTCCGCCCGAGCATAAGGCGCAGATCCAAGGCACGCTTTGGGTGTCAAAACGCGAATGGTGGGACATCGCGATTTATTGGCCGAAGATGCCGCTTTTCGTGAAGCGGATGCACCGGGACGAGCTTTACATTCAGAAGCTTGCAACGGCCGTCGATACCTTCAACGCCGAGCTTGACGACGTGGTGGCTCAGATCCGCCGCACCGGCGAGCGGGTGGCGGCATGATGGCGCTTTCCGCGCAGGGCTTCGCCATCTGGCATCCGGAATACGGCTTCGCGCAGCCGCACCAATACGAGGGCACGCTTGCCACCGTGGCGTCGGATGACCTGACCCGCGACACCCTCAATCTAAATCGGGAGTGCAAGCAGACCAACCGCACCGGCTGGCGCATCGTGCCCGTGACGATCAGCAGGGAGCCGCCGGCTCGCATAGTTTGCGAAGCCTGCGATGGCGGCGGATGGGAGTGCTACGGCACCGGCCGCGGCGATCCGCATTTTCGCGAATGCGAGAAATGCCACAACCCGGAAGGGTTTCCCAGCCCATGAGCCGAGCCCTAATCACGCTCGACACGCCGGATGACCGCGCGCGCGCCGCCAGGTGGTGCCGCGATCTGCCGAGGGGTACGCGCGTCGAATTCAAGAAGACCAAGCGCACCCTGCCGCAGAACGCGCGGATGTGGAGCATGCTCACCGACGTTGCCCTACAGAAAGAGCACTGCGGCCGGCGCTACACGCCCGACCTCTGGAAAATCCTGATGATGCACGGGTGCGGGCTTGAGGTTCAGATGATCCCTTCGCTGAACAACGACACGCTCATCCCGTGGGGGCAATCGTCGTCGGACCTCTCCAAAGAGGAAATGACGGATCTGATCGAATTCATGTTCGCTTGGGGAGCCGAAAACGGCATCATTTGGAGCGATCCCGCCTTGCGCTCGCTGATCGCGTCCGCACCGAACCGCGGCTATCTGGCATCGCCCAGCACGGCTCCGGCCGACGATGCGAGCGTGCCGGCATGAGCATGCGCGGCGAGAAACGCACCGAGTTTCCGCAGAAGGTGCGCAAGGCCGCCTTTGCGCGCGCTTGCCGCGACTGCCCCGTGGAAGGTGTCGAGAATATCCCCGGCGTCCCTCAGTGCGAGAGCTGCGGGATAGAGCTTAAGTCCGGCAACATCGAATATGAGCACCTTGTGCCCGATGGCCTTGGCGGCGAGCCAACGCTTGAGAATTGCGGCGTGTGGTGCCGCTCTTCCTGCTCGAAAAAGAAGACGTTCAAGGAAGACAACCCGCGCATGCAGAAGGCCGACCGCGCGCTGAAAAGCGCCTTTGGCCTCAAACCAGCACGCCAGAAAATCCAGTCCGCCGGCTTCCGCCGCGCCGGCCCGCAGAATTCCGCATCCCGACCACTGCAGAGGAAGAGCGAACAATGAGGGCCGAGGATATAAACGAGCCCGCTGCGATGACCGGCCGCGGCTTGAGCAAACAACAGGCCGCCGACTATTGCGGATGCGAGAGCATGTCCGCTTTCGACACCTGGCGCCGCAAGGGAATCGTTCCGCCGGCGATCCCCGGAACAAACCGCTGGGACCGCAAGGCCATAGACGCCGCCCTTGATCGCGCGTCCGGCCTTGTGACAGCATCCGAAACCCTGACGCCCTACGGCCGGTGGAAAGCTGAAAATGAGAGTCAGGCAAAAGCCGCTCAAACTTAAGGGCATCCACCGCGTCAAGAAGCGCCAGGCGGACGGCTCTATCAAGATCCACCTCTACCACCGCGCCACCGGCCTGCCGTTGGACGAGCAGAACCTTGCGCAGACCTACGCCGCCGCCGAAAAGTCGATGAAGACCCGGGGCGAGGCAACGCTTGCCACCCTGATTCGCAAGTTCGACGGTTCCAGCTATTTCGACGGCCTCAGCGAGACATCACGACGCGAATACGTCTGGAAATTGCGGCGGATCGAAAAGCGCTGGGGAACCTGCCCGGCGTCGACCTTCGATGATGCAGACGACGCGCAGGCGTTCCGCCGCGACGCGCTCGCGTGGCAAGACGAGCTCGCGAAGACATCCCGCCGATCGGCCGATAATCTGATGGCGGCGCTTGCGCGCGTCCTGTCCTATTGCAAAGAACAGGGCGTCATCAAATTCAACCCGCTGGATACGTTTAAACGGCTCTACAAGAGCGACAGGTCCGACAAGACTTGGACCGACCCGATGCAGCAGGAATTCATCAGGACCGCGCGCGCGCCCATGGTGACGGCAATGTACCTGGTGCGAAACACCGGCATGCGCGCCAGCGACATTCGCAAATTCCCGTGGACCCGATACAACGGCGAGCAGATCCAGATCTCGATCAAGCAAGACCAGCAAACTCGTCTGGATTCCAGCCACCCGCGAGATCTGCGCTCACCTCGACAGCCTACCCCGCGTTGGCGCGCTGGTGATGCTCACCACCACCGGCAAAGCCTTCAGCAAGCGCTATTTCAACGAATGGTGGCGCGAGGACGCAGATAAAGTTGGCGCCGCAGACCTCAATTTCCACGACAACCGCGGGACCGCCGCGACGATGCTAGCCGAGGCCGGCGCCACCGCGCCAGAGATCGCCGAAGCGATGACGTGGACCGTCGACAAGGCGCAGAAGATGCTTGATTCGTATTTGGCGCGGAACGGTACACTGGCGAGGCACGCCTACGAAAAGCTTGAACGGCACCGAGATAAGACCGCCGCTTCTGGCAAGGACAAATGAGGGACGCTATTATTCAGGCTCATCAGAAAGTAGGCGGCTGGTCGCAATTATGAGCAGTGAAGTATGGCTACGAATCGACGAACACCATGACGTGCTTGCGTCGACTGACCTTCTCGCCCTTATTGCGCCGACCTTAGCGGCAACACCAAGCGGCTGGAAATGGGCTATTCTCGCCGCTCAAAACGCGGTCCATGGCGCACTGGTTTGTGCTATTCAAGACACCTCAAAGACCAACGTCCTGACGAAGTCTTCAGCCAAAACTTTTCTTAAATGGCTGGAGACCTGCACGGGAGACTATCCGGCGCAGCGAATGGCCGACTTCATGTCCCTACTTGAGATATTCCAGGAGCTTTATCCGGATGTCATCGACACTGACCAAGCCGGTCGGTTAGGGACGCTTCATAAGGTCTTCCGCAATCAGTTCGCCCACTTCGTCCCCATGAGCTGGTCGATCGAGATACAGATGCTGCCACCCCTGCTCGTTGCTGCATTCGATTTTGTCGAGGTCGCAATGCGCCAAGATCAGGTCAGTTTGCGAACGAACGGCAACTTCAAGCGAAAGCTTTCCTCGAATCTCGAAACTGCCAAGGCGGCCGTCCGAAGTCGGATGAAGAACACCGGACGAACAGAATTGTAAACTGTTTGTAAACGGGCGGCTTATGTAAACCCGAAGGAAACACCAAGACGTTGAAATTATTGGGTAAAATGGTCGGAGCGAGAGGATTTGAACCTCCGACCCCTAGTCTCCCAGACTAGTGCGCTAACCGGGCTGCGCTACGCTCCGACGATGGCATCGTGTAGCTTCGATCTGGCCCGCGCGCAAGAAGGGCGGCGGAGATTGCCGGAATTGTTCGACCCGGACCGGTCGTGGCGGTCAGCCGTCCTTGAGGGCCTGATCGAGGATCTCGCGGCAGGCCTGGAGATCGCGCAGCGCCGCCTCCAGCCGGGCGCGATCGCGCCTGCGGGCCTCGATGGCGGCGGGTGACGGCCGTGCCACCACCGGGGCGGCCACCGGCGCTGCCGGCTGCGGCTCCCGGCGCGGTGGCGGGGCGGCGATCACCGGCTCCCGGCGCGCCGCCACGGGGGCCTCGACCGCCTCCTCGACCTCCTCCTCCTCTTCGTCGTCAACGTCTTCAGCCTCGACCTCCATCGCGGAGTCGGCGACATCGTCCTCGTCGTCATCCCGGCCGCGGTCGGCAAGGCGCGGCTTGGCGTCGCCGCCGGGCGCGGCAAAGCCCGGCGCCGGAGCGCCGTCGACCAGGCCCTGCACCGCCTTGATGCCGTTCTCCTTGAGGATGCGCTGCACGCCGCGGATGGTGTAGCCCTCGCCGTACAGCAGACGGCGGATACCGCGCAGCAGATCGACGTCGTCCGGGCGATAATAGCGCCGGCCGCCGGATCGTTTCATCGGCTTGATTTGGGTAAACCGCGTTTCCCAGAACCGCAGCACATGTTGCGGAATATCGAGGTCGTCGGCGACCTCGCTGATGGTTCGGAACGCATCCGGCGCCTTGTCCAAATGCTAAATCCCCGTTCCAGACCGTGGTGATGGCGAAATCAGCCGCCGTGCTCGTCTTTGCCGTTACTTGCGGCGGTGTCGCCGTTGATGCGCTGCTTGAGGATCGCCGATGGCTTGAACACCATCACACGCCGCGGCGAGATCGGCACCTCGGTGCCGGTCTTCGGATTGCGTCCGATCTCGCTGGCCCTTCTTGCGCACCATGAAGGAGCCGAACGACGACAGCTTCACCGTCTCGCCCTTCTCCAGGCAATCGGTGATCTCTTTCAACACCAGTTCCACGAACGCGGACGACTCCGTGCGCGACAGGCCCACCTTTTGGTAGACCGCCTCGCACAAATCGACGCGTGTGACTGTTTTACCCGTTCCCGTCATCGCCTGCCCCACCCCCGGCGAGAAAATTCAATGGTGAAATTATGAGGTTACCGCTCAGCGGTCAACACTGCTGATCCAAGCAATAGCATGGAAGTTCATGGCAATGCAGGCATTTTTCTTAAAATACCGGACTCACCAGCGCAGAAGCGCCGATCCCCAGGTGAAGCCGCCGCCCATGGCTTCCAGCAGCACCAGATCGCCCTTCTTGATGCGCCCGTCATGCACTGCAACGGACAGCGCCAGCGGAATCGATGCCGCCGACGTATTGCCGTGCAGGTCCACCGTGAGCACCACCTTCTCCGGCGCGATGTGCAGCTTGTGCGCGGAGGCATCGATGATGCGCTTGTTGGCCTGGTGCGGCACGAACCAGTCGATGCTCTCGGCGCTCTCGCCGGTCGCCTTGAACGCATCGTAGATCACGTCGGTGATCATGCCGACCGCGTGCTTGAAGACTTCGCGGCCTTCCATGCGCAGATGGCCGACGGTCTGGGTCGAGGACGGCCCGCCGTCGACGAACAGTTTCGACTTATGCCGGCCGTCGGAGCGCAGATGCGTGGTCAGGACGCCGCGGTCGCTCGGCAGGCCGGGCTGCTGCTGCGCTTCCAGGATGATGGCGCCGGCGCCGTCGCCGAACAGCACGCAGGTGCCGCGGTCGGTCCAGTCGAGAATCCGCGAAAAGGTTTCCGCGCCGATCACCAGCGCGCGCTTGAAGGCGCCGGTGCGCAGGAAATTGTCCGCCGTGGCCAGCGCGAACACGAAGCCGGAGCACACGGCCTGCAGGTCGAACGCGGCGCCGTGGTTGATGCCGAGCGCGTGCTGCACCTCCACCGCGGTGGCCGGAAAGGTATGGTCGGGCGTCGACGTCGCCAGCACGATCAGGTCGATCGACTGCGCATCGATCCCGGCATGGGCGAGCGCCGCCTTGGCGGCCTTGATCGCCAGATGCGAGGTGAATTCGCCCTCGGCGGCAATGTGGCGCTGCCGTATCCCGGTGCGCTGGACGATCCATTCGTCCGAGGTGTCGACTTGGGACGCCAGCTCGGCATTGGTCAGAATCCGCTCCGGCAGATAGGAGCCGCAGCCGAGCACGACCGAACGTAGTGTAGTCACGAGACAGCCTCCTGCGCGGGCGTCGAGGAAAGCGCGCTGCCGTCGCGGTTGAGCATCAGATTGATTTTGGTGAGAAGATCGTAGCGGACCATGTCATAGCCAACGTCGACCGCATAGGCAAAGCCGTCGGCATTGGTGCCGCCGTGGCTCTTCACGACAATGCCCCTGAGACCCAGGAACACGGCGCCGTTGGACTTGTTGGGATCGACCTTGTCGCGCACTGCCTTGAAGGCGTTCTTGGCGAACAGGTAGCCGATCCGGGAGCGCCAGGTCCGCGCCATGGCGTTGCGCAGATATTCGCTGAACTGCCGCGCCGTGCCTTCCGCGGCCTTCAGCGCGATATTGCCGCTAAAACCCTCGGTGACGATGACGTCGGCGGCGCCGCGACCGATACCGTCGCCCTCGACGAAGCCGATGAAGTTGAGCTGCGGCAGATCGGCGGCGCGCAGCAGTTCGGCGGCCTCCCTGATCTCGTCGCCGCCCTTGATTTCCTCGACACCGATATTGAGCAGCCCGACCGTGGGCCGTTCCAGGTCGAACAGCGCGCTGGCCATGGCGCTGCCCATCACCGCCATCGTCTTGAGGTGCTGGGCATCGCCGCCGATAGTCGCGCCGAGATCGAGCACCACCGAGTCGCCGCGCGTCGTCGGCCAGATCGCGGCCAGCGCCGGGCGCTCGATGCCGTCGAGCATGCGCAGGCAGAACCGCGCCATGGCCATCAGCGCACCGGTGTTGCCGGCGGAAATCGCCACGTCGGCGTCGCCCTTCTTGACCGCGTCGATGGCCTGCCACATGGACGACACCCGCCGGCCGCGACGCAGCGCCTGGCTTGGCTTGTCGTGCATGCTGACGGCGACGTCGGTGTGGATGACTTTCGACACCGCCTTCAGGGCGGGATGATTGGCCAGCTCGCGTTCGATCAGCGCGCTGTCGCCGAACAGCAGGAATTCGCTGTCGGGATGACGGGTGAGCGAAATCGCGGCGCCGGGGACGACAACCGATGCGCCGACATCGCCACCCATGGCGTCTAGCGCGATGCGAACCTTTTTCGGCATGAACGTCCCGGAAACCTGTCTCTTTGCGGCCGAGTGACGCGACCGCGGAGGAAACCCGCCGCGTTTGGCGACGAGCGGCGAAGTGCTTTATTCAATCCTGATCGGGCCGCGACAATAGCGTTTCCCGGCTCCGATACAACATCCCGGGCGGGCGGTTTTGCTGCGGCGGGCGCCCCGGCCGCTGGAATCAGCGCCCGTGTGCCCAATAAACCAGAGCGGCCGGCCCTGCCGCTATCCGGTTTAGCTCACGATTTCTCCTTGGGTTTCTTCGTTCCCGGGGCGGTTTGGGCCTCCTTCAGCGCTTTCAGGGCGGCGAACGGGTGATCGCTCGGGTCCGGCGGGATTTCCGGGACCTCGAACACCGCATCCGGCTTGCGCGGATAGGGGTTCAGCCCGAGATACAGCGCATCGGTGGCCAGCCGGCCGATATCGATGAAGCCGTGATCGATCGGTTCCGGCGGGTCCGGGGTCTCCTGGTCGCTCTCGATATCCTCGTCCACCGATTCGGCCAGTTCGCGAATCTGCGAGGGCGGCGCGAACATCAGGTCGATCGCCTCGTCGAAATCGCTCTCGATGGGATCCAGCGTCACCACGCAGCTCTGCCCGACCCTGCCCCAGACCCGGCCGACCACGTGGACCTGGCCGCTGCCCACCGGCGTCAGCACCAGCGACGCCTTGGCCGCCGATACGCCCAGCAGACCGCCCAGTTCGGCAATGGCGGCGCGTTCCGCCGGACTGGCCTCGATGTCGCGCTGCAGGCCGGTTTCCGGGATCTGCGCCACCGCCACCGGCAAGCTCCAGGGATTGGAGACATCCGTCATGCGATCGATTCTGGTCATTTCGTCATCATCTCCGTGGCGACCGGCGGCGGGAAGCGCCATGATCCGTTCGCAACTGTTGTTTCGTCGAGCGCGGCCAGGGCGGCCGTGGCCTCCGCCACATAGCCGGCGAGCCGCCGCGCCTGCGCGAGGTCTGTGCCATTATAGATATTCTTGTCCAGCGCCAGTGCCAGCGCCTCCGGCCCCTCCGCCAGTGCTCTATCATAAGCGGCGGCGCGGCCGTAGAAGGCCCGGCCGAATTCCTGCATCTTCTTGGGCACCTTGAGGTCGCTGGTGCCGAGTTCACGCAAATTGTGGTCCATGTCGCTGCAGAACCGGTCGATCAGCCCCTGCGATAGCGATTCCTGCGAGGCGCCGGAGGTCTCGATCTCCTTCAATTGCTGCAGCAACAACCACAGGTGCAGCAGCAACATGTCAAAACGCCCGTTAACCGTGTCCGCGACCCCAAGTTCCCGATAAAACCGGGGTTCTCGCGCCTGCGCCACGATCATGCCATAGATGGCCTCAATGGTCCCCCGCAACGGTGCCGGGGGTTTCCTGAAGTGATTGAACGGCCAGAGCATCTTGGGTTCCTCAGGCGGGCCCCCGAGGCGCGCGCATGTTGCAATCAGAGGTGCTGCCCGGTACGTCAACGCCTCGCGCGATGCAAGAGGATGAGGCCCATTCCGTCATGACAATTTCGAGCCAATCAGGCGTTCCGGCGCGCCCGCACCGCAGTTCGCGCGCCAGCTGGCGCAGCCTGCGCGCCGCGCTTGCCATCGCCGTGAGCGGCCTGGCACTGGCGGCCTGCACCTCCGAACAATTCCAGAAGGGCTACATCCTGCCCATCGGCGCGCTGGAGCAGATTCCCATCGGCGCCAGCCAGGATCAGGTGCTGATCGTGATGGGCACGCCGTCCACCGTGGCGACCCTGAGCGGCGAGGTGTTCTATTACATCTCGCAGCGCGCCGAGCGCCCGGTGGCCTTCATGCCGCAGAAGGTCACCGACCAGCGCGTCATCGCGATCTACTTCGACAAGGATCGCAAGGTGCAGCGGCTCGCCAATTACGGCCTGCAGGACGGCAAGATCTTCGACTTCATCAGCCGCACCACGCCGACCTCCGGCCAGGAAATGAGCTACCTGACCCCGCTGTTCAAGCTGATCAGCTTCCGGTAGTTCGCCGCATCAACGTTTGAAACGCAAACCCCGCGGCATGCCGCGGGGTTTTGCTTGTGCAGGTCCGCAGGGTGGCGCCTGCGTCAAAGCCTACCTTGCAGACGCAGCGGCGCGGCTTTACGATTTCTCCCAAGACCAAAAATCATCACGACAAGAACCTTCAGGGAAGAAACCATGACCAGCCTGATCACGCGCCGCGGCCTGCTGTCGGCAGCCGCCGCTTTGTCCGCCACCTCCGCTTTGCCCAAGACGAGCCGCGCCGCCGGCGAATGGCGCCCGACCGAAACCGTTCGCATCATCGTGCCGGCCGCCGCCGGCGGCTCCACCGACGTGATGGGCCGCATGCTGGCGGCGCATCTGCAGACGGCGTGGGGACAATCCGCGGTGGTGGAGAATCGCTCCGGCGGCGGCGGCACCATCGGCACCGCCGAGGTGGCGCGGCTGAAGGGCGACGGTCACACCATCCTGGTCGGCAATCCCGGCCCCAACGCCATCGCCTATAGCATCTTCAGGAACCTGCCCTACAAGGCCGAACAGCTGCAGCCGGTCAGCAACATGATCCGGATTCCCAACATCGTCTGCGCCCACCCCTCGGTGCCGATCAAGACCATTCCGGAGCTGATCGCCTATATCAAGGCCAACCCCGACAAGCTGAACTACAGTTCGTCGGGCGTCGGCCAGAGCCCGCACCTCACCGGCGCGTGGTGGCTGCAGCTCACCGGCCTGAAGATGCAGCACGTGCCGTTCCGCGGCGCCGGCCCGGCGTTGCAGGCGGCGCTGGCCGGCGACGTCCAGATCCTGTTCGACAATCTCTATCCGTCGCTGCCGCAGGTGCTCGACGGCAAGCTCATCGGCCTCGCGGTCACCACGCCCGAGCGCACCGCCCAGGCCCCGAACATCCCGGCCATGCGCGAGACCGCGCCGGAACTGGCCAGCTTCGATGTCTCGTCGTGGTTCGGCGTATTCTATCCGAAGGGCGCGCCGGCTGCGGCCGTCGATGCGCTGAACGCCGAGATCAAGGTGCTGTTGGCGCGCGCCGACACCCAGAAGACCATCACCGCCATGGGTGCCGTCTCGGACTACGGCACGCCGGCGCAGTTCTCAGGCTTCGTCGAGGCCGAGACGGCGAAGTTCAAAACCATCATCGACAAGGAAGGGTTGAAGATGGAGGTGCAGTGAGCCGCCGCCCGCACCTCGCATACATCATCCGGGCGCGATGCGGCTGCGTGCATAGGCATGAACCGCGTCGCGCTCCGCCACCGTCGCAAACACACGGCCGGGTATGCGCATTGCATACAGCGTGCCGCTCCAGAACAGCAACGCGCCATCTTCAACGCTGACCTCCGCGATCGCGGGCCAGCGCCATTCAGTCAGTGTCTGATGACCGCTGATCCTGACGCCGTCGGCATCGACGCACATCGACGCGGAGGGCCAGTCGCGCGCCGCGCTAGATGCCAATTGCTGCAGGGAGCGCGCATGCGTGAAGCTGAATGCCGACGACATGGCCTGAATTCCAAGCAGAAATGCCAGCGCGCAAAGCATGGCAACCGCCGCGCCATTGCCCTGACGGGTCATGACCGTGCTCATTGCGCCAAGAACGAGTGCGACCGGTACCGCAGCGAGAACTGCCACGAGATAGATCCGCTTTGACGTCGTCTGCCGTTGCTGCCGTCGCCCGATCTGGACGAACAGTTGCCGGTAATCCTCTGGCGTCAAATCGACCGAGTAGGAGAATCCTTCGTCGACAACGGAAGACATGGCGGTCCTTGCAGAATGTGCCGGAGCGGCTTTCGATGGAGGTGAGTGAGGCCGTCGCAGCTATGCCTTGAGCCAGTTCCAGACAACCAGAACGGCGGCGGCAAGGCCGACTGCAATCATCACCCGCGGCTGATACGGATCGGCGCGCGCATTGGTTTTCTGGTCGCCGCCGCAGCTCGGACAGGTCGCCGCGTCCTTCAGCAAGGTTGTTCCGCACCAGAAGCACTTGGCGGTTTCAAACGTCATCGTGACCTCGGCGACGGCGACATGTGTCGGATACACGTCAGTCGTCCTCGACCGAGCCTAGGTTCAAGAGAGCATCGCGTTCAGACGCGCCGCTACCGCTTCGCGCCGTACTTGGCTGCGAAATCACGGCTGGCGCGGGCCACGCAAACCGCGGCCTGGCCCTGATACATGGAGCCCTGATTCTTCTCGGCGATCTGGCTGCATTTTTCGCGCGCCTTCTGATAGGCGGCCTTGACCGCCGGCGTGGCCCTGGCCTGGAACCGCGGTTCGCATTTGGACAGCACGATGGTCGACAGCGCGTTGTCGCCGGATGAGCCGAGCTGGCAGGTCTCGAAGATCTTGTAGGCGCCTTCACAGCTCCAGGCGGTGTCGAGCGCCTTGGTGACGGCGCCGACGAAGTCAGCGCCCTTTGCATCGCCGCCGACCGTGCACTGTTCGGCAGCGATTGCCGGCGCGCCGCCGGCCGCGATGGCCATCCAAAGCACCGCCGAGGCCGGAAAATGTCGCCTTGTCATCCCCTCGATCCCCTCTGATCCAAAAAACCCCGCGGTTCGACCGCAGGGTTTGGTTTGTCAGATTCATTATAGACCGCAGCATCAAAATCGCCAGCGACGGCGCTTGCCGCAGCTATTCCGGGAAGCGGGTCAGTTTCGGCACATCCGACGGCGCCTGGTAGCGCGCGACGTTCATCTGCATCGCCAGCAGTGTGTAATAGGCATTGATGCCGGTCAGATCGACGACGCCGCGCTTGCCGAACCGCTTGTCGGCGCGGGCAAAGGTGGCATCGGAGACCCGCTTGCTGGTGTGCAGCTCGGTGGAGAAATCATAGACGATCTCTTCATCCTCGCTCATGCCGGTGGGGCGGCGGCCATCGGCGATGGCATCGGCGATCTCCTTGCGGATGCCGGCCTTCAGCGCGATCGGATAATGGAACTGCCATTCGAAGTCCTGGGTCCACTGCCGCGCGGTGATCAGGATCACCAGTTCGCTGAGGGTGTTTCCCAGCGACGACCTGAAGCGCAGATAGTCGCCCATGGAACGCGCCTGGGTCATCACTTCCGGCGAATGCATCAGCGCCTCGAACGGGCCGAACACCGGAGTCTTGCGCGCGGCCAGGAAGTCGGCGGCGGCCTTCTTCTGGTCCTCGGTATATTGCGCCGGAGGGATCGTCGGCAGGCGCTGCTCGGCGGCTGCGACGGCGACATTGGAAAGCAGCGTGAAGGCAGCGATAGCGATAGCACGTTTCATCAGGGGTCCTTGACTGGTGGTTGGGAGCTTGCCGCGGTGGCCTGCGGCCGCACGCCGGCGTTGGGCGGGCCCCACGCAGTAGCGGCTTTGCTTTAGCGATTCCTGCGCAAGATGCGTCCAATTGAATCCGTTGGCGAACGGTGCGGCGCCACGCGGCTGCCAGGGTCCCGACCGCAGCGGCCGTGCGCCCACGAAAACCCCCGCGGCTCACACCGCGGGGTTTTCGGTCCAGTCGGGAACGGGTCTAGTGCGCCAAGATCGCCAGCAACAGGAGCGCCACGATGTTAGTGATCTTGATCATCGGGTTGACCGCCGGGCCCGCGGTGTCCTTGTAGGGATCGCCGACGGTGTCGCCGGTCACCGCGGCCTTGTGGGCGTCGGAGCCCTTGCCGCCGAAGTGGCCGTCCTCGATGTACTTCTTGGCGTTGTCCCAGGCGCCGCCGCCCGAGGTCATGGAGATCGCCACGAACAGGCCGGTGACGATGACGCCGAGCAGCATGGCGCCGACCGCTGAGAACGCCGCCGACTTGCCGTCGGCGCCGCCGCCGGCGATGAAATAGATCACGAAGTACACCACCACCGGCGACAGCACCGGGAGCAGCGACGGGATGATCATTTCCTTGATCGCCGCCTTGGTCAGCAGGTCGACCGCGCGGCCGTAATCCGGCTTGTCGGTGCCCTGCATGATGCCCGGTTTTTCACGAAACTGCCGGCGCACTTCTTCCACGATCGCGGAAGCCGCACGGCCGACCGCGGTCATGCCCATGGCGCCGAACAGGTAGGGCAGCAGACCGCCGAACAGCAGGCCGACCACCACATAGGGGTTGTTCAGCGAGAAGTCCGGCAGCACGCCCTTGAAGTAGGGATACTTCGCGGCATTGGCGATGAAGAACTTGAGATCCTCATTATACGCCGCGAACAGCACCAGCGCACCGAGACCGGCGGAGCCGATGGCGTAGCCCTTGGTCACCGCCTTGGTGGTGTTGCCGACCGCGTCGAGCGCGTCGGTGGCCTTGCGCACTTCCTTGGGCAGGCCGGCCATTTCGGCAATGCCGCCGGCATTGTCGGTGACAGGACCGAAGGCATCGAGCGCCACGATCATGCCGGCCAGCGCCAGCATGGTGGTGGTGGCGATGGCGATGCCGAACAGGCCGGCCAGGCTGTAGGTCACCAGGATGCCGGCGATGATCACCAGCGCCGGACCGGCGGTGGATTCCATCGAGATGGCGAGGCCCTGGATGACGTTGGTGCCGTGGCCGGTGACCGATGACGCCGCGATCGACTTCACCGGACGATATTGCGTGCCGGTGTAGTATTCGGTGATCACGATGATCAGCGCCGTCACCACCAGTCCGGCGACGCCGCATTCGAACAGCGCGAGACCCGTGTACTTGACGCCAGCCAGCGGGCCGAAGCCCACCAGCCAGTAGATGACAGCCGCGACGCCGAACAGCGACAGCACGCCGGTGGCGATCAGGCCCTTGTACAGTGCGCCCATGATCGACTGCGAAGGACCCAGCTTGACGAAGAAGGTGCCGGCGATCGAGGTCAGGATGCAGATGCCGCCGATGGCGAGCGGCAAGGTCATCATGTTGACCAGCAACGGCGAGGTGGCGAAGAAGATCGCCGCCAGCACCATGGTGGCCACCGCGGTCACCGCATAGGTCTCGAACAGGTCGGCCGCCATGCCGGCGCAGTCGCCGACATTGTCGCCGACGTTGTCGGCGATGGTGGCGGGGTTGCGCGGATCGTCCTCGGGAATGCCGGCTTCGACCTTGCCGACGAGATCGCCGCCGACGTCCGCCCCCTTGGTGAAGATGCCGCCGCCGAGGCGGGCGAAGATCGAGATCAGCGAGGCGCCGAAGCCGAGCGCCACCAGCGCATCGACCACGGTGCGGCTGTTGGCGGCGAGGCCGAGGTAGTGGGTGAGATAGGCGAAGTAGATGGTGACGCCGAGCAGCGCCAGGCCAGCCACCAGCATGCCGGTGATGGCGCCGGCCTTGAAGGCCAGCTCAAGCCCACCGGCCAGCGACACGGTCGCCGCCTGCGCGGTGCGGACGTTGGCGCGCACCGACACGTTCATGCCGATGAAGCCCGCCGCGCCCGACAGCACCGAACCGATCACGAAACCGACCGCGACCAGCGCCCCCAGGAAGTAGTACAGCAGCACGAAGATCACCACGCCGACGATCGCGATCGTCATGTACTGGCGCTTCAGATAGGCCTGCGCGCCTTCGCGCACGGCCGCTGCGATTTCCTGCATCCGCGCGTTCCCGGCGTCCGCCTTCAACACCGATGCCGTCGCCCAGATCGCGTATACGATCGAAAGTGCCCCACAGAGCACGATCACCCACAATGCTGTCATGGAATGCCTCAGTCCTTCCTGCCCCGCGCCCGGTTGAGGACGCATAAAAAGGAGGCCTGCCCAGACGTGAGGACGGCCTCTCGTGACCGAAGCATGGCAAAATCGCCCCGGCCACGCAACGCTGCGAACGGCTAACACATGCCCTTTTTACCAACAGACGGCAGGCTAGCCGGCACGCGGCCGGAGACGTTTGATCCAGGACAATTGATCCGGCACAATGCCCCGGACCGCCGGCCGCGGCGTCAGAAGTGGCTGTAGGACAGCCGTGACAGGACGAGTTCGCGTCCCTGCGCATCGACCATGCGCAGCCCTGCCCCCGCCGAGATCGTCCCGATGGCCGAGACTGGCACGCCGGCACGCTGCGCCTCGTCTGTGAAGGCCATGAGACGGCTCGGCGGAATCGTGCAGAGAATTTCGTAGTCGTCGCCGGCGGAGAGCAGCGTTTCCAGTTCCACGGTGCCGCGCTCGAGCAGCAGCCTGGCCGGCGTCGACAGCGGGATCTCCGCCGTGGAGATGCTTGCCGCGACCCCGGAGGCGGCCAGCAGCCTGGTCAGATCGCCGGCGAGGCCATCCGACACGTCCATCGCCGCGCGTGCATGGTCGCGCACGGCCTTGGCCAGCGCGTTGCGCGGCTGCGGAATCCGGTAGCGCGCGATCAGCCCGGCAGCGGCGGCCATGTCATGGGCCAGCGACGCCTTCACCGCGCCGCCCTTCAGCACGTCGAGGCCGAGCGCGGCGTCGCCGATGGTGCCCGTGACCACCACGAGGTCGCCGGGCATCGCGCCGCTGCGGCGGACCATGCGGCCTTCCGGCACACGGCCGAAGGCGGTGATGGAAATCATGATCGGTCCCGGCGTCGACACCGTATCGCCGCCGAGCAGCGGGCAGCCGAACAGCCGGGTATCCTCGCCGAGGCCGCGCGCGAATGCCTCGAGCCAGTCAGGATCCCGCTCGCGCAGCGCCAGCGTCAGTACGAAGCCGGCCGGAATCGCGCCCTTGGCGGCGAGATCAGACAGGTTAACGCGCAGGGCTTTGCGCGCGATGGTGTCGGCGGGATCGTCGGGCAGGAAGTGCACGCCCTCGACGATGGCGTCGGTATTGACCACCACATCCTCGCCGCGCGCCTGCAGCACCGCGGCATCGTCAGCGAGGCCGAAGGCACCCGGATCGGTGGCCAGCGGCTTGAAATAGGTCGCGATCAAAGTGTCTTCGCCGGATGACATTCGCTACCCGCTTCCAGAGCAAAACCAAACTCTAGCGTCATCCTGAGGCGCCGTCGCTCTTGCGACGGCCTCGAAGGATGAGCCGCAAGTGTCGGTACCCGTGGCCGCATCCTTCGAGGCTCGCCCTTCGGGCGAGCACCTCAGGATGACGACGACTGAGTTACCCTCGCATCGAGTCGTCGGGCCGAAAATGTCTGGCGATCTGGTCGAGCACGGCGTTGACCATGCCGATCTCGTCACCCTCGACAAAGGCGTCCGCCACGTCGACATATTCGGAAACGATGACGCGCGCCGGAATGTCCTTGCGATGCTCCAGCTCGTAGGCCCCTGCCCGCAGCGTCGCGCGCAAGATCGCCTCGATGCGCGCCAGCGGCCAGCCCTTGGACAGCGCGTCGTCGATCAGCGGATCCAGCTTGTTCTGGTCGCGCAGCACGCCGGACACGACATCGCGGAAGAAGGCTTCCTCGGCCGGCAGATACTGGTCGCCCTCGACCTCCTTGCCGAGCCAGTGGCTTTCGAACTCCGCAAAAATGTCATTGATGCCGGCGCCGCCGATATCCATCTGGTATAGCGCCTGCACGGCCGCGAGCCGCGCCGTGCCGCGCTTGTTGGCCTTCTTCTCGGCGGGCTTCTTGATCGCGGCCTTCTTGATCTCTGCCATGTCTCAGCTCTTCGCCAGACGGCGTTTGATGCGCAGCATCGCCAGCGCCGCCCGCGCCGCGTCGCCACCCTTGTTCAGGTCGTCGGCGCGGGCGCGCGCCCAGGCCTGCTCGTCGTTGTTGACCGTGATGATGCCGTTGCCGAGCGGCAGGCGCCTGTTGACCGCGAGGTCCATCAGGCCGCGCGCCGACTCCATCGAGACGATCTCGAAATGGATGGTCTCGCCGCGCACCACGCAGCCCAGCGCGATGGCCGCGTCATAGGGCTCGTCGTGCTTCTCGGCGGCGTCCAGCGCGATGGCGATCGCGGCGGGAATTTCCAGCGCGCCGGGCACCGTGAGGACGGTGTGGCTGACGCCCGCGGCATTCAGCTCCAGCACCGCGCCGGCCAGCAGCGCATCCTGGATATCGTCGTAAAAGCGGGCTTCGACAATCAGCACACGGGCGCCGGAAATGTCGGTTTGGTCCTGCAACTGAGCGCGTCGCGCGTCTGCCATCGTATTCCGTCTCGAATTGATTGATTGCGCAGGGTTTTAGGCGTAGCGGCGGGATAAGCCAAGGGCCGAAGCGTCGGCGCGCTATTTCATTTCCGTCAGCCGCGCCGCGTAGCGCGCCATCTGGTCGACCTCGAGATTGACCTCGTGGCCCTCCTGCCAGTCGCCGATCGTCGTTACGGCGAGCGTATGCGGGATGATCAGCACCGAAAACTGGACGTCATCGACGGTATTCACGGTCAGCGACGCGCCATCCAGCGTCACCGAACCCTTGGTGGCGATGAATCGCGCCAGCTCGCGCGTGGTGCGCAGCGTGAAGCGCGCCATATCGGGCAGGTTGTCGCGCGCCACAATGGTAGCGATGCCGTCGACATGGCCGGAGACAATGTGGCCGCCGAGCTCGTCGCCGATCTTCAGCGCACGCTCCAGGTTGAGGCGGGTGCCGGCCTTCCAGTTCTTTGCCGTGGTCAGGCCGAGCGTTTCGGCGCCGGCGTCGACCTCGAACCAGGTGCGGTTGCCGCTCACCCCGGAGCCCGTCACCGTCAGGCAGACGCCGTTGTGCGAGATCGAGGCACCATCCGCGATGCTGCTCCGATCGTAGTGGCTGAGCACGCGCAGCCGGTGCAGCTGGCCCTGCGCCACCGGCGTCAGGGTTTCGATCTCGCCGATGTCGGTGACAATGCCGGTAAACATTATGCGCGCTCAAAGATCGTCAGGGTGTCGTTTTCAATGGTTTCGCTAGCACGGACCTTCAATCCCGGCGACCCCGCGATTGCGGTCAGCGGCAATGCATCCAGCGCCGGGACGCCGCCCGCGCCGATCTCCTGCGCCCCGCGAAACAGCCAGACCTCGTCGACCAGGTCGGCGGCCACGAAGGACGACGCCACCTTCGCCCCGCCCTCGACCAAGAGCCGCGAGATCCCCTTGCCGGCCAGCGCCTTGAGCACCGCCGCGAGATCAAGCCCGGGCGGCGGCGCGGTGGTGGTCGGCACCCGCATCACCTGCGCGCCGGCGGCCTGCAGCAGCATGGCCGCGGGCGCCTCGGAGAGGCTCGAGGTCATCACCCACAGCGGCGTTTGTCGCGCCGAGTGTACCAATTTTGCCTTGCCCGGCAGCCGCAGCGCGCGGTCCAGTACCACCCGGATCGGCGACTGCCTGATCATCCCCGGCAACCGGCAGGTCAGTTCGGGATCGTCGGACAGCACGGTGCCGATGCCCACCAGCACCGCATCGCATTGCGCGCGCAGCAGGTGCACGCGAGAGTGCACCTTCTCGCCGGTCACCGGCACGGGCTTCCGTCCCGCCGCACCAATAAAACCGTCCGGCGACACCGCGAGTTTGAGGATCACATGGGGCCGGCCATCGCGGACGCGACGAAAATGCCCGGCATGGTCGCGCGCGGCTTCCTGGGCGCCGGTGCCGAGATCGACCCGGATGCCGGCGGCGCGCAGCCGCGCATGGCCCTGCCCGGCCACCTCGGGATTGGGGTCCTCCACGGCCGATACCACCCGGGCAATGCCGGCGGCGATCACCGCATCGGCACAGGGCGGCGACTTGCCGACATGCGAACACGGCTCCAGCGTCACATAGAGCGTGGCGCCGCGTGCGGCCTCACCGGCACGCCTGAGCGCCTCGACCTCGGCATGGGGCCGCCCGCCCGGCTGGGTCCAGCCGCGGCCGACAATGGCGCCGTCTTTGACGATGACCGCGCCGACTGCGGGATTGGGAAAGGTATTGCCGAGCCCGCGTCGCCCGAGCGCCAGCGCCAGCGCCATGAAGCGCCGGTCGACGGCCTTCGCTTCACTGGATTTCTGGGCGTGCTGATCTTCCAGAATGCGGAAGATCACTTGCGCACCACCACCGGCTTGATGTCCTGCTTCAACTCGTCTTCGCCGGACAGTTCGCCGAGCACCGCCTCGAAATCCTTGGCCTCGCGAAAATTGCGGTACACCGAGGCGAAGCGCACATAAGCGACGTCATCGACGTGGCGCAGATGCTCCATCACGATCTCGCCGATGGCCTCCGAGGAAATCTCCGCCTCGCCGCCGCTTTCCAGCTCGCGCACGATGGCCGAGACCATGGTCTCGATCTTCTCCGGCTCCACCGGCCGCTTGCGCAGACTGATCTGCAGCGAGCGTACCAGCTTGTCGCGGTCGAACGGCACGCGGCGGCCGTTGCGCTTGATCACCGTCAGTTCGCGCAGCTGCACCCGCTCGAAGGTGGTGAAGCGGAAGTTGCAGGCCATGCAGACCCGACGCCTGCGAATGACCGCGGAATCTTCCGTGGGACGCGAGTCCTTAACCTGCGTATCGAGGCTGTTGCAGCTGGGACATCGCATTCCACAAGACCTTCAAAGCGACTGACGAAAGACCTTACTGATAAATCGGGAAACGGTCGGTCAGCGCCCTGACGCGTTCCTTGATCGCCGCCTCGACCAGCGGCGCGCTGCCGTCGCCGGACTGCGCCACCGCACTCAGCACTTCAGCGATCATTTCGCCGACCTGCTTGAATTCGGCGATGCCGAAGCCGCGCGTGGTGGCCGCGGGGGTGCCGAGGCGAATGCCCGAGGTGACCCACGGCTTTTCCGGATCGTAAGGCACGCCGTTCTTGTTGCAGGTGATGCCGGCGCGAACCAGCGCCTTCTCCGACACGTTGCCCTTGAGCCCCTTCGGGCGGAGATCGACCAGCATCAGATGGTTGTCGGTGCCGCCCGAGACAATGTCGTAGCCCTGCGCGCGCAGCGTTTCGGCCAGTGCCTTGGCGTTCTCGACGACGTTCTTGGCGTAGACCTTGAAGTCCGGCGCCAGCGCCTCCTTGAACGCCACCGCCTTGGCGGCGATCACGTGCATCAGCGGGCCGCCCTGCAGGCCCGGGAAGATCGCCGAGTTGAGCTTCTTGGCCAGCGCCTCGTCATTGGTGAGGATCAACCCGCCGCGCGGGCCGCGCAGCGACTTGTGGGTGGTGGTGGTGGTGACGTGCGCGTGGGGCACCGGCGAGGCGTGCTGGCCGCCGGCGACCAGGCCCGCGAAATGCGCCATGTCGACCAGCAGGTAGGCGCCGACGCTGTCGGCGATCTCGCGAAAACGCTTGAAGTCCCAGGCGCGCGAATAGGCCGAGCCGCCGGCGATGATCAGCTTCGGCTTGACCTCTTCCGCCTGCCTGGCCACCGCATCCATGTCGATGATCTGGTCTTCCTGGCGCACGGTATAGTGCGCCGGCTTGAACCACTTGCCGGACATGTTGACCGGCGAGCCGTGGGTCAGATGGCCGCCCGCGGCGAGATCGAGGCCCATGAAGGTGTCGCCCGGCTGCAGCAGCGCCAGGAACACCGCCTGGTTCATCTGACTGCCGGAGTTCGGCTGCACGTTCGCAAAAGCCGCGCCAAAGAGCTTCTTGGCGCGCTCGATCGCCAGGTTCTCGGCGACATCCACGAATTCGCAGCCGCCGTAATAGCGCGCGCCCGGATAGCCCTCGGCATATTTGTTGGTCATCACCGAGCCCTGCGCTTCCAGCACGGCGCGGCTGACGATGTTTTCCGAGGCGATCAGCTCGATCTCGTGGCGCTGGCGGCCCAGTTCGCCCTGGATCGCGGCGGCGATCTCCGGATCGGCGGATGTCAGCGACGCAGAGAAGAAGGAGACGGGCGCGGAAGCGGAATGGGCCGAAGAGGTCATGGGCGAAATATCTCCACCGCCGCAGCCCTCGGTCGGGTGCGGGCAGTCACGTGTGGCGGGTCGAAGCGGCGCCGCCGAGATACCACATCTGGCGGATATGGCCAAGGTTTTGCGCATCCGATCAAGATTTAGGCCGGTTTTCGGGCCCTTGCCTGCCCCCGGCCAAGCGGATATGCCATTGGCCAACATCAAGAGTTGAGCTGACGCTCAACGCCAACCTGCTCCCGGGCAAGGTGGCGTTCCCCCGCGGGGGAGATGTGGCCGATCCGGCAACCAACGGGATGCAGCCGCGCGTCAATCTCTCCTGGTGGAGACCGATCGACCCCAGCGAGGCCGCCGTGACCACACCCCTGCCCAGCAATTCGCCAGCGACAACTATGCCGGAATCTGCCCCGAAGCCTGGTCGGCCATGGCCGAGGCCAATCAAGGTTCCGAGCCGGCCTATGGCAATGACAGCTGGACCGCGAAGGCCTCCGACGCCTTCCGCGCGCTGTTCGAAAGTGATTGCGAGGTGTTCTTCGCCTTCAACGGCACCGCGGCCAATTCCATGGCCTTGGCGGCTTTGTGCCAGTCCTATCACAGCGTGATCTGCTCCGACGCCGCCCATGTGGAGACCGACGAATGCGGCGCGCCGGAATTCTTCTCCAACGGCTCCAAGCTGCTGGTCGCGCCATCGACCGATGGAAAGCTGACGCCGCAGGCGATCCGCGCCATCGCCACCAACCGCAACGACATCCACTTCCCCAAGCCGCGCGTCGTCACCATCACCCAGCCGACCGAGACCGGACAGGTCTACAGCGTGCATGAAATCGCCGCGATTTCGGCCACCTGCCGCGAACTCGGCCTCAGCCTGCACATGGACGGCGCGCGCTTCGCCAACGCCTGCGCCAGCCTCGGCTGCAGCCCGGCCGACACCAGTTGGCGCGCCGGCGTCGACGTGCTGTGTTTCGGCGGCACCAAGAACGGCATGGCCGTCGGCGAAGCCATCATCTTCTTCAACCGCAAGCTCGCGGAAGACTTCGACTATCGTTGCAAGCAGGCCGGCCAGCTGGCGTCGAAGATGCGCTTCCTGTCGGCGCCCTGGGTGCGCATGCTGGAGAGCGGCGCCTGGTTGCGCAACGCCGCCCATGGCAATGCCTGCGCGAAGCTGCTGGCGGACGGCGTTGCCGGCCTCCCCGGCGTCGCATTGATGTTTCCCGCGCAGGCCAATGCGGTGTTCCTGACAATGCCGGCGGCTGCCATGGACGCGCTGCGTGCGCGCGGCTGGCAGTTTTATACCTTCATCGGCGGCGGCGCGCGTTTCATGTTCGCCTGGGACGCGGATCGCACCCGCGTGCAGGCGTTGGTGGATGATATCAGGGCGATCGCCGCGACGCCGTAGTGTTTCGCCTCACCCGCTTGCGGGGCGAGGGAAGAAACCTACTTCGCCAGCCGATACGCCCCGCCCTTGTCGACGCTGCGCAGGAACGCCGGGCGCGCATGCATGCGCCCGATCCAGCCTGCCAGATCCGGATAGGGTCCGAGCCGATCGAAGCTGCCGGCGACCTCGGCGACGAAGCTCATCATGATGTCGGCCCCCGTCAGGCTGTCGCCGACGAAGAACGCCCGCCTCTGCAACGCGCGATCGACATAGCCAAGATGGCGGGCGATTTCGCTGTCGATGCGCGGCTGCAGCGGCGCTGCCGCCTCCTTCAGCCTGCCGACATAGAGTTGCAGCATCAGCGGCAGCATCGCCGAACCCTCGGCATAATGCAGCCATTCCAGGTAGGATTCGTAGTCGGCGCTGCCTTCGGCCGGCCGCATCGCACCCTTGCCGTAGGTACGGATGATGTAGTCGACGATGGCACCGGATTCCGCCAGCACCACGTCGCCGTCGACGATGACCGGCGACTTGCCGAGCGGATGCACCAGTTCCAGCTCCGGCGGCGCCAGCCGCGTCTCGGCATTGCGCTGATAGCGCTTCAGCTCATAGGGCGCGCCAATTTCCTCCAGCAGCCACAGAATGCGCTGCGAGCGGGAGTCGTTGAGGTGGTGCAGTGTGAGCATGCGGTTTCCCCGGTGGTTGATGGGTGACGGTGTAGCACAGATGAACGAGCAGCAACCCGCGCGCGATCGCGCTGCGCATGCCGGATGCACTGTTGCTCTCCGTTTCCCGGGCGCGCTGCAGCACCGGCGATGCGCAAGCGCGGCGCAGTGCACCGCGTCCGGGGAACGGAACGGCAGCGACAGGCACGCAGAGAAAATAATCCGCAATTCCTCTTGACGGCTTCCATCTAAGATTATAATCCATTGCATCCTGCCCCACCGAGAGGAGCGACTCGCGATCGTCACGTTCGCGGGGCGGGGTGCGGTGGACGCGGCAGCGTCAGGCGCGGAATTCGGTTCAGGGCTCGCCAGAATGGCCAGTGAGAACCGGAGGAAGCGCAGACGACAGCGCTGGCGCGGACGGCGAAGGCGTGTGGTCCTGGTGCCCCGCGTGAGCACCAAGCCCGGTGGAGAGTCCGCGGCAACCCGTCCGTGGAACACCCTCAACCGGAAGCGACGGCGACGAAAAACCGTGTCGGCCGCCGGGGAGAGCACGCAATAAGCCGTTAACACCACTGCGCGCGGAACGCCGGATCAGTCCGGTGTGTGACCGTGGCAAGTCTTGTGCGCTTACTACACTTTGCGCACAAGCCCATGGGTGCATCGGGCACCCGGCGTTCCGCGCGCCCTCTCGATTGCGAGAGGGACGGAATGCAGCACAGCCCGGACGCGCAAGCGTCGCGGGACTGCGATCGCACGGCTGTTTGACAATTGAATCCGAAATTCGAAACCGCGCGTCGCACGGATGCGGACTTCGCGTGTCCCTGACGCGCTGCAGCGCAGGCGATGCGCAGCATCGCCTGCACGCTGCTGCGCAGATCCGGGACCCACCTTGCTTGGTCCACAAGCTGGGCCCCTGTGTAGTCGGGATCTGACATGATGGGTGGGGGCGGGATGCCGTTGGGCCCCTGGTCATGAAGACCGTGATCCGGCTTGGCACCCGCCCGCGCTACATTACCCACACCTGAACAGTTGATCGAGGCCGTTCGCCGCGGACCTCGCAGCACAGGGACAGGCATCATGATCATACATCCTGGCTTCGTTGGAATCGATATCTCCAAGGACTTTCTTGACGTCTTCGACAGCAACATCGGCACGGTGCGCCGCATCGACAACCTCCCCGAGGCGGTCAACGCCTTGATCGCGGGGTGGGCCGGCAGCGATGTATTCGTGCTGTTCGAGGCCACCGGCCACTACGACAAGGCGCTGCGCCGGGCCTTGAGCGCGGCCGGCATCGCTTTCGCGCGGGTCAACCCCGCCCGCGCCCGGGATTTCGCCCGCTCCATCGGCTTGCTCGCCAAGACCGACGCAATCGACGCGCGGATGCTGGCGGCGATGGCCCAATGCCTGCGGCCCGGCGCCGACGGCACCACCGACCCGGCGCGGGAGCAGCTTGCCGACCTGCACAAGCGCCGCGATCAGCTCGTCGCCTGCCGCAAGCAGGAGCGCACCCGCCTTGCCGCAACCGGCGCCGACCTGCTGGACGAGCTGATGCAGCATATCGCCTGGCTCGATCAGGCTATCCAGCGCATCGATCGGCGGATCGCCACCCTGATTGCCGGGCAGCAGGGCCTGCACGCCGCACAACGCCTGATGCGCTCGGTGCCGGGCATCGGCCCGGTTTGCGCCGCCACGCTGTTGGCACTGATGCCGGAACTCGGCTCCCGCTCGCCAAAGGCCATCGCCGCTTTGGCTGGACTGGCGCCCTTCAATGTCGATAGCGGCAAGTTCCGCGGTGCCCGCAAGATCCACGGCGGCAGGCGCCGGGTCCGCGAAGCCCTCTACATGGCGGCCCGTCTCCGTCACTCGAACCAAATCCCGGTTCGCAGCAGCCTATCGTGCCCTGAGAGACGCGGGCAAACCCGCCAAAATCGCCCTGATCGCCGTCGCTCGCAAGCTGCTCGTCACCCTCAATGCGGTGCTTCGTGATCAAGCGCCCTTTCACGCTTGATCACGAAAATTACAGTTGCCGGATCTGCGGCGCACCACGCCGCGCAAGCGCGGCGCAGTGCATCGCGTCCGGGGCACGACTGAGTTACAGCCCGGAGAATCCAGCCTTGACCGGATCGTTGCTGCCGTCGAGTTCGCGCAGATAGGTCAGGCCATAGACGGTCAGGCGATGCGGATCCTTCTCGCCGCCTTCGAACAGCGTGGTGATGTAGTCGGTCACCTTGCCGCGCGCCTCTTCGCTGGCGGCCTGGCTGCGGTTCACCATCAGGTCATAGGTCGTCATGATGCGATCGATGGCGGTATGCATGGAATCCTCTCGCGACATCAGATGACGATCAGGGCAGCTTCAAATCTGGCAATGGCCTTGTTAGCCAGCCGAATCTTGTTGCTGTCGCCGCGCTGGAACAGCTCGACGATGATCTGCAGCAGCACATTGTTGGTCACATGATTGTCGGGCATGGCGCCCGTCTTGCGCAGATAGTTTGCGGCGATGGCATAGGCATCGCCGACCGCCTCGACATTCCTGACCTGCAACCCGCGTTCGACCAACATGGCTTGATCCCCTTGGTTGGAACAACAAGCGCGCAGCCGCAAAAATGTTCCATGGGGGAAACCCGTTTCGGCGCGACGGGGGCCGAAATTGCCACGCTCCAAACATCGGGGCGTTGGCTGGGTGCCGGAAAACGGTGTCGCTCACGCCTTTACGCTTCGCGTCACTTGATCTGGCAGCCACGAGCACAGTGCTGCTGGAATTGCCCCCATCAGCCCGAAGTTCACGTACTCGCCTTTTTGGCCGAAGCCGTAGCGCGCGGACAGGATGGTCAGGATGGCGGCTACCCCCATGGTCGCAACAAGGCGGAGATATAGCGGCCCTGCCGAAAATGCCCAGTCGATTGCCGCCGTCAACCAGGCGGGCACCACTGCAACCGTGTACGCCCACGCCAACATCCAGATCAGCATCCCCACTTCCATGAGGTCGCGGGTCGACATCGCGTCAGGGGCAATAAAAACTAGAAGAGCGAGCGGAGGAAAGAGCACCGTGAAAACAAGAAATCGCCCCATCCAATCGGCTCCCAAATCTCTGGGTCGGTTTTGCCGATGTTTTAGTTCAATCGCGCGCCGCGCCAACCGGATGATGAGTTCTCCTGATCGCGACGCTTCGCCAGCGTCTCGATCGACATACCGTCAAAACAAATCGGCCCTCCCTTGCGGGAAGACCGATCTGACCGGAGGGCAATCCGGTTTTTCCTGGAAGCTGACTTGAAGCGTGCGGCAAGGCGATCAGGGTGACGCGTGACCGGCCTTGTTGGCCGGGACATCTGGCGAGGGTGCATTCCCCGCCGACGCGCCTTGGCGTCACCCTTCTGAAGGTCTCAAAGACGATACAGGATCTGGTCGGTCCAGAAACGCTCGAGGCGGTGCAGCGACTTGTTGAGGGTGGCGAACTCCTCGTTGGAGATGCCGCCGACCTGCTCCACCGTCTTGACGTGCTTCTGATACAGCGCGTCGACGATGTGGCGGATCTCCTGGCCCTGCGCGGTGAGGCGGATGCGCACCGAGCGGCGATCGACGCGCGAGCGCTGATGATCGAGGAAGCCGAGCTCGACGAGCTTCTTCAGATTGTAGGAGACGTTGGAGCCGAGATAGTAGCCGCGGGTGCGCAGCTCGCCGGCGGTCAGTTCCTTGTCGCCGATGTTGTACAGCAACAGCGCCTGGACCGAATTGATATCAGCGCGACCGCGACGGTCGAACTCGTCCTTGATGACGTCGAGCAGGCGGCGATGCAGCCGCTCAACCAGCGTAAGAGCTTCCAGGTAGAGCGGCTGCACCGGTGCTTGACCTGGTGCACGTTCGACGGTTTCCACGGCCGATGCGGCGGCTTTCATCATGACACAACCCCTGTTGTCGTTTTTATCGACTTATTTCGACGAAACTTGTGTCTCGTCTGATAGGCCCAACTTAAGAGGCGCGATTGAAGAACCGCTTAAATAAGACAATAAAGAGATCATGAATTTAAGACAGTGAATCGCACATTAAGCCCGCGAATAAAGGGCTTTTTGAACGTTTCGTTGACGATGCGAAAGCGATGTTCACGCTTCGTCTGGCACACGTGTCGCATAAGGAAACAGCATCGTTCAAATTCGAAACGTTCGCGTAACACAGATGACCGCGGCGTTAGGGTGACTCAAAGGTTACCGCCGGAACGCACGAAAAAATCCGAAAATTTTATGCAAACGCCACGCGATCGATCCGATGCGTGGCGTTGGAATTTTTGCGGTGGCGAATTTGCTGCGACGGCGCGGCGCTATGGCGGCCGTTCCCGCGCCGCCATCCAGGCCAGCGCCAGATAGGCGGCCAGCAGCACGCCCTCGCCGCCGACCAGGATCAGGTTGCCGCCATAGATGACGGGAAACATCAGCTCGATCACCGCCATCGACACCACGGCGGTGAGCCAGACCACCGCGCCCCACGGCGTGGCGAGCCACAGGCCGACGGCGGCCACCAGTTCGATGACGGCGAAATAGACCGTGGCGGTCTGCCAGGCCATCGCCTGATTCTCGAACGCCTCGTCTTCGGTGCCGACGAAACCGGTGACCTGGGCCCAGTGATAGAGTCCCTTGGCCATGGACAGCACCGCCATCACGCGCAGGAACAGCACCAGCCGCCGGGTCCAGACGCTGTCGTCCGACCTTTCCCGTTCCGACGAGATCGCAGCCACCGACATGGCGTTGTCCCGCGACGACTCACGCGGCGCGATCTCAGACATGCGGGTCGGATCTCATGGTGTGGAACCGGGGTCGAAGTTGATTCATGAGGGCTTTCTTGGGCCTTTGGGCCCGCAAAATCAATCGCCGAGGCCCTCAGCTCCGCGGTGACGAAACAGTGCGGGGGTGCTAGACTTAGAAAGGGTCAAATCTGCTCAGGCTTCGGGAGAGACGGTAAATGGCGATCAAGTTCGGACGGCCCATCGAGATGCGCGATCCCTCCCCGCGCCCTGTCCCCGCCCCGCCTTTGGACCTGGTGACCCGCCCGCGCCGCAACCGCAAGTCGGAATGGGCGCGCCGGCTGGTGCGCGAGAACGTGGTCACCACCGACGACCTGATCTGGCCGCTGTTCGTGGTCGACGGCGACAACAAGCGTCTGCCGGTCGCCTCGATGCCCGGCGTCGAACGACTCAGCGTCGATCAGGCGGTGCGCGACGCCGAACGCGCCATGAAGCTGAACATCCCGTGCATTGCGCTGTTTCCATATACCGACCCGTCGCTGCGCGACGAGGTCGGCTCGGAAGCCTGCAACGCCGACAATCTGGTGTGCCAGTCGGTGCGCGCCATCAAGAAGGAGTTCCCCGATCTCGGCGTGCTCTGCGACGTGGCCCTCGATCCCTTCACCAGCCATGGCCATGACGGGCTGATCCGCGACGGCAAGATCCTCAATGACGAGACCGTGGCAGTCCTGGTGCGTCAGGCGCTGGTGCAGGCCGAGGCCGGCTGCGACATCATCGCGCCCTCCGACATGATGGATGGGCGCGTCAGCGCGATCCGCGAAGGCCTCGACGATGCCGGACTGCTCGACGTGCAGATCATGGCCTATGCCGCCAAATACGCCTCCGCCTTCTATGGCCCGTTCCGCGACGCCATCGGCTCGGCCAAGACGCTGACCGGCGACAAGCGCACCTACCAGATGGATTCGGCCAATTCCGACGAGGCGCTGCGCGAGGTCGAGCTGGACCTCGCCGAAGGCGCCGACATGGTGATGGTCAAGCCGGGCATGCCCTATCTCGACATCATCCGCCGGGTGAAGGACAGTTTCGCGGTGCCGACCTTCGCCTACCAAGTGTCCGGCGAATACGCGATGATCATGGCTGCCGCCAACAATGGCTGGATCGACGGCGACCGCGCCATCATGGAAAGCCTGCTCGGCTTCAAGCGCGCCGGCGCCGACGGCGTCCTGACCTACTTCGCGCCGACGGCGGCCGAGAAGCTGCGCGAGCAGCGCTGAGCGGTAGTCCGCTTGCTTCCCTCTCCCCCAGCAAAGCGAAGCTTTGCGCAGCGGGAGAGGGTGCGTAGGCGGCCTTCGGCCGCCCTTCTAAGATCGACGCCGATGCATAGCATCGGCTATGGCGAAGCGAAGGCGGGAGAGGGAACGCCGCGAACTCCCAAAGCCCCTCTCCCGGCCGCGCTGACGCGCGTCCACCCTCTCCCGCCTGCGCAGCTGCGCTGCTTGGGGGAGAGGGAAGAAGCCCCTATCCACTCTGTAACGATTCCGGAGTCTTGCGCTCGCGTTCGGTGATATCCATGTGCTGCAACGGAGACGATGCAGTCGAGGGGATATGTCATGTCTGACAACGGTTCGGGATATACCGGTTCGACCACCGGCACGACCTGGCGCAGCGGCGGTCCGGCGCAGCCGCCGGCCTTCGATCCATGGCGGCAGCCCGAACTGTTTCGCGGCGTGCTGACGCGGCGCGTGTTCGCCTTCCTGATCGACCTCGTGGTGATCTCGATCCCGGTGATTCTCGCTGTGATCTTCATCGCGGTATTCGGCCTCGTCACCCTCGGGCTCGGCTGGGGACTGTTCTGGCTGGTCTCGCCGGCCACGGTGATCTGGCCGATCCTGTATTACGGCATGTCGCTCGGCGGGCCGCATTCGGCCACCGTCGGCATGCGGATGATGGACCTGCAAATGCGGACCTTTTCCGGCACGCCCAGCTATTTCGTGCTGGGCTGCGCCCACGCCGTGCTGTTCTGGGCCTCGGTGTCGTTCCTGACCCCGCTGGTGCTGATCGTCGGCCTGCTCAACGGCCGCCGCCAGCTGCTGCACGACCTGGTGCTGGGAACCGTGGTGATCAACCGCGCGGCTCAGCCCCGGATGGCGCAACCCGCCGGCCGGAGCTATTGACCGTGCGGACACGGATTGACGATCGGGCGCCGCAGCGCAATGCTGGCGTGAACTGCTTCGGAGACTGACGCACCCCGTGACCCAGCACTCGCGCGACACTCCGCAATTCTACCTGACGGCGCCGTCGCCCTGCCCCTATCTGCCGGGACGGCACGAGCGCAAGGTGTTCACCCATCTGGTCGGCGAAAAGGCCGGCGACCTCAACGACCTCCTGACCCATGGCGGCTTCCGGCGCAGCCAGTCGATCGCCTACCGCCCGGCCTGCGACCAGTGCCGTGCCTGCGTCTCCGTGCGCGTCATCGCCAACGAATTCCGCCTGTCGCGCAACTTTAAGAAGGTGATGGCGCGCAACGCCGACATCATCGGCGAGCAGCGCAACGCGGTGCCGACATCGGAACAGTATTCGGTGTTTCGCGCCTATCTCGACCAGCGCCATCGTCACGGCGGCATGGCCGACATGACCGTGCTGGACTACGCCATGATGGTGGAGGACAGCCATGTCGAGACCCGCATCATCGAGTATCGCCGGCGCGGCCCGGACAGCGGCATCACCGGCCGCGGCGAGGACCTGATCGCGGTGGCGCTGACCGATGTGCTCGGCGACGGGCTATCGATGGTCTATTCGTTCTTCGAGCCTGCCGAAGAGAGCCGTTCGCTCGGCACCTTCATGATCCTCGACCACATCGCCCGCGCCCGCCGTCTCGGCCTGCCCTATGTGTATCTGGGCTACTGGATCGAAGGCTCCAAGAAGATGGACTACAAGGGCCGCTATCTGCCGCAGCAGCGCCTGGCGCCCTCCGGATGGCTACGCATCGACGCCGGCGACAGCGTGAGCGAGCCGCAAGATTGATCCGTAGGGTGGGTTAGGCGCCCTTGCGCCGTAACCCACCATCTGGCGACCGACGATGGGCGGCGGGCTACGCGCTAAGCCACCCTACGGCCCTAGCCCGTCACGAAATCCACCACCAGCTTGATGTTCAGCGCGATGATGATGGCCGCAGTGAGTGCTGCCAGAGCCGTGATCCAGCGCGGCGCGACGAAGGGACCCATCTTGCTTTTGCTCGCGGTGAACAGCACCAGCGGCACCACGGCGAACGGCAGTTGCAGGCTCAGCACCACCTGACTGAGGATCAGCAATTGCCCGGTGGCCTTCTCGCCGTACCACAGCGTGACAATCACCGCCGGCACGATCGCGATCATTCGCGTGATCATGCGGCGCAGCCACGGCGCGACGCGCAGATTGATAAAGCCCTCCATGACGATCTGGCCGGCCAGCGTCGCGGTGATGGTCGAGTTCAACCCGCAGCACAGCAGCGCAATGGCGAACAGCGTCGGCGCCAGCGACGAGCCGAGCAGCGGCGCCAGGAAGGCATGCGCCTGGTCGAGTTCGGCAACGTCGTGCTGGCCGGTCTTGTGGAAGGTCGCCGCGGCGAGGATCAGGATCGAGGCGTTGATGGTCAAAGCCAGGCACAGCGCAATGGTGGAATCGATTGTCGAAAGCTTAATCGCTTCCTTTTTCTCGGGAACGCTGTCGCCATAGCCGCGGGTCTGCACCAGGCCGGAATGCAGATAGAGATTATGCGGCATCACCGTCGCGCCCAGAATCCCGAGCGCCAGATACAGCATCTCGCGGTTGTGGAAAATCTCGGTGGTCGGCGCAAAGCCGCGGATCACTTCGCCCCAGTTCGGATCGGCCATGGCGATCTGCACGGCGAAACAGGCCGCGATGACGCCGAGCAAGGTAACCACGAAGGCCTCGATCCAGCGAAAGCCGAACGCCTGCAGTGCCAGGATCAGGAACACATCGGCGGCGGTGATGATGACGCCAATCTCGAGCGGAATGCCGAACAGAAGGTTGAGTCCGATGGCGGTGCCGATCACCTCGGCAAGGTCGGTTGCGGTGATCGCAATCTCCGCCGACAGCCAGAGCGCCCACGACACCGCGCGCGGATAGGCGTCGCGGCAGGCCTGCGCCAGGTCGCGTCCGGCGCCGACGCCGAGCCGCGAACACAGCGACTGCAGTACGATGGCCATCAGGTTCGACAGCAGCGCCACGGTCAGCAGCGCGTAGCCGAACTTCGAACCGCCGGCCAGCGAGGTCGCCCAGTTGCCGGGATCCATGTAGCCGACCGCGACCAGGTAGCCCGGCCCAAGAAACGCCAGCAGCTTGCGCCAGAACGAGCCGTTCTTGATGGTGCGGATCGAGCCGAACATGCCGAGCAGCGAGGGATCGCCGCGCTCGCTGCGCCAGCCGCCGGGGCTGCCGACCACGGCTTCTGTCAGGGCGACGGACAACGGTTCGGTGGCGGAACTCGGTGATTTTGCATCCATCTTCAAAACATGGCGGAAAATTCCCTTTATTGCAACTCATTTGCAAGTGCATCTGGCATGCGCAAAGAAGCTGGCACGAGCGGCCGCCCCGATTGCCACGCCCGGGGGCGGGAGCGCGGGCCCGCATTCGGAAAGCGGGTGGCCCGCCATCAGGTCCAGGACGATGGTGCCGAGCAACCTTCGAGGACTCATCCATGACTGCCATCGACGCCGAGCAGCTGCCTGACACCTTCAACCGCCTCGCCTGGTCCAACCTTGCCGCCCAGTCGGCGGAGCAGATCGCGCTTGCCGCGGCGCCGATCGTGGCGGTGCTGCTGCTCGGTGTCGGCGAAGGCCAGACCGGACTGCTGCAGACCGCGTTGACCCTGCCCTTCGTGTTGTTCGCGATTCCGGCCGGGCTGCTGGCCGATCGTTGGTCGCGGCGCGCCTTGATGGCGGGCGCAGAAGCGCTGCGCGCGGTGGCGCTGCTGGGCATCCTCGTGCTGATCTGGATCGGCGGGCTGACGCTTTCATCGCTGGCGTTGCTGTGCTTCATCGCGGTGTGCGGCACCGTGGTCTACAGCGTCGCGGCGCCCTCGCTGGTGCCGTCGCTGGTGCCGCCGGCGCTGCTGCCTGCTGCCAACACGCGGATCGAACTGGCGCGCACCATCGCCTTTGCCAGCGGACCGGCGCTGGGCGGCATGCTGGTGGGATGGCTCGGCGCGGCGGCGGCATTCGGATTTGCGGTCGCCTTGTCGACCATCGCCGTGGTGCTGCTGGCCGGCATTCATGAACCCCCGCGCACGCAGGTCGTGCGACGACATCCTGTGCATGACATCAAGCTCGGGCTGCAATTCGTGTTTCAGCATCCGCTGCTGAAGCCGGTCTTCGTCACGCAGCTGATCTTCGGCGCGGCGGCGTTCATGATCATCGCGGTGTTCGTGCCCTATGCCATCAGGCATCTTCATCTAAGCGCAACGGGCGTGGGCGCGGTGTTGGCGATGTATGGCGGCGGCATGGTGGTCGGCGCCCTGCTGGCAACGCGGGTGATGCGCCGGTTGCCGTTCGGCACGGTGATCGCGCTGGGACCGGTCACCGGCTTCGTCGCCTCGCTGGTGATGGCGCTGACGGTGTGGTGGCCATGGCCGTGGCTGGCCGCGCTGAGCTTCTTCCTGCTCGGCGTAGGGCCGATCCTGTGGGTGATTTCGACCACGACGCTGCGGCAGTCGGTGACGCCGCCGAGCTTGCTCGGCCGGGTCTCGGCCATCAACATCCTGAGCTATGGCGCGCGGCCGATCGGCACAGGGATCGCCGCGGTGGTCGGCGGCCTCTACGGCGCGGAGTTCTGTCTGTACCTGGCGGTGGCGATCTTCGGCTGGCAGGCGATGGTGATCCTGACCTCGCCCGCGGTGGCGCTGGAACGCCAGCCGGACATGGTCGGCGAGCCCGCCGCGGCGTTGCGGAGTCGTTGAGGCAAACCGGCGGCGAAACCGTGGCGACCGCAGCGCTGTGGCACCTCCTGCCACACCCCGTTGCAAACGCACGCAAATCGCGATCGAACCGGTTTTAACGCCTTCGCCCGATCAGCGCTGCACCGTCTTGCCGCCGATGTAGCGGTTGATCTGTTTCAGCCGGACGTCGGGACACAGCTCGGCCCCGCCCATGGCGTCCCTGATGCGGATCAGGCCGATCAGGTTGCGGCGCATCCCCATCAGCACGAGCGAGGCCTCCGAACAGTCCTCGCCGCGGTCGACCTGGCCGCGGATTCGATCCTCAAGCTCCAGCATGTCAGCCCGCAGAACCCTGATTTTCCGGCGGATTTCGTTCAGCCTGTTGTCCATGGCGAGTCCCCCTTGACGTGAAGGCCAATAAAGAACAAATAGAGAACGTAAATGCAAGTCAGAAATTCAAATTTCGGAGGTTGCGATGTCCTACGATCGACTGCCCGACCGGATCTCAGCGCCCATGACCAGGGGCCAGGCCACCACCCTGCGCACGCTGGCGCTCGAGGCCTATCAGCCGAAACTGTTCGAGGAGCAATTGACCCGGCAGGAAGCGGCGCGGCGGATCGATACGCTGAAGCGCGAGATCGAGCTGGCGAACTCGTTCTGATCACGGCTATCCGTTGAAGCGTGACCTGGGATGGTAAGCTTCATCGGCAGACCGTGGCTCGCCGGGGCGCGCGATGCGCTAGCGCGACAAGACCGCCTGCAGGAAGGCACGGGTGCGCGGCTGGGATGGCGCGGAGAATATCTGTGACGGCGGCCCGGACTCGACGATCGCGCCACCGTCCATCACCACCACCACATCGGCGACTTCCCTGGCAAAGCCCATCTCGTGGGTGACCACCACCATGGTCATGCCTTCCTTCGCCAGCAGCTTCATGACCTGCAGAACTTCACCGACCAGTTCCGGGTCCAGCGCCGAGGTCGGCTCGTCGAACAGCATGACGCGCGGCGCCATCGCCAGCGCCCGGGCAATGGCCACGCGCTGCTTCTGGCCGCCCGACAGGCTGGCGGGCATCGCAGCAGCCTTGTGGGAAAGGCCGACCTTGTCGAGCAGCGCCAGCGCCGCCGCTTCGGCAGCGGCCTTGGGCGTCTTGCGCACCATCCGCATGCCGACCGTGATGTTGTGCAGTACCGACAGATGCGGAAACAGGTTGAAGGACTGGAAGACCATGCCGACTTCAGTGCGCAATTCATTGAGCGAACGCTCGTCCAGAATGGCGCCGTTGTCGACCAGACGGTGGCCGCAGATCTCGACAGTGCCGCCGTCGGCCTGTTCGAGGCCGTTGCAGCACCGCAAAAACGTGCTCTTGCCGGAGCCGCTGGGCCCGATCACCACCACGACCTGTCGCGGCATGATGTCGATGTCGATGCCGTCAAGCACCACATGGCTGCCGAAGGATTTGGTCAGCCCGCGAGATCCGGACGATCGGTTGCGACGCATCGCTCATTGCATCATGCCTCCGGCGCGCAGGCGACGCTCGATGCGCTGCAGGACGAAATTGATCGCCTGGGTCAGCACCAGATACAGCATCGCGATGGCGAGATAGACTTCCAGCGAGCGGTACGACACGCTGATGATCTTCTGGCCTTCGTGCATGAGGTCGTCGATGGTCAGCAGCGACACCAGCGCCGAGTTCTTGATCAGCGCGATGAATTCGTTGCCGAGCGGCGGGATCATCCGCACCAGGGCCTGCGGCAGGATGATCGCGCGCATCGCCTGCCCCGACGACATGCCGACCGAACGTGCGGCTTCCATCTGGCCGCGGTCCACCGACTGGATCGCACCGCGGACGATTTCTGACACGTAGGCCGCGGAATACAGCCCAAGCCCCAGCACGCCGCAGGCATAGGCTGGCAGCATGATGTGGAACACCGGCAGGCCGAAGAATAGCAGGAACAACTGCACCAGCAGCGGCGTGCCGCGGAAGAACGTCAGGTAAGCGGTGCAGAAGGCGTAGACGGCGCGGCGTTGCGGGTTAAGCCGGCCGATGCCGAGCAGCAGTCCGAGCAGGCAGCTCAGCACCAGAGCAGCCGCGGTGACTTCCACCGTCACCAGCGTGCCGTAGGCCAGGTCTTTCCAGCCCGCAAAGACCGGCGAGAAGTCGAGCTCCATTTTACGATGCGCCCGTTATGGCGTCGTCGCGGGAAACCATTTTTGCACGATCGCTGCAAAGCTGCCGTCGGCCTTGATCCTGGCCAGCGCGGCATTCATGGCCGTCTTCAGCTCAGGATCGTCCTTGCGCACGGCGATGCCGTAGGCTTCGGTGGTCAGTTGCTGATCGAGCACGCGGAAGCCCGGGCGGGTACGGGCCAGCTGGAAGGCGGCGGGCTTGCCGGTGACGGCACCGTCAGCGCGGCCGATGCCGACCAGATCGAACATCTCCTGGTTCTTCTCGACCTCGACGCGGTTGATCAGCGGGTAGGTGTCGCGGAGATAGCCGACCGACTTGGTACCGACCTGCACCGTCACCTTCTTGCCGTTCAGGTCCTCAATCTTCTTCGCTGGCGAGTCGCTCTTCACCAGCACCGACAGGCCGCCGGCGAAATAGGAATCGGTGAAATCGACGACCTTGCTGCGCTCGTCGGTAATATAGATGGCGGAGATCGCCACATCGAAACGTCGGGCGATCAGTCCGGGGATCAGGCCCTTGAAATCGATGTCGGTCCATTCGACCTGGCGTCCCATGGCCTTGGCCAGCGCATTCATCACGTCGATATCGAAGCCGACACGGGCACCGTTCTCGCTGAACTCCATCGGGGGAAACGTTGCATCGGTTGCAACCTTGAGCGCTGCCGGCGCTTGCGCCGCGACCATGCCGGGCTGCAGGACGATGGCCGCGGCCAGCGCGAGGCATGTGAGGAAGAGCGATCGAACCGGCTTCATCTGAACTCCTGTGGGACTGGTTTTTCGACCATAGGGGATGTGACCGATGGCGAGAAGAACAGATTGTTAGGCAGTACGTGACCTGAAACTGTGCGCAGGATGATCCCTCTCCGGCTTGCGGGAGAGGGGAAGATCAGCGGTCACCCCGCCAGATAGCGCTCGTACTTTCCCGCCGCCGCCGCATCCGTCGCGATGTCGGGGTCCAGCGTGTAGAGATGCTGCGCGCCGCCAATGCCGCGCAGCGCGAAGCGACCGGTGGAGACCAGATGATTGCGGCCGGCGGCGTCGAGGCCCTTCTGGAAGGCTTCCGAGGCCAGCAGCGGGCGGTCCACCGAACTGCACATGGAGGCGATGCGGCTGACCTCGTTCACCGCCGGTCCCACCACGGTGAAGTCGAGCCGCTCGTCGCTGCCGATATTGCCGTAGAACACCTCGCCGACATGCAGGCCGACATAGGCCGTGGTCACCGGCCGGCCCTCGGCCTCGCGCCTGGCGTTGAGCGCGATCATGTTGCTGCGAAAGCGGTGCTCGGCGCGCAGCGCGCGGTGCCGCGCCGCGACGATGTCCTCGCCGGTGAACATGGCGAGCACGCCGTCCCCCATCAGCTTCAGCACGTCGCCGCCGGCCTCGTGGATCGCCTCGATGGAGGCTTCGGCATAATCGTTGAGAAACGGGATGATCTCGTCGGGGCCGATCTTCTCGCTGATCCCTGTGGAGCCGCGCAGATCGGAGAACCACAGCACCGCATTGATCCAATCGCTGACGCCGCGCGTGATGCGACCGCGCAACACCTGCTCGGCGGCGTCGCGGCCGAGATAGACGCGGCCCAGCGTGCGGGAGATGGCGACCTGCGCGGCCATCTTGATGGCCAGGCCGAGCGCCGGCACCAGGTCGCGCAGCGCCGCCAGTTCGAACGGCGCAAAGCCATCGTCGCGGCGCGTCGCCCAGTAGGAGTACAGGCAGTCCATCTGCCCCATGGTGCCGGCCTCGCCGAAGCGGTGCACCATGGCAATGCAATGCCTGTGGCCGGCCTTGGCGAGGTCGCCCATGATGGAAAAGCCGCGCGCCTCGATATCGGCGACGCAGATCTCGATCTCGTCGAGGCCGTGCTCCAGCATGTGGAAGAAGGCCGAGCGGCGCCAGTTGTCGGCCGCCTCGCCGGCGCTGGTGGAGCCGTATTCGAAAAAGTCGGTCTCGTTGGTGGCGGCGTCGTTCCAGCGGAAGCCGCGGCCTTCGAAGATCGGGTGCAGCGTGTCGATGAAGACGAGGCCGCGCGACAGGTCGATGCCGCCGGCGCGCGCGCGCTCGCAAAAGCCGCGGATCAACTCGTTCTCGGGAAGGCCGGTCAGGCCCTGCCCGACCAGCCAGTTCACCAGTTCAAGGCGTTGCGTCGCTTCCATCCGGACAATCTAGCCGGTGCGCTCGTCTCCGCCAACCGCCTGCACGATCTCGCCGTCTTCCTTGACGAAGGTCGCGGCGGGCGCATCGATCAGTTCCAGCACCAGTTCCGACGGACGGCACAGTTTCGTGCCCTTCGGCGTCTCGACGATCGGCCGGTTGATCAGGATCGGATGCGCCAGCATGGCGTCGAGCAGCGCGTCTCCGCCAAGCGCGGGATCGTCGAGGCCGAGTTCTGCGTAGGGCGTGCCCTTTTCACGCAGCAGCGCACGCGGCGTAATGCCCATCGCCGCGATCAGTTGCGTGAGCCGCACGCGGTCCGGCGGAGTCTTGAGATATTCGATCACCACGGGTTCCTCGCCGCTGGCGCGGATCATCGCCAGCGTGTTGCGCGAGGTGCCGCAGGCCGGGTTGTGATAGATGGTGACGGTCATGCCTGGGCTTCCTTCTCGATGACGGGCGCAGCGGCCTGCCCGGCGCCGGCTTCATACCAGCCGCGCGACGCCTTGACGATCTTCACCACCGACAGCATCACCGGCACCTCGACCAGCACGCCGACCACGGTAGCCAGCGCGGCGCCGGAGTTGAGGCCGAACAGGCTGATGGCGGCGGCCACCGCCAGTTCGAAGAAGTTGCTGGCGCCGATCAGTGCGGCCGGTGCAGCGACGCACCAGGCGACGCCAAAATAGCGGCTGAGCACGTAAGCGAGCCCGGCGTTGAAATAGACCTGGATCAGGATCGGCACCGCGAGGATCGCGATCACCATGGGCTGCGCCAGGATCTGCTCGCCCTGGAAGCCGAACAGCAGCACCAAAGTCGCCAGCAGCGCCGCCAGCGACGCCGGCGCCAGCCGCTGCATGGTGCGCTCGAAGGCGCCCGGCCCGGCTTGCAGCAGCGCCCGCCGCCACAGTTGCGCGATCACCACAGGCACCACGATGTACAGCACCACCGACAGCAGCAGCGTCGCCCAGGGCACCGCGATGGAAGCAACGCCAAGCAGCAGCCCCACCAAAGGCGCGAACAGGAACACCATCAGCACGTCGTTCAATGCGACCTGGCTCAGGGTGTAATGCGGCTCGCCCTCGACCAGGTTGGACCATACGAACACCATCGCCGTGCACGGCGCCGCCGCGAGCAGGATCAACCCGGCGATGTAGGACGGCCCCTGCCCGGCCGGGAGCACCGACGCGAAGACGTGGCCGATGAAGAAGGTGCCGAGCAGCGCCATGGAGAACGGCTTCACGGCCCAGTTGATGAACAGCGTGACGCCGACGCCGCGCCAGTGCTTCTTGACCTCGCCGAGCACGCCGAAATCGATCTTCAGCAGCATCGGGATGATCATCAGCCAGATCAGGATCGCGACGGGCATGTTGACCTTCGCCACCTCGGCGCCCGCCACCACGGCGAACGCGCCGGGCATCAGATGGCCGAGCGCGATGCCGACCACGATGCACAGAGCGACCCACAGGGTCAGGTAGCGTTCAAAGATGTTCATGGCTCAGGCGACCTCGGGACGCGAGTTGGTGGCGCCGTCGCTGCGGCCGATGTCGCGCAGTTTGGTGCCGAGCGACAGCTGGTCGATGGCTGCAAGGGGCAGCGCGGTGAACAGCGCGATGCGGTTCTTCATGTAGCGGAACGCGGCGACGAAGGCGGCTTCCTTCTGCAGATCGGTGCCGGTCGCGGCAGCGGGATCCTCGATGCCCCAATGCGCGGTGATCGGCTGGCCCGGCCAGACCGGGCAGCTCTCGCCGGCAGCGTTGTCACAGACCGTGAATACGAAATCCATCACCGGCGCGTCGGGCTGGGCGAACTCCAGCCAGCTCTTCGAGCGCAGGCCATCGGTCGGATAGCGGAAGCTGTCGAGCACCTTGAGGGCGAAGGGATTGACCTTTCCGCCCGGCCGGCTGCCGGCGGAGAAGGCGCGAAAACGGCCGCGGCCGTCCTTGCGCAGGATCGACTCCGCGAGAATCGAACGGGCGCTGTTGCCGGTGCACAGGAACAGCACGTTGTAGATCCGGTCAGGCATCGGCCTTCTCCTTGGCTCGCTTCTTCTTCGGGGGCGGACAGCACGGCGTCAGGCTGGCAATCAGCGGCGCGCAGATCTCGGCGCGGCCGCCGCAGCAATCCTGCAGCAGGAACAGCGCTACGGCCTGGAACGCCGCGAGATTGGCGCGGTAGATGATGGAGCGGCTCTTCCGCTCGGCGGTGACCAGCCCGGCGCGCGACAGGATCGCCAGATGCGACGACATGGTGTTCTGCGGAACGGCGACGAGCCGCGCCAGTTCGCCGGCGGCGATGCCGTCGGGCTCGTGCTGCACGAGCCGGCGAAACACGTCGAGCCGCGTATCCTGCGCCAGCGCGCCCAAAGCAAGGATGGCCTGTTCTGATTCCATATATCCAGATTTATCGATACAATGACGTTTGTCAAGCGCCTGCCCCTCACTATTTCGATCATTCTGGAAATACGGTTGACGACCGTGCGACTCCGTGAGAGTTTGCCGGCATGAAACTCGATGATGCAGCCGCTCAGCTCGAAGCCTTGGGCAATCCGACGCGATTGAAGATCTATCGCGCGCTGGTGCGCGCCGGGCACCCCGGGCTGGCGGTGGGACGGCTGCAGGAAAAACTGAAGGTCGCCCCGTCCACCCTGTCGCACCACATCAAGGCGCTGGTCGTCGCAGGACTGGTCACCCAAAAGCGGGAGTCCACGACGCTGGTGTGCCACGCCAGCTACGACATCATGCACGGCCTGGTGAATTTCCTGGTCTCGGAATGCTGCGCCGATATTGCTGAACCAAGCCGCAAGGATTCCAAGAGCGCGGCGTGATCTTTCGTGACTTTTATTTCGATATTTCCAGTTTAATGGGAGGACGATCATGAGCGAAGCCACCAAGACAGTCGCCATCATCGGCGCGGGACCGGTCGGCCTCGCCGCCGCAGCGCATGTGCTGGAGCGCGGCATGGTACCCGTCGTGCTCGAGGCCGGCCCGGAGATCGGCCACGCCATCAGACAATGGAGTCATGTCCAGCTGTTCTCGCCGTGGCAGTACAACATCGACGCCGCCGCCGCGCGCCTGCTCGCGCCGACCGGCTGGAATTCGCCGGAGCCCTCGATCTATCCGACCGGCGGCGAACTGCTCGAAGGCTACCTTGAGCCGCTCGCAACCCGAACAGTGCTGAAGGATCATATCCGCACCTCGAGCCGGGTCACCGGTATCAGCCGTGTCGGCTTCGACAAATTGAAGACCGGCGGCCGCGAGGCCGCGCCATTCGAGCTGCGCTATCAGAATGGCCAGGGACCAACCTCGGTGCTGGCCGACGCGGTGATCGATGCGTCCGGCACCTGGCAGTCACCCAATCCGGCAGGCGCCAACGGCCTTACGGCCATCGGCGAAAGCGAAGCCGCCGACCGCATCGCCTACGGGATGCCCGACGTGCTGGGGCAAGACCGCGCACGCTATGCCCGCAAGACGGTGGCGGTGCTGGGCGCCGGACATTCGGCTGTGGGCACGCTGACCGATCTCGCACGGCTGCGGCAGGATGCGCCGGGCACCGAACCGGTGTGGTTGCTGCGCGGCGCGGAGCCGGAAAAGCTTTTGGCGGCGGCGCCAATGACAAGCTTGCCGCCCGCGGCGAACTCGGCTCCGCCTTCGCTGCCCTCGTTGCCGCCGGCGCCATCGCCGTCGAAACCGAATTCCGGGTGACGCAGATCGATCGCGACGGCAGTCGACTGCGCATCGCCGCGGGCGGACGCCATGTGATTGTCGACGAGTTGATCGTGGCCACCGGCTTCCGGCCACAGCTCGATTTCCTCAGCGAATTGCGTATCCGACTCGATCCCGCGATCGAATGCCCGATAGCGCTGGCGCCGCTGATCGATCCCAACGAACACAGCTGCGGCACCGTGCGGCCGCATGGCGCAGCCGAGTTGCAACAGGACGAGCCCGGCCTCTACATCGCCGGCATGAAATCATATGGCCGCGCGCCGACCTTCCTGATGATCACCGGCTACGAACAGGTGCGCTCCATCGCCGCCGCCATCGCCGGCGACCACGCGGCGGCGGCACGGGTCGAACTGGTGCTGCCGGAAACCGGCGTGTGCAGCCGCGGCGCGGCGGCCGGCGCCGAGCCATGCTGTGGCGCGACAGCAGCCGTCGCGGTTAGCGCTTGCTGCGGCCCTTCGACGGCGGCACAACAACCAAAAGAAGCAGGCTGCGGGTGCCCTTGACCATGATCTCTCCACGATGAGCCCGCGCCAACTTCCCCTCATCCTGGCGCTGGGCACCTCCCAGACGCTGGCCTGGGCCTCGAGCTACTATCTCCCGGCCATCCTCGCCGATCCGATCGCCCACGATCTCGGCATTTCCAGCAACTGGATGTTCGCGGCGTTCTCGGCATCGCTGGTGATCTCGGCGCTGCTCGGGCCCCGGGTCGGCCGGCAGATCGACCAGTTCGGCGGCCGGCAGGTGCTGTCGGCCTCCAACATCATTCTCGCGGCGGGGCTGGCGGTGCTGGGCCTGGCCGGATCGATCCCGGTGCTGATCGCGGCGTGGCTGTTGCTCGGCGCCGGCATGGGGCTCGGGCTGTACGACGCCGCCTTCGCCGCGCTCGGCCGCATCTATGGCGACCAGGCGCGGCGCTCGATCACCGGCATCACCCTGCTGGCCGGCTTCGCCAGCACCGTCGGCTGGCCGCTGACCGCGTGGGGGCTCTCGACCATCGGCTGGCGCGAGACCTGCTTTGCATGGGCGGCGGCGCATATCCTGATCGGGCTGCCGCTCAACCTGATCTTCCTGCCTCCGGTCAAGGGTGCGAAGGCCGCAGCCGTGGTTGCGATCAAACCGCACCTGCCGATCGACCGCACCATGGTGCTGCTGGCCTTCACCTTCGCCGCGGCATGGAGCGTCACCGGCGCCATGGCCGCGCATCTGCCGCGCATCATGGAGGCCGCCGGCGCATCGAGCGTGCAGGCGATCACCGCCGGCGCGCTGATCGGACCGGCGCAGGTGCTGGCGCGGATTCTCGAGGCCGGCTTTCTCAGCCGCTTCCATCCGCTGCTGTCGACGCGGCTGGCCTGCATGACGCATCCGGTCGGCGTCGCCATCCTGATGCTGGCCGGCGGCGGCGCGGCCGGGGTGTTCGCGGTGTTTCATGGCGCCGGCAACGGCATCCTGACCATCGCGCGCGGCACGCTGCCGCTGGCGATCTTCGGGCCGGAGAACTACGGCTACCGCCTCGGCCTGCTCGGCGCCCCCGCGCGGATGGCGCAGGCGGCAGCGCCGCTGGCATTCGGCCTGCTGATCGACGTGATCGGCAGCCGCGTGCTGCTGGTGTCGTCGGCGCTCAGCCTGTCGGCGCTGCTGGCGCTGTGTTTGCTGAAGGGGAAGCGGCACGGACACTTGTAGGGTGGGCAAAGTTCTCGGGCGCGAAGCGGACGAGAACGTGCCCACCATGCCCCACGACGGTGGGCACGGCGCAAGAGCGCCTTTGCCCACCCTACGACTACGACAGCGTCAGCGTCAGATATTCGCGCCCTGCTCCTTGTCGCCGATGACAACCGAGCCCGGGAACAGCCGCCGGATCAGAATGTAAAACACCGGCGTGAACACCAGGCCGAACAAGGTGACGCCGATCATGCCGAAGAATACGGCGACGCCGACCGCCTGACGCATCTCCGAGCCGGAGCCCGACGAGATCACCAGCGGCAGCACGCCGAGGATGAAGGCGAAGGACGTCATCAGGATCGGCCGGATGCGCAGCCGGCAGGCCTCGATCACGGCTTCCAGCTGCGGCCTGCCCTCCTGCTCGATGTCGCGGGCGAATTCGACGATCAGGATGGCGTTCTTGGCCGCGAGCCCGACCAGCACGACGAAGCCGATCTGGGTCAGGATGTTGATGTCCTGCCCCATGATGCGGACGCCGATGGTCGCCGCCAACAGGCACATGGGCACGATCAGCAGCACCGCGAAGGGCAGCGACCACGAGCCGTATTGCGCCGCCAGCACCAGGAACACGAACAGCACGCAGATCGGAAACACGTAGAGCCCGGAATTGCCGCCGGTCGCCTGCTGGTACGACAGGTCGGTCCATTCGAAGGTGAAGCCGCTCGGCAGCGTCTCGTCGGCGAGCTTCTTCATGGTCGCCAGCGCCGTCGCCGAGGACACGCCGGGCAGCGTATCGCCCTGGAGTTCGGCCGCCGGATAGAGATTGTAGCGCGCCACGCGATCCGGCCCGGCGGTATCCTTGAAATTCAGCACGCTGCCGAGCAGCACCATGTTGCCATCGGTGTTGCGGGTCTGCAGCCGCGCCAGATCGGACGTCTCCTTGCGGAACGGCAGGTCGGCCTGCGCGGTGACGTGATAGGTGCGGCCGAGGATGTTGAAGTCGTTGACATAGGCCGAGCCGAAATAGGTCTCGATCGCGTCGGTGATATTCTGCACGGGCACGTTGAGCATCTGCGCGCGCTGCCGATCGACCTCGACGAACACCTGCGGGGTGTTGGCGGTAAACGGCGAGAACACCGCGGTAAGCCCCGGCGCCTTGCGCGCGGCGTTGACCAGTTCGTCGGTGGCGGCCGCCAGGAATTCGGCGCCCCTGCCCTGACTGTCCAGGATGCGCATGGCGAAGCCACCGCCGGTGCCTATGCCCGGCACGGCCGGGGGCGGCACCACGATCACCACCGCGCCTTCGATGGCCGCCAGCCTCTTGCGCAATTCGGCCGTGATGCCGGTGGCGGTCAGGCCATGCCTGGCGCGCTCTTCGGCGTCGTCGAACACCGGAAACAGAGCGGCGGCGTTGCTGGCCTGCGTGCGCGTCGCGCCGTTGAATCCGGCGAAGGACGGCACCCGGACCACGCCGGGCACGCCGAGTGCGATGCGCTCGATCTCACGGACGATCTCGGTGGTCCGCGTCAGCGAGGATGCGCCGGGCAATTGCACGACAACGATGACATAGCCGCGATCCTGCGCCGGGATGAAGCCCTGCGGCGTCGAATAGACCAGCCAGCCGGCGGACCCGATCAGCACGGCATAGATCAGCAACATCACCGCCGAATGCCTGATGACCCAGCCGGCCGCCGTGCCGTAGCCGTGCGACAGCCGGTCGAAGCCACGGTTGAATGCACCGGTGAAGGCGCCCCAGCCGCGCGCCACCACGTTCCAGCTGGCCGGTGCGGCCTTCTCGTGATGCGCCTGCAGGATCAGCGAGGCCAAAGCCGGCGACAGTGTCAGCGAACAGAAGCAGGAGATCGCCGTCGCCACCGCAATGGTGATGGCGAACTGCTGGAAGAACTGCCCGGATATGCCGCCGATGAAAGCGGTCGGCACGAACACCGCGCACAGCACCAGAGCGATCGAGACCAGTGCGCCGCCGACCTCCTCCATGGTGCGTAAGGCCGCGTCACGCCGCGATTTGCCTTCAGAGAGATGCCGCTCGACATTCTCCACCACCACGATGGCGTCGTCGACGACGATGCCGACCGCCAGGACGAGGCCGAACAAAGTGAGATTGTTGATGGAGAAGCCCAACGCCGCCATCACGGCGAAGGTGCCCACCAGCGAGACCGGAATGGCGATGATCGGGATGATCGCGGGACGCCAGCCCTGCAGGAAGACGAGTACGACGACCACCACCAGCGCCATCGCCTCGTAGATCGTCTTGATCAGTTCGGAGACCGACTGCGCGATGAACTCGGTCGGGTTGTAGCCGATATTGTAATCGAGCCCCTTCGGGAAATCCCGCTTCAGCCGCGCCATCGTGTCGGACACCGCTTTCGCGGTACCCAGCGCGTTGGAGCCTGGCCGCTGCGACACCGCAAGGCCGATCGCGGGCTTCTTCAGCAGGAAGCTGTTGGTGGTGTAGGCCAGCGCACCCAGCTCGATGCGGGCGACGTCGCGCAGCCGCGTGGTGCGGCCGTCGGCGCCGGCCTTGATGACGATGTTCTCGAATTCCTTGGCGTCCTTGAGCCGGCCGGTAAAGGTCAGGTTCGGCGCGAATGCGCGGTCGGAGATCGGCGGTTCGGCGATCTGGCCGCCGGCAATCTGCAGGTTCTGCGCGCGCACGGCGGCAATCACCTCGCCCGCGGTCAGGCCGAGGGTGGCGATCTTGTCGGGGTCGAACCACAGCCGCATCGAATAATCGCGCGCGCCAAAGATCGTGATGTCGCCGACGCCGTCGAGCCGCAGCATCTGGTCGCGCACCTGACGCAGCGCATAGTTGGAAATGTAGAGCTGGTCGTAGGTGTCGTCCGGCGACAGCATGAACACGACCATCAAGAGGTCCGGGCTGTTCTTGCGGGTGACGACGCCGACCCGCTGCACCTCTTCCGGCAGCCGCGGCTGCGCGATGGCGACGCGGTTCTGTACCAGCACCTGCGCCTTGTCGAGGTCGGTGCCGAGCTTGAAGGTGACGGTGATGTTGAGCTGGCCGTTCGAGGTGGCCTGGCTGTACATGTACAGCATGTCCTCGACGCCGTTGATCTCCTGTTCGATCGGCGTCGCCACGGTGTCCGACACGGTCTGGGCGGACGCGCCGGGATATTGCGTGGTGATGACCACCGTCGGCGGCGCCACCTGCGGATATTCCGCAACCGGCAATGTCGTGTAGGCCAGCGCGCCGACAATCAGCAGCACGATCGACAGCACCATCGCCAAGATGGGCCGGTTGATGGAGAGGCTGCCGAGATTCATGGCTTGGCGCCAGCGGCTGGCGCAGAGGTCGGCGCTGCTTGAGGCGCCGGCGCAGCCTGCGCCTTCGGCGTCACCTTGGCGCCGATCCGTGCCCGCTGCAGGCCATCGACAATGACCCGGTCGTCGGGCTTCAGCCCCTCGCGGATCACCCGCAGCCCGCTATCCAGCGGCCCGAGCACCACCGGCCGCGCTTCCACGGTATCGTCGGGCTTCACCACCATCACGATCTTGCGCGACTGGTCGGTGGCAACGGCGGCGTCCGGAATCAGCAGCGCCTCGTATTCGCCTGACGCGATCACGCGCACGCGGGCGAACTGGCCGGGCAGGATCGACTGATCCTGATTGTCGACGATGGCGCGGCCCCGCAGCGTGCCGGTGCCGACATCGAGCCGGTTGTCGAGGAAGTCCATCTTGCCCTTGTGCGACGGCTTGGTCTCGCCCACCAGCGTGATCTCGACCGGATTGGGCGTGTCGCGCGAACTCGGCCGCCTGCCTTCGAACCACAGCCGGCTGTTGCGCAGATAGGTCGCCTCGTCCATGTCGAAATAGACATAGATCGGCGTGATCGAAACGATCGAGGTCAGCAAGGTCGCGCCGCTCTCGCTGCCTTGCACGAGGTTGCCGACCGAGACGAGATGGCGGCTGACGCGGCCATCGATCGGCGCCACCACTTTGGTGTATTCGACATTGAGTTGGGCCTGCTTCAGCGATCCTTCTGCCTGCAGCGTCGCGGCTTCCGCCGCGGCGAGCGCCTGGGCACGCTGGTCGACGATGTTTTCGGAGATCGCCTGGGTCTTGATCAGCGTGGTGGCACGCTCGAGTTCGCGCTGCGCCAGCACCACCTTGGCCTTGGCATCGTCGAGCGCGCCCTGCGCCGTTTCAGCCGCCGCCTGATACTGCCGCGGATCGATCTCGTAGAGCAGATCGCCGGTCTTGACGACCGCACCGTCGGTGAAGGCGACCTTGGTGACGAAGCCGGTGACGCGGGCTCGGACCTGCACCTGCTCGATGGCGTCGAAGCGACCGGTGAACTCATCCCAGTCGGTGGTGACTTTTTTGGTGGGGTTTGCGACCGTCACCGCCGGCGGCGGCGGTGCCGCGGCTTCTTCCTTCTTGCCGCAGCCCGCCAGCAGCAAGAGCGCCAGCACGGCAACCGCCCCCGCGTGGCGCGGCCGACACGCGGCAGCGTTGAGGCCGCGGGATAGAATTCGCTGCTTGCTCAAGACAAATCTCCGTGGCCGACCGACGACAGGACGGATGTCGATCATCATACATAAATGCGATCTATCAAGCGAAAACAGTATGCACGCATTCGATGTCGACAACGCAACATGCGCGATCACGAAATGTTGCCTCGACTTGGACCGCCAGGCGCGACCGGCCATCCCGCCGGACCGTTTCGCGGCGGCCGCGTCCCGCGGACGCAAACCTGTCCCCGGGGGCCCAAATTGAGCTATGCTGGGATGTCATCACCGAAGAAGGATAAAGCGTGTTATCTGTCGAACTCGGGATCGTTGCGGTCCTGATCGTGGTCAATGGCCTGCTCTCGATGTCCGAGCTGGCCATCGTCTCGTCCCGCCCGGCCCGGCTCGCCGCCCTGGTGGAAAAAGGCGTCCGCGGCTCACGCCGCGCGCTGGCGCTGGCCTCCGATCCCGGCAAGTTCCTGTCCACCGTACAGATCGGCATCACCCTGATCGGGGTGCTCTCCGGCGCATTCTCCGGCGCCACGCTGGGATTGCGGCTGACGGATTTGCTGCTGGAACTCGGCGTATCCAAGGGCGCGGCCGATGCGCTCGGCGTCGGCATCGTGGTGTCGGTGATCACCTATGCGTCGCTGATCGTCGGCGAGCTGGTGCCGAAACAGATCGCGCTGCGCGATCCGGAAGCGGTGGCGGTGCGCGTCGCGCCGGCCATGGTGCTGCTGGCGAAAGTGTCGCTGCCTCTGGTCTGGCTGCTGGATCGGTCCGGCAAGGCGCTGCTGTGGCTGCTCGGCCAGCGCGGCGACGCCGGCGAAAAGGTCAGCGAGGACGAGATCCGCAGTCTGGTCACCGAGGCCGAGAATGCCGGCGTGCTGGAACCCGGCGAGAAGGAAATGATTGCCGGCGTGATGCGGCTCGGCGATCTCGCGGTCGGCGCGGTGATGACGCCGCGCCACGAAGTGGCGATGATCGACCTCGCCGATCCCGTCGAGGAGATCTACGCCGAACTCGCCGGCAGCAACCATTCGCGCTTCGCGGTGTTCGACGGCAATCGCGATTCCGCTGTTGGCATCATCCAGGCCAAGGACATGCTCGACGTCTATCTGTCCGGTGCGACGCCGGACCTGCGCAAACTGGTGGTCGAGGCGCCGGTGATCCCCGACTCGGTCGACGCCCGAGACGTGGTCGCGATCCTCAGGGACTCGCCGGTGCATATCGGTCTGGTGCACGATGAGTACGGCGTATTCCAGGGGTGGTCACATCAGCCGATATCCTGGAATCGATCGTCGGCGCGTTTCACACCGAGGACGGCCCGGCCGAACCGGCGTTCCACAAGCGCGACGACGGCTCCTACCTGATAGCGGGATGGATGCCGGCGGTGGAGTTCGCGGCGCTGCTGCATATCGAGCTGCCGCTGCAGCAGCGGCCGTACCAGACCTTCGCGGGATTTCTGCTGCAGGAGTTCGGCCGGATTCCGGAGGAAGGCGACCACATCGTCGCCTATGGCTGGCGCTTCGAAGTGATGGACCTCGACGGCCGCCGCATCGACAAGGTGCTGGCGAGCAAGGTCGAGGAGATGGCGCTGGGGTAGTTCCGCCTTAGCCCAGCGCGTGCCCAGCACTCACTTGTCGTCCCCGCGAAAGCGGGGACCCAGTACACGCGAACGACGGTGCGTAAGCTCCGGCGCCGAAGTTTATTGGATCGCCCGGTCCTGGCGCGCAATTGCGCGCAGGCCGGGCGACGACAGGGAGAGGGCTGAAGCGCCGTTGCGCTTCACGACGTCCGCTACGCGATCACCTTGCCGAACTTGTTCGACTTCGGAAAACCCTTCGGCGGCAGGCGGCCGGCGTCGGCGCGGTTGCCGCGCCATTCGGCCAGTTCCTTGATGGTCGCGCTGAATTCGCGGCCGGCGCCGTCGCGCCAGGTCAGGCCTGCCTTGGCGGTGAAGGTGACGATATCGCTCAATCCGCCGTCCTTGTACTTCTGCAGCCGCACGCCGCGACCGCGCGCCATTTCCGGCACCTGGTCGAGCGGGAAGATGAGCATCTTCCGGTTGTCGCCGATGACCGCGACGCTGTCGTTGCCGTCCTCGACCACGGTCAGCGTCTTCGCCTCGTTGGGCATCTCGACATTGAGGATCTGCTTGCCCTTGCGGGTGTTGCCGACGCAGTCGTCCTCGTTGACCACAAAGCCCTGGCCGTCGTGGCTGGCGACCAGGAACTTGCGGCCGCCCTTGTGGACGAACAGCGCGACAATGGCGGCGTCGCCTTCCATGTCGATGAACATGCGGATCGGCTCGCCGTGGCCGCGGCCGCCCGGCAGCTTGGAGACGTCGAGCGCGTAGAAGCGGCCGTTGGTGGCCAGCAGCATCAGCTTCGACGTGGTCTCGGCGAAGAACGCCTGGCCGAGCTTGTCGTCGGTCTTGAACACCAGGCCCGACGTGTCCTCGACATGGCCCTTCAGCGTGCGCACCCAGCCCTTGTCGGAGATGATCACCGTGACCGGCTCGCGCTCCACCAGCGATTCCTCGAGTGCTGCGAGGTCGTGCTCCGGCGCATCCGCGAAGGTGGTGCGGCGCTTGCCGAGCGCCGTCTTCGGCCCGAACATGTCGCGCACCCTGCGCACCTGCTCGCCGACCTTGGCCCACTGCTCGGCCTCGGACTTCAGGATCGCGTTGATGCCCTTGAGCTCGTCGCGAAGCTTCTTGTCCTCGGTGCGGATCTCGAATTCTTCCAGCTTGCGCAGGCTGCGCAGCCGCATGTTGAGGATCGCTTCGGCCTGGATGTCGGTGAGCGAAAACGCCTTCATCAGCACCGGCTTGGGCTCATCCTCGGTGCGGATGATCTTGATCACCTTGTCGATGTTCAGATAGGCGATCAGGTAGCCGCCGAGCACTTCGAGGCGATGCTCGATCTGCGTCTTGCGGTAGTTGGAGCGGCGCAGCAGCACGTCGCGCAGATGGTCGAGCCATTCGCGCAGCACTTCGGCCAGGCCGAGCACCTTGGGGATGCGGCCCTTGACCAGCACGTTGAGGTTCAGCGGGATCTTGCTTTCCAGCTCGGTCAGCCGGAACAGCGATTCCATCACCAGCTCGGGATCGACATTGCGCGACTTCGGCTCGATGACGACGCGGATATCCTCGGCGGATTCGTCTCTGATATCGCCGACCAGCGGCAGCTTCTTGTCGTTGAGCAGTTCGGCGATCTTCTCGATCAGTCGCGACTTCTGCACCAGCCAGGGAATCTCGGTGACCACCACGACCCAGGCGCCGCGGGCGCCCTCCTCCTGGTGCCACTTGGCACGGGTGCGGAACGAGCCGCGCCCAGTCATGTAGGCTTCGGCGATGCTTTCCTTGGAATCGATGATGATGCCGCCGGTCGGGAAGTCCGGACCCTTGACCCAGCGCAGCAGCGCCTTGGACTTGGCGTCGGGCTTCTCGATCAGGTGCAGCGCGGCGTCGCAGAGTTCCGCGGCGTTGTGCGGCGGGATGGCGGTGGCCATGCCGACGGCGATGCCCTGCGAGCCGTTGGCCAAGAGGTTCGGGAAGCCGCCGGGCAGCACGCTCGGCTCTTTCGACTGGCCGTCGTAGTTCGGGCGCAGCTCGACGGCGTCCTCGTCGATGCCCTCCAGCAACAGCCGCGCCACATCGGTCATGCGGGCTTCGGTGTAGCGGTAGGCGGCGGCGCTATCGCCGTCGATATTGCCGAAATTGCCCTGGCCGTCGACCAGCGGGTAGCGCGACGAGAAATCCTGCGCCAGGCGCACCAGCGCGTCATAGATCGACTGGTCGCCATGCGGATGGAACGAACCCATCACGTCGCCGACGATTTTTGCCGATTTCTTGAACGGAGTGCCGGGATCGAGCCGCAGCAGCCGCATGCCGTACAGGATACGCCGATGCACCGGCTTCAACCCGTCGCGGGCGTCCGGCAATGCGCGGTGCATGATCGTGGAAAGCGCATAAGCGAGATAGCGCTCCTCGAGCGCGTCCCGCAGCTGCACTTCGTGAATTTCAGCCGGTTCTACCGGCGGAATCAGTCGTTTTCCCATGGCGGGGGATTAGCCTCTGGCGCCGAATTCGACAAGAAACGAATCGGCATTGTTGTGGCGCGGCAGCCGTGTGGCGTGGCAAGACATTGATAAAGCTGCCACTTTCTTCGGCCTCCCTCTGAATTTGACGGGAAGATGCCGCTGACGGCATCCGTGACATGGGCGTCTCCAACTCGGCGCGACCGATGGCAAGTTGCTTCCCCGGATACCTCATCCTAGATTGACGGCGCCAAGGTGTCCTCGCGCTCCCGGAGCTGAACGATGACCAGCAGTGATGTCCGGCTCGTCGCCGCGCCGCTGATCGCAGCGGGGGTGGTTTCTGCGCTGGCCTGGAGCGCGGCGCTGCTGGCCATTCGCCGGAACATCAAGCGTCAGGATCGCCGTCAGCTTGCCAAGCCCGTGCCGGTGCAGGCGTCCCGGAACGACGTGACCGACGCCGAGATCGCGCAAGCCCTGACCCAGCTCAGCATTGCCATTGCCAGGCACGTCAACCGCGGTGCCTTCAAGAACCAACCGGCGACACGACAATCCGGCTCCTGATCTGGGGTTGATGGAAGCGACCCACCGCGCACGGCACCGAGCCGAACGTCGTGAAGTAAAGCCCTACTCCGCCGCAAGCCGCGCCAAGTGCCTGGTCACCGCATTGATAAACCCCTCCCGCGCGTCCGAGTGGCCCTGCCCGCGCGGCTCCAGCACGTTGCGCAGCAGGAAGCGGCCGGTGAGGTCGAAGCCGTCCTGCAGGTCGCGGTCGGACCACGAGTTCTGCCGATCGGCGTCGCCGCCGTCGCGCAGGAACGGCGGCAGCCGCATCAGCCGGTCGCGCCACGGCTCGCCGGCCGACCGCGACACTGCGCCGCCGGACTTTGGCGAGACATAGATCAGGTCGGTGGTGGCGCCTGTGGCGGCGCAATTGTCGAGGTCGAGGCCGAAGCCGAGTTCTGCCAGCATAGCCAGCTCGAACCGCACCACATGCAGTGCGGCCTCGCTGACATCGTCGAAATCGTTCAGCGTGCGGTCCAGCATCTCGTAGAGGTCTTCATGCGGGTCGCGCTCCGGCAGCAGCCGCGCCAGCGCCGCCAGATGGGTCACGCCATAGGTGGCATGGCTGGAGGCCAGCACGGTGGCGGCGCGCATCTGCAGGCCCTCGATCTGGTAATAGCCGAGATGTTCATCGAGACGCGCGCGCCAGGTCGCATTGACGGTATTGCCGGGCTGCAGCACCGGCCGCATCCGCGTGCCCGCCCCGCCCCTGACAAGGCCGAGATGCCGGCCGTGGCCGCGGGTCAGCAGTTCGACAATGGCACTGCTCTCGCCATGCCGCCGCACCCCCAGGATGATGCCTTCGTCGGTCCATTCCATGAACTGGACGTTATATGATTTTCACCATGACTTCTGCATCCGGGGTGAAACCGAAAGCCATTTTTCAAGCGCGGATATCGACCGAAGCCGTAGTTTCCTGAAGTCGCAGCAAGGCGTCCAGAGTCTGGCCAAGGGCTTCGACATTGCGACGGTCCCCCCTCGATTGCGCACCCGTTATGCCTGCCCGCAAGGTCGCGAAAGCATCAATCGGCTGATTGTCCATGCGGTTGGCTTCGTCGGCTGATGCGCTGCCGCTGCCGGCCCATCGCGACGCCGGTGGTGACATCATGCCAAGCAGTGGGCCGGACTCGTCGAGGGTCATCTTGCCGCTGCGGATCAGATCGTTGACCGTGCTGCGCATCTGAGCCGGCGACATGCTGGAGAAATCGTAAGTGGAAATGCCGGCCCCGGCATCGGCGACCGCGGCACTGGATGCGCTCTCTGCCTTCTGAGACCGGCTCGCGCCCGGCGCCGCGTAGGACGAGGTGACCGACGTGCCTGTAATCTGCATTCAAATTCCCTGACTTGAAAACTTCATCGAGGGCATCTCAGCAATTGTCGTACCAGACGTCGTGACTGAAAATGCGGGCGTTTTCCACGAGCCCGTGCTTGTGACCATGGGGAAAATTCTTCGCAGGCGGCAAAAATTACCACCGAGCATCAGCAACGATGGCGCTGGAATCGCCGTGCCTGCGCACCGCAAGAATGATGCTGCGTCGTCCACCCCATGGCGGCCATCTACCGGAATTTGGCATACTGGATGGTCGCGTCGGTGCAGCCGTAGTGAGCGGAGCAGCAACGTCGGAGCGGAACGTTTGCCCGGCGCAGCGGTTGCAGTTAAGGCTCGCAGCCAGGTCCATTGCCGGACCCGACCGGACATTCCATTGACAGACATAGCACCCATCCGTCTCCCCAAGCCGCCGGGAACGGCACTGATCAACATGGCAGTAGCGGCCCTGATCGTGACCGGCCTGTATTTCGGCCGCGAGATCCTGGTGCCCGTGGCGCTGGCGGTGCTGTTCAGCTTCGTGCTGGCGCCGTTCGTAATCCGGCTGCAGTCATGGCGGGTGCCGCGAACGGTTTCCGTGCTGGTCACCGTGTTCATCGGCTTTTCCGTGATGTTCAGCCTGGGCGGCCTGATGGTGTCGCAGGCCAACCGGCTCGCCCAGGAATTGCCGGGCTACCAGCAGACGCTGCGCGACAAGATCCAGGGGCTGCGCGGCTTCGCCACCGGCGGCTCCGGCACGCTGGAGCGGGCCTCGCGCGTGCTGCGTGAGCTCGACAGCGAACTGCAGAACCCGGCCGCAGGGCGAAGCGCCATCGACGGGTTGCGCCGGCAGCCGCTGGACAAGCCGATCCCGGTGGAAATCCGCCAGCCCGATCCGGGCACCCTGACCACGCTGGTGGCAATCATCCAGCCGCTGATCCAGCCGCTCACCACCACCGGCATCGTGGTCATCTTCGTGATCTTCATCCTTCTGCAGCGCCAGGACCTGCGCAACCGTTTCATCCGCCTCGCCGGCTCCCATGACATGCAGCGTACCACCGCTGCGCTCGACGACGCCGGCCAGCGGCTGTCACGGCTGTTCCTCAACCAGATGATCGTCAACGCCAGCTTCGGCCTCTTGATCGGCATCGGGCTCACCTTCATCGGTGTGCCGAGCGCGCCGCTGTGGGGGCTGGTCGCCGCCATCCTGCGCTTCGTGCCCTATGTCGGCTCGGCGATCTCGGCGGTGTTTCCGCTGATCCTCGCCGCCGCCGTCGGCTCCGGCTGGGGCATGCTGCTGATGACCGTGGCGTTGTTCGCGTCGCTGCAGGTGATCGCCAGCCAGGTGGTGGAGCCCCTCGTCTATGGCCGCAGCTCCGGCCTGTCGCCGGTGGCCATCGTGCTGTCGGCGTCGTTCTGGACCTGGCTGTGGGGGCCGATCGGGCTGGTGCTGGCGACGCCGCTCACCGTCTGCCTGGTGGTGGTCGGCCGCCATGTCGACCGGCTGCAGTTCTTCGACGTGCTGCTCGGCAACCAGCCGGCGCTGACGCCACCGCAACTGGTCTATCAACGCATGCTGGCCGGCGACCCCATCGAGGCGTCGCAGCAGGCGCAGACCTATCTCGAGGACGCGCCCCTGGAGACCTACTACGACAGCATCCTGCTGAAAGGGCTGCGTCTCGCCGAGGCCGACGTGCGCCTCGGCCGCCTGCACGCCGACCGGCTCGAGCGCATTCTCGCCACGGTCAGCGAAGTCGTCGACGACCTCGAGACCCACGAAGACCGTGTCCCCGAAGAGATTGAAGTCGTCGATGCGCGCTCCGAGCTGGCGCGGCTCGACGGCATCGTTCCCGTCGAGGATCCCGCGCCCTTGCTCGCGCAGTGGCAGGCGCCCGGCGCGGTGCTGTGCATCCCTGGCGCCGGCAAGCTCGACGAGGCGGCGGCGCTGGTGCTGGCGCAACTGCTGAAACGCCGCGGCATCGGCGCCACCGCCGAGACCGCCGACGCGCTGTCGATCTCGCGGTTCTTCTCCCTCGATGTCTCGCAGACCCAGGCATTCTGCATCTGCTACGTCGGGCAGCCCTCGGATGCCATGGTGCATTATGCGGTGCGTCGCCTGGTGAAGAAGAGCAAGGGCAGCCGCATCGTGGTCGCCATGCTCGGCGACACGCGCGACGCCCCGCTGTCGTCGACGCGCGACGTCACCCCCGCCGCCGGCAACTTCAGCCATGTGGTTGATACGGTGTCGGAACTGGCAGCCGGACGATCGTCCTCCACCGCCCTGACGGCGCTGGCCGCCGGCGTCGACGCGGCGCTGGAGCGTGCCGGGAAAGTGTAGTCCGCCTTGTGCAGATTCGTAGGGTGGGCAAAGGCGCGCTTGCGCCGTGCCCACCGTTCAAATCCATCGCCGCCGATGGTGGGCACGCATCGGCCGCGCTACGCGCGACCCGATCGCTTTGCCCACCCTACACTCTACACGCCAAGCGCGGGGGCGGATTTACGACCCGCGATCCGCCGCTTCAACGATCACGCCGTAAAGCGGGTTACGCTTCGCTAACCCGCCCTACTCCTCACGCGTTGAACCAGTTGGCGGCGTCGCCAGTGAATGCAAAGTACAGTCCGCCGGCGGTCAGTGCGCAGGACACGATCTCGATGGCGCTGTCGAGCTGCAGCCCGCTGATGCCGAGGATCTGCAGCAGCGACAGTACCGAGAACACCAGTGATGCCACCAGCACCCAGCGCGGCCAGCTCTTGCGGCCGTGAGCGGCGTGATGCACCAGAAACACGAACAGCAGCAGCAGACAGGCCGCAACGATGTTCGCCGCCATGATCGTGGTCTCGGTCATGTCAGCATCGGGCGTGCGGTCCTGAAACGCGATCGACAGCGCATCCAGCGTCAGCGATGCGTACAGCAGGACTTCGAAGTAGAAGACGTTCTTCGGAACGTTCTTCGAATTGTTGTTGGAACCGTTGTTGGCAACCGACATGGGCGCTGGCTAGTCCTTGGGGAATTCGAGGCCCATTTCGCGGTAGCGATTGGGATCGTCGCCCCAGTTCTCGCGCACCTTGACGAACAGGAACAGATGCACGGGCACGCCGGTGATCTCGGCGATCTCCTTGCGGGCATCGGCGCCGATCGACTTGATGGTGGCGCCGCCCTTGCCGAGCACGATCTTGCGCTGGCTTTCGCGCTCGACGAAAATGGTCTGCTCGATGCGGATCGACTTGTCCTTGCGCTCGGTCCAGGTGTCGGTCTCCACCGTGGACTGATACGGCAGCTCCTGGTGCAACTGGCGGAAGATCTTTTCGCGGGTGATTTCGGCCGCGAGATGCCGCATCGGCGCATCCGACATCTGGTCTTCGGGATAGTGATAGGGACCGGGCGGCACCGCAGCCGCCAGCGTGCGGCGGAGATCGTCGACGCCGTCGCCGGTCATCGCCGAGATCATGAACGTCTCTTCGAACTTCATCCGCTCGTTGGCGGCGGCCGCCAGCTTCAGCAGCTTTTCCTTGGAGACGATGTCGACCTTGTTGATCACCAGATACTTCGGGTGATTGACCTTCTCGAGCTGGCTAAAGATCGCCTCAGCCTCCTCGTCGATGCCCTCTCGGGCGTCGAGCAGGATGCAGACCAGGTCAGCGTCATGAGCCCCGCTCCAGGCGGTCTTGACCATGGCGCGGTCGAGCCGGCGCTTCGGCAGGAAGATGCCGGGGGTATCGACCAGGATGATCTGCGCGTGGTTCTCGATCACGATGCCGCGGATCAGCGCGCGCGTGGTCTGCACTTTGCGCGAGACTATGGTGACCTTGGATCCGACAAGCGCGTTGACCAGCGTGGATTTTCCGACATTCGGCGCGCCGATCAGGGCGACGAAGCCGCAGCGCGTCTCCGCATCGGGAACGTCGGGCGTCGGGGCGGGATCGATATCGTCGTTCACAGGGTCATCCATCATTGTTGTCGCTGCTGACGCCTTCGCGCGCCAGCATGGCGGACGCGGCGAGCTTCTCGGCCGCGCGCTTGCTGCCGCCGACGCCTTCCGCGGGCGCCAGGCCCGGCAGGTCGACGGCGACACGGAATTGCGGATCGTGATGCGGGCCGGAGCGCTCGACCTCGCGATAGACCGGCGTCGGCAGTCCCTTGCCCTGGGCCCACTCCTGCAGCACGGTCTTGGAATCGCGCAACGGGCGCGCCGGCTTGCGCATGCGCTCCAGCCAGTTGCGCTGCACGAAACTGTCCGCGGCGGGGTAACCGCCATCGAGGAAGATGGCGCCGATCACCGCCTCGCAGATATCGCCGAGCACCGACTTGCGAAGCCGCGCGCCGGCGCCCGCCCCGACCGCGCCGAGCTTGATGCCGTCGAGCAGGTCAAGCGTGCGCGCCACGTCGGCGCAGGCTTCCTTGCGCACCAGTTCGGCTAGCCGCTTCGACAGTTCGCCCTCGTCCGCTTGCGGAAAGGCGCGGTACAGCATGTCGGACACCACCAGACCGAGCACGTGGTCGCCGAGGAATTCGAGGCGCTGGTAGCTGTCCGCGCGGCTACGCTGCGACTTCAGCGCCGACACATGGGTGAAGGCGGTGGCCAGCAGCAGCGGGTCCTTGAATGTGTAGCCGATCCGCGTCTCGATCTGCGCCGCGGCAGCCTTCATGGCGGCATTCTTGCGCTTCTTGCGCACGGCAGCCGTCTCCGTGCCGGCGTCAGGCAAGGTCAGGTCGTCGGCACTCGAGGGGGACGCGAGGTTGGCGGAGTCGTCTTTCATCGCACAATGGAAAAGATGCGACCCCAGCGAACGGCGGTCGGCCAGCGCCAGATCTGCCAGGCATGTTCGCCCTCGGCGATCGAGAAGAAAATCATCTGCGCGCGCCCGACGATGTTCTCGAACGGCACGTAGCCCACCGCGGACAGCACGCGGTTGTCGGTGGAGTTGTCGCGGTTGTCGCCCATCATGAAGAAGTTGCCGGGCGGCACGGTGTAGACGTTGGTGTTGTCGTAGAAGCCGTTGTCGACGCAATCGAGCGACTCGTAGGTGACACCGTTAGGCAGCGTCTCCTTCCAGCGCTTGACCCGCGCGGTGGCGTCGGAGCCGCAGGGATCCTCACCGACGAAATCCGACAGGCGCTCGCGCTGCACCGGCTTCTCATTGATGTAGAGCAGCCCTTCCTTCATCTGGATGCGGTCGCCCGGCAGCCCGATCACGCGCTTGATGTAATCGGTGCTGTCATCCTTCGGCAGCCGGAACACCACGACGTCGCCGCGCGCCGGCTCCGAGCCGAAGATGCGGCCGGAGAAGATCGGCGGCGACAGCGGGATCGAATAGTGGCTGTAGCCATAGGAATATTTCGACACGAACAGGTAGTCGCCCACCAGCAGGGTGGCCTTCATCGAGCCCGACGGGATGTTGAACGGCTGGAACAGGAAGGTCCGGATCACCAGCGCGATCAACAGCGCATTGATGACGACGCGGATGGTTTCGCCGACGCCGCTTTCAGTCTTGGTTCCGGATGTCACGCTCATCGCTTTCCCGATTCCCGCATTGCCGCGCGGATTGTGGTGATCTCACGCAAACATGGCGCCGCGATGAGATGAGGCATTGATTCTGATGTTTAGAGCGAATTGCGGCGCAAACCCAGAGGGTCAGGCCACGTTCGGTCCTGCTGAAGGCAGATGCCGGCTTTTAACGGGTTGTTTGCCGTGCCGCAATCAACGGAACCGTTATTGGGGCAGGAAAGATCAGCGAATTGGTTGGAAAGATGGAGGAAATTTAAGTCGGCGCACCATTTGCGGCGCCTCGGCATCATCCCCTGCTACCCGACATCTGCCAGTTACGCTGCCGGCCGCTCGGCCATTTCCTTCAGGGCATCGGCGATGAACTTCTCGTTCGCCACCCGTGCGGCTTCCTGGATATGGGGGAAGCGCTTCAGACTGCGAACGGCGGTAAGCCGCGCGGTTGAAGTGCAATCCGATGGCCACATAAACCAGAACAAAGGCCGCCCCGATGACGGGAGCGAACAGGCCATAAAGTTGATAACCGTTCATTCCTGGATCCCTCCAAGGATGGCCAACGCTAAAAATGTAAGCACCCACTAACGAGGATGCAAACCAACGACCCTGCCAGGATCGATGAAACGTCCGTAACCACCGGCAAAATCCCGTAGAAAAACGCCAGAACGGGACCGATTACACCGGCCGAAAGCATCGCAACCGCAATCGCATTGGCAAATCCTGCCATCAGCTTAAGCCGCTCATTGAAGACGACTTTTTTCATCGGCTCGGCTGCGATGCTTTGAACGGCCAGCGCAGTTTGGCACGTTAAAGTTGCAACCTCAACTCGCAGGCCAGCTCAGCCTTTGCTCGCCTGCTCCGCCGAGATGATCACAAACGCCTGCGCCAGCGGCCAGTCGTCGGTGATGGTGAGGTCTATCCGGGCCTCCATGCCCGCCGGGGTCAGCTTCTGCAGCCGGGCCAGCGCCCCACCGGTCAAAAGCATCGACGGCCGGCCGCCCGGCAGGTTGACCACCCCCATGTCGCGCCACCAGACGCCCTGGCGGATGCCGGTGCCGAGCGCCTTCGAACAAGCCTCCTTGGCGGCGAAGCGCTTGGCGTAGGTGGCGACCACCATCTTCTCGTTCTTGGAGCGGCGCTCGGCCTTGGCGCGCTCGGCGTCGGTGAAGATGCGATCGAGAAAGCGCTCGCCATGCCGCTCGATCACCTTGGCGACGCGGGTGATGTCGATCAGGTCGGAGCCGATGCCGATGATCATGCGGCGCCCGCGAGGTGCTTGCGGCCCCGGTCCATCGCCGCGCGCATGGCGCGGACGGTGGCGCCGAGGCCGACGAACAGCGCCTCCCCCATCATGAAATAGCCGATGTTGAGTTCGGCGATCTCCGGCAGCGCCGAGATGGTCTCGGCGGTGGCGTAATCGAGGCCGTGGCCGGCATGGATCTCCAGTCCCGCGGATTTCGCCAGGGCTGCGCCGGCGACAATGCGCTGCCATTCGCTGGCGGCTTTGGCCGCATTGCCATCCTCGATGGCGTCGCACCAGGCGCCGGTGTGCAGTTCGATCACCGGGGCGCGCAATTTGGCGGCCATCTCGATCTGACGGGGATCGGCAGCGATGAACAGCGACACCCGGACGCCGGCGTCGTTGAACCGGGCGATCACCGGCGCCAGCGCATTGTGCTGACCGGCCACGTCGAGGCCGCCTTCGGTGGTCAGCTCCTCGCGCCGTTCCGGCACCAGGCAGACCGCATGGGGCCTGGTGGCCAGGGCGATCTCGACCATGTCCGGCGTCGCCGCCATTTCGAAGTTCAGCGGCTTTGAAATCTCGGCCTTCAGCCGCTTCATGTCATCGTCGCGGATGTGGCGGCGGTCCTCGCGCAGATGCGCGGTGATGCCGTCGGCGCCGGCCTCGATGGCCGCCAGCGCAGCGCGCACCGGATCGGGACGATGCCCGCCGCGTGCATTGCGCAGGGTGGCGACGTGATCGATGTTGACGCCGAGGCGGAGGGGAAAAGTGGGCATTGGCAACTTCCGGAAATCAACGATGCGGTGAGCATAGCGATGTGAAGCGATCATTGCGAGCAGCCACCGGCTGTCATCTCCGCGAAAGCAGGGATCCGGTCAACGCTGTCGGAGAGATCATCACTGGCGCCTGCGTCTACTGGGTCGCCCGGTCCTGGCGCGCAATTGCGCGCAGGCCGGGCGATGACAGCGGAGGCCGGGGGCTTTACCCATTCACCCGCTCGACCTTCGCCACCACGGCCTTGGCGCGCAACTGGTTGATGATCGCGCTGAGATGCTTGAGATCGTAGACCTCGATATCGATGTTCTGCTCGGTGAAATCCGGCGAGCGGCGGTGCATGCTGATGTTGTCGATATTGCCGTCGTGGTCGGCGATCACCTGGGCGATCTGCGCGAGACTGCCGGGCTCGTTGACGTTCTGCACGAATAGCCGCGCCGGAAAACGCTGCGGTGAGGATTCGTCGACGTCCCATTTGACGTCGAGCCAGCGCTCCGGCTCTTCCTCGAAATCCTTCAGCGCCGGCGACTGGATCGGATAGATCGTGATGCCTTCGCCGGGGGTGATGATGCCGACGATGCGGTCGCCGGGCACCGCGCCGCCATTGGGCGCGAACTTCACCGGCAGGTCGGAATTGACGCCGCCGACCGAGATGATCGAGGTGAAGCGCCCGGCGCCATCGGGCGTCTTGACCCGGTCCGCCGTGGCCTTGCGGTTGCTGGTTGCGAAGCGGCCGACGCGCTCTTCCTTGTAGTCCGGATACATGGCGCGGGCGACGTCGGCGGCACGCAACTCGCCGCGCCCCACCGAGGCCATCACGTCGTCAATGGACGATCGCGCCAGCCGCGGCAGCGCGCCCTTCAGCTGGTCGTCGGAATATTCGATCTTGGCGCGGGCAAACAACCGCTCGACAATACGGCGGCCGAGGCCGGCATACTGGTCGCGCATCGCGGTGCGGGTGGCGCGGCGGATCGCGGCGCGGGCCTTGCCGGTGACCGCGAGCGACTCCCAGGCGGCGGGCGGCGCCTGCTGCGCGGCCGATGTCAGCACCTCGACCTCGTCGCCGTTCTGCAGCTCGGACGACAAAGGCGCGAACTTGCCGTTAATCTTGCAGCCGACCGCGCTATTGCCGACGTCGGTATGCACGGCATAGGCGAAGTCGACCACATTGGCGTTGCGCGGCAGCGCGATCAGCTTGCCCTTCGGGGTGAAGCAGAACACCTGGTCGTGAAACAGCTCGAGCTTGGTGTGCTCCAGGAATTCTTCCGGATTGGTGCTTTCGGAAAGAATGCCGATGGTGTGGCGCAGCCAGGAGAACGCGTTGGACTCGCGCTGCAGCATCTCGGTCGGCGAGCCCTTGCCGTCCTTGTAGAAGGCATGGGCCGCGATGCCGTATTCGGCTATCTGGTTCATGTCCTCGGTGCGGATCTGCAGTTCGACACGCTGGTTACCGGGGCCGATCACGGTGGTGTGGATCGAGCGGTAGTCGTTCTGCTTCGGCGTCGAGATGTAGTCCTTGAAGCGGCCGGGCACCACCGGCCAGGTGGTGTGCACCACGCCGAGCGCGCGGTAGCAGGCCTCCATGTCCTTCAGCACGACGCGAAAGCCGAAGATGTCGGACAGCTGCTCGAAGCCGACCGACTTGCGCTTCATCTTGGTCCAGATCGAAAACGGCCGCTTCCGCCGGCCGCTGACCCGGGCGATGATGCCGTTCTTCTCCAGCTTCATGGAGAGATGGCTTTCGATCATGCCGATCAGATTGCGGTTACGCTCGGCCAGCGAGTCGAGCCGCTGCATGACCACCGAATAAGCGTCGGGGTCGAGCACCTTGAACGACAGCTCCTCGAGCTCCTCGCGCATCTCCTGCATGCCCATGCGGCCGGCCAGCGGCGCATAGATGTCGAGAGTCTCCTCGGCGATGCGGCGGCGCGACGCCGGCGGCATGAATTCCATGGTCCGCATGTTGTGCAGCCGGTCGGCCAGCTTGATCAGCAGCACACGGACGTCGTCGGCGATGGCCAGCAGCAGCTTGCGCAGGTTCTCGGCCTGCTTGGCCTCGCGCGATACCAGCTCCAGCCGCTTCAGCTTGGTCAGACCCTCCACCAGCGCACCGATCTCGGCGCCGAACAGCCGGTCGATTTCGGCGCGGGTCGCCTCGGTATCCTCGATGGTATCGTGCAGCAGCGCCGCCACGATGGTGGCATCGTCGAGCTTGAGGTCGGTGAGGATCGCCGCCACTTCCAGCGGATGCGAGAAATACGGATCGCCCGAGGCCCGCGTCTGCTCGCCATGGGCGACCATAGCGTAGACATAGGCCCGGTTCAGCATGTCCTCGTCGGTGTTCGGGTTGTAGGACTTGACCCGCTCTACCAGATCGTACTGGCGCATCATCCGCGCGCGCGAGGCGCGGGTACCTTCACCGGCGCATCGGCCGGCGTCTCCGGGACCACGACCGCCGGGTCGGCCGCAGCGGGCGGCGACGGGACAGCGGCGACCGCCTCGGTCGCTGCCTGCATCTGCCCGGTCTTTCGGCGAATGGTCGCCATCGCTGCCTCGTTTCATCAGGCGCGGATCGCGCCCGTCTCGTCACCGCAACTTTGCCCTGAAAGTATCAGGAAAAGCAAAGGCCCGGACAACGGTCCGGGCCTTCAACAAAACAGAACACCGTGAACGGGCTGTTGCCAGCGCCTATTCGTCTTCTTCAGGCTGCTCTTCCGGCGGCGCCAGGCCCTCGAGACCCTTGAGAAGCTCTTCTTCCGTCATGCGTTCGACCGCAACCTCGGTATCGTCAGCATCGACGCTGGCGCCGGCAGAACCGATCAGCGGGATCGTGTCGGGCTCGGGCTCGTCGACCTCGACGAACTTCTGCAGCGAGTGAACCAGCTCCTCGCGCAGATCTTCCGGCGAAATGGTCGAGATCGGCAATCTCGCGCAACGACACGACGGGATTCTTGTCATTGTCGCGATCAACTGTAAGTTGCGATCCTGAGGAGATCATACGTGCCCGATGGGCAGCCAGAAGGACCAGATCAAACCGATTGTCGACTTTATCGATGCAATCTTCGACGGTGACGCGCGCCATTAACTGTCGCTCCGTGTGTGTGGGGACCGGATATGATGATTATTCGTGCTAGGTACAGAGGCTTGGCCGATTTCGCAAGGGCCAAATTGCCAACTGGACAATCACGCGCCCTCTGGTACGCTATTATTATACCCGTCACAAGATCTACAGATCGCGGCCATCTGCATCAGTTTAGAGCATCTCGGACACTAAAACGCTTTATTGCAACCGCAAGTACAAGGGCTTAACCCTCCGGCTTCGCAATTTGCGATCCGGCCTTTTCGATCGATACGCCCCTGGCGGTCATTGCTCCCGCCTTCCCTGCCGGTGGATTGCTGCCGCGCCAAACGTAAACAACAACAAACCGCACGAGAAAACTTGATGTCCCCTGCATCCAACAAGATCGCGCTCTTCATTGACGGCGCCAATCTCTATGCGACGGCCAAGACCCTTGGCTTTGACATCGACTACAAGCGCCTGCTCAAGGAATTCCAGAGCCGCGGCACGTTGGTCCGCGCCTTCTATTACACCGCGATCATCGAGGATCAGGAGTATTCGTCGATCCGACCGCTGATCGATTGGCTCGACTATAACGGCTACACGGTGGTCACCAAGGCCACCAAGGAATTCATCGACGCCTCCGGCCGCCGCAAGGTCAAGGGCAACATGGACATCGAGCTTGCGGTCGATGCCATGGAGCTGGCCGAACATGTCGATCAGATCGTGCTGTTCTCCGGCGACGGCGACTTCCGCTCGCTGGTCGAGGCCGTGCAGCGCCGCGGCGTTCGTGTGACGGTGGTGTCCACCATCTCCAGCCAGCCGCCGATGATCGCCGACGAACTGCGCCGTCAGGCCGACGTGTTCACCGATCTGATCGAACTGCAGTCCAAGCTGGGGCGCGACCCCGCCGAACGCCCTGCCCCGCGCGAGCCGCGCCACGCCCCGCAGTTCCTGCAGCGTGCCACCACCATGGCGCCACGGGGCGATGACGACGATTTCGAAGACTAAGACGCAGCTCAGCAGACAGCAGCCGGCGGTGGTGGCAACCGCGATCTCCGTCGGCACTTCGACCGATCCCGGGCGCGACTGCCCGCTCTGTCCGCGTCTGATGGCCTACCGTCAGGATCTGCGCGCGCGCGATCCCGACGGCTTCAACGCGCCGGTACCTTCGTTCGGGCCGGTCGACGCGGGCCTGCTGATCGTGGGTCTCGCCCCCGGCGCCCAGGGGGCCAATCGAACCGGGCGTCCGTTCACCGGCGATTATGCCGGCGACCTGCTCTACGCCACCCTGATCGAATTCGGCTTTGCCACCGGCACGTTCGAGGCGCGCCCCGACGACAGCCTGACGCTGACGGACAGCCGCATCACCAATGCGGTGCGCTGCGTGCCGCCGCTGAACAAGCCGTTGCCGGTGGAGATCACCACCTGCCGGCCGTTCCTGATTTCCACCATGGAGACCATGCCGCGGCTGCGCGCGATCGTGCTGCTGGGCCGCGTCGCCCACGACACCATGCTGCGCACGCTCGGCATCCGTGCCGTCACCGCGCCGTTTGCGCACGGCGCCGTGCACGACGCCGGCCGCTTCAAGCTGTACGACAGCTATCACTGCTCGCGCTACAACACGAACACGCGGGTGCTGACGCCGGAGATGTTTAGGGCTGTGTTTGCGCGGGTGAAGGCGGATCTGACGAGCAGCTAAACCGGATTGGCCTTGAGCCATGCCAGCACATCGCCGGCGTTACGGTCCGGCGGAAACACCGGATAGAACACGTGGGTGGTGCGGGCGTCGTCAATGATCAAGGCGATGCGCTTGATCAAAGTGAGGTCGGCGACCTCCATGGTCGGCAGATCGAGCGCCTGCACCAGTTCGAGGTTGTCGTCGGACAGCACCGGAAACGGCAGATGCAGCCGTGCGGCCATCTCGGTCTGATAGGCATTGCTCTGGGTCGACAGGCCGAACACATGCTTTGCGCCGGCAGCCTTCAATTCGGCAAACAGGTCGCGAAACGCGCAGGTCTGCGGCGTGCAGCCGCGCGCCCCGGGGATCATGTCCCAGTCATCCACCAGCGAGACCCGCCCGGGCTCGCCGGTGCGCGGATAACCAAACACGACGACCCGGCCTTTCAACTCGGACAGCACGACCGATGTATCGTTGGTGGCCAGCAGGCTGATGGGCGGAATCGGCATGCCCACCAGATGCGCGGCGGCGCCGTCATCCTCGGGCGCCGGGATCTTGCTCCAGTCGACGTCGAGCAGGTTGGGTTGTTTCATCCGCCGATCCTCATCCCCGCGCGCGCATCAGGCGTCCCTTCTCGCGGCCCCAGTCGCGATCCTTCTCGCTGGCGCGCTTGTCGTGCAACTGCTTGCCCTTGGCCAGCGCCAGCTGCAGCTTCACCCGGCCGCGTTCGTTGAAGTACATTTTCAGCGGCACCAGCGTCATGCCCTGGCGCTCCACCGCGCCCAGCAGCTTGTTGATCTGCTTGCGATGCAGCAGCAGCTTCCGCGGCCGCTTGGGTTCATGGTTGAACTGGTTGGCCTGCAGATATTCGGGGATGTTGCAGTTGATCAGCCAGATCTCGCCGTTCTTGGGGTCGGCGTAGGATTCCGCGATGGTGCTCTTGCCGTTGCGGATCGACTTGACCTCGGTGCCGGTGAGCGCGATGCCGGCCTCGAGCGTGTCCTCGATCGCGTAGTTGAAGCGCGCCTTGCGGTTTTCAGCGACCACCTTGATCGGGCGCTCTTTCTTTTCAGCCATCGTCAATATGCCCTGGGCGTCATCGCGGGATAGATAAACCTGATAACGCGCGCTTCAAGCGTGAGGCTTACGCCTTCTTGAGCAGATCGCGGATCTCGGTCAGCAGTTCTTCTTCGCGCGTCGGTTTCGGCGGCTCAGCCGGCTTCGCCGCGTCGTTGCGCTTCAGCCTGTTCATGAAGCGGATCACCATGAACAGAACGAAGGCGATAATGATGAAATTGATGGTCAAAGTGAGGAAGTTGCCCCAGGCCAGCACGGCGCCCTGCTTCTTGGCGTCGGCCAGGTTGGTCGCGGTGACCGCCTTGGACAGGCCGGTGAAGTAATTGGAGAAGTCGAGGCCGCCGGTGATTGCGCCGACGATCGGCATGATGATGTCGCCGACCATCGATGTGACGATGGCGCCGAACGCCGCGCCGATGATCACGCCAACCGCGAGATCGACGACGTTGCCCTTCATCGCGAACTCGCGAAATTCCTTCAGCATTCGAGCCCCTCCTCTTCAATCTGACTTACAGTATCGGTAATGACGGAAATCGCGATGGTGTCGGCAATGATCCGGGCGGCTCAAAGAACGTCGGTCAGTTGATCAGTCCGGCATGGACCATGGCCTTGCGGATCACCGCTCCGGTCGGCGCCGTCACCGGCATCAGCGGCAGGCGCACGTCCTCCTGCAGCCGGCCCAGCAGGCCGAGGCCATGCTTGGCGCCGGCCAGCCCCGGCTCCATGAAGATGGCGTCGTGGAGCGGCGTCAGCCGATCCTGAATTTCCAGCGCGCCGGCGTAGTCGCCCTTGAACACCGCGGCCATCAATTCGGCGCACGGCTTTGGCGCGACATTGGCGACCACTGAAATGCAGCCGTGGCCGCCCGCCGCCATGTAAGCGAGCGCGGTCATGTCCTCGCCGGACATCTGGATGAAATCCGGCCCCATGGCATGGCGCTGCTGCGAGACGCGGGCCAGGTTGGCGGTGGCATCCTTGACGCCGACGATGTTCTTCAACTCGAACAGCCGGCTCATAGTGGAGACCGACATGTCGACCACCGAGCGCGGGGGAATGTTGTAGATCAGGATCGGGATGCCGATGGCGTCGTTGATCGCCTTGAAGTGCTGGTACATGCCTTCCTGGGTCGGCTTGTTGTAATACGGCGTCACCACCAGCACGGCATCGGCGCCGGCCTTCTCGGCGTGCCGGGCCAGTTCGACGGCCTCCCGGGTGGAGTTCGAGCCGGCGCCGGCGATGACCGGGACGCGCCCCTTGGCCTCGTCGATGCACCATTCCACGACGCGCTGATGCTCGCTGTGGCTGAGGGTCGGGCTTTCGCCGGTGGTGCCGACCGGCACCAGGCCGTTGGTGCCCTCGGCAATCTGCCAGCTCACGAGGGCGCGAAACGCCGCTTCGTCGAGCGCGCCATCTTTGAACGGCGTCACCAAGGCGGTGTAGGACCCCCGAAATTGCGTCTTGGCTGCCATGGTTTTCTCCGAACGCGCGCTGCTTGGCCGTCTGCTTGAACCGGTTGATCGAACCGCGAGTCATATCGGGTCTGGTGACCACGCGAAAGTCCTGCCGGTCGGAGCCGGAGCCGCGATTTCGCCGTTGTGAGGGCGCAAACTGCACCAAGTTGGGCAAAATTGACGTTTTGTCCATTATTTCAATCAAATACAGCTGTGATTGATTGCAATTGCCTGATTCGCCGCGAAGGACCGCCGTGAAGCGACTGTTCCCATCAAAGGCCCTGCGATCGACTGCGCTCTGCGGCAGCCTGGCGCTGCTGGTTGGGTTGAGCGCGATGGTCCCCCACGCCTGGGCGACGGGCAAGGTTCCACTGCCCAAGCCACGCCCGATCGCCCGCAGCGCGGTGCCGAAGACCACGGCCTCGATCGCGCCGGCCGCCAAGCCCGTACACCGGGACGAAACGACGCCGGCGCCGGCGATCCAGCCGGCCACCCGCCAGCACGCGGCGCTGCCGCCGCCGGCGAAGCGATCTGTCGCACCGGCAGCCATGGCCACGACATCGTCGACGTCGCAGGCCGATACCGAAGCGCTGGAAAACGTCATCGAACTGGTGCGCAAGCGCAAGCCGGTGGATGCCGCGCAGGTGTCGCAGACGATCGGCGATCCCGTGGCGCGAAAGCTCGCCGATTGGATCATCCTGCGCAGCGACGACAACGGCGCGACGGTCGAACGTTACCGCGCCTTCCTGTCCGCCAATCCAAGCTGGCCGTCGCAGACCTTCCTGCGTCGCCGCGCCGAAGCTGCACTTTGGGACGACCGTCGCGACGACGACACCGTCCTCGGCTATTTCGCCGACGAGAAGCCGCTGTCGGCCAAGGGGAAATTCTCGCTGGCCCGAGCCTTGATCGCGCGCGGCGACCGCGCCGGCGCGGAGCGCCTGGTGCGCGACGCCTGGCGCAATGACGGCATGTCCGGCGACGTCGAAAACACAGCGCTCGATCTGTTCGGCGCATTCATCACAGCGGGCGACCACAAGGCCCGCATGGACAAGCTGCTGTACAGCAGCGACACCGACGGTGCGATGCGCGCCGCCAAGCGGCTCGGCGGCGCGCAGATGGCGCTGGCCAAAGCGCGCATTGGCGTGACCAAGAAGGCCATCAATGTGCGAGGCCTGCTTGACGCCGTACCGAGCGAGCTGCACGGCGATCCCGGCTACATGTTCGCCAAAATCCAGCAGCTGCGACGCGAGGAGAAATTCGCGGAGGCCGGCCAGCTGATGCTGGCGGCACCGCGCGACCCGGCGCGGCTGCACAATCTGGACGAATGGTGGGTGGAGCGCCGGCTGCTGTCGCGAAAGATGCTCGACGTCGGCGAGTATCGCACCGCCTATCTGATCGCGCGCGACGCCGCCCTGCCCGCCCGCGACATCTACAAGACCGAACAGGAATTCACCGCGGGCTGGATCGCGCTGCGCTTCCTCAAGGATCCGGCGGCGGCATCCCAGCATTTCGCCCGCATCGGCGTCGGCAGCGTCAATCCGACCGCGCTGGCCCGTGCCGGCTACTGGCAGGGTCGTGCGGCGGAAGCCGCCGGGCGCAGTTCGGAGGCCCGACAGGCCTATGCGGCGGCGGCCGAGCAATCCACCAGCTACTACGGTCAACTGGCGCGGGCCAAGCTCGGCCTGCCGCAGATCGAACTGAACGGCGCACCGAGCGCCCGCGGACGCGGCGTCGAGCGGCTGGAAATCGTCCGTGCCGTCGCGCTGCTCTACGCACTGGATGAGCGCGAGATCGCGATCCCCATCCTCGCCGACATGGGCGAGAACGGCGATCCCGACGCGGTGCTCGGCCTCGGCGATCTCGCCGCCCGCAACTCCGACGCCCGCGGCATGCTGCTGATCGGAAAGGCCGCCCTCAATCGCGGCCTGCCGTTCGACCACTACGCCTATCCGACCGTCGGGATTCCCTCATATCCGACGATCGGCCCGGAGGTCGAGCGCAGCGTCGTCTATGCCATAGCGCGACAGGAAAGCGCATTCAATCAGGCGGTGGTGTCGCCCGCCAATGCCTATGGGCTGATGCAGGTGACGCCGGATGCTGGCCGCTATGTCACCAAGAAGTACGGCGCGAGCTTTGACCTCGCCAGGTTGAAGACCGATCCGGTCTACAACGCATCCATCGGGGCCGCCGAACTGGGCGGCCTGCTCGACGACTATCGCGGCTCCTACATCATGACCTTCGCCGGCTACAATGCCGGCCGCGGCAGCGTCCGCAAATGGGTGGAGCGCTACGGCGACCCACGGGATCCCAAGGTCGACGCGGTCGACTGGGTCGAGCAGATCCCGTTCTCCGAGACCCGCAACTACGTGCAGCGGATCATGGAGAACCTTCAGGTCTATCGCGCCCGCTTCGGCGGCGGATCAAAGTTGCAGATCGAAGCCGATCTGCACCGCGGCAGCGTCGAATAGCTTTCGCGGCGAGCCGAAGAACTCCGTGTAGTCCCCGCGAAGGCGGGGACCCATACACGCTGTCGTGCCTGGCTGAAACGCCGTAGCCGTGCCTCTGCAGATTGACGATGACGACCGTGGTTATGGATCCCCGCCTTCGCGGGGACGACATGCGGCGTCGCTGTCGCCCACGACTAACCAAGGAACTCGCAAGCAGGATCAGGCGCAGCCTGTCATCCGCCCCCTTCATCGCCCCACAAGCAAAAACCCCCGGCAGTTTCCTGCCGGGGGTCTTTGTTTCAGATCTTGAGCGTCGCGAGACGATCAGGATTAGAAGGAGCGCTGAGCCTGCAGCTGCAGCTGGTACACGTTCTGGTCGCCCAGGGTGTAGGCGCGAGCCGAAGAGCTCGACACTTGCCCAGCGGCGGCGTTGTAGGTACCGGTCAGGTTGGTGTCGAGGCGGGTGTACAGGAAGTCAGCCGACAAGGTGAGGTTCTTGACGGGGGTCCAAGCGGTCTTGGTTCCGACCTGGTAGGACGAGAACTTCATGTCGCCACCGGTGGCAGCAAGGGAACCGACGCCCGTAATATTGGCCGTCGAGCCGTTGGTCAGAGCCTGCATCAGAGCTGCATTACCTGCAGAACCGTAGGAGATGGTGCTGTAGTTGCCGTACAGCGACGTACGCCAGTTCGGGTTCCAGTAGTGCTCGTAGTACGCGCTGATGTCCCAGGCGGTGCTCAGATCGATGCCGGTGCCGTTGCTGTAAACGCCATCAAGCACGTAACCGAACGCCATGCTGCTGCCGGCGCCATTGCCGCTCGCGCGGGCATAACGACCTGCGCCGGACGAATCCTGCGTGCCGCCCCAGACGTACTTGGCTGCGCCCTTGGCATAGGTGGCTTCCAGCTTGAAGCTGTCGCCTGCGCCGGTCGGCAGGTTCTTCAACTCGAAGCCGCCGCTGACTGCGTAACCGTAAGTCGAGGACGGACGGCCAGAGTCGGCATTGGTGTAGTAGGTGCCATGAACTTCATGAGCAGCTGCCGACACGAAGGCCGAACCCCAGGCCTGATCAAGGCGGAGATTGCCGACGACGTCAGGAACGTGATCGCCAGTAGAGGCGTTGCCGAGGAAGTTGTTGATGCCGTAAGCACCACCCGTGAGGGTCGAACCACCGAACGGAGCGACGAATGCCGACGAAGTGTTGACGACACCGGCGGTGCGGTAGGGCTGAGCGTCTTCAAGCGAGATCGTCGCCGACACGCCGTTGCCGAACGAGGCGGTGTAGGCGAACTGCGAAATGCCGGTCGCGTTGTTGGAGCCAGCCTGGAAGCCCGACGAGATCGTCGGCTTGGACAGGGCCCACTGCGGGTCGAACATCGACACCGACTTACCCATGGTGAAGCCAGCGAACTGGATGAAGGCGTAGTCGACTTCGGCGATGGTGCCACCGGCGATCGACGAGGTGCCGCGGGTGAAGTCGACCTTCATGTCGCCGTAGGTGCGCAGCACGCCGTATTCGGTCGCGGTGCGGGTATCGACGTTCAGGTTGAAACGAGCGCGGGTGCCGTACCAATCCTGGTTGAAGGACTGCGAGCCGTTTGCGCCGCCGTACCAGTTGCCGTTGCCGGAAGCCTGGCCGTTCAGCGTGGTCTCAAGACGGATCGCGCCGCCGAGCTTGATGCAGGTGTCGGTGCCCGGGATGTAGTAGAAGCCCGCGCCGTAGAGGGAGCAGATCTTCACGTATTCGACCGCTTTGGCCTTCATCGGAAGATCAGCGGCCTGTGCGCCGCCCATCGCGAGCAAGCCCGCGGCCGAGCCCAGAATCAGGCTCTTAATCGTGTTCATGTAAACCTCCAAGTTGTTAAAGGGACAGGTTCCAGGTCCGGGGTGAGGATCACCCGCGAACAGTTCCTTGATCCCTGACAACCCGCAAAAGCGCTTCACCCTCCGAACACACCCGCACGTGTGCGAGGGTTCAAAGCGAATACTTTGCGGGACGACCTCGGGATGCCCCCTCCGTCGCACCCGGACCATCAACCAACCTGTTGCGCTGCGCAACAAAGGAACGCCTCGATGAGGCCCGAATCCGGCCGTTTTCAGCGGGGTGTTGCACAAATCACACGCTTTTGTGATCCGGAACAAGGGACAAGCAATTGATACTATTTGGCTTTTTAAGTCGCCCCGGCTTGTTCCCCAAAAGGCGGCGAATGCGCCCCTCGGCGGCAACCCGCACCCGGATCCCCGCACAACCTGCGAATCGGTCGTCAGAACTTCCTGCCCGGAGCCCGGCTTGGTGTCCCGGCGGGCGCCGGAGAGGGCAAGAACGCACGCTGACGTCTATGGGCAGCAGAATGGTTTGGCTGACCGGACAGCGCCACGCGCGGCGCCAAGTCCTTGGTTCCGCGCCGGAACCTGCTCCAGACGGCAGCGCAGCGCAGGTCGTGCGTTCGGCCCGGCAACGATTCGGTGTGCGCAAAGCGACGACTCTCGATCTGGCGCTTGCGGCGCGAGGCCACGTGGGGCATATCCAACGCGATGGAGCTGTGGCCGAGTGGCTGAAGGCACCGCTTTGCTAAAGCGGCATACCTTTTACCGGGTATCGAGGGTTCGAATCCCTCCGGCTCCGCCACTACTGGGTTATTTGAAGCACAGAATCCCGTTTCCTATCCGACATGTGTGCCTGCAACACGCTTTCGACGGGACACACCGTGGCGCGAGCGAGTCCGCAACGCATCTGCATCTCCGATCGCCCTCACCGTCATTGCTGCTTTCGCAGGGCGGTAATGCCAGACGCGATTCCCGTCATGGGCAGCCGCCACATCCGATGTTCGCTGGAAACGAGCCGGTGCGAACTGGCCGGACGATGGTCCGGACGACGTTGTTGCGCTTGATCCTGTTTGCATCCGCCCGGTCCCGCGCGCGGCAGATCATGGACCAGCCTGTCGGCGGCATCGCGCGATCCTGAAGACCTCCGCACAACTCGCCGGCCCCTCCTCCCGACAACCGCGAAACGATACCGGTGCAGGTATGCATCCTGGCAACGTTGCCGGCCGGAGGATGTTCGCGCGCTGCGGCGAACCGCACGCGTCGAGCCTGGCGCCTGGAAGCGCCCCCAGATGCAACTTCTGCGAAGCTTTTGTTGCAGCCGCCAAGCGGATACAGTTGCGCGTCACTTGGATGACATTCAACAGGAACTGTCGATGACGGAAATGACGAACTCTGCGAACGCCAGCCGCGAAAGCTTCATGGCATTGGTGCAGAATGAGCTGGCTGCATTTGAGAAGCGAGAGCATGCGCTTCGGAAGCAGGCAAAAAGGATCGGGCTGCCGAGCTGCGGCTGCCGGTCAACATCGAGAGTTAAATGCACTGACGGGATATATCCGCTCGCCCGACCGGCGATGTCTCGACGTCGATCGGAAAACATGCAGCGGCGCTGAGCGACGACAACCAGCGCAGCGCCCCGACCTGGGAGAATCGCATCTCCCAGAGGTTCGCTTTCATCTTCCGGTTAATCTCGAATATGCAGATCGGAGCTTGAAGGCTCCGGTCGCGACGGGGTTGAAACCCTTGAGGCTCCCCCGCCCCTCACTCGGCGCCATATCGACAGCCGGTCCCCGGAGCTATTCCTGCCGAGCGTCAGTTCACAATGGTGATCGAGAACCGCCAATTGATCGGTTGCAGCAATTCAGGCGGCGGCGCCTCACCTATGTTGCCGCGCAAAGCCCGACGCCAGCCCACCCGCCTGTCGGAGAGACCATGTTCATCATCACCCTTCGCTTCGTCGACAAGACCAAAGCCCCGCGGTTCATGGACGGGCACAATGCCTGGATCAAAAGCGGATTCGACGATGGTGTCTTTCTGCTGGTCGGCGGCCTCCAGCCGAACGCCGGCGGCGCGATCCTTGCGCACAATGCTTCGCTGGAGGAGATCGAAGCACGTGTGCAGGATGATCCCTTCGTCGCCGAAGGTGTGGTCAAAGCTGAAATCCTCGCCGTCACTCCGGGCCGCACCGATGAACGGCTCGCCTTCCTGAAAGCCTGAGCTATCAGCGCGACGATTGCCGGTCCGGACGGATGCCCACGTTGCCGACGGCGTGCGGCGACGTCCGGGTTCTCAGCGTTGGCTCAAAAGCCGTCTTTGAGAACGTGCCGACGCGATGCGGCGCGAAGGCTCGCGATCAATGGGTGGTCAGCCAGGCGCGGGCGGCGCGCTGGGCCGCGGCGACCTCAACCTCGGACATCATTTCGGCGACTTCGCGACGCATCGCCAGAGCATCCGCACGGCCCTTCATGGCGGCAAGATTGAACCATTTGTGCGCCGCGACAAGATCGACGATGCCCGAGCGACCGCACGACCAGTGCATTCCGCGATCGAACAGGACGTCCTGGATGGCGCTGGTATCGACCGGCTCGGCGGTGTCGAAGTTGATGATTCCCTGAAACATGCGATCTCTCCTTTTATCGTTGCCGCCTCGTTCGAGTGCGGCTCCTGTCTGACTGTCCAACGTCCCGTCGCCGTTTTCCGGCTTGTGGGGATGATCATGACCGATAAAATTTGAAGAGCAGTTTAAGTATCGCGATGAACGGATTCTGAACGCAATCCTCACCGCCCACCGGCGAGTCACGTGAGATGCTGGTTTTGCTGGGCTTTATCGCCGGCGGCAGATTTGGTTTACCGTGTCGGTGAGCAGACCGATAACCATCCTGCCATGCAGGCCGCCGCAGCATCGCAAGCGCCCGGCCCTGCCCCAGGCGCACGGAGTTCTGACGCCTCAGACGTCGGGTCGATATGTTCGTGAAAGGGAAACAGCGAGCCGGGGACAAGCCGCACCGGCAAAGGACGAGGGCGTCGGCGAACACGTCAGGATCAGATTCCAATGGCGGTGAGCGCCGCTGAAACTGCGGACCGGAGATCCGCAACGAACAAAGAGCCGCAAAGCCGAAGCGCCGCGTTCTTTGCCGAACCGCATCACAGGAGGACAAGCCCCGCATGAGATAACGGTCCGGCCGTTTGACCTGATGTCTCGCCGACACCCTCTTCGTCAGCCAGAGCCTGCGTGCCAGATCACTTCGAGAAGCAACTGTCGTGGAGGCTCTGTGACGTCGCCGGCAGCAAGCCGCCGGCAGTTTCAGAAGAAGAGTTACTTCTTCTTGGCAACCTTCTTCGTCTTCTTGGCAGTCTTCTTCACTGCGCTCTTCGTTGCCTTCTTCACTGCCTTCTTCGCCTTCTTAGCTTTCTTGGCCATGTTGCCCTCCTGAATAAAAGTGATCGCTAGTCGCTGCGTGCACTCGGGAATCGAGATGCACTACATCCCGAATACACCAACACATTAGAAAAAACAGTGTCCCGCTTAAGGAAGTGTTGATGACACGATGACGCCATGCGTCCCACGCGCGCAACGACAACTCGACGGCTCGTACACGGACAATGCCAGAAACGCGCGGAAACTCTACATCTGCGTTTGTCAAGATTGTAGGAAGTGGCTGTGTCACAGCCACAATTCAGATTCGTGATATCAGATAAATACAACATTTATCCGCGGCTTCGAGTCGGCGCCGACGCACGAAAATAGCGGTCGCGGACTCTGAGTCGCGTTTTTTGGCAATGAAAAAATTTTCGGGAAAATCGCGTTGGGGACTTATCGTCCGTCGCTGCAACCGCATTTTTTGACGAATCGGCATCCCTGATTCGTGCCGCTGTTGTCGCCCGCGCAGCACGACGTCGCTTGCCGAACAGTGGATCACGCAGGCTGCAGCGACGCCGCAAGCGCGGCGCCGCAGGCCGTTCAGATGCCGAGCTTGCGCTTCAGGAGATCGTTGACGGCTTGCGGGTTGGCCTTGCCACCCGACGACTTCATCACCTGACCGACGAACCAGCCCATCAATGCCGGCTTGGCCTGGGCCTGCGCCACCTTGTCGGGATTGGCGGCGATGATCTCGTCCACCACCTTCTCGATGGCGCCCATGTCGGTCACCTGCTTCATGCCGCGGGCTTCAACCAGCGCCCGCGGATCGCCGCCTTCAGTCCAGACGATCTCGAACAGCTCCTTGGCGATCTTGCCGGAGATGACGCCTTCGCCGATCAGGTCAACTATGGAAGCCATCTGGACCGCCGACACCGGCGAGGATGTGATGTCCTGGCCTTCCTTGTTGAGCCGACCGAACAATTCGTTGATGACCCAGTTGGCGGCCAGCTTGCCGTCGCGGACCTTGTCGGCCAGTTTCGAAAGCACCGTCTCGAAGAACTCGGCGCTCTCGCGCTCGCTGACCAGCACGGCGGCGTCATAGGGCGTCAGCCCGAAGTCGCCGATGAAACGCACCTTCTTCTCGTCGGGCAGTTCAGGCAGGTCGGCCTTCAGGGCGGCGACATAGGCCTCGCTGAATTCCAGCGGCAGCAGGTCCGGATCCGGGAAATAGCGGTAGTCGTGCGCCTCTTCCTTGGAGCGCATGGAGCGGGTCTCGCCCTTGCCGGCGTCGAACAGCCGCGTCTCCTGGTCGATGGTACCGCCATCTTCGAGGACACCGATCTGGCGGCGGGCCTCGTAGTCGATGGCCTGGCCGATGAAGCGGATCGAATTGACGTTCTTGATCTCGCAGCGGGTGCCGAGCGGGCCGCCCGGCTTGCGCACGGAGACGTTGACGTCGGCGCGCAGGCTGCCCTTCTCCATGTCGCCGTCGCAGGTGCCGAGATAGCGCAGGATGGTGCGCAGCTTGGCCACATAGGCCTTGGCCTGCTCGGCCGATCGCAGGTCGGGCTTGGAGACGATCTCCATCAGCGCGACGCCGCAGCGGTTGAGATCGACGAGGGTCGAGGTCGGGTCCTGGTCGTGCAGCAACTTGCCGGCATCCTGTTCCAGATGCAGCCGCTCGATCCCCACCGTGAAGCTGTCGCCGTCGTCGGTGTCGACGATCACCTCGCCCTCACCGACCACCGGCGACTTGTACTGGCTGATCTGGTACCCCTGCGGCGAGTCCGGATAGAAGTAATTCTTGCGATCGAAGGTCGAGCGCCGGTTGATCTGCGCCTTCAGGCCGAGGCCGGTGCGCACGGCCTGGCTGACGCAATGTTCGTTGATGACCGGCAGCATGCCCGGCATCGCCGCGTCGACCAGCGACACATGGCTGTTCGGCGCGCCGCCGAATTCCGTGGAGGAGCCGGAAAACAGCTTCGAGTGGGAGGTGACCTGGGCGTGGACCTCCAGCCCGATGACCATTTCCCAGTCGCCGGTGGCGCCCTTGATGAGTTTTGACGGTTTGACAGGTGCGTTCATAGGCCGCTTTTACCCCGATGGCGGAACCGAGAAAACCCTAAAGGTGACTTGCCGTGCCGCCGAGGGCCTGTGGTCGCGGTCACATCCTGGCGGCGAAGGCCTTGAACACCGGACTTTCGCGCAGCACGTCGCGGCCGGCGGCGATCACGTCGTCGACCTGTTGCTGCGGCAACTGGAACCGGGTCGGCACCGCTTCGAGCACCTTGGCGCGGGCCGGATCGAGCTGGTCGAAGCCGAGACGCCCGATGAAGAAATTCAATTCCTTGCAATTCCAGCCCGGCCGCGCGCCGTAACGCGCACGCTCGGTCGATGACAGGCCGCAGCGCCATTTGATCAGCGAGGTCTGCCAGTCCTTCATGGCGCGATCGAACGCCGAATAGCTGGAGCCGACGCTGGCGTCTATGGTCGTGTCCACCGCCGCCGACAGTAGCTCGACGCCGCTTGGCCCCTCCACGGTGTTGATCCAGTTGCCCGACAGGCCAGCCTTGGAGTCCACCACCAGGAACAGGGCCCGGCGCAGCTGCACGGCCTGCTGCGGCGTCAGCGGTCCATAGGCCGTCTCGGACGACTCGCGCTCGATGGTGAAGCCTGAGATACCGTAATTGTCGACCAATCCGCCATCCATCAGCTTGATGAATGGCACCGCGCCTTCGCGGTAGCGCATGATCGCCTTGGCATAGGCGCTCAGCGACGGCGAGGCATTGCGATTGGTGGCGGCCTTGATGATCGACGGCGGCAACGGATCGTTGCAGGTGCCGGGAAACGCCTTGATCACGGCCGGCGCAAAGGCGATCGGCACGGCAGCCGAGGCTGCCACCGCATTGGAAAGCGGGTAGCGCGTCAGGTCGCTGCAGATCGCCGTGAAGGCCGTGGCGCCGAACACGAACGGCACCCGGTTATAGATATCGGAGGCGTTGATCCAGATGCGCGGCTTGCCGCTGCGGAAATGCTCAAAGGTGGCACCTTCGAACAGGTTGGCATCGAGCCACTTGGTGAAGCCGGTGGAGTCGTTGATGCCGCCGGAGAAGGCGCGGCCGATGGTGCCTAGCGACAATTCCGTATTGAGCCCCTCCTCCGCATTGCGCAGCAGGAAGCGCTCACGGAAATCCGACAGCGCGGCGCGCTTCTTCAGCCCGAAATAGGCCGCGGTGACCGAGCCGCCCGACACGCCCGAGATAAGGTCGACGTGATCGAGCATCGAGCCGCCGGCACCGCGGGTCGGTACCCGGTCCAGTTCCTGCAACACGCCGAACGAGAACGCCGCCGCGCGGGTGCCGCCGCCGGAAAACGACAGGCCGACAAGGGCATCGTCGAGCGTGACGGGATCCTCGAAACCGATCTTTTCCTTATTGGCAGAACTGGCATCGCTGAGGGGAACGTTGATGGGCAGGTTATGTACCGAGGCACAGCCGAGCAGGAGTGCGGACGTCACGACGACGAGACCGATAGAACGCAACCCACTCATCAAATTCACTGCCTTCAAAACCATTCGTCGATACGGCCACGGGCCCGCCCACTGTTCAGTCCGGTCACGACCATGTTGGCAAGGCTCAACCCACATCTGACCGCAAAGCGTTGCCATTTGATGCTAACGCCGGGACCGCCGCATATGCGTCAGCAACATGGCTAACGAATGATGAAGTCGGTTGAGCGGAACAAGTTCCGTGGTCGCCTAATTCGGCGGCGAGATCGGCGCGGCGTCGAACACCAGGGTGAACCAGGTCCCCTGCCCGCGAAGGCTGACGGCGTTGAATTTGACGTTCTTGGCATTTTCCTTGAGCGTCTGCAGGATCAGCGCGCCGAGCTTGCGCGGCGATGGCCATTCCTGGCCTTCGCCGAGGCCCACGCCATCGTCGGACACCACCGCCGTGACCTCGCCGCCTTCCTGCTTGCAGATCAGCTTGAGCTGGCCGCCGTTGCGCCCGACGAAGGCGTATTTCAGCGCGTTGGTCAGCATCTCGTTGACCAGCAGCCCGGCGGGCATGGCGACGTTGATCGACAACGGGCAATAACCGACCTCGAGCTTGAGCTCGATCCCCGGCATCGCGCTGGCCTGCATCACCGCGGTCGCGATGTCGGACAGATACTGGCCGAGATCGATCTCCGGCGCGGCGTTTTCCGCCGACAAGGTGCGGTACAACACGGTCAGCGCGTCGATACGGCTGGCGAGTCGCGCCAGCGCCACCGATTCCCCTCGGCGGCGGAGCGCGCCTCCAGCCGGATCAGGGCGGTGACCAGTTGCAGGTTGTTCTTCACGCGGTGCTGCAGTTCGCGCATCAGCATATCGCGGTCGCGGATCTGGTTTTCGAACTGCTCGATCTGTGCCCGCTCGCGCCCACCCACATCAACCAGCGCCGCGATGCGAAAACTCTCGATGCCGTCGTCGCTCTCGATCACCGACGCGTAGGCCTGCACGACAACCAGGCGGTCGACCGGCACGGCCGGACGGAACACGCCGATGAAGTCCTCGCCGTCGCGGATCGCCTCACCCAAGGTCTGCTCCGCATTGTCCTCATTGAGAAAGCCGTCGAGGCTGGTCCAGCCATGGCCCTCGACATCGGCCGCTGTCATCGACATCAGGGCCTCGAAAGCCCTGTTGATGTAGACGACATGCTGCTCGGCGCCGGCCCCGCGCGACACGGCGACCGCGACCGGCGCATAGTCCAGCAGATGCTTGTACCTGTCGTTCTCGAGCGCCAGCGCAAGCTTGGGCGAGCCCAGAATCTGATCGACCTGCTGGGAAGGAGGAAGTCCGTCGTCGGCGCTCATGGAAGGTCCACGCTCATGGAGAAAGCATGACGAATGGTGGGCAAAAACGCAACGCTAAAGCCGCAGTGCAGCGTTGGGAATTCAGGCCCACCATTTCGTCGGGGAAAAGCGTCCGGCGGACTGCTCGATGACCTCACCGAGCGAGAACAGCGTCTCTTCGTCGAACGGTCGGCCGATCAGCTGCAGCCCGAGCGGCAGGCCCTGCGCGTCCTTGCCGGCGGGAACCGCAATGCCCGGCAGGCCGGCCATGTTCACCGTCACGGTGAAAATGTCGTTGAGATACATTTCCACCGGATCCGCGCCGCCCTTCTCGCCGATTCCGAACGCCGCTGACGGCGTCGCCGGGGTGAGGATCGCGTGGATGCCCTTGGCAAAGCAGTCCTCGAAATCCTTCTTGATCAGGGTGCGCACCTTTTGAGCGCGCAGATAGTAGGCATCGTAATAGCCGGCCGACAGCACATAGGTGCCGATCATGATGCGGCGGCGGACTTCGGCGCCAAAGCCTTCGGCACGCGTATTCTCATACATGGCGTCGATCGTGCGGCCGGGCACGCGCAGTCCATAGCGAACGCCGTCATAGCGCGCGAGATTGGACGAGGCTTCGGCAGGCGCCACGATGTAATAGGCCGGCAGTGCGTATTTGGTATGCGGCAGCGACACGTCGACCAGTTCCGCACCGGCTGCCTTCAGGGTCTCGGCGCCCTCTTTCCACAGCTTCTCGATTTCCGCCGGCATGCCGTCGAGACGGTACTCGCGGGGAATGCCGATCTTCATGCCCTTCACCGACTTGCCGATGGCCGCCTCGTAGTTTGGCACCGGCAGGTTGGCGGATGTCGTGTCCTTGGGGTCGAAGCCGGCCATGGAGCCCATCAGGATTGCGGCATCACGCACCGTCCGCGCGATCGGCCCGGCCTGATCGAGCGACGACGCGAAGGCGACGACGCCCCAGCGCGAGCAGCGGCCATAGGTCGGCTTGATGCCCACCGTTCCGGTGAAGGCTGCCGGCTGACGGATCGAGCCGCCGGTGTCGGTGGCGGTGGCACCGAGGCACAGGCCGGCCGCCACGGCGGACGCCGAGCCGCCGGACGAGCCGCCGGGGACCAGGTTGGTGTCGGAACCGTCGCGGCGCCACGGATTGACCACCGGGCCGAAGCAGGAGGTTTCGTTGGACGAGCCCATGGCGAACTCATCATTGTTGAGCTTGCCGAGCATCACCGCGCCATCGCGCCACAGTTGCGCGCTCACGGTGGACTCATACGGCGGTACGAAATTGCCGAGAATCTTCGAGCAAGCGGTGGTGCGGACGTCCTTGGTGGCGAACAGGTCCTTGATCCCGAGCGGAAGCCCGGCCAGCGGACCGCCCTCGCCCCTGGCGATCTTCGCATCGGCCGCAGCCGCCATGGCCCGCGCATGCACCGGCGTCTCCAGAACGAAGGCGTTAAGCACCCGGGCGTTCTCGACCGCTACAATATGCGCATCGGTCAGTTCGACCGACGTGAAGGATTTTTTCGCCAGGCCATCACGAGCCTCGGCGAGCGTCAGCGACGTCAGGTTTGTCATCTATTTATTGACCGGGCTGCAGAAGAACGGAGAAAGCGTCTTGTCGTTTTCCGGCGCATCGCGGCGGAGTTTGTCTCTGGCCTTGTCGGCCGCCTCGAGCTGGTCGAGCACGGCATCCATCGCCTTGTCGGGATCGACGATCTTGCCCTGCTTCTCGAGGGCATCGAGGTAGTCCATGTAGAGCTGATAGGACTTTTCGTCGTCGCAGAGCATGCACATGCGATTTTCCTGTCTCGTCCGGACCGTTACTCGACAACTTTCGGCACCAGAAAGAAATGGTCTTCGCTCATCGGCGCATTGCCGATCACCTTGTCGGCGATCTCGCCATCGTTGATCTCGTCGGCGCGCCTGGTCATTTCCATGGGGGTCACCGAGGTCATCGGCTCGACGCCCTCGACATCGACCTCTGACAGCTGCTCGACGAAGGCGAGCATGGCATTCAGCTCGCCCTGTAGATGGGGAACTTCATCCTCGGTGACCGCGATGCGCGCGAGATGCGCGATACGGCGAACGGTGGCAGCATCGACCGACATTATATAAGGCCTCTGGGGCGGAACGCCCACGCAGACCGCCGTATAGCAGACGGAGGTTTCGCGCCGCAACCGCGCGGCGCGCGCCATCAGCCCCGCAGCCCGGCCATCCGCTCCAGCGCCGCCGCGGCCAGCGACCGGGTCAGTTCCGCCGCCGGCAGCTCGGTGCCCAGACCGACCGCCTGCCCGGCCCACAGATTGGTAAAATCGCTGCGGCCGAGCTTCTCCGCCGCCGCCTTCAGCGGTCCCAGCGCCGTCGCGGCATGCGGGAATGCCGGGGCGTCGGCCGAGACCGGCCCGACCTCGCGCATCACCCGGTTGATCACGCCGCGCGCCGGGCGCCCGGTCATGACGTTGGTGATGACAGTGGACGCGTCGGTGCCGCCTTCGAGCGCCGCACGGCCGATCGGGCTCACCCTAGATTCCGGGCAGCGCAGATAGGCGGTGCCGATCTGCACTCCGGCGGCACCCAGCGCAAAGGCCGCAGCGATGCCGCGTCCGTCACCGATGCCGCCCGATGCGATCACCGGCACCTTCACCGCATCGACCACCTGCGGCAGCAGCGCGAACAGGCCGGGCTGGGTGGCAATGTCGTCGGTCAGAAACATGCCGCGATGGCCACCAGCCTCAGCGCCCTGGGCGATGACAGCATCGACCCCGCGCTGCTCCAGCCAGATCGCTTCCTCGACGATGGTCGCCGAGGCGATCACGCGGCAGCCGGCTGCCTTGACGCGGGCCAGCAGCGCCGGCTCCGGCAGACCGAAATGGAAACTGACCACCGCCGGCTTCAGCTCCTCGACCAGCTCGCACATGGCTGCATCGAACGGCGCACGATTGGCGGCATTGTTCGGCGCGTCGGGATCGATGCCAAGCTCCTGGTAATAGGACGCCAGCCGCTTGCGCCAGCCGGCCTCGCGCGCGGGATCGGCGTCGACCGCGGTGTGGCAGAAGTAATTCATGTTCAGCGGCGTCGAGACCCGCTGCCGGACGATATTGATCTGCTCGCGCGCCTTGTCCGGCGAGATCATCGCGCAGGGCAACGAGGCCAGCGCCCCACCCTGTGCGGCGCCGATCATGATGTCGGCGTCCTGCACGCCCGCCATCGGCGCCTGCACGATGGGAAACTCGATGCCGAACAGGTCGATCAGTCTGCGGTCAGGCCACATGGTGTGCTCACGAAGTGATGGGGATCGGCCCGCGCCTCATTGCCGTGCCGGAGGTAACCCTAGCACGGCGTATGCGAGGAGAGCTATGCGACGGCGCGGGGCCTGAGCATCCAGCGGCGCAGCGCGACGCCGGCCCAGATTGCCTCGACCAGTCCGAACGGCCAGGCGCCCTGCAGGAAGCCGTAGATCGATCCCAGCCCGCAGGCGACGGCAAAGGCCAGCACGAACCAGTGGCTGCGATCCTCCAGCGCATAACACACCAGCATGGCGGTGACGGCGAACAGTCCGTAAAGGGTCAGGGCGTCCATGGATGGGCTCAGGTCCGGTGGTCTGCAGGGCACCCTTAGCAGCCGCGCGGTGAGCCGCCAATCCGCGGCGATGGTTGCGGATCGTCGCAATCAGCATGTTTCGGATCACCGGCGCGCGTGTTAAGCGGAGCCATGCCTGCACCCATTCTGCCACTCATCGAGGCCGCCCCGCTCTGGCCCGCCCGCGGCGCGCTGATCGGTCTCGACCTCGGCACCAAGACCATCGGGGTCGCGGTGTCCGACCCCGACCGCCGGCTCGCCACCGGCGTCGAGACCGTTGCCCGCACCGCCTTCAAGGCGGATGCCGCGCGGCTGGTCGTGCTCGCCGGCCAGCGCGGCATCTGCGGTTACGTGCTCGGCCTGCCCATCAACATGGACGGCAGCGAGGGACCGCGCGCGCAATCCACCCGCGCCTTCGCCCGCAATTTTGCCCGCCTGACCGAGCTGCCGATCGCGCTATGGGACGAGCGGCTGTCGACCTCGGCGGTCGAGCGCGAATTGATCGCCAACGATGTCAGTCGCGCCAAGCGCGCCAAGGTGATCGACGAACACGCCGCCATCTTCATCCTGCAGGGCGCACTGGACCGGCTGACGGTCCTGAACAGACCGCCAGAGACGCGCTGACCATGCTGACGGTGTTCGGCGCCCTCGTTCCGGTGTTCCTGCTGATCGTGCTCGGCTTCGCGCTGCGCCGTCTGCTGCTGAAAAAGGATATCGAGTGGATCGGTCTGGAACAGCTGGTCTATTACGTGCTGTTTCCGGCACTGCTGATCGATACGCTGTCGCGCGCCAACCTGTCGTCGGTGCCGATCGCCGGTGTCGGCGGCGCGCTGCTGCTGGCGGTCCTGGCGATGTCGGCGCTGTGCCTGTTGCTGCGGCCTTGGTTGGCGCGCAGCCTGGATGTGGACGGCCCGGCCTTCTCATCGGTGTTTCAGGGCGCGACCCGCTGGCAAACCTTTGTGGCGCTCTCGGTGGCCGGCAATCTGTGGGGCGAACTCGGCATCACCCTGGCCTCGGTGGCGATGGTGGCGATGATCCCACTGCTCAACATCTTCGCTGTCTGGGTGCTGGCGCACTACGCCTCCCCGCAAAAACTGGCGTGGCCGAAAATCCTCCTGACCATCGCGCGCAATCCGCTGATCTGGGCCTGCGTCGTCGGGCTGACCATGAACCTCACTCATCTCTCCGTGCCGCGCCCGCTGCATGAATTCCTCGACGCGCTCGGGCGCTGCTCGCTGGCGCTGGGCCTGCTGGTGGTCGGTGCCGGCCTTCACCTCGAAGGCTTGCGCCGCCCCGGCGCGGCGGCGGCGCTGACCGTGGTGCTCAAGCTGGTGGTGATGCCGGCCATGGCCATCGCGCTCGGCATGGCATTTGGCCTGTCCGGCTCAAGCCTCGCAGTGGTGGCCTGCTGCGCCTCGGTGCCGTCGGCCTCGAACGGCTACATCCTGGCGCGCCAAATGGGCGGCGACGCGCCGCTGCTGGCGCAGATCCTGACACTGCAGACCATGCTGGCGGTGGTCACCATGCCGGTGTTCATCGCTTTCGTCGGCTGATCTCACGGGTGGCTGGCCAGCCAGATGCTCTGCACCGTCGCGGCAAGATTGTTGAGGCCGTGCACGAAAACCGTCAGCCAGATCGAGTTGCAGCGATAGCGTAGCCAGCCGAGCAGCAGGCCGATGGAAAACACCTCGCCGAAGAAGAACCAGTCATATTGCAGGTGCATCGCGGTCCACACTGCGGATAACAGCAGGATGGCCCCCGCCGGCCGCAGAAAGGATTCCGACCAGCCGCGATAGAGAAAGCCGCGAACGAAGAACTCCTCGGTCATCGGTGCGGCGACGCAGAACGCCAGCACCAGCAACCATAACGCACCGTCGGCCTGGGCAGAGCGCAGCACGTCAACCATGAAGCCCGGCGCCACGTTGCGGCCCAGCGCCCGCGACAGGAGATCCCAGCAACCGACCAGCACCATCAGACTGATGGCGCCAAGCACAAAGTTTCTCCACGAGGTGCCACGCAGCGCCAGATAGTCGGCGAACGGGGTGCCGGAGATCCGCGTCGCCAGCCAGATCGCCGCGCAGACCGCCGGCAGGCCCATCATCACCGACAGCGAGATGGTGGTGCCACTGCTCAGCATGGTCCTGAGCATGGAAAAATCGAAGCTCGAATCTCCGCGCAGGATCAGCCAGGCCACCACCGCCAGTTGGCCGAGAAACAGGGCCGCGAAGATGACCAGTCCCCACAGCGTGGTGCCCCAGAACTTCCAGATTCTTGGCGCGCGGGGCGACTTCACGGGGGCTGAGGGATCGAGCGGCGTTTCCGTCGAGGTCATGCAGGCAGCGCCCGCTGCAGCAGCGCCCGGCTCTGCGCCGCGGTAAAATCGGCACCGCCGTACATCGTGCTGCGTCCACTGTCGAGCCGCGTCTTGACGAACAATTCCGCATGCAGCGGGTGGACGATGTTCAACGCCGCGGCGGCAGCCAGCATCGCCAGCGTTTCCACCGCCTGACGCGCGACACGTTCGTTGTCTGGCCGCAGCATGGTCTTGATCGCGAACGACGCCGCCTCCGCGGCAGCGGGCAGACCGCTGGTCTCCGCCATCAGGGTCTGCAGCACGGCGACCGCCGCATCGCCCTCGCGCGACAAGGCGCGCAGCACGTCGAGGCACATCACGTTGCCGGAGCCTTCCCAGATCGCATTGACCGGCGCCTCCCGGTAATGCCGGGCCAGGATACTGTCCTCGACATAGCCGTTGCCGCCAAGGCACTCCATCGCCTCATAGAGGAACCCGGGCGCCGATTTGCACACCCAGTATTTCACCGCCGGCGTCAGCAGCCGCATATAGGCGGCTTCCGTAGGATCGGTGGCGGCCTGGTCGAACGATCTGCAAAGCCGCATCACCAAGGCCGTGCAGGCCTCCACATGCAGCGCCATGTCGGCGAGCACGCTCTGCATCATGGGTTGGTCGGCAAGATGCTTCTGGAACACCGTGCGATGCCGGGCATGATGCAACGCATGCGCCAGGCCCGAGCGCATCAGCCCGGCCGAGGCCGTGGCGCAATCCTGCCGGGTCAGCTGCACCATCTGAATGATAGTGCGGATACCCTTGCCTTCGTCGCCGACGCGGAGCGCATAGGCGTCCCTGAATTCCACTTCCGAGGAGGCGTTGGAGCGGTTGCCGAGCTTGTTCTTCAGGCGCTGGAATTCGATCCCGTTGACCGAGCCGTCCGGCCGGAACCGCGGCATGAAGAAACAGGTCAGGCCGTCATCGGCCTGCGCCAGCACCAGGAAGGCATCGCACATCGGCGCCGACATGAACCATTTGTGGCCGGTGATCCGATAGGCATCGCCGTCGCGCATGGCGCGGGTGGAGTTGCTGCGCACGTCGGTGCCGCCCTGCTTCTCCGTCATGCCCATACCGATCGTCATGCCGCTTTTCGCACGCCATGGGGCGAAGGCGGGATCATAGCTGGTGCTGGCGATGATCGGCATGGCCTGCGCCAGCACGCCCGGCTGCGATGCCAGCGCAGCCACCGCAGCGCGGGTCATGGTGAGCGGACAAAGATGCCCGGTCTCGACTTGTGCCGCCATGTAGAAGCGCGCCGCGCGCAATACTTCCGATGCGCCGCCAGCCGGCTTGCCATCGGCGGTCCAGCTGGAATTGTGGATTCCGGCATCGACGCTGTGGGCCATCAGTTCGTGATAGGCCGGATGAAATTCGACCCGGTCGATGCGGTTGCCGCCTGCGTCGACGGTCGTCAGCACCGGAGGATTCTCGTTGGCGAGTCGACCGCGCTGCGCCATTTCGGCCGAGCCCCACAGCTGACCGAAACTGGAATGCGCGACGAAGCCAGAGGAGCCGTCATTGAATGCAACCGCTTCCACCAGGGGGCGATCGGTTGCGAACAGGTCGATGTCCACAAAGGGCGGCGACTGGTTGAATGCGTCGAGGTTCGCTGCAGACGTCATCGAGCAGTCCCGGCTGGAGAGATTCGCTGCAAGCTTACCCCAAATACCAGCGATTTCATGCCGGCGACTACGGGCTGCGCGGCGCGGTCAATCGGCGAAGGCACTGTCCGTTTCAAATTGCACATCCTGGCGCTCCCGGTAGCCCAAACAGGGCGACAATGCGGCGGGTCCCGGCGGACAGATCGGGGGATAAGTCCGCAGCGCCGGACCGGACCCAGAATCGCCCTTGCCCCGCTTTTGAAGTCTCCTTATAGCTTTCGTTTTAATGACCCTTGCAACGAAATCGACCTTTGTCCTCGGCCACCGGCATTTGCTGGGCATAGAGGGCCTTTCCGCCGCCGAGATCACCGGCCTGCTGGATCTTTCCGAAGAATATGTCGAGCTGAATCGTCAGGTCGACAAGAAGCGCACCAGCTTGCGCGGTCGCACCCAGATCAATCTGTTTTTCGAGAACTCGACGCGGACCCAATCCTCGTTCGAACTCGCCGGCAAGCGCCTCGGCGCCGACGTGATGAACATGTCGGTGGCGTCGTCCTCGATCAAGAAGGGCGAGACGCTGATCGACACCGCGATGACGCTGAACGCCATGCATCCGGACATCCTGGTGATGCGTCATCACTCCTCCGGCGCGGTCGAGCTGTTGGCGCGCAAGGTCGACGGCTCCGTCATCAATGCCGGCGACGGCGCCCATGAGCATCCCACCCAGGCGCTGCTCGATGCGTTGACCATCCGCCGCAACAAGGGCCGGCTCGAAGGCCTCGTGGTGGCGATATGCGGCGACGTGCTGCATTCACGCGTGGCGCGCTCCAACATCATCCTGCTCAACGCCATCGGCGCGCGCGTCCGCGTGGTGGCGCCGTCCACCCTGCTGCCACCGGGCATCGAGCGCATGGGCGTCGAGGTGTTTCGCGACATGCGCGAGGGCCTCGAGGGCGCCGATATCGTGATGATGCTGCGGCTGCAGCGTGAGCGCATGAACGGCTCGTTCGTGCCGTCTAGCCAGGAATACTTCCAGTATTACGGCCTCGACCAGAAGAAGCTGGCCTATGCCAAGCCCGACGCGCTGGTGATGCATCCCGGCCCGATGAACCGCGGCGTCGAGATCGACTCCTCGTTGCCGATGGCGCACAGTCATTGATCCGCGAACAGGTCGAGATGGGCGTTGCCGTGCGCATGGCCGTGCTCGAAGCGCTCGCGCGCAACCTCCCGAATGCGTGACCTCATGCTGACCGATCGCCGCCCCATCCTGCTCGCCAACGCTCGCCTGATCGATCCCAGCCGCGATCTCGACGGCATCGGCGACGTGCTGATTGCCGATGGCGTGATCCGCGACGCCCGCCGCGGCATTGGCGCCGCCGGTGTCCCGGAAGGCACCGACATCGTCAACTGCGCCGGCATGATCGTCGCGCCCGGCCTGGTCGACATGCGCGCCTTTGTCGGCGAGCCCGGCGCCAACCACCGCGAGACCTTTGCTTCGGCCAGCCGCGCCGCCGCGGCCGGCGGCATCACCACCATCATCTGCCAGCCCGACACCTCGCCGGCCATCGACAATTCGGCCACCGTCGACTTCGTGCTGCGCCGCGCCCGCGACACCGCCATCGTCAACATCCATCCGATGGCAGCGCTGACCAAGGGCCTGCGCGGCGAAGAGATGACCGAGATCGGCCTGCTCAAGGCCGCCGGCGCCGTAGCTTTCACCGACGGCGACCACAGCGTGATGAATGCGATGCTGATGCGCCGCGCGCTGACCTATGCGCGGGATTTCGATGCACTGATCGTGCACTACACCGAGGACCCCCATCTGGTGGGCGAAGGCGTGATGAACGAAGGCGAGTTCGCGTCCCGGCTCGGCCTCACCGGAATTCCCAGCGCCGCCGAAGCCATGGTGCTGGAGCGCGACATGCGCCTGGTGGCGCTCACCGGCGGACGTTATCATGCGGCCTCCATCACCTGCGCGGAATCCATCGAAATCCTGAAGCGCGCCCGCGACGCCGGCTTGCGGGTCAGCGCCTCGGCCTCGATCAATCACCTGACGCTGAACGAGAACGACATCGGCCCCTACCGGTCGTACCTGAAACTGTCGCCGCCGCTGCGCACCGAGGACGACCGCAAGGCGCTGGTCGCAGCGGTGGCTTCGGGTCTCATCGACGTGGTGATGTCGGATCACAACCCGCAGGACGTCGAAACCAAGCGACTGCCGTTCGCCGAGGCAGAGGCCGGCGCCATCGGCCTCGAGACCATGCTGGTGGCCGGGCTGCGCCTGGTCCATGCCGGCGAACTCGATTACACCACCCTGATCCGCGCCATGTCGACGCGGCCGGCCGAACTGCTCGGCCTGCCCGGCGGCTCGCTACGCGCCGGCGCCGTGGCCGACGTCATCGTCATCGATTCCGACACGCCCTGGGTGCTCGATCCCGCCGAGTTGCAGTCGCAGTGCAAGAACACGCCGTTCGACGAAGCCCGCTTCACCGGCCGCGTCGCCCGTACTATTGTCGGCGGGCGCACGGTGTTTGAACATGTTTAGGCGCGACCAGCAAAAGTGGAATCCGGTTTTGCGTCCGGTCGCGCCTCATAGTGAGGCCCAATGATCGTCGTTTATGCCTTTGCCGCAGCACTCGGCTATTTCCTCGGCTCAATCCCGTTCGGCCTGGTGCTGACGCGCCTCGCCGGCACGCAGGACATCCGCACCATCGGCTCCGGCAATATCGGTGCCACCAATGTGCTGCGAACCGGCCGCAAGGGCCTGGCCGCCGCGACGCTGCTGCTGGATGCGCTGAAGGGCACCGTGGCGGTGATCATCGCTGGCAGCGTCGGCGGCCCCTATGCCGCGATGATCGCCGGATTATGTGCTTTCCTCGGCCACCTCTTCCCGGTCTGGCTGAACTTCAAGGGCGGCAAGGGTGTCGCGGTCTATATCGGCATCATGCTCGGCCTGTTCTTCCCGGCCGCCATCGTGTTCTGCCTGGCCTGGCTGGCCTGCGCCTTCACCTCGCGCTACTCGTCGTTCTCGGCCCTGGCCGCCAGCGCCATCACGCCCATCTTCCTGTGGTGGTACGCTTCACCACAACTGGCGATCCTGGCAACGATCCTGACCCTGCTGCTCTGGTACATGCACCGCGAAAACATCAAGCGGCTGCAGGCGGGGACCGAAGGCAAGATCGGCGCGAAGTAGCGCCTACACAACTAAATCTCCGATCCGCCTCAGCGCTTGGCCTTCTCCGACCAGCGATTGTGAAACGTGTTGCTGCATATTCGCGAGGCTCATCCATCCTGTCCGACGCCGATCGTATTCCTGCATGCGATCGGCACCAGCGGTTGGATGTGGGAGCGGCAGTTCAGCGACCTGACAGACTTTCATTGTCTGGCGCCGGATATGCCCGGACACGGCGGCAGCCGAGCCATTCGCTGGCAGTCGTTCGAGCAGTCTGCCGACCTGATTGCAGATCTCATCCGCCGCAAATTTCCGGGCAAACGTGCCCACCTCGTCGGGCTCTCGCTAGGTTCCTATGTCGGTCTGCAACTGCTGGCGCGCCATCCCGAAGTCGTCGGGCGCGCAATCCTCAGCGGTCTCAATGTCCAGCCGCTGCCCCACAAATGGCTGCTGAATGCGGCGGCCTACCTGATCGCGCCGCTGATCAAAACAGGGTTTAGCGCCCGTCTCAACGCAAACGCACTCAAGATTCCGGCGGATCAGTTCGACGGTTACCGCCAGTCGCTGCAGGAGCTATCGCTCGGGAGCTTTATCACCGCCAGCCATAATGCGACGGCCTTCACTGTTCCAGCAGCGATTGCGCGCTTGCAAACCCCTACCCTGCTGGTGGCCGGCGCGCGCGAACATCCGATGATCCTGAAGTCGCTTAGTCAGCTTCACAGGCTGCTCCCGAGGTCACAGGCACTGCTCGCCCCGGACGCCGGCCATGGCTGGAACGGCGAGCGCCCTGCGCTGTTCTCCGCGATGGTCAGGTCGTGGTGCATGGCCGGCGAGTTGCCGCCAGATTTGATAAAAGTCCCTTTGTGATGATGCAGATTGGCTGGCCTGCGCCTTCAACTCGCGCTACTCGTCGTTCTCGGCCCTGGCCGCCAGCGCCATCACCCCGATCTTCCTGTGGTGGTACGCTTCACCACAACTGGCGATCCTGGCCACGGTCCTGACCCTGCTGCTCTGGTACATGCACAGCGAGAACATCAAGCGGCTGCAAGCCGGCACCGAAGGCAAGATCGGCGCGAAGTAGCGCCTCCGCGCAGCTGACCGAGATCGTGCCGATGCGGTCGCGGCGCCCGATGATGCGGCATCGGCCGGAAAATCCTGCCTTCTCCGGCAGGACTTACCGACCTCGTGTCCGTAGCGATCAGCAAAAACACGAATAACTTCAATCCATTCCTCCCGGTCCGGCACTTGCATTAGGCTCTGTGCCGAAACACAAAATTTTGCCGGAAGGGGGCTCCCGTGATTGCAGGTACGTCCAACTACGCATCAGGTTACGTGCGTTTCGCACCACCCGTCTTTCGTCCGACATCGACGCCGGCCGACGCCCAGTCGGACCCATCGGCAGCAGCCGGCCAAACGAACGGCCAGCGATTTAAAGTCTCGGATCTTAAACTAATACAGGGGGCCCATTTCGTGTCCGAGGCCGACGTTCCCGGCTTGCAGGAGCGAATGGAGAAGAATGGGCTGAGGATCGACCCCACGCCACCGTCGGCCTCGAACGATGTGTTTCAAGCCGCCTACGCAGACGTGAAGGTCGACGGCAAGGTGGTCGCAACATTGCTGAACAACGGGACTGCCGTGATGACCAACGAGGCAGCAAAATCGATCGGCGACCTGGCCGACCCGCCCGGCCTCGCGGGACCGGATCTGGCGCAGTGGCGCGCCGACAGCTACGCAAGGTTGGTGGGCGGAAGCGTCGAGAAAGCGATCACAGCAATTTCGCAATCGCAATCCACACCGCCTCAAGCATCCTACGGCGCATCGCAAACGCAGGCCGGCGCCAGCACAGATTTCAGCGCCTGAGGCGCTGTACGCCTGACTTGTTGCGCACTACCTCAAGTTGCGGGATGCTGCCCTCGAGGGGCACCTGCGTGAACACCGACAACCAGACAGTTATCCATCTGACCGACGCCCAGCGGATCGACTGGCTGCGGCTGATCCGCAGCGACAACGTGGGTCCGCGCACCTTCCGCTCTCTGGTCAATCATTTCGGCAGCGCCCGGGCTGCATTGGAGCGGCTCCCGGATCTGGCGAAGCGTGGCGGCGCCGCCCGTCCCGGCCGGATCTGCAGCGAGGAAGACGCAAAGCGTGAACTTGCCGCCAGCCGGAAGCTTGGCATCGACTGGCTCGCACCCGGCGAAGCCGGCTATCCGCCGCGGCTGGCGGGCATCGACGATGCGCCGCCGCTGCTCGGTGTGCGAGGCGCACGCGACGCGCTGATGCGACCGATGATCGCCATCGTCGGCTCGCGCAATGCCTCCGGCGCCGGACTGAAGTTCGCGGAAAAACTGGCGCGCGATCTCGGCGACGCCGGTTTTGTCATTGCCTCCGGCCCGGCCCGCGGCATCGATCAGGCGGCGCACCGCGCAAGTATCAATAGCGGCACCATTGCAGTGCTGGCCGGCGGCCACGACAAGGTCTATCCGCCCGAGCACCTCGACCTGCATTTCGCCATTCTCGAACTCGGCGCGGCGATCTCGGAAATGCCGCTGGGGCACGTGCCGCGGGCGCGAGATTTTCCGCGGCGCAACCGGCTGATCTCAGGCGTCGCCCTCGGCGTCGCGGTGATCGAAGCGGCGCATCGTTCGGGCTCGCTGATCACAGCGCGGATCGCCGCCGAACAGGGCCGCGAAGTGTTCGCGGTCCCGGGCTCGCCCTCGATCCGCGTGCCGCCGGCACCAACAACCTGATCAAGCAGGGCGCCATGCTGATCACCGAAGCCGCCGACATTATCAACGCCGTCGCGCCGATCATGGAACGGCCGGTCGATTTGCCCGGCCGCGAGCCGGATGAGGTCGCGTCGTTCGATGAGCCCGACAGCAGCGATCGCGCCCGCATCATCAACCTGCTCGGGCCGAGCCCGGTGGGCATCGACGACCTCATCCGCCTCAGCGACACAAAAGCGTCCGTTGTGCGCACCGTGCTGCTTGAACTCGAACTCGCCGGCCGGCTGGAGCGCCACGGCGGCGGGCTGGTGTCGCTGCTCTGAATCTCACTCGGTCGAATTGCGGCCGTCGAACTTTTGTCGCGCGGTCTCGATGTCCGTGAGGTGATGCCGGGCCCACGCGCCGAGCGCCATCACCGGCTCGCTCAGGCCGCGGCCGAGATCGGTGAGTTCATAATCGACCCGCGGCGGCACTGTCGGAAACACCGTGCGGGTGACGAGCCCGTCGCGCTCCAGTCCGCGCAGGGTCAGCGTCAGCATTCGTTGGGAAATACCGCCGACCATGCGCTTCAGCTCGTTGAAGCGGCGCGGCCGGTCGCCGAGCAGCATGATCACCAGCACGCTCCATTTGTCACCGACCCGCGCGAGCACCGCAGCGACGCCACGGCAATCGCTGTGGTCGGGCGTGCTCGGTGCCAGGACAGGCACATCGGTGTGCTCGAGTTTCAAAATTGTGCCTTCTTGTGCGTTCTTCGCCAGTCACTCATGTAGCGTCAGTTACAAATCTATACCAGAGGTGACTGATATGAAACTGCTCCACATCGACTCCAGCGTGCTCGGCCCCCACTCTGTCAGCCGGCAGGTGTCCGCGGCCATCGTCGACCGCCTCGTCAAAGCGACGCCCGGCCTCCAAGTGACCTATCGGGACCTCGCGCAGACGCCATTGTCGCATCTGTCCGGGGCGCATCTTGCCGCCGCTCAGGGCGCCACGCCGGATGCCGCACTCGCCCCCGACCTTGCCGCTGGTCAGGCCGTGCTGGAGGAATTCCTCGCCACCGACATCGTGGTGATCGGCGCGCCGATGTACAATTTCAGCATTCCGAGCCAGCTCAAGGCCTGGATCGACCGTATCGCGGTGGCCGGCAAGACGTTCCGATATAGCGCGGCCGGCGTCGAAGGCCTGGCCGGCGGCAAACGGATCGTTCTCGCCATGTCGCGCGGCAATTTCTATGGCGTTGGCGCACCGGCCGCGGCCTACGAACACGCCGAGACCTATCTGCGCGGCGTGTTCGGCTTCATCGGGGTCACCGACATCGAGGTCATCGTCGCCGAAGGTATCGGCGCCGGACCGGAGCATCGCGAGAAGGCGATCACGGGCGCCTTGCAGGCAGCAACGGATCTTCGCGCGGCATAGCGCCCTGTCATTCCCGGTTCGCGCGCAGCGCCAGCTGCGCGCGAACCTCAGCGATTCCCATTGGAATGGCTGGAAATCCGGAGATGTTCAAACATATCGAGATTCCGGGTTCGCGGTCGGCTTACGCCGCCCGCGCCCCGGAATGACGAGCTTACCCGCGAAAGATCGGCGCACCGGCGGGCGACGCGGTGGCGCCGCCATCGACGAAGATTTCCGCGCCCGGGATGTTGGACGCATCATCGGAAGCGAGAAACAGCACGGTCTTCGCTACCTCCTCGGGCTTGCCGAAACGGCCGAGCGGAATCGCCTGTGAGATTCTTGCTTCGAGTGCAGTGACAGCGTCGGGCGTTGGCGCTGCCCGATTCCAGATCGGCGTGCTGGTGCCGCCGGGCGATACGACATTGACGCGGATGTTGCGCGGCGACAGTTCCGACGCCATCACCCGTGCCATGGCACGCACCCCGGCCTTGCTTGCGGCATAGGCCGCGTAGCCGGGATTGCCGAGCACCGAGATCACCGAGCCGTTGAGGATGATCGAGGCGCCGTCGTTGAGATGCGGCGCCGCCGCCTGAACCGTGAAGAACACCGCGGTGATATTGGTTTTCAGCACCGACTCGAAAACCTCCAGCGAGGTGCCGCCGACGGGCGTGCTGGCGCTGATGCCGGCATTGGCGAAGACGATGTCGAGCTTGCCGAATTGCGCCACCGCCCTGACGACCGCGGCTTCGGTGGCGGCCACGTCGGTGGCGTCAGCCACGATACCCAGCGCATTGGGCCCGAGTTCCTAGACAGCCGCATCCAGCCGCGCCTTGTCGCGGCCGGTGATCGCCACCCTCGCCCCCTCCGCCACGAATAGCCGAGCGGTGGCCAGCCCGATGCCGCTATTGCCGCCCGTGATCAGTGCCGTCTTGTTTGCCAGTTTCATCATTGCTCTCCGATCCAATCTGGTTGCATTTAAAAACCATATAGACATTTAGAGTAAATGGTTTCATAATGCAACCACTTGGCCGCCGAAAAGCTTGCGCCCAGCCGGAGATGCGTCATGGCGAAACGAACAAGTCTGGAAACCGCCGCCTGCCCGATCGCCCGGGCGATGAGCGAAATTGGCGACGGCTGGTCGATGCTGATTATCCGCGACGCCATGATGGGCGTTCGCCGCTTCAGCGAATTTCAGAGGAAGCTTGGGCTGGCGAAAAACATTCTCGCCACGCGGCTGCGCGCGCTGGTGGCAAACGGCATATTGACGATGGAGGCGGCAGCCGACGGCAGCGCCTATCAGGACTATGTGCTGACGGCGAAGGGACGCGCGGTGTTTCCCGTTATGGTGGCGCTAAGGCAGTGGGGTGAAGATCACGCATTCGGCCCCGGCGGCTGTAACAACAGACTCGTGGACCGCCACACCGGCCAGCCGGTGCGAAGACTCGAACTGCGATCGGCCGATGGCCGGTTGCTCGGCGCGGGCGACACGGAAGTAAAGTCCACGATGTCAGGTGCCTGATGAGCTGGATCCGTTGCTCAGTCGCACCAGCACCTCACTGGCTTCCATCTGGGCCATGTCGAGCAGGTATGCGAGCGTCTCCAGGCCATGGCGGTGCGCAATCTGCGACAACTCGGTGATCGCATCCCGGAGATAATGGGCGGCCTCACCCGGGTCGCCATCGCGGACCGGCTCGTCGCCGCTGGATGACGTCATTGCGCTGGCCTTCCGTCGGTCACGGCTTGGGGCCGCCAAATGGGTCAAGTTTCGGCGCCACAATGCAACCAACGCGCGCAATTTACAACCATAAGTAAATGCGGCCTTGTGTTTTCCCTGTGCCATCAACACTTGACGATTTGACACGGGCATCCTCTAGACCCATGTTCGCCGCGAAACGGCCGACGCGACTCTCGCGGAACCGGCCCGAATTTCCCCTATAAGCTATTGGAATGACATGAATATCGTCATTGTCGAGTCGCCTTCCAAGGCCAAGACGATCAACAAGTACCTCGGCTCCGACTACGAGGTGCTGGCTTCGTTCGGCCATGTGCGCGACCTTCCTGCCAAGAACGGATCGGTCGATCCCGACGCTAACTTCCAGATGATCTGGGAGATCGACCCGAAGGCGGCAAGCCGGCTTAACGATATCGCCCGGGCACTCAAGGGCGCCGACAAGCTAATCCTCGCAACCGACCCTGATCGCGAAGGTGAAGCGATCTCCTGGCACGTGCTCGAGGTGCTCAAGGAAAAGCGCGCGCTCAAGGACCACAAGATCGAACGCGTCGTGTTCAACGCCATCACCAAGCAGGCGGTGACCGAGGCGATGAAGAACCCGCGCCAGATCGACGGCGCGCTGGTCGACGCCTATATGGCGCGCCGCGCGCTCGACTATCTGGTCGGCTTTACCCTGTCCCCGGTGTTGTGGCGCAAACTGCCCGGCGCCCGTTCGGCGGGCCGTGTGCAGTCGGTGGCGCTGCGCCTTGTGTGCGACCGCGAACTGGAAATCGAAAAATTCGTGCCGCGCGAATACTGGTCGCTGCTGACGACGCTGTCGACGCCGCGCGGTGAAAGTTTTGAGGCCCGCCTGGTTGGCGCCGACGGCAGGAAGCTGCAGCGCCTCGACATCGGCACCGGCGCGGAAGCCGAGGACTTCAAGCAGGCCATCGAAGCCGCGAAGTTCGAAGTCACCACCGTCGAGGCAAAACCGGCACGCCGCAATCCGCAGGCCCCCTTCACCACCTCGACGCTGCAGCAGGAGGCCAGCCGCAAGCTCGGCTTCGCGCCGGCGATCACCATGCGCATCGCGCAGCGTCTCTATGAAGGCATCGACATCGGCGGCGAAACCACCGGTCTCATTACGTATATGCGAACCGACGGCGTGCAGATCGACAGTTCCGCGATCGTGCAGGCCCGTGCCGTGATCGGCGAGGACTACGGCAAGCAGTACGTGCCGGAAGCTCCGCGGCAGTATGTGGCCAAGGCCAAGAACGCCCAGGAAGCCCATGAAGCGATCCGCCCGACCGACATGTCGCGACGGCCGGACAGCCTGAAGGGGCGGCTCGATAACGACCAGTACCGCCTCTATGACCTGATCTGGATGCGCACCATCGCCAGCCAGATGGAATCCGCCGAGATGGAGCGCACCACCGTGGACATCACGGCCAAGGCCGGCGCCCGCGTGCTGGAACTGCGCGCCACCGGCCAGGTGATGAAGTTCGACGGCTTCCTCGCGGTCTACCAGGAAGGCCGCGACGACGATTCCGAGGACGAGGACAGCCGCCGCCTGCCCGCCATGAGCGAAGGCGAGCCGCTGAAGAAGGAAAAGCTCGACGTCGCTCAGCACTTCACCGAACCGCCGCCGCGCTTTTCGGAAGCATCATTGGTGAAGCGCATGGAAGAGCTCGGCATCGGCCGGCCCTCGACCTATGCCTCGATCCTGCAGGTGCTGAAGGACCGCGGCTATGTGAAGCTGGAAAAGAAGCGCCTGCACGGCGAGGACAAGGGCCGCGTCGTCGTCGCGTTCCTGGAAAATTTCTTCGCCCGCTATGTGGAGTATGACTTCACCGCGGCGCTGGAAGAGCAGCTCGACAAGATCTCTAACAACGAGATCTCCTGGCAGCAGGTGCTCAGGGATTTCTGGGGCGACTTCATCGGCGCCGTCAACGAGATCAAGGACCTGCGCGTGACGCAGGTGCTCGATGCGCTTGACGACATGCTCGGCCCGCACATCTATGCGCCGCGCGAGGATGGTGGCGACCCCCGCCAGTGCCCGACCTGCGGCACCGGCAAGCTCAATCTGAAGGCCGGCAAGTTCGGCGCCTTCGTCGGCTGCACCAACTATCCGGAATGCCGCTACACAAGGCCGCTCGCTGCCGATAGCGAAGCCAGCGCTGACCGCATCCTCGGCAAGGACCCGAAAACCGACCTCGACGTCACCGTCAAGGCCGGCCGTTTCGGCCCCTATATCCAGCTCGGCGACGCCAAGGACTATGGCGAAGGCGAAAAACCGAAGCGCGCGGGCATCCCGAAGAACACCTCGCCCAGCGATATCGAACTCGATATCGCTTTGAAGCTGTTGTCGCTGCCGCGCGAAATCGGCAAGCATCCGGAGAGCGGCGAGCCGATCACCGCGGGGCTCGGTCGTTTCGGTCCGTTCGTCAAGCACGAGAAGACCTATGCCAGCCTCGAGGCCGGCGATGAGGTGTTCGACATCGGCCTCAACCGCGCCGTGACCCTGATCGCCGAAAAGATCCTGAAGGGCCCGAGCGGCCGGCGCTTCGGCGCCGACCCCGGCAAGGCGCTCGGCGAGCATCCGCAGCGCGGCGGCACCATCACGGTGAAGAACGGCCGCTACGGCGCTTATGTCAGCGTCGACGGCATCAATGCCACGCTGCCCAGCGACAAGACGCCGGAGACCATCACGCTCGAGGAAGCCATCGCGCTGATCGAGGAGCGCGCCGCCAAGGGCGGCGGCAAGCCGAAGCGTGGCGCCAAGAAGAAAGCGCCAGCGAAGAAGGCTGCGGCCAAGGCCGATACCGCCGATAAGAAACCGGCCAAGAAAGCCGTCGCGAAAAAGGCGGCAGCGAAGCCCAAGGCCGAAGGTGCCGCGGCCAGCAAGGCGCGCGCGCCAGTCAAAGCCAAAACCACGCCGGCCAAGAAGGCCGCCAAAACTGTCGCGAAGAAGAGCGCGGGCAAGAACGGATAATTGTGAGTAAAAAGCGCGACACCGGCTTTCCGACCCAGGATGCGATCATTGCGTTCGTGCGCACTCATCCCGGCAAGATCGGCACCCGCGAAATCGCCCGCGAGTTCGGCCTGAAGAACGCCGACCGCATCGAGCTGAAACGCATCCTGCGTGAGCTCGCCGACGCCGGCACCATCGCCAAGCGCGGCAAGACCATCGCCGAACCGCTGGCGCTGCCGCCGACCCTGATCGTCGATGTCACCGGTCGCGACAGCGATGGCGAGCTGATCGCCACGCCCGCTGAATGGGACGAAGTCGCCAGTGGCCCGGCGCCCAAGATCCGCATCCACGTGCCGCGCCGCCCTGCTGCCGGCACCGCCGCCGGTGTCGGCGACCGTGCGCTTCTGCGCATCGAGAAACTGGAAAGCGAAGGCGACACCGCCTCCTATCTCGGCCGCGTTACCAAGGTGCTGGACCAGTCACGGCCCCGCCTGCTCGGCATATTCAGAAAATTGCCGGATGGCGGCGGACGGCTGATCCCGGTCGACAAGAAGCAGGCCGGCCGCGGCGAACTCAATATTTCGAAGGCCGACAGCGGCGGCGCCGAGGACGGCGACCTGGTCAGCGTCGATCTGGTGCGCACGCGCGGCTATGGCCTCGCCTCCGGCAAGGTGAAGGAGCGGCTCGGCTCATTGGCTACCGAGAAGGCCGTCAGCCTGATCGCCATCCACTCCCACGAAATTCCGCAGGCATTCTCGCCTGAAGCGCTGCGCGAAGCCGAGGCCGCCAAACAGGCGACGCTGGCTGGCCGCGAGGACTGGCGCGACGTGCCGCTGGTCACCATCGATCCGCCGGATGCCAAGGACCACGACGACGCGGTCTATGCCGAGCCGGATCCGGATCCCGCCAACAAGGGCGGCATGGTGGTCATCGTCGCCATCGCCGACGTCGCTTTCTATGTGCGCCCGGGATCGGCGCTCGACCACGACGCGCTGATCCGCGGCAATTCGGTGTATTTTCCGGATCGCGTGGTGCCGATGCTGCCCGAGCGCATCTCCAACAACCTCTGTTCGCTGGTACCAGGCGAAGCCCGCGGCGCGCTCGCGGTGCGCATGGTGATCGGCCCCGATGGCCGCAAGCGCTCGCACAGCTTCCACCGTATCCTGATGCGCTCCGCGGCGAAGCTGAACTACGCGCAGGCGCAGGCCGCCATCGACGGCCGGCCGGATGATACCACCGGGCCGATCCTCGAGCCGATCCTGAAGCCGCTCTATGCCGCCTATGATCTCGTCAAGCTGGCGCGCGATGAGCGCGATCCGCTCGATCTCGACATCCCCGAACGCAAGATCCTGCTGAAGGCCGACGGCACCGTCGATCGCGTGATCGTGCCGCAGCGCCTCGACGCCCACAAGCTGATCGAAGAGTTCATGATCCTGGCCAACGTCGCGGCGGCCGAGATGCTTGAAAAGAAGGCGCTGCCGCTTATCTATCGGGTGCACGATGAACCGACTCTCGAGAAGGTTCACAACCTGCAGGAATTCCTGAAGACCCTCGACATGCCGTTCGCCAAGAGTGGCGCGCTGCGTCCGTCGCTGTTCAACAGCGTGCTGGCCAAGGTCAAGGGACACGATTCCGAACCGCTGGTGAATGAAGTGGTGTTGCGCTCGCAAGCCCAGGCTGAATACTCCTCCGAAAATTACGGGCACTTCGGCCTGAACCTGCGGCGCTACGCTCATTTCACTTCTCCTATCAGGCGATACGCGGATCTGATCGTTCATCGTGCGCTGATCCGTGGGCTAGGCCTCGGCGAAGGCGCCCTGCCCGATACCGAGACCGTGGAGACGCTGGCCGAAGTCGCCGCGCAGATCTCCGTCACCGAGCGCCGCGCCATGAAGGCCGAACGCGAAACCGCGGACCGGCTGATCGCGCATTTCCTCGCCGATCGCATCGGCGCCACGTTCCAGGGCCGCATCTCAGGCGTTACCCGGGCCGGCCTGTTCGTAAAGCTTGCAGATACCGGTGCCGACGGGCTGATCCCGATCCGTACGCTGGGCACCGAATACTTCAACTACGACGAAGCGCGACACGCGCTGGTCGGGACGCGCAGTGGCGCCATGCATACGCTCGGCGACGTGGTCGATGTGCGCCTGGTCGAAGCGGCGCCGGTGGCCGGCGCACTGCGCTTTGAACTTTTATCGGAAGGTCACGTTGAACGCAGAAGCCAGCGGCGCGAGGCGCGCGGCGATCGGTCTGCCGGCATCGGCCGGAACACGGGCGGCAGGTCCGCCAAGGGGGTCTCGAAGGGACCTTCGACAAAACCGGCCAAGCCACCGAAAAAGATCAAGCTTGGACGAAATGCCCGATTGAAGGCCAAGGCTGCGCAGGGCAACACGACGAACAGCAACGCCGGTGCATCGACAGCCGGCAAACCGAAAAAGCGGAAGGGCAAGTGATGACCGTTACGGAAACCAAGGTCTGGACCCCCGATGCCGTGGTCCCCGAGAAGCGCAATGTCTGGACGGCGATGAAGCGCGGCCTGCGCGGTCGCTGCCCGAATTGCGGCGAAGGCAAGCTGTTTCGTGCCTTCCTCAAGGTCGACGATCACTGTTCGAAGTGCGGACAGGATTTCACCCATCATCGCGCCGACGATCTGCCGGCCTATCTGGTGATCGTCATCGTCGGCCACGTGCTGGTGCCGGTGATTCTGTGGATCGAAACCGATTACGCGCCGGCGATCTGGCTGCAACTCGCTATCTACCTGCCGTTCACGCTGATTGCTTCATTGCTGCTGCTGCAGCCGGTGAAGGGTGCAGTGGTCGGCCTGCAGTGGGCCTTCCGCATGCACGGATTTGGCGACGGCAATCCGGACTGATACGCTGCCCCTCCGCGATCAAGAACAACAAGAAATTTCGGAGGATGGAATGAGCGAGGTCCAGGTCGGCAAGGAAGCGGATCACCATCCGTACAAGCGTCCGCGTGATGCCGCGACGCTGATGCTGGTGGACCGCTCCGGGCCGATCCCGAAAGTGCTGGTTGGCAAACGCCATGCAAACGTGGTGTTCATGCCCGGCAAGTTTGTGTTTCCCGGCGGCCGGGTCGATCCCACCGACAACAGGATCCCGATCGCCGCGCCGCTGCCGCCCGAACTTGAAGCCAATCTCGCCAAGGGCAGTCCGAAGACGCCGCCATCGCGGGCCAGGTCGCTCGCTGTCGCGGCAATTCGCGAGGCCTGCGAGGAGACCGGCCTCTGCCTCGGCCGCAAGACCGACGGCGTCGTGCCGAAACTGAGCGGCGGCTGGGAAGCGTTCAGCGATGCCGGCCTGCTTCCCGATCCCTCCGGTCTGTTCCTGATCGCCCGCGCCATTACTCCGCCCGGCCGCATCAAGCGTTTTGATACCAGGTTCTTTACCGCCGACGCATCGGCCATCGCGCATCGCATCGACGGCGTGGTCCATGCGGATGCCGAACTGGTCGAGCTGGTGTGGGTCGAACTCGGATCGGAGCACCTGGCCGACGCCCACGCCATGACCAAGAACGTGCTCAACCAGTTGCAGAAGCGCCTGGCCACCGGCCCGCTGCGCCATGACGCGCCGCTGCCGTTTTTCCACTGGTACGGCGGCAAGATGCAGCTCGACATACTGCCGGGCGAAGGCTGATTTCCGGGCATCGAAGCGACCGGTTTTCGAGTGATTAACCACTATTTTCATGGGATGGCCGGGAGCCACATACCGGCCCCCGCAGCGCTTGATCTCACCTTCAGGTTGCGATTGGATGCGCCCGGACCGGGCGTTTGCATTGTTCCAGCCGGAGAACGAACATGCGCGGCGTTGTGATCTTTGCAATCATGTTTGCCATCACGGGTGTCATCGATGCCGTGTACTTCAAGGGGCGCTACTTGAAGGATGCCGAAACGGCAATCACCGGGCTTGCATCGCTCGCGACCAAGATCGGCCATTGAACGCGCACTTGTCCCGGTGAAGTCGGCTGTGGACATCCGGCCGGTACTTAGCTCAAATTCAAATTTAATGAGCGACAGAATCCACGGGGCCGCTGAACATCGCGCGCCGCCGTTGCTCCATTGATGCGACGACGAGGTGCTACTCAACAAGTAGCCCGGCGACCTCTGACAAAATCAGCCCCAGTTTGGAAGCATTCTTAAAAACTCTCTAATGCAATCCGGCAAGGAAACCGCTAGCACTTGGATCTCCTGACGCGAGGAGTTCAGACGTGGGACAGTTGCACCGGATCGAAGAGGCCGAGCTTTCGACCTTCACTTCTGTATCGTTGCAATACCGTCAAACTGCAGCGGCGCTTGGCGTGCGGGCACATATGGAAGATGACCCGGTGAAAGTCCGCGCCATGCTTGATCTGGCTTTGGCCTGGATTCAACTCGCGGAGAACGAAGAGCTGATGGCGAGCGAATACCGCGCTGGCGACAACGAGTTCTGACGCTCGTCGCTGCGCCGAATTCGAATGGGCCACGACGCCGGCGGTCGGGGACAGCGGCGGGCAATTCTCACCTTCGACGCACGTAAATCGCAATAATCTTCTCGGTCCCCGGGGGTACCATCAGGCCGCGCTGTGCCTATCTCTGGCCGGTCATCACATGGGGATCTGGCAATGGCGAAGCGTCAGTTGCGGCTCGGGGCGTTCATGCGGCCGGTCAGCATTCACACCGGAGCCTGGCGTTATCCCGGCGCTCTCCCCGACGCCAACTTCAATTTTCCCGCTCTGAAGCAGATGATCCGGAAACTGGAGGCCGGCAAGTTCGACGCCTTCTTCATGGCCGACCATCTCGCCGTGCTCAACATGCCGATCGAGGCGTTGAAGCGCAGCCACACCGTGACATCGTTCGAGCCGTTCACCCTGCTGTCGGCGCTCGCCGCGGTCACCGACCATATCGGGCTGGTGGCCACCGGCTCCACCACCTTCGACGAGCCGTATCACGTCGCCCGCCGTTTCGCCTCACTCGACCACGTCTCCGGCGGCCGTGCCGGCTGGAACATCGTCACCACCTCAAATCCCGATGCGGCGCTGAATTTCGGCCTCGACGATCACATGGAGCATGCCGAGCGCTACAAACGCGCCCGCGAATTCTACGACGTGGTCACCGGCCTGTGGGATTCCTTCGCCGACGACGCCTTTCCGCGCGACGTCGAGAGCGGCATCTACATGAATCCCGACAAGATGCATGTGCTGGATCACAAGGGGAAATACTTCAAGGTGCGCGGACCGCTGAACATCGCCCGTCCCGTCCAGGGCTGGCCGGTGATCGTGCAGGCCGGCGCTTCGGACGACGGCAGGCAACTGGCAGCGGAAACAGCCGAAGCGGTGTTCACCGGCGGCGGTGCGATCGGCGATGCGCAAAAGCTCTATGCCGACATCAAGGGCCGTATGGACAGACTTGGCCGGAACCGCGACCATCTGAAGATCCTGCCCGGCGCCTTCGTGGTGGTCGGCGACAGCGTCGAGGAGGCCCGTGAGAAGCGCGCCCTGCTCGACAGCAAGGTGCACTACGCCAACGCCATCGCTTCGCTGTCGATCAGCCTTGGCACCGACGCCTCCGGCTTCGATCCCGATGGGCCGCTGCCCGACAATATTCCGGAGACCAACGCCAGCAAGAGCGGACGCCAGCGCGTGATAGATCTCGCTGCGCGGGAAAACCTGACGGTCCGCCAGCTCGCGCAGCGGCTCGGCGGCTACGGCGGTTCGGCCTTTGTCGGCACGCCCACGACCATTGCCGACCAGGTGCAGGAATGGCTGGAGACCGAAGCCTCGGACGGCTTCAACATCATGTTCCCCTATCTGCCCGAAGGCCTCAACGACTTCGTCGACAAGGTCATCCCGGAACTGCAACGCCGCGGTATTTTCCGCACCGAGTACGAGGGAACCACCCTGCGGGAGAATCTGGGCCTGCCACGCCCCGAAAACCGCTTCTTTCCGGGCTAAAGGGCCGGATTCGGGCGGTTATTGCGACTGGAAAACCTTGACTTTGGGGCGTTCGAGGCTAGTTTGCGCCCCAACGCGGCCAGTGCTCTGGCTGTCACCGATTCCTGACATTCAGAGGTTTTGCCATGGCCAAAGCGGTCACCATCAAGGTTAAGCTCGTTTCCACCGCGGATACCGGCTTCTATTACGTCGCCAAGAAGAATTCTCGCACCATGACCGACAAGATGGTCAAGAAGAAGTATGACCCGGTGGCGCGCAAGCACGTCGAGTTCAAGGAATCCAAGATCAAGTAAGCGCTGTCTCTTCAGCTGCTGACGGATTGAACGGGACCCGAAAGGGTCCCGTTTTTTTGTTGTGCTGAAATGGACGCGTCGTCACCTTCAGGTGCGAGCCTTCGCGAGATCCGAAGGGCGACAGCGCGGGGCATCATCCTTCGAGGCTCGCCGAAGACGGCGAGCACATCAGGATGGCGGCGGAGATCGCAGAGCCGCTTACGCCGCCGCCGCAACCACGCGATTGCGGCCATCGTGCTTGGCACGGTACAGCGCCACGTCGGCGCGCTTGAGGACGTCGGCGATCGGCTCGCCCTTCTTTTCAAGCGTCGACAGGCCGATCGAGATGGTGACGTCGATCCGCTTGCTGCCCTTGTCGATGGAGAACGGCTCGCCGGCGATGGCACGGCGCAGCCGCTCCGCCACCATGCCGGCCACATGCTGGTCGGTCTCCGGCATCACGATGACGAACTCCTCGCCGCCGTAGCGACAAGCGAGATCGATGCCGCGGATCGACTTGCGGATACGCACCGCGAACTCGCGCAGCACGTCGTCGCCGGCATCGTGGCCGTGGTTGTCGTTGATCGATTTGAAGAAGTCGATATCGAGCATCATCAGTGCCAGCGGCTTGCCGCGCGTCGCGGCCTGCTCTGCCAGCGTCTCCAGATGGCTTTCCATGTAGCGGCGATTGTGCAGCCCGGTGAGGCCATCGGTGATGGCCATCTCGATGGAATTCTGCATGTTGTCGCGCAGGTGATCGGTGTAGCGGCGACGGCGGATCTGCGTGCGCACCCGCGCCAGCAATTCGTTCTTGTCCACCGGGCGCATCAGGTAGTCGTTGACGCCGATTTCCAGACCGCGCAACAGCCGGGCATTGTTGTCGGCGTCGGCGATCGCCAGGATCGGCACCTGCCTGGTGCGCTCCAGCGAGCGCGCCTGGCTGCACAGCCGAAGCCCGTCGAAATTTTCAAGGCTGAGCGAGACGATCAGCAGATCGTAGTTGCCATCGGCCGCATGGAAGAGCGCCTCGGCGGGGTTCGGCTCGACATCGACGGTATGCTCGGCCGAAAGCACCGGCGCCAGCCGCTCATAGGATGACGGCCGGTCGTCCACCAGCAGGATGCGGCCGCCCTTGCCGAGATCGGACACGGCGCTACGCTCGGGCGCCTGCACGCCGATTTCCAGCGAGGTGATGGCGCGCATGCGTAGTTCGTCAGTCATCATCTTCAGCCGGGTCAGCGACCGAACGCGCGCGATCAGCACCACGTCGGACACCGGCTTGGTGAGGAAATCATCGGCGCCGGCCTCGAGGCCGCGCACGCGATCGGCCGGGCTGTCGAGCGCCGTCACCATGACCACCGGAATGAAGTGCGTTGCCGGATTCGACTTCAGCCGGCGGCAGACCTCGAAGCCATCCATGTCGGGCATCATGACGTCGAGCAGAATGATATCGCATTCGGCGCGCGAGCAGATTTCCAGCGCCTGCGCGCCGTTCGATGCGGTGACCACATCGAAATACTCAGCCGAAAGCCGCGCTTCCAGCAATTTGACATTGGCGGGAATATCGTCGACGACCAGGATACGCGCGGACATCGAAAATCTCCCTACCCGATAAAACGTCGAACGGTTTCTATAAATTTGCCGACTGAAATTGGCTTGGACAGGTAGGCCTCGCACCCGCCCTCGCGAATGCGCTCCTCATCACCCTTCATAGCGAAAGCGGTGACGGCGACCACCGGAATCGCACGCAGTTCGGGATCGTCCTTGATCCAGCGTGTCACTTCCAGGCCGGAGACCTGCGGCAGCTGAATATCCATCAGGATCAGGTCAGGATGCAGCTTGCGCACAAGGTCGAGCGCTTCGAAGCCGTTGCTGGTGCCGGCGGTGTTATAGCCGTGGGCCTCCAGCAGATCGCGAAAGAGCTTCATATTGAGCTCGTTGTCCTCCACGATCAGGACGGTTTTGGCCATCCCATCCTCCAATCCCGAACGTCAACGTTCAATGACCGCCAGGCGAAGTGCGATCGCCGCGCAGCCAGACGTTTCCAAAGCGAATCCAGATGTCCGTCAGATCTGCTCCGGCCCACCCGACCAGAGCGCCTTTGTCACCTGTGCTATCTTCCACATCATGGAATCGCTCCGGTGACTTCGGCATGTTGCTTCAAAATAGAGACTATAAGTTACGGAAAGGCAAACGCAGGCGATGAAAAAACCCGTCATAACCCGAAGGAAGTGGCTGAAATCGTTGCAATTCAGGCCCTTTCCTTTGTCGCCGGCGAGCCCGAGCGACTGGGCTTATTTCTGTCCGAGACGGAATCGGGCCGGAGACGCTGCGGTCCGCTGCTACCGATCCTCAGTTCCTGGTCAGCGTACTGGACTTCGTGCTGCGCGATGACGAGACGGTGAAGGCGTTTGCCGCCGCCTCCGACCTCCACCCGACGACGATTGCGGCGGCGCGGCAGGCGCTGGGCGAGATCCGACACACGTGACGCACCGTGACCGACCGCCCGCCAGAGCCGAGCGGACCGCGCTGCTTCTGCCGGGATTGCCTTGCTGACCAAAATGCCGGCGCGACGCGCTGCAGCGCCTGCGGCTCGCCGCGGCTGCTGCGTCACCGCGCCCTGCCCGCGCTGACCATGGCGCATATCGATTGCGACGCGTTCTACGCCACCGTGGAAAAGCGCGACAATCCGGACCTCGCCGACCGGCCGGTGATCATCGGCGGCGGCAAGCGCGGTGTGGTGTCGGCGGCCTGCTACATCGCCCGCACCTATGGCGTGCGTTCCGCCATGCCGATGTTCAAGGCGCTGGAACTCTGCCCCTCGGCCGCGGTGGTGCGGCCTGACATGGCCAAATATGTCCGCGTCGGCCGCGAGGTGCGCCGTGCCATGCAGGCGTTGACGCCGCTGGTGGAACCGCTGTCCATCGACGAGGCGTTCCTCGACCTCGCCGGCACCCAGGGCCTCCACGGCATGATCCCGGCAAAGGTGCTGGCGCGGTTTGCCGGCCAGGTCGAACGCGACGTCGGCATCACCGTGTCGGTCGGCCTGTCGGTGAACAAGTTCCTGGCCAAGATCGCCTCCGACCTCGACAAGCCCCGCGGTTTCGCGGCCATCGATCAGGCCGATGCCTGCGCCATGCTGACCGAGCGCCCGGTGGGCTTCATCTATGGCGTGGGACCGGCGACTGCTGAACGGCTGTCGCGGCGCGGCTTTCGCAAGATCGGCGACCTGCAGCGCGCCGACGAGGTCGAGTTGATGAAACAGTTCGGCGGCGAAGGCCGCCGGCTGTGGCGGCTGGCGCGCGGCATCGACGACCGCAAGGTGGTGCCGGACCGTGGCGCCAAGACCATCTCCAACGAGACCACCTTCAACGACGATATCCGCGACTTCGCGGCGCTCGAGAAGATCCTGTGGCGACTGTCAGAGAAGGTGTCGTCGCGACTGAAGAGCGGCGAACTCGCCGGCACGACGATCACGCTGAAACTGAAGACCGCCGACTTTCGCCAGCGCACGAGGTCGCAGTCGATCCATGCTCCGACGCAACTGGCGGCCAAGATCTTCGCGATCTCGCGCGAGATGCTGGCCAAGGAAATCGACGGCACCGCGTTCCGCCTGATCGGCACCGGCGTCAGCGCGCTGGTGCCGGGGTCGCAGGCCGGCGACACCGACATGATCGACCGCCGCTCCGCCGATGCCGAGCGGGCCATGGATGACCTGCGCAGGAAATTCGGCAACGCCGCGGTAATTCGCGGCATCGCCTATGACGGTCCTGAGAAGGCGAACGAGTAGCGGCGCCAAACGGCCTAGGCTCTTGCCCCGGACGCGATGCAATACCGAGTATAGCTTCGCAGATCCGGGGCCCATCTCATAGAAGCTGGCGTTCGTAGGGTGGGAAAAGGCGCTGTTGCGCCGTGCCCAGCATCACGCGCGGTAAGTAGACATGGTGGGCACGCATCGCGGCGCTGCGGGCGCCGATGCTTTGCCCACCCTACACCTACTTCACTTGCAAGGCTTGGAGTCCTTGACGTTGAACTTGCCCATGGTGCCGGAAATCACGAAATCATTGTAGTCCAGCACCAGCGAGCGCGACACGCCGTTCTCGTACAGTTCGAATGACATGGCATAGACCGGCGACTGTTCGCCGCTGCTGGGCTTGGCCGACTCGTCGTAATAGCTGACCGTCACCGGCCAGCGCGTCAGCGACTTCATCGCCTCGCTGGATGTCGCCGGGTCCGGCTCCTTGGCGGCGCGATCGCCGGGGATCGCCTGGCCGATCACGGTGAGCGTGTTGTAGACCTTCTCGCCGGTGTCGGAGCCGTCATAGACCTTGAGCTCGAGCACCGACTTGCCGTCGCGCGCGGCGGCGATGATGCGATGGATCTGCTCGGTGGGAAACACGGTGGCGCCATCGAGGTTGAACGTCTTCGTCACCGGCTGCTTCAGTTTCACGGTGATATGATCGCCACTGCGCTCGGCGATGCCATCGACCGCGCTGGGATCGCCGTCGTTCATCCGGGTGTCGATCTTGAACCGATAGCTCTTGCCTTCGCCGTCTTCCCAGCTGGTGGAGCGCAGGTCGCTGAGCGTGTTCTTGCCCTCGCCGCTCTCCAGCTCCGACACCTGGCGGAAATCCGAGGTGTAGCCTTCGCAGGCGCTGCCGGAGAAATTGTACAGGATGCGTCCGCGAGCGCTGTTGATCGCCGCGCTGCCGCGAGATTTCAGCAGGTTGAGTTCATACAGCGCCTGATGCGACAGGAACGGAGCATTGGCAGCGGCATGAGACGCGCGGATGCCAAGACCCGGCACGCTCGCAAGCACCACGGTTGCGAGCGCCAGCGAACCGAGGCGAAGGCGCGAGAGGGAGGATGGGCGGCGCATCATGTGTCCTCGAAGCAATGATTTGAACAATAAAGAGCGTCGCATTGCGCCGCAACTGGGGCTGATTGCCCGGAAAAGCAAAAATGGCTGTCGAAACGCCATATTTTCTGGTGCATGTCTGACTGCGATCAGCGAAACAGGTTGCGCCGGAACGTCTTGGCTTCAACCATTCGGCATTTACATCAATATCGGGGACGACAATGGCAGGAACGGTCGAGCAGAAACTTGCAGATCTGGGAATCACCTTGCATGAGCCGGTGAGCCCGGTGGCGAACTATGTCGGCTTCGTGCGCACCGGCAATTTGCTGTTCGTGTCCGGCCAGGTCTGCGTCAATCCGGAGGGCAAGCTGATTGCCAAGGGCAAGCTCGGCGCCGGCGTCACCGTCGAACAGGGCAGCGCCGCCGCGCGCGGTTGCGCCATCAACCTGCTGGCCCAGATCAAGGCGGCGCTTGGCGATCTCGACAAGGTCGTTCGCGTGGTCCGGCTCGGCGGCTTCGTCAATTCGGCGCCGGATTTTACCGACGGACCGAAGGTGCTGAACGGTGCCTCCGATCTGATGGTCGCGGCGTTCGGCGACAAGGGCCGCCACGCCCGCACCACAGTCGGCGTTGCCTCCTTGCCTGCCGATGCGGCGGTCGAGGTCGAAGGCGTGTTCGAAGTCGCCTGACGGAAACCCCCATGCGTGCACCCGACTGGTTGACCGCCCGCCCCGTGGCGCATCGCGGCCTGCACGACCGCGCCCACGGCGTGATCGAGAACATGCCCGCTGCGATTCGCGCCGCCATCGCGGGCAACTTCAGCATCGAGGTCGATCTGCAGCTCACCAGCGACGGCGAAGCGATGGTGCACCATGACGACATGCTCGGCCGCCTCACCGACGGCACCGGCGCGTTGCGTGACAAGACTGCCGCCGAGCTGCGACAGATCTGCTTCAAGGACACCGACGAGCGGATGATGTCGCTGAGCGATCTCTGCGCCATGGTCGGCGGTCGCGTGGCGCTGGTGCTCGAAGTGAAAAGTCACTTTGACGGCGACCGTAAACTCGTTGGGCGGGTTGCAGAAATCCTGAAATCCTATCGCGGCCCGGTGGCCGGCATGTCGTTCGACCCCGACCAGGTGCTGGCGCTGCGCCAGCAGATTCCGGACCTGGTGCGCGGCATCACCGCGCAGCGCAGCTATGACGACGGCGAGTGGAGCAAGCTCTCGGCGGCACAGCGTGCCGACATGCTTCATCTTCGCCACGCCTTCCGGACCCGACCGCATTTCGTCGCCTACTGGGTCAACCAGTTGCCGGCCCCGGAGCCGTGGATCGCCCGCCACGTCTTCGGTTGTGCCTTGCTCGCCTGGACCGTGCGCACCCCGGAGCAGCGCGCCGCCGCGACTGCCTATGCCGACCAGATGATCTTCGAGGGTTTTGTGCCTGGCGCCTGACCCTTGAAGTCATCAGCGCGATGCACAATGTTAGGGACGGTCACCGCGACGGCTGATCGCAACTGACCGGTTCAAGTGATTGATGACGTCATCGGACATAACCCTCGAAGCCCTGTCCTCCATCAGCCAGATCGCGGCTTCCGACTGGGACGCCTGCGCGACTTCGGGCAGCGACGTCGGCAATCTCCGCACGCTTGATACGCTGGCCTCCGCCGCCCCCGGCGGGCATCACTGCATTACCTCCGCTTCGACCTACAACCCATTCATTTCTCATGCTTTCTTGCTCGCATTGGAGAAGTCGAATTCGGCCTGCATCCGCACCGGCTGGGCCCCCGCCACCTCGTCGCCAAACGCGGCGACGCGGTGATCGGCGTCGTGCCGGTCTATTTGAAATCCCATTCGCAGGGCGAGTACGTATTCGACCGCGGCTGGGCCGACGCCTATGAGCGCGCCGGCGGGCAGTATTATCCGAAGCTGCAGGCCTCGGTTCCCTTCACCCCGGCGACCGGACCGCGGCTGCTGATCCGCGATCCCCTCGATGTGGCACAGGTCGGGGCGGTTCTGGCCAACGGGCTGGTCGCGCTGTGCGGCGCCACCCATGCGTCATCTGTGCACGTCACCTTCGCGCGCGAGAACGAATGGAAGTTCCTGGCCGACAACGGTTTCCTGCAGCGGACCGACCAGCAGTTCCACTTCCACAACAACGGCTACGCCGGCTTCGACGATTTCCTCGCCACATTGAACTCACGTCATCGCAAGGCGATCAAGCGCGAGCGCCGCGATGCGCTTGCCAACGGCATCACCGTCCACGCACTGACCGGCGACGACATCACCGAGGATGCCTGGGACGCCTTCTTCGCCTTCTACATGGAAACCGGCTCGCGCAAGTGGGGCCGCCCGTACCTTACCCGCGCGTTCTATTCGCTGATCGGTGAAACCATGAGCCGTGACGTGGCACTGATCATGGCCAAGCGCGAGGGCCGCTGGATCGCCGGCGCCATCAACTTCATCGGCTCGGACACCCTGTTCGGGCGACACTGGGGCGCCGTCGAGCATCATCCGTTCCTGCATTTCGAGGTCTGCTATTATCAGGCGATCGATTTTGCCATCCGCCGCGGCCTCAAGACGGTGGAGGCCGGCGCCCAGGGCGAGCACAAGATCGCCCGCGGGTATCTGCCGCAGACCACCTACTCCGCCCATTACATCGTCGACCCCGGTTTCCGCCGTGCCGTCGCCGATTATCTCAAGCACGAGCGCGCCCACGTCGCCGCCGCGGTGCGCGAACTGACCGAGGCCGGCCCGTTCCGCAAGGGCGACATCGAGCGCACCGACGAAGAGCCGGCCTGAATTCTTCAGCCCGACTTGACCCGTCCCGTCGCGGCTGTGAAGAGTTCGAACAATGCTTCAGGAGGAACCATGACCGCCTACGATCCCAACAACATCTTCGCAAAAATCCTGCGCGGCGAGTTTCCCTGCTACAAGGTCTATGAGAACGACCATGTGCTGGCCTTCCTCGACATCATGCCGCGCTCGCCCGGCCACACGCTGGTGATCCCCAAGGCGCCTGCGCGCAATATTTTCGATATTTCGGCTGACGACTATGCCCACGTGGTCCGCGGCGCCCACAGGATCGCCGCCGCCGCGAAAAAGGCGTTCAAGGCCGACGGCATGACCATCGCCCAATATTCCGAGGCCGCCGGCGGCCAGGTGGTTTTCCACCTGCACATGCATGTGATGCCGCGCCACGACAATGTCGGCCTGCTGCCGCCCGCCTCGCGCAAGGAAGATCCAAAAGTGCTGGAAGACAACGCCACGGCCTTGATCGCGGCGCTGGAGAGCTTGTAAGCGAAAACGCCGGCTTTGCCGTCACCTCCACCGAAACCCAATTGCGTTTCGGTGGAGGTGCGCGCCTTGGGCGCCTCGAAAGGCGACGGCACCACGAGCGAAAGCGTTTCACCATGCATACTTCGAGGCTCGCCGAAATCGGCAAGCGCCTCAGGATGACGTTTGCGATTGTGGCGCGGTCTCACTCCGTCTGGACATCGCCGGGCTGCGGCGGCGCCAGCGGCGTGAATTCGCAACGATCGGGTTTGAGATCGAGCAAGGGCGTCTCGTCGAGACAATCCAGGCCGCGCACCAGCACCGTCGATCCCTCGATGCCGACCAGTTTCACCATCGACGTTCCCAACGGATTGGGCCGCACCGGCGAGCGCAAGGAGAATGTGCCGCGGGCACTACCGTCGTTCTTGGGGCTCTGCAACACCAGGTCGCGGCGCGACAAATGCAGCCAGTAGATCACTTCGAGATGCTTGTAGAGGTTCAGCCCCTGCAGCGCCGGCACCCAGGGCTCGAAGATCTCCAGCCGGCACACCGGCCCGTCATGGCGGCCCTGACGCGGCGTTTCCAGCCGCGATGTCCAGGGCGTGCGGATGCGTCCGATATAGACCAGCCCGGCGTGGTTCGGCTTCGGCGCATCGACCGCGGCTTCGCCAACCCTGACTTCACTCTCGCGAACCATCGGTCCCCCGTCTCAATCCAGCGAGATATTCTGCGCCTTGATCACCTTCGACCATCGCGCGCGGTCCTCGTCAACGAATTCCGCAATCTGCGCAGGCGTCCTCGGACGCAGCACCGGGAAGCCAATCTTCTCCAGCGCGGCGCGAAATGCCGGATCTTCCAGGGCGCGGTTGAGGCTGCCGCTGACCTTGCCGGAGATGTCGTCCGGCAGCCTGGCCTGCGCGGCGACGCCGAACCAGACACCGACGACATAGTCCGGATAGCCGCTTTCGGCCACCGTCGGCACGTCCGGAAGGTCGGGGCTGCGCTGCGCCGACGATACGCCGAGCGGTCGTAGCATGCCGGACTTCACCGGCGGGAGCGCCGTGGACAAGGTGTCGAACATCACCTGGATGTTGCCCGCCAACAGGTCGGTCAGCGCCGGACCTGCGCCCTTGTAGGGTATATGGGTCATCTCGACGCCGGTAATTTGCTTGAACATTTCGCCGGCGAGATGGATCGTGCCGCCGGTGCCAGCCGAGCCGAAATTCAGCTTGCCGGGATTGGCCTTGGCGTAGGCCACGAACTCCTTGACCGTCGTCGCCGGCACCGACGGATGCACCTCCATCACGACAGGGAGATCGGTGACGATGGCCAGCATCTTGAGATCCTTCTGTGGATCATATGGTAGCTTTTTGTAAAGCAGCGGGTTGAGCACCATGATGGATGCCGCCGTAACGAACAGCGTGTAGCCATCTGGCTCGGCGCGCGCCACCGTCTCCGCGGCAATGGCGCCCTGGGCACCCGGCTTGTTCTCAACGATCACGCTCTGCTTCAAGTCCCGGCCGACATAGTCGGCGAGCAACCGGGCCAGGACATCGGTGGGGCCGCCCGCGGCGTAAGGCACCACCAGCTTGACGGGACGCGTCGGATAATCGGCTGCGCCGGCAAATGGTGCAGCGAAAACCATTGCCGCAATGGTCATGCAGGACATCAGGGCGAATCTGGCGCGTGGCTTCATATCGTTTCCCCAGCAAATCTTATTTTTGAATTGGCTGGACAGTATCTGACAGCGATCAGCACGCAAGACCGGCAGGGCGCGGCGAAACCGCCGTCAGCCGAGCCACCATTTGCCGGCCAGCATAACGATCTCGCCCCACAGCACGCCGACGAAAATCGATCGCCGCGCCAGCATGAACACGACGAGCCCGACCGCCACCGCGCCGTAGCGCAACGGCGCGGGAATGCTGGCCAGTGCGCCGGGCGGCAGCACCAGGATCTGCGCGATCACGCCGGCGAGGATCGCGGTGGCCACCGCCCTCACCCACACCAGCAGTTCGGATTCCTCGTCAATGCCGCCGCCGAGCCAGAGGCCAAGCATGCGCCAGCTCTCGTTCGGCAGAAAGCCCGCCAGCAGCAGCACCAACAAGGCGTGCCAGTCGCCGATGAAGTCGCTCACCGCCGCCTCCACCGGTGCACGCCATAGGCGATGGTGCCGGCCGATATCCCACTGATCAGAATATCGACGCCGGTGTGCAGCAACGACACCAGCGGAAACAGCGCAAGGCCCAACACCAGCGCAACGACATCGGCAAGTTGCCGGCAGTTGCGCGCCGTGGACAGCAGGAACGCCAGCGGCGTCAGCAGCAGGATCGCCGCGCCGAACAGCGGCGGCAGATTGGCCGCGAGGTGATAGCCGATCACGGTCGCGGTCAGCGAGGTCGAGACCAGGCCGACACCGAGACCGTTGGTGAAGGCGATGCGTCGTTCGCGCGGCACCTGCGGCAGCAGCCGGAAGCACTCCACCCACAGCGTCACGGCGATGAAATGGGTCGGCAGGATCAACTGCCGTCGCCTGGTGGCCGGCGTCCTCATCATCGGCAGCACCGCCACCACCATGGGAAACAGCCTGACGGCGCTGACGGTGACCGCCAACGCCGCCTGCAACGCGGTGGCACCGAGGCCGAGGGTCGAGATCAGGATGATCTGCGCCGGGCCGGCCCAGACGAACAACGTCGATGCCATCGCCCAGGCGAGGCTGAAATGGGTGTCATGGGCCAGCGCGCCGATGCCGATATAGGTGGCGAACAGCACCAAGGTGAGCACGGTGGTGGCGATCGAGCGAACGCCGAACGCGAAGGCGGCCGCCGTATCGTGCCATTTCGCAGAGTCGAGTGCCGGAAGTCCCACTGGAGCCTTTCTTGACGAGGTTTAACGCCATACGCAGCCAAAAACGGCTTCGGTCAAGCGGCGGATTTACCTTAACAAAGCGTTTATCCGAGCGGGCCTGTTCAGAGGCCCACCACCTCAGGTAGCGTCTGAACGGTAACAGAGGATGGAAAATGCTTGATCGACGGCAGCATGTTCGCGGGCGGGTCTATTACGGCGGTCGCATCGCCTTCAACGGACGCAGTTCCACGATGGATTGCATCGTTCGCAATTTCTCCGATGCGGGCGCCAGGGTTGAGTTCGCCAATCCGGTCATTCTCGCCGGCGAGGTGGACCTGACCATCGAGCGCAAGCGCCTCGCCTTTCTCGCCCGCATGGTATGGCGGCGCAGGAACGAGGTCGGCCTGGTTTTCCGCCAGCCACGGCCGGTGCGGGAGGCGATGTCGCTGGACTGGGCGTTGCGGCTGCGTGCCAGCGAGCGAGCCAACCGCGTGCTGCGGCAGCACATCGCGACGCTGCGCTCCGAATACTGAGCGCTCAGCCCTTCATGGTCGAATTGCGCAGCACCAGGCAGGCCTGTCCGGCGCGCCGGATGCGGCCACAGAGTTCGTCGGCGTCGCCGCGCGTGTCGGTGCCGATGCGGACCTGGTAGAATGTCCGCGTTCCCCGGCTGCGCAGCAGCGTGCCCAGCAGGTTGGGATCGCGATCGCCGATCACGGCGCTGAGGCGCTTCATCGCGCGCGCATACATCATCAGCGCGCGATCGCGATTGAAGCCGGCGGCGAGCTGCACGCCCCACGGCCTGTTCTCGCCGAGTGTCACGTGCAGTTCGAGCTGTGTGACGAACGGATTGGGCGCGCGCTGCAGCAGCGCCATCAACGCGCGACAGTCCGACGGCGACGCGCGCTCCGGCACCTTGCCGTTCCGTCCCGCGGCCTGCCAGTCTTCTACCGTCGCGCCGGTGATAGCGCTCACGTAATTGCGCGTCTCGCCCGGCATGGTGCCCTTGCCGTCCAGCCAGTCCTGCACCCGCCGCGGTCCGGCATTGTAGGCGGCGGCCGCAAGACCGAGATTGCCGAACTGGTCGCGCAGTTCCTCGAGGAACTCCGCCGATTTCGGCAGCGCCTGCACCGGATCGAACGGATCGAGAAGCCGCCGCTCGTTCGCCGTGCCCGGCATGAATTGCGCGATGCCCTGGGCGCGCTGGCCGCCGCGCGTCAGCGGCCCGACCGCGTCGGCCTGAAACCGGCTCTCCTGCCAGATCACCCGGGCGAAGAACTCCAGCGGCAGATCATGGGCCGATGCCGCGGATTCGATCATCAGGCACATCGTCTCCCTTGTGCTCGAATTCTTCGCGCCGTCTTCCACCTTCGCCGGTTCGGGGGCGGCGTCGGCTTTCTCCGGGGGAATTGCCGCCGGCTCGCCCGGGCTGGCGGCTTCGACGGCGGGCGCCGGAGCGGCATCCTCGGCATGTCCGCTACCGCATCCGGCCGGCTGCGCGGCCAGCAAGAGCAGAGTCCCGATGATGGCTGAGATTCTGCGTCATGCTCGGTCCGGCGGGCGCGTTCTTGACAGCGCGACCCCAGCAGCTAGCTATGGATGAAATGGGGCGTAAGCAGGAGTACTTGGGTTGACGACAACGCTCGATTCTGCAGTCCGGTTTCGCCGATGATGACGATGTCCCGATCCCCTATATGGCGCGCACCCGCGCCTATTATCAGGCAATCGGATACGACACGCCGTATCGCTGGGCGCATTATAATTCGGCGCCCTTTCAGCCGCTGAAGAAGCCGCTGGCGCAGGCGCGAGTCGCGATCGTCACCACCGCTGCCCCCTACGACCCCGCCAAAGGCGATCAGGGCCCTGGCGCGGCCTATAATGGCGGCGCGAAATTCTACCAGGTCTATGACGGCGCCACCTCTGACGACCACGACCACGACCACGACCTGCGCATCTCGCACATCGCCTATGACCGGGTGCACACCACAGCCGACGACAGCGGCACCTGGTTTCCCCTGCCCGCGCTCAGGCGCCTCGCCGCCGCCGGACGCATCGGCGAAGTCGCGCCGCGTTTCTTCGGCGCGCCGACCAACCGCAGCCACCGTGTCACCATCGACACCGATGCGCCGGAGATCCTGGCGCGCTGTCGCGCCGACGGCGTCGATGCCGTCGTGCTGGTGCCGAACTGCCCGGTCTGCCACCAGACCGTCAGCCTGGTGGCGCGGCATCTCGAAGCCAACGGCATCGCCACGGTGGTGATGGGCTGCGCCAAGGATATCGTCGAGCACGTTGCGGTGCCGCGCTTCCTGTTCAGCGACTTCCCGCTCGGCAATTCCGCCGGCAAGCCGCACGATCCGGAGTCGCAGGCCTTCACCCTGGAGCTGGCATTGCGCGTGCTGGAGTCCGCCCCCGGTCCCCGGACCACGGTGCAATCGCCGTTGCGCTGGCGCGTCGACGCCGAATGGAAACGCGACTACAACAATGTCGCGCTGCTCAGCGCCGACGAACTGGCGCGGCGGCGCGCCGAATTCGACGCGCAGAAACAGATCGCACGCGGATTGCGCGACAGCGCTGCATAACATCACCCCAACGGCGGCTTCGTACCTGCCTCCCCCTGTGGCCGCTCGCGGAAAATCCAGCGCCCCGGGCGCAGAGATTGATTGAATGCATCGACATGACGCGTTGATTCCCCCAGCGCAGACGACGGCTTGTGCCGTCTCGGGTTTGGCCAGCGCTGCGAAAGGTTTGGTTTACGTTAACACCGCTTCCCTGCGCCTGCCCCGCGCCGGCATCTTCCCCCGGTTCCGGAACAGGATAGTGTCTGCGACTTATCCGAACCGGGGATGGACCATGGATGAACGTCGCAAGGGCCAGCGGGACAAGGTGATCTTTGGCGGCATCGCCTCCAGCCCGGATGGCGTGACCAAGGACTGCGTGGTGCGCAATATTTCGGAGTACGGCGCCCGCGTCGAGTTCAGGAATGGCATCCGGCCGCCGCTGGACAGGATGGCGCTGACCATCGCGCGAAAAGGCAAATCCTTCGTCGCCAAGATCATCTGGCTGCGCGACAACATCGTGGGCGTCGCCTTTACCGACCCGCCGGTCGACGCTGCGCCGCACTCCGATCTCGAAGAGCGGTTGCGCAAGTCCGAGAAGAAGAAGCGCCAGCTGCAGCGGCGCATCAAGGAATTGCTCGGCGAAGGCTGACGCGGTCGTCATTGCGGGGTCGCTCGCAGCTGCGTTCTCGCACCCCGGAATGACCATCCAAAACAAAACGGCCGGCGATCTCTCGCCGGCCGTTTTCGTTTGATACTGCGGCGCTCAGGCCTTGACCAGCGGCCCCTTCGAAGCCGGGCCCTTCGACCCGCCGGACCCTGATGGGCCCGACTTCGGCTTGCGCGACGCGGTGCGCTTGCCCGGCAGCTTTTCCGGCTTCGGCGTCACCGGGCCCTCAAGATACTCGAAGCCGATGCGCTCCTGCTCGATGCCGAGCAGAGGCTCGTCCTTGACCAGCACCACACGCACGTGGCCGCCGCCCTTCAGCTTGCCGAACAGCAGTTCGTCGGCCAGCGGCTTCTTGATGTGCTCCTGGATCACGCGAGCCATCGGCCGCGCGCCCATCTGCTCGTCGTAGCCATGCTGCACCAGCCAGGCCTTGGCGGGCTCGGACAGTTCGATCGTCACGTCGCGATCGGCCAGCTGGGCCTCAAGCTGCAGCACGAACTTCTCCACCACCATGCCGATGACGTCGGCATTGAGATGCGCGAACGAGACGATGGCATCGAGGCGGTTGCGGAATTCCGGCGCGAACTGCCGGTTGATCGCCTCGTGGTCGTCGCCTTCCCGCTTGCTGCGCGTGAAGCCGAAGGCCTGACGCGCCAGATCGGCGGCGCCGGCATTGGTGGTCATGATCAGGATCACGTTGCGGAAGTTGACCTGCTTGCCATTGTGGTCGGTCAGCCGGCCGTGATCCATGATCTGCAGCAGCACGTTGTAGAGATCGGGATGCGCCTTCTCGATTTCGTCGAGCAGCACCACGCAATGCGGATGCTGGTCGACGCCGTCGGTCAACAAGCCGCCCTGATCGAAGCCGACATAGCCCGGAGGCGCGCCGATCAGCCGCGAGACGGTGTGCCGCTCCATATATTCCGACATGTCGAAGCGAGATCAGCTCGACGCCCAGTGAGGCCGCAAGCTGCTTGGCCACTTCGGTCTTGCCGACGCCGGTCGGTCCCGAGAACAGATAGGAGCCGATCGGCTTCTCCGGCTCGCGCAGGCCAGCACGCGCCAGCTTGATCGACGCCGACAGCGCCTCGATGGCCTTGTCCTGCCCGAAGACGACGCGCTTCAGAGTCGACTCGAGATGCTTCAGCACCTCGGCATCGTCCTTCGACACGCTCTTGGGCGGGATCCGCGCCATGGTCGCAATCGTAGTCTCGATTTCCTTGATGCCGATGGTCTTCTTGCGCTTGTTCTCGGCCACCAGCATCTGCGCTGCGCCGGATCTCGTCGATCACGTCGATCGCCTTGTCCGGCAGCTTGCGGTCGTGGATGTAACGCGACGACAGCTGCACCGCGGCCTCGATAGCCTCGTTGGTGTACTTCAGCTTGTGGTAGTCCTCGAAATACGGCTTGAGGCCCTTGAGGATGGCGATGGCGTCCTCGACCGTCGGTTCGTTGACGTCGATCTTCTGGAACCGGCGCACCAGAGCGCGGTCCTTCTCGAAGTGCTGGCGGTATTCCTTGTAGGTGGTCGAGCCCATGCAGCGGATCGTGCCCGAAGCCAAAGCCGGCTTGAGCAGATTCGAGGCATCCATCGCGCCGCCGGAGGTGGCGCCGGCACCGATCACTGTGTGGATTTCGTCGATGAACAGGATGGCGTTCGGGTGGGCTTCGAGCTCCTTGAGCACCTGCTTCAGGCGCTCCTCGAAGTCGCCGCGGTAGCGGGTGCCGGCCAGCAACGTGCCCATGTCGAGCGAGAACACGGTCGCCGCAGCCAAAACCTCCGGCACTTCGCTGTCGACGATGCGCTTGGCCAAACCTTCGGCAATCGCGGTCTTGCCGACGCCGGCTTCGCCCACGAACAGCGGATTGTTCTTCTGGCGCCGGCACAGCACCTGGATCGCGCGGTTGATCTCGGAGTTACGTCCGATCACCGGGTCGATCTTGCCGTCGCGCGCCTTCTTGTTGAGGTTGACGCAATAGGTGTCGAGCGCCTCGCCCTTCTTCTTGGACTCGTCGCCGCCCTTGTTGGTCTCAGTCTCCTCATCCACACCGCGCACCGGACGGGCTTCGGAAACGCCCGGCCGCTTGGCGATGCCGTGGCTGATGTAGTTGACCGCGTCGTAACGCGTCATGTCCTGCTCCTGCAGGAAATAGGCGGCGTGGCTTTCGCGCTCGGCAAAGATCGCGATCAGCACATTGGCGCCCGTCACTTCTTCGCGACCGGACGACTGGACGTGGATCACTGCGCGCTGGATCACGCGCTGGAAACCGGCCGTCGGCTTGGCATCGTCGGCGCCATCCGTCACCAGGTTTTCGAATTCGGTCTCGAGGTAATTCACCAGGCTGGTGCGCAGCTTGTCGAGATCGACGCTGCAGGCCCGCATCACCGCGGCGGCGTCGGAATCATCGACCAGCGAAAGCAGCAGATGCTCAAGCGTCGCATATTGGTGATGACGCTCATTCGCGATCGCAAGTGCGCGGTGGAGCGATTGTTCAAGGCTTTGAGAAAAAGTTGGCATTCCGCGTCCTCTTTGGCCCCCGCCATCATGATCGTCGTTGCTGCGTCAGGCAACAAGAACATTTCTCATATAGGTACGTATGATCGCGGCGGAAGATCGGGTTCCCGATGCTCGTTGTCTCTCCGAAGCCGACGCATGCCCCGCACCAGACATCCGCAAAGACGACTGGCCGACATACGCCGGAGCTCCGGCTCAAATGAATGCAAGACCCGTTCCTATTTCCGAGACTCGCAGCAAGGCTACTTCTTTTCCATCACGCATTGCAAAGGATGCTGGTGCTTGCGCGCGAAATCCATCACCTGGGTCACCTTGGTCTCGGCGATCTCGTAGGTGAAAATGCCGCACTCGCCGATCCCGTGGTGGTGAACGTGCAGCATGATCTGGGTCGCAGCCTCGACGTCCTTCTGGAAAAACTTCTCCAGCACGTGAACAACGAACTCCATCGGCGTGTAATCGTCGTTCAAGATCAGGACGCGGTAGAGATTCGGCTTCTTGGTCTTCGGCTTGACCTTGGTGATGACCGACGTGGTCGGCCCGCCCGGCGCGTTCGAACGACCCTCGTCGTCGGCCATCCCAACCGTACGGTGGTGACTTCCGCGCTCGAGGGTGGGCTGAGTAGCCGGCATCTGCACCGCGCGTGGCGTGAATCTGTAATCTGTCTGGAACATGGCGTCTGTATTCGAAGCCCCAAGGAATTGCACCGCCCCAGGAACGGCCTCGCGAGGACGCCATCCCGATCTGGGGTAAATTTGCCGGATCGCCGCTTCCGATCGGCGCCGTCCCATCGGCTGGACCGACGAAGTGAATATGGGTTCCGGGGCGCCGGACCGCAAGCGCACCGACATGGCTTGTACCCAGTTCCGCGCTGGAGCGGCGGTGCCGCGACAACCGCGCAAGGGTTAACCGATCCTGTCCAATTTAGCGCAAATCGCGGTTCGACGCTTCAGCGGCTGTTGACCATGGCGCGCAAGGACCTCGGTCAGCGCGCCAGATAGACGGCTTTTTACCGGTTTTATCCGTCCGACTTTACCGCCTGTTTAGCCACGTGGGACGAAGTGGTATCCGGAAACTCAGCTTCTGGTGGTGGCGATGTCTATTCGGATGATTTCAGGTCGGCAGACGCTGCTGGCGCGGTTCGCCGGGCACCAGGGCGGCAACATTGCGGTCATGTTTGGCATCGCTTTGGTGCCAATACTCGGTTTCGTCGGCGCCGCGGTCGACTATTCCCGGGCTACTTCCGCCCAGGCGTCGATGCAGACCGCACTCGATTCCGCGGCGCTCATGGTGTCGAAGGACATCGGTGCATCCAACCTCTCGGCAAATGAGATTACGCAGCGGGCCAACACCTATTTCAAAGCGCTCTACACGAACAATGACGGCGTTCTTGCAAGCGCGGATGGCGTTCCAGCTATCACCGCAGTCTACACCCCCAGTACAGGCAAGGGCGCGACGGTGAAGCTCGATGTGGCAGCCACCGTAGCGACCAATTTCATGAAGATGGTCGGCACCCCGTCGATGACGATCAAAAGCGCGTCGACGACCAACTGGGGCAGCGTGCGGCTGCGCGTTGCGCTCGTGCTCGACACCACTGGATCGATGGAAGGCAGCAAGATCGACGCACTCAAAACGGCGACAACGAAATTGTTGGCTCAACTGAAGACGAGTGCCGGCAAGCCCGAAGATGTCTACGTTTCGATCGTGCCGTTCAGCCGATACGTCAACGTCAATCCGGCGAGTTACAATGCAACCTGGATCGACTGGAGCGGCTGGCTCGCCGCGCCGCCGAAAGGCACAACTCCAAGAAACTCAGTCGACTGGAAGACCGTCGGACCTGGTTCGACCTGTCCCTACTCCAGCAATACCCATGGCTTTTCCTGCATGGACCGGCCAGCCACGGACAAGGACGCGAAATCGGTCACAAAGATTCCGGCGAACGGCAATATTTGTCCGAGCAACGATGACGGCTCCCTGGACCGCCTGAGGTACGGGCGGCTTTACAACGGCTGCTACAACACCACCGGCAACTCCGGTTCCTACAAGCATATGTGGCGCCCAGCCGACTCGGTCAGTTCGCCAACGGCTACAGATATCGCCGCCACACCGGCGAAATCGACCTGGAACGGCTGCGTGACCGAGCGCGGCCTGTCGACAGGGCCCAGCAACGATTACGATCGGAAGGTCACGGCACCCGTGGCAGGAACGACGGCCAGCCTGTTTCCCGCCGAGCAAAATACGGCTTGCTCGCCGGTGATGCTATCGCTTGGCAATGACTGGGACGCCATGAATAATACCGTTAACGGCCTGTACCCCTTGGGGGTACCAACCAGCCGATCGGCCTGGTGTGGGGCTGGCAGTCGCTGACCGGCGGAGGCCCGTTTCCGACCCCACCTGTTAAAGATATAAATTATGAGTATCAGGACATTATCGTGCTGATGTCCGACGGACTGAACACCCAGAATCGCTGGGATGGTGACGGCTATACGCCGGAACCAGACGTCGATAATCGGATGTACCAATCCTCGAGCGTCGGCACCTGCCCCAACATCTGGGCTGAAAAGATCATGATCTTCACGGTGCACGTCAATACCGACAACAGCACTGAATCGGCTTTGCTGAAGAATTGCGCGAGCACCAACAAGGATACCAAGGTGAAGGAATTCCAGATGGTGACGACCGCCAATGGTATCGGTGTGGCATTCGACAAGATCGCGACGCAACTCACCGCGCTTCGTATTTCAAAATAGGATCGCGCATCGCCTATAAAAAACGCCCGGCCGCGAGGCCGGGCGTTTCGATTCAGGATCGCGAAAGTCAGCGACCCGGCGTCATCTTGCTGACGAAACCTTCGAACGGCTTGTAAGCCTGCTTGGCGAGATCTGCGTAGAGCTCGCTGATCTTGTGAGATTCTGCGACGAATGCCTCATAGGCGGACTTGGCGTATTCGGTCTGGATTTCCATGGCCTTCTCCAGCGACTTCACGCCGGACAACTTGGCGACAAACGCGTTGCCGTCCTCGAGAGACTTCTTGGTGTAATCGCCGACCGAAGCGGCGATGGCCTGGGCACCGTTCTGCAGCGTGGTGGCCGAAGCGACCGCGCTTTCGAACTGCTCTTTGCCGTACTGCTGAATCTCTTCGACTTTGATCATTTGCAGAATCCTTTCCCAGACTGACGCATTATTATCGCCCGGGAGAAATTCCCCCGATGGCGTCATCTTCAGTGCGTTGCACAATGAAGTCAAATCGCCTGTGCGTTGCACAATAATACCTACCATCCGAGACAATTGCCGGGATGCTACGCAACAGTTCTTTAACCTTTTGGAAACCCGCCAGCCCTACCCTCAGCATCTGCATTGCTGCGATTCAGCCACGTATGAAAAGCCGCATGAGCACAGGCTCTTAGCCAGAATGGCCCACTGCTTTGCCATCCCGTCGATTGAGTTGCTCAGGCTGAACGCTACAACTGGAACAGGTTGCCGGCTTGCTGGGCATAATTTAGCCTCACGAGCCGGTGATTGAGACTGAAACTGGACGGGGAAGTTCATGCTTCGCACAAATTTGGCTTCCTCGCGCACGCTTCGAGTGTGCGCACTCGGGCTCGCCACGCTGACCGCCGCCGTCATCTTCACCACCGATACCGCAGACGCCCGCCGCCGACACCGCACGCGCCATCATCAGGTCAGCAATGGCGGCGGATACAGCCCCGCCTTCTCCTCGATCATCGTCGACGGCAATTCAGGCGCCATCCTGTCAGCCAACAGCCCTGACGGCTTGCGCCACCCGGCGTCGCTCACAAAGATCATGACCCTCTATCTGCTGTTCGAGAAACTCGAATCCGGCAAGATGTCGCTCGACACCGATATGAACGTCTCCTCCTACGCTGCAGAACAGGCGCCAACCAAGCTGGGCCTCCGCCCCGGCCAGACCATCAAGGTCGAGGATGCCATCAAGGGCCTGGTGACCCGTTCGGCCAACGATGCCTCGGTTGTCATTGCCGAAGCCATTGCCGGTGACGAGGATGATTTCGCCAAGCTGATGACCCGCAAGGCGCGCGCGCTCGGCATGACCCGCACGGTCTATCGCAACGCCAACGGCCTTCCAAACGACGACCAGGTCACGACCGCACGCGACCAGGCGACCCTCGGCCGCGCCATCCAGGACCGCTTTCCGCGCTACTACCGCTATTTCTCGACCGCCTCCTTCACCTTTCGCGGCCGCGCCATTAAGAACCACAACCACCTGATCGGCAGCGTGGAAGGCGTCGACGGCATCAAGACCGGCTACACCCGCGCTTCCGGCTTCAACCTCGTCAGTTCGATGCGCCGCGGCAACCGCCATCTGATCGGCGTGGTGCTGGGAGGCCGCAGCGGCGGCTCGCGCGATGCCATCATGCGCAACCTGCTGGCAGAGAACCTCGAAAAGGGCGCAACGCGCCGCACCGTGGCGGCCATCACCGAGCGCAATCCATCTGAAGCCAATACCGAGGTTGCCGAAGCCGAGGCGGAGGTCCGCCCGACCCAGACCGTCCAGGTCAATGGCGCCGTTCAGGTCGCTTCGGCCTCCCCGATCCGGTCGAGACCCCGGTGCGACCGGCCGCGCCGGTCACCAAATCCGTGATCAGCGCTGCGACCGCCGCCTTGCCGGTCCCCTCCCGCAAGCCCGAGCCTGCCCCGTTCACCTCCGGCGTGATCCAGACTCAGCCGATTACCGCGATCCCCGGCTCCTCCGAGCCGATGAAGCCGGTCCGGGTTAAGACCGTTCAGGTCAAATCCGGCCAGTTCAAGCTGGCCTCGGCTGGTCCCGACCAGCCGGCGCCCCCCGTCACCAACACGGTCCAGCCGCGCAACGAGGCTGAAAACTCCAGCTCGCTGTATCAGCGCGCCGAGATGCCGCGGCAGCCGGCCAACCACGGAACCGGCCAGGGCCTGCTCGGCGTGCTGCCGGGCAACGGCCTCGGGCAAGGCGGCCAGACGATGGCCTATGCCGATCCGTCGCCGCGTACGCCGCCGCAGCCTCAGGCCGTCCAGCAGGCTGGCGCCATCAAGCCGGTGGCCAGCCACACCGGGTGGATCATCCAGGTCGGAGCGCTGGACAGCGAAAGCGAAGCCCGCCTTCGTCTCGACGCCGCGCGCGAACAGGCCCGCGGCCTGCTCGGCAAGGCCGACCCGTTCACCGAGCCGGTGGTCGGCAAGGGCGAGAAGAAGCTGTACCGCGCCCGCTTCGCCGGACTCGATCGCGACCAGGCCGAAGCAGTCTGCAAGACCCTGAAGCGCTCCGAGATTTCCTGCATCACCATCAAGAACTGATCACCACCACCGCATTCACAGACGTGCTGCCGAATGGCCGGGATCTTCCCGGCCATTTTGCATTTTGAAAGGCTGCCCTTCCGGGGCGCGAGGGCCCAGCCCGAGTGAACCCGGATCCGGCTTCGCCATCGGCCGCATCCTCAGCCCCGCCGCTTGGCGTGGCGGGGCATGACAAAGCCCCACAAATCCCCGGCGCGAAAACCTCTCGTCAAGACTTAGGCGCTACAAATTAACCACGGGGATGATCGACCACGCCGGACAACGGCGGGCGATGGGGCGTCCGGCGGAGAACAGAGCCAGCTCGCAGTTTGTAGCGTTGTTAGCGTGCTGGAGTTAGCTTTGATGAGTGCGAAGCAGAGTGTCCTTGGCCTCGTTTACACGGGCAGCCAGGTACGTAGACCCCCTTGGTCGGGATGCAGTTTCTTCATGAGCGATCGGTGCGCCTTCCCGATCTCGTCACGCCCCGCCCCCGGCTTCAGGCCAAGGATCTGATAGGCCTCCTCAAACGTCATTTTGCTGCTCGACGCCGCGCCGCTTTGCCGCCCTGCCCCGTCAAACTGCGCGTCCTGACGCCAGGCGGGAAACCGGCGGTCAAGATAGCTTTCAAGTAACGCGATACTCTCGGCATCGAAGCTGGCGATCATTGCCGCCAGCTCCGGCAGGTCGAAGTCGTCGAGCGGCCGTCCCGCAAACGGGCCGGCCACGATGCGGCCGTTGAGCTGGCCGCTGTCGTGATCCAGCGTCATGTCGAGGAACTGCGATCGCACGTTCGAGGTCTGCCCCGCTGATTTGCGTGCGCTGCCACCACCGAATATGCCGCCGATATTGCTGAAGCCCGCGGTGCCGAACGGCGACCAGCCGAGCAGACCGGCACCGAAGATACCGAGCGGGATGGCCACCGCCAGCTCGCCCTTAATGCCGGTGAAAGCGGCCACTGCCAGCGCCACCACGCCGCCGCCGATCTTGACGCCGCGCGCCAGAATCGCGGGATTGGCCGCACGAAACATTTGCAGCAGCGTGTAGAGCACGAATACGGCGAGCGCGCCGGCGATCAGGGTAGGCATGAACCATACATAGTGCGTCACAGCCTGCCGCGAAAGCCGCCTGCCCGCGGCAACCGGCAGCGGGCTATTTCATTTGCCCGAGCAGCTGCGCAGCGCCGCCGCCGCTTTTCGCCAGCCGCAGCAGTGCCTCGCGGCCGCCTGCGGCATAGGCTGCGGCGGCGCGCAGCAGTTCGCGCAATTGCGCCGCGGCGCCGGGATCGAACCTGCACCAGGCGCCGCCGGTGAGCCGCGCCACCTCGCGGAACACCTGTTCGGCGGCGCCGTCGTGGCCCTCCTGGAACATGAACACCGGCACCTTGAGCAGGCCCAACTCGCCAGCCCGGGCACAGAGGTCGTCCACGGATTCCTCCATGGCATCCCCCACGAAGACCAGCGCGCGGACGCCGGAGGCCACGGCCTCGCGGCGGGTCTCGGCGAGCACCTTGCCGATCTGGGTATGGCCGCCCTGGACCTGGATCTTGCCCATCAGCCGCGCCAGCTGGGCGGAGTCCGAGATCCAGCCACTGGCCCGGCACTCGTTCATGCCGCGATAGTAGACCAGCCGGATATCCAGGCTGCCGATCGCCGCCGCCTCGCGGAACATCTCGGCCTGCAGCGCGCAGGCCATGTCCCAGGTCGGCTGCCGGCTCATGGTGGCATCGAGCGCGAATACCAGCCTGCCCCGGCCACCGGCGCCCACAGGCGACAGCGCCCTGGCCTTGGCGACGAAGGCCGCGATATCGGCAGCGGCGGACGGCCTGGCCTCAGGCACCGCACCGCCGGAACCAGGTTGCTGCGTTCCGGAGCGGGTATTCGACTTGGAAACTGTGGGGTCAGTGGACATGGCGTCGCTCGGTTGGGCGAAGCCTATGTGGCGTGTGGAGCCGTCGCGGTCAATCAACCGGCAGGCCGGTCAATTGACCACCGGCGTGAACTGGGCGACCGGGCCGGGCGGAATCTCGGGGATCTTCACCTTGGTCCTGACCGGCGCCAGCTTGCTGTCGTCGTCAAGGAATTTGTCGAGCTGCCCCTGAATACGGGCCTTCAGAGCCTCCGGGCCCCGGTCGCTCAGGTCGGTATGCTGGGCACCGGTGTTGACCACGGTGATCCCGGCCTTCTCGCAAATGTCCTCGTCCGGCACCACGCCCGGATCCGGCTTGAACACGTTGTCGTGGGAGCGGAAAGACAGAATTTTGAACTTGCCGTCGGTCATGAACGGCACGCGCAGGTTATCCAGCGTCACGACTTTCCTGATCTGCTCAGGATGGATCTTGGCGAAGTACATCGAGATGTCGCCGCCATTGGAATGGCCGACCATGGTCAGATGATCGTAGTCCGAGTTCGGCTGGATCTCTTTCAGCTTCTTGATTGCGAATTCAATGTTGGCAACGCCGCGCTCATAGACCGGGAGTCGACCGACATAGAGTTCGCCGACCTTGGTGACCAGCGGCGCATCGCCGGCAAGATCGTGCTGGATGCTCACGGCCATATAGCCGCGCGCCGCGAACACGTTAGCGAGGAAAGAATATTCGGTGAACTTGACGGTATTGCCATGATTGAGCACGGCCACCGGCAGCGTGATCATCCCGGCATTGGCTTGCATTTCCTTGTCGCGACGCACGGCGACGTCAACTTCCACGGTTCGACCGCGGGCATCGTCGTAGAACGTCAGCGTTTCATGACGGATAGCCCACTTGCTCGCGGTGAGGTACGCGACAGCAGCCACTACGCAAACTGAAAGCAGGATCAGAATTCCGCGCTTCATGTTCGTCCCTTGGTCGGCCCTTCCGGGTCACAGCCTTTGGAGGATCAAATCCATCCGCCGCTTGTTCAGCATATATGTCACAGCGGCGTGACAGAAAGACCAAAATGTGTGATTCACCCGCTATAACGTTGTGCGACGCACCCTATTTATTGTGCAGACGCTAAGTTTCACATTGATCCACGTCAGCAATTTTAGACATTTTCGGTCCCCGTGATGGGCTGGAACGCCTATTATTGCAGTCCTAAATCAACTTCCGGCGGCGCCCTACGTTCCCGGGGAAGCAAATGTTACCTAAGTAGTTGGCTGATCCAAGAGGGACTTGGGAAATCGAACAGCACCCTCCTGCCATCGCCGGAGCGGCTAACCACAGCCAACCGTGCCGCCGGGCGGCGGCGAGTCGCCTGCCGACCGCGCTCAGGCGCCGAGGATATCGTGGACTTCCAGCGGCTGATCCAGCTGGGCATACCATTCGGCGCGGTTGGAAGCGCGTCGGCGGCCACGCTCATCGAGCGGCAGTTTGAGTTGGCGCAGCAGCCCGGTCACCTCTTCGCGGGCCGTCACATGGCCCATGCTGGGGCGCCGGCCGAGGGTGACTTCGTTGAGGTCATCGAGCGCCGTCAGGCCGCGGGGAAGAACTCGCGATACACGACGCGCTCCGCAAATCCGTCGATCGCGCGGAAACCGAGCCGCTGCGACAACTGCTTCAGCCCGTCCGATACCAGTTGCTTGTTGTGCGACCCCAGCATCGACAACCGGTTGCGCACCACGATCCAGTCGGTCCCGGCGCCGTCAAGCTGGCGGCGCTTGCGACGTGCATCGCGCACCATCTCGGCATAGTGACTTGCGCCGGTCACCGCGTAGTCCACGGCATCGACGGTACCGAGTACGTCGAAGTCGAGGAAACTATCGTTGATCGGCGTCACCAGCGTATCTGCCATGGCATGGGCCAGTCGCATCAGATAGCTGTCGGAACCGGGCGTATCGATGACGATGAAATCACAGTCGCGCTCGACGGCGCTGACGGCAGCCATGAACTGCTCGAACTCGGCGGCTTCGTTGTCGGCGATCTGCATGGTCTCGCCGAGCTTGATACAGCAATGAAGCGGCACTTCGAGCTCGACGCCGCTGTGCCGCGCCCAATTGCTGCGGTTGGCGATGTAGCGGGTCAGGCTCTGCTGGCGGCAGTCAAGGTCAATGGTCGCAACGCGCTGCCCGGCCTTCAGCAGCGCGACGGCAATGTGCAGAGCAGTGGTCGACTTGCCCGACCCGCCCTTCTCATTGCCGAGCACGACGACATGCGCCGTGCCTTGCCTCTGACTGTTCTGCACCAGCATATCGCGATCCTTCAAACTATCTTCAAATCGCCCACGCCTGTGGTCAAGCTAAATGCGGATGTCCGGCGTCGGATCGCCCGCCATCCGTGCTTAATCATGAATCGCAGGGTGCGGCCGATGGCTGCAGCGGTCACGCCGGCGGGATCGGTTGGCGTCGAAGGCTTGGCGTCGAAGGCTTGGCGTCGAAGGCTTGGCGTAGAAGGCTTGGCGTAGAAGGCTTGGCGTCGACGGCCGCGCTTTGATAGAATGACAGCCCGGCCGCAAGGTCAGACCGCCCATGTTTTGACCCGAGATCGAGCCGCAATGTCACGTCCTCCCATCGTCGCCCGCACGCTCCCTGCCCTCCACAGAGCCCTTGACGGCCTGCGCGCCCGCAAGGCCACTTTGGCGATGGTGCCGACCATGGGCGCCCTGCACGATGGGCATCTGTCGCTGGTGCGGCTGGCGAAGCGGCGCGCCTCGAAGGTGGTGGTCTCGATCTTCGTGAACCCGGCGCAGTTCGCGCCCACCGAGGATTTCGGCGCCTATCCGCGAACCTGGAAGGCCGACATGGCCAAGCTTGCGGCCGAAGGCGTCGATCTGGTGTGGAATCCCGACGTCAAGATCATGTACCCGCCGGGCTTCGCCACCCGGATCATCACCGAAGGCCCGGCCATCGCCGGACTGGAAGACCGCTTCCGGCCGCACTTCTTCGGCGGGGTCGCCACCGTGGTCGCAAAACTGTTCGGGCAATGCCGGCCGGACCTTGCGCTGTTCGGCGAAAAGGATTTCCAGCAGCTCAAGGTGGTGACCCGGATGGCCGCCGACCTCGACCTCGGCGTCAAGGTCACCGGCGTGCCGACCGTGCGCGAGCGCGACGGTCTGGCGATGTCATCGCGCAACGTCTACCTCGCGCCCGCCGAGCGCGCTGCCGCGCCCGAGCTCTATCGAGCCATGAAGGCCACCGCGAAGCGTCTGAAGGCCGGGGACGACATGGAAGCCGCGCTGGCCGGCGGCGCCACCATGATCACCGACGCTGGCTTTGCGCTCGACTATTTCGAAGCCCGCCACGCCGAAACCCTGGCGCCGGTCGCCTCCATCAAGGATGGGCCGATCCGCCTACTGGTCGCGGCAAAAATCGGCAAGACGCGACTGATCGACAATGTCGGGGTTTGAACGGCGAGGCGCCGGTTCGAGCCAGGCCTAGAGCAAGCCGAGCTCGCGCAGTTCGCGGCGCATCGGCTCGGGCATTGCCTCGATGGAGGCAGCGGCCTTGCCGAGATCGGGCGGCGCGTCGCTGTCGGCGAGGTAGCGCCAGCCCTGGAACGGCCGCAGCGGTCGCGGCGCCACCGAGAACACCTTGGGCTGCATCACCAGCCGGCAGCGGTTGATGCCGGCTGAATCGCGGAACGGCTCGATGGCCAGCAGCTTCTCGCGCACCGCGATCTCGCCGCGGATTACCCAGTAGATCGAGCCGCCGTCGAGCAGTTCGGCATCCCGCTTCGGCACCATGCGGGTGATGTGGATGTGATGCTGCGGCGTGCCCTTTTCCTTGGCCACGCGAATGCGGTCCGCCACCCAGCCCTTGAACTCCTTGATAGAGTCGCAGCCGACGGCAAGCTTGATGAGGTGAAGGGCCATGGATCCGGGCGGCTGCAGCGACAGTTATGAGACGATCAGTTATCGGGTTCGGCGGCTGCCGGCGCAAGCTGCACCGGTGCGCTCTGCACAGGTGGGCGCGCCGGCTTCGGCGCCGGGGGCTTCTTGGCGGCCGGCGCGGCGGGACGCGGCGCCGCCGCCTGCGCATTGGCGGCGGCCGGCGGCGGACGCGGAGCCGACAGCGGCGGCTCGGGGGTCATGATATTGATGGGCGGAATCGAGGCGGAGGTCGGAAACTCGGCATTGGTCGGCTTGCCGGTGGGCACCGAGGCGGGCAGCGACGCCAGCCCGGTCAAGGGCTGCGGCGCGTTCCAGCCGGGCGCATAGCGGGAGACCAGACCGTCATAGGTGCGCTCCTCCATATTCGCGGCGATCTGGTTGTGGTCGGACAGCGCAGCATAGGCCGCGCAGGAACCCGGCTGGCAGCGATCGCGCGCCTGCAGCACATAGGCGACGAGGCCGTAGCGGTCGCGCTCCACGGCGCGGCGCAGCGCCGTCACACTGGCGGATATCTTCTTGTTGGCGGTAGCCACATCGCCTGCGGCGGTGAGCCGGTCGATCATCGCGCCGGTATAGGAAACCGCCGCCGCCACCGAGTCGGCCGAGCCGAACAGCACCTTCTCGCAGGCCGCCAGCACCGTATCACCGGCGATGTCGTCGACGCAGGCCAGCGCCGGCAGCGACGCGGCAGGCTGCGCAAGGGCGGTCTCAGCCGATCCGCTGCTGCGCTCGCCGGCACCGAATCCGCGAATCGAGGCGGCCGCGGCGGCGCCGATCGCCAGCAGCGCGATCACCGCGAGCGCCCCGTTGGCAACGGATTTTTGGGCGCGCAACAGGGTGATCAGCACGATCAGTCCGAAGAACGCTGCCGCGCCCAGCGCCAGCCACATGGGGAATGTCGGCGATCGCCAGAGTTGTTCGAGCGACGTGGTCCAGGCCCAGTTCATCTATGAAGTCCCCGCTCGTCTGGCAGTTCGAAATCTGACGTTATGACCATCGCGCGTTGATCGACCGGTTCGATGGAAAATGATTGCGGAACGGCGGCTGCTTCCCCCGGACCAGCTTCACCGCAAGGCCAAACTGCGCGCGCAATATGCTGATGTTGTGGCGAAGCTGGCCGCCGGCAGAGTGACAGGCTCAGTCGATCTCGAACCTGTCGATCACGATGGTCTCGGCAAGACCCTCCCTGGTCCACTGCTGGAACGCCGGCAGGGCCATCATCGTATCCATGTAGCCGCGCACTTCCGGCGTGGTCGCTTCGACGGCGTAGGTCCGGAAACGGTGCACCACCGGCGCGTACATGGCGTCGGCGCCGCTGAAGGCGCCGAACAGATACGGCCCCGATTTGCCATAGCGCGTCCGGCATTCGGTCCAGCTCTGCTGGATCCGCGCGATGTTGGCCCGAGCATCATCGGACAGCGCCTTGGCGGCGATCGGCCGGTGCAGGTTCATGCCGCATTCGTTGCGCAGCGCCATGAAGCCCGAATGCATCTCCGCCGACACCGAGCGCGCATGGGCGCGGCCGGCGACATCCTGCGGCCAAAGTCGGGCTTCGCGAAAGCGCTCTGCCGCATATTCGATGATCGCCAGCGAGTCCCACACCGTGACGTCGCCATCGACCAGCGCCGGCACCTTGCCCGAGCGGGTGACGTCGAGAATGCGCTGCTTGTCTGCGGAGCCGGTATAGAGCGGAATCATCACCTCATCGAAGGCGATGCCGGCGGCGCGCAGCGCCAGCCACGGTCGCATCGACCAGGAGGAATAGTTCTTGTTACCGATCACCAGCTTCAACGTCATTTGCAGCTCCATTCGTGCTGCAGAGGTTGCCACGCATGCACGGCTGCGATCAAGCTGTACGGCGCATGCGGGTTGCCGCGACTCCGCATGCGTGCCAGCATTGCAGCCTGCCTGAGGATGAATTGATGATCGAATATTCGTGGATCGACGTATTTGCCGTCGGCTTTTTCATTTTGGAATGGGCCACCTACGCGATCACCCTGGAACGCAGCTCCTACGGTCGCGACAGCCTGTCGGCGCGGATGAACGTCTACCGCGAGGTGTGGATTCGCCGCATGCTGGAGCGCGAGGCCCGCATCGTCGACACCCACATCATGACCTCGCTGCAGAACGGCACCGCATGGTTCGCCTCGACCACGCTGATCGCCATCGGCGGCTCGCTGGCACTGCTGCGCGCCACCAACGAGGTGATGCCGATGCTGCAGAGCCTGCCGATCGGCTTCAGCGCCGCACCGGCAATGTGGGAGATCAAGTGCATCGGGCTGATCCTGATCTTCGTCTACGCCTTCTTCAAGTTCGCCTGGTCGTACCGGCTGTTCAACTATGTCGCCATCCTGATCGGCGCGATGCCGCTGGCCGAGAACCGCGACACGCCGGAAGCCGAGGCTCATGTGGTCCGTACCACCAAGCTGTTCGGCGCCGCGGCGCGCCACTTCAACCGCGGCCAGCGCGCATTCTTCTTTGCGCTCGGCTATCTCGGCTGGTTCGTCAGCCCGTGGGTGTTCCTGGTTTCGACCGCGGCGGTGGTGGTCGTTACCTGGCGGCGGCAGTTCGCCTCCAATGCCTGGGAGGCGATGGGGAAATAACAGCGTCGCGCGCTACCCGCCGGTGAAATCCTGCGGCGAGAAGACGAGATCGAGTATCTTCCATTCCTTGTACTTGGCGGCCGGCAGCATGGCGTAAGGCTGGCACGCCTGCAGCGCGCTGATCGCCGCCTGCATCAAGGCGGGCCCCTTGGCCGAAGCGCTGGCCTCGAGCAGCGTCGGCGGCCCGGCCAGCCGGCCGTCCGGCGCGAAATAGGCCCGCAGCACAATTCGCACCTTGTCGCCGGCCGCCACCGAGCCCGGCAGCGTCGAACAACTCTTCAGGTGCCGCCGGAAGGCGGCCGTATCCACCGGCGCGATGTCGGCCTTGGCAAAGGCCGCCGCGCCGATGCCGTCGCCATCGGGCAGCCCCAGCATCACGCCGTATTTGACAGTAATATCCGGTTCAGGCGCGGCGGGCGCTGGCTGCACCGCAGGCGGCCCAGCCTGTTGCTGCACCGGCGGCTGATCCGGCGACGCCGGCGGCTGGGCACTGGCTTGTGGCGCGGTCGCCTGAGGCTGTGTCTGAGCTTGCTGCTGCGGCGGCGGCGGTTGCGCAGGCGGCGGAGCGCCCTGTGGCGCGGCGGGCTGTGATGACGCCGCTTCCGGAGCAGCCTGCCGGGCGGCCTGCTGCGCCTGATGATCGAGATAAGAGAGTTCGGGCAGCCGGAACGGATCCGGCGGCTTTGGCGGCTCGGGCGCCGGAGTGGTCTCCGGGGCCTGCGGGGCTTCTGCCGGCGTGACTATATCGACTGCGATCGATTCAGATGGCACCGGCTCGAATGGCTGCGCGTCGGCCAGGATCAGGCCGGCCGCCAGCAGCAAATGACCGACCACCGAGACCACGATAGCCGCGCGAATGAGATGCCTTGGTTCCATTGCGATCTGAGACACTTCAACGCCACGCGATACCGCCCAGGCACGCCACCATAACCACCCTGCCGGGCCCCAGGGTCACTTATTTACCGCACCCGCCCGGACATTTCGACCCGGCGGCCGCCTCGCCTGCCCGCTGCGGCTTGCGCCTGACCGGCCGATGGCCCATGGGATCCTGATGTCAAAACCAGATTCGCGACCTGCTTCCGCCCCTCCTTCGAAGAGTCCCTGCTCGATGCGCTGGCGCGGGCCGGCAGCGGCACGCTCAGCCCGCCGGAGACCGCGCATCTGCTGGCGCCCGAGGGCGACTGGCACGCATTGCTGATGCCGATCCGCCGTGCCGCCGTGAAACTGGCGCTGGCCGGACGGCTGGTGATCTACCGCAAGGGCAAGCCGGCCGACCCCAACGATTTTCGCGGCGTCTACCGGCTCGGCCTGCCGCGGCAGGACTGAGGCCTCGGCATCAATTGGCCCTCACGGCTCCGGCCCCGGAAACAGCGCATCACTCCGACCGGCCAGCCTGTAGGCCACCAGCCCGATCCATTCGTGCACGGCCACGTCGGCGCGCATCAGGCCCGCGCCCAGCATGTCGAACGGAATCGCCGCGTCCGACCAACCGCTGGTGCGCCAGTCGACGGGATAGGCCTCGACATCGAAGCCGGCAGCCCGGAACGTCCCGATCGCACGCGGCATATGGAATGCCGACGTTACCAGCAGCCAGCGCTCGCCGGGCTTCGGGTCCACCAGCCGGCGCGTGAAAACGGCGTTCTCGTCGGTGGTCCGCGACGCGGTTTCCAGCACGATGCGGTCTGCGGCGACGCCAAAGCTCTCCAGCAACTGGCCGGCAATGGGCGCTTCCGACATTGCCGCCTGGATCAGGTTGGCGCTGCCGCCAGTGAACACGATGCGTGCTTTGGGATAGCGCCGCGCCAGTTCGAGCATCGCGAAGATGCGGGAGCCTGCTGCATCCAGTTCCAGGGCATGACGCGCCACCGATCGTTCTGAATCGATGGCGCCGCCAAGGACGATGATACCGTCCGGATCACGTCCGTCCGATTGCCAGGCCGGAAAACGCTCGCTCAGCGGCAGCATCAGCACGTTGGCGAGCGGCGAGTAGCCGAACAGCAGCAGCAACAGCACGCCGAAGGTCACCGTCAGCGTCCCGATACGTTGCCGCTTCATCAGCAGCAGCAAGGCGCCGATTGCGCAAACGCAGGCAATGGCGTTGGAAGGCAGGGTGATAAAACCCACAACCTTGGAGAGCGTGAAAAACATCGGCGATAACCGTCTGATGGACTGGCACCTGCATGGGCGATCCCGGCGCCAAGATCAATCCGCTGGCGACATCCGCGTCAGTCCCATTTCGGCGCGAAGCCGAAATCGGTGAGCCGGACGGCGGCGCGTCCCAGCGCGGAGATCCGCGCCATCTCGGCATCGGACAGCACGAAATCGAAGATCTCGATATTCTCCGACAGCCGCTCGATCTTCGAGGTGCGCGGGATCGCCACCACATTCTGCTGCACCAGCCAGCGCAGACAGACCTGCGTGGCCGACTTGCCATGAGCCTTGCCGATCGCGATCAGCGTCTCGTCGGTCTTGACCTTGCCCTTGGCGACCGGACTGTAGGCCACCATCGCCAAGCCGAGACGATGGCAGGCCTCCTCACCTTGCTCTGGTCGAGATACGGATGGTACTCGACCTGATTGCAGACCAGCGGCTCCTTGCACAGCGCCACGGCCTCGTCGAGCAGGGCCACGGTGAAATTGGATACGCCGATATGGCGGGCGATGCCGAGCGTCTTGGCATGCGCCAGCGCGCCCAGCGTTTCCGCCATCGGCACATGCGCATTGGGCCAGTGCAGCAGCAGCAGATCCACTTCCGACAGCCGCAGCTTGACCAGGCTGTCCTTCGCCGAGCGTTCCAGATCGTTAGGCGCGAAATGCGTCGTCCAGACCTTGGTGGTCACGAAGATGTCGTCGCGCCGGACGCGCGAGGCGCGGATGCCCTCACCGATTTCTCGCTCGTTCTCATAAACCTGCGCGGTGTCGATATGGCGATAGCCGAGCCGGAGCGCCTGTTCGACAATCCGCGCGCAGGTCCGGTCACGCAGTTCCCAGGTGCCGAGGCCGAGGGCCGGAATCCTGGCGCCATTGGCTTCCACGACTTGCATCAGATCCTCCCGATCGGTTTGACGTCACGAGAACGGAAACTACGATCCTGATCATGTCCCGCATCGGCATGGACGGCAAATCGGCACAGATCCAGGCTCAGCTCGCGACGCCGGGCGCCAGCGCCGCAAACACGGTGTCCGGCGCGTGCGCGATCACTGCCAGCAGCGCGCGGGCCGGCCCGCGCGGCATGCGCTTGCCCTGCTCCCAGTTGCGTATGGTCTCGACGGGCACGCCAAGCCGGGTGGCGAATTCGAGCTGGGTCAGTTGCGCGCGCTGTCGCAGGTCGCGCACCACGGGGTCGATCGACCGTGCTGCAACAGGCGCTGTCGATGCGGCAGGCATGTCCGGCGCGAGCGGTAACTCGCTTCCGTCGCGCAGTTCAACGATCCGTCCGTCCGCCTTGAGCCGCAAGCGCATGTTTGACCTCATCGACGAATGGTCGGACGATAGCGTTAAGGACAGGTGAAGACACCGATCGGATCGGTTCGCTCGCTTTCGCTGTTCCGGCGTGCCCGTACCGCATCGTCGATTGGCAACCGTACTTGCCGCCGACCTTTTGCAACGATATTGTTTGCAGATCGCTCTGGACCCGGTGAAAATCCGGGTGGCTCTCCGGCCGCCGATCCGCTGGACCACGCACGCCGCTGCTGACAGGCCTCCCCCGCTTCATGCGGTGCCCGTTCGCGCGCTCCTGCGGAACTCTCTCTCATGAAATCGTCCTCTCCCCGCACCCACTCCGAGTGGTTTGGCGGCGCCATCAGCATCCCTCGCGATATTCTTGCAGGCATGGTCGGCACCTTCGCGCTGATCCCTGAAGTCATCGCCTTTCCTTCGTCGCCGGCGTCGATCCGGAGGTCGGCCTGTTCGCTTCCTTCGTCATCGGCATTGTCATTGCGTTCGCCGGCGGTCGTCCCGCGATGATCTCGGGCGCTGCCGGTTCGGTGGCCCTGGTCGCCGCAGCGCTGGTCGGCAGTCATGGCCTGCAATATCTGCTCGCCGCCACGCTGCTCGCCGGGCTGCTGCAGGTCGTATTCGGCCTGCTGAAGCTCGACGTGCTGATGCGCTTCGTGTCACGCTCGGTGCGCACCGGTTTCGTCAATGCGCTGGCGATCCTGATCTTCTCCGCACAGGTGCCGCAGATGCTCGGCGTCACCTGGCACACTTATGCGATGATCGGACTCGGCCTTGCCATCATCTATCTGCTGCCGCGCCTGACCACCGCGATCCCCTCGCCGCTGATCTGCATCGTCGTGCTGACCGTGATCGCGGTCGCCGTCCCGATGCCGATCCACACCGTCGCTGATCTCGGCCGCTTGCCGAACGCGCTGCCGGCGTTCAGCTTTCCCGGCGTGCCCCTGACCTGGGACACACTCCGCATCATCGCGCCCTATGCGCTGGCGATGGCCGCGGTCGGCCTGCTGGAATCGATGATGACCGCCAGCGTCGTCGACGACCTCACCGAGACCACCAGCTCCAAGGCGCGCGAATGCACCGGGCTAGGCCTCGCCAACATGGCCGCCGGCCTGTTCGGCGGCATCGCCGGCTGCGGCATGATCGGCCAGACCGTCGGCAATGTGCGATACGGCGGCCGCGGCCGGCTGTCGACGCTGGTCGCAGGCGTGTTCCTGCTGATCGTCATGGTGCCGCTGCGGCCGTGGGTCGCGCAGGTGCCGGTGGCGGCTCTGGTGGCGATCATGATCATGGTGTCGGTCAGCACCTTCTCCTGGGGCTCGATCCGCGACCTCGCCCGCCATCCGAAGGTGTCGGGCATCGTCATGCTGGCCACCGTGGCCGTGACCGTCGCGACCCACGATCTGTCGATGGGCGTCGTTGTCGGCGTGCTGCTCAGCGGCGTGTTCTTTGCCTTCAAGGTCACGCGCCTGATGGACGTGCAGGTCAGTCATGATGCCGTGACGGACACCCGGATCTACACCGTCTCGGGCCAGATCTTCTTTGCCAGCGCCGACATCTTTGCCGATCGTTTCGACCTGCGCGACACGGTGAGCGCGGTCCGCATCGATCTCACCGCCGCGCACCTGTGGGACATCACCGCCATCGCCGCACTGGACGACGTCGTCGGCAAGATGCGCCGGCACGGCATGGTGGTCGAGGTGATCGGCCTGAACCAGGCGAGCGCGGTACTGGTCGACCGCCACGCCCCGCTGTTGCGCGATCCACCGGCCGCGACTGTCTGATGGTGAAGGCTACTTCAGCCCGAACCACAATGTGGCGATGCCGAGGAAGGCGAAGAAGCCGACCACGTCGGTGACCGTGGTGACGAAGGTGCCCGACGCCACCGCCGGATCGGCCTTGACCTTTTCCAGCACCATCGGAATCAGGATGCCGCCCAACGCGCCGGCGACCAGATTGACCAGCATGGCGAGGCCGATGACCACGCCGAGCGCCGGAATCCTGAACCAGGCCACCGCGGCAATGCCGGTGATGACGGCAAAGGCGATGCCGTTGATCAGGCCGACCAGGCCTTCGCGGATGACCAGGCGCGTGGCGTTGTTGGGGTTGAGCTCGCGGGTCGCCAGCGCCCGCACCGCCACGGTCATGGTCTGGGTCGCGGCATTGCCGCCCTGGCTGGCGACGATCGGCGCCAGCACGGCCAGCGCCACCATCTGCTCCAGCTGGCCCTCGAACAGGCCGAGCACCGACGAGGCCAGAAACGCGGTTGCGAGGTTGACGATCAGCCAGCTGAACCGCCCCTTGGCGATGGTCCAGAAACTGTCAGACAGTTCTTCGTCCGACGTGACGCCGCCCAGCGCCTTGAGGTCTTCGTCGGCCTCCTCCTCGATGACGTCGACCACGTCGTCGATGGTGATGACACCGACCAGCCGGTTGTCGGAATCCAGCACCGGCGCGGCGACAAGGTTGTACTTGCCGAACATCCGCGCCACTTCCTCCTGGTCGTCGTTGACCGAGACGCGGCGGCGATCCTCGTCGATCAGGTCCGCCAGCGGCACCGGCCGGCGCGAGCGCAGCAGTGCGTCCAGCGACACCGCGCCCTGCCAGCGGCTGTCGCCGTCCACCGCGTAGATTTCATAGAACCGGTCCGGCAGGTCCGCGGTGTCGCGCATGTAGTCGATGGCCTGCCCGACATTCCAGTCCGGCGGCACCGCGATGAATTCGGTCTGCATCCGCCGTCCGGCGGAATTTTCCGGATAGTCCAGGCTGCGCTCGATGGCGATGCGCTCGGATTGCGGCAGCTTGTCGAGGATCTCGTCCTGGTCCTCCTCGTCCATGCCTTCGAGCAGCTCGACGGCATCGTCGGATTCCAGCTCGCGCATGCCCTCGGCGACGGTCTCCGGCTCGAGTTCCTCGAGGATCTCTTCGCGCACGGCATCGTCGACTTCGTTGAGCGCGGAAAAGTCGAAGTCGGCGCCGGTGAGCTCCACCAGGCTGACGCGCTCGTCGGCGTCGAGCGCCTCGATCAGGTCGCCAAGGTCGGCCTCATGCAGTTCGCCGACGATCTCGCGCAGGAACGCGCTGTCGGCCGCCTCGATCGCACGCGACACCGCCGCGACGAATTCGGACCGCAATTCGCCATGATCGTCGCGCATCGGCAGGTGGTGGGGCACCTTTTCCAGCACGGCGAGCTCGGTCCCATCAGCCATGCCGTACCTCGCCGGTTTGAATGCAATTGCGGAACTAGCGCGGTCTCGACAAAACGCGCTATCCATCGACGAGAACGAACCCGAAGCCGCATCTGGCATTACTCAATGGGCAAGGCCAAGCGCAATCGGAAATGTGCGGCGCGCGCGATGATCGGCCGGGAAAGTAACTTGATCGTGTTGAAGATTGCCATTGCTGTCCTGATCGCCTGCACCGCCGCCGCGCAGGCCGCCGACTGCCCGCGTAAGGACGCGCTGGGCACCGCCCGCGTTATGACGGTGGATCCGGCCGCCACTCCGCGCGTCGGCCTGCAGAGCTTTCCGCAGACCCTGCCGCTGGCGGACCATGAGGTGGTGCTGACCTTCGATGACGGCCCCAATCCGCCGACCACCGGAAAGATCCTCGACGCGCTGGCGCGCGAATGCGTCCATGCGACGTTCTTCCTGATCGGCCAGAGTGCGGCGGCACATCCGGCGCTGGTGCGGCGGATGGCGGCAGACGGCCACACCATCGGGCATCACACTTGGTCCCACGCCAATCTCGGCGAGATCAGCCAGGCTGCGGCGATCGACCAGATCGAGCGCGGCATCGCGGCCGACGAGACTGCGCTGCAGGGCAAGCCGAGCAACAGCGTGCCGACCACGCCGTTCTTCCGCTTCCCCTATTTTTCATCGACTCCGGCGCTGCTCGAGGAGCTGCAAAAACGCAATATTGCCGTGTTCGGCGCGGACTTCTGGGCCAGCGACTGGAACAAGATGACGCCGCAGCAGGAATTGAAGCTGATCACCGACCGGCTGCAGGCCGCGCATCGGGGAATCATCCTGTTTCACGACACCAAGGCCCAGACCGCCGCGATGATGCCCGATTTCCTGCGCTATCTCCGCGACAACAACTACCGTGTCGTGAACATCGTGGCCGCCAGCGTCGACAAAACGGCGGCCCGGAAACCGGCCCCGTAGGCGCCGAAAACCCGGCAATCGCCGATATGATTAAGCGGGCGTTCATCGCCCTGCCGCTAGCTTCGATTTGCAATGGACAGAGTGACGGATCGCGTGATGACGAGAGTGGGGACGGGTCAACGGACAACACGGCTGACGCTGTGTCTGCTCGCCGGGATGACGCTGGCCACCGCTCGCACGGCCATAGCGGCCGACTGCCCCGGCAATCCCGGCGCGCTCGGCACCTCGCGCACCATCGTGGTCGATCCGACCGAACATCCGATCATCGGCACCATGCAGTACCGGGAAACACTGCCGCTCGAAGACCACGAGGTGGTGCTGACCTTCGACGACGGCCCGATCCCGAAATACAGCAACGCGGTGCTGGCGATCCTCGCCGAGCAATGCGTCAAGGCAACGTTCTTCGCGATCGGCCGCATGGCCCGGGAATATCCCGAAGGGGTGCGGAAGCTGATCGCCGCCGGCCACAGCGTGGGCACCCATAGCCAGAACCATCCGCTAAGCATGAACCGCATGCCGCTCGACCAAGCCAGGCAGGAGATGGACGACGGCATCGCATCGGTCAAAGCGGCGCTCGGCGACCCCGCGCAGCTGTCGCCTTTCTTCCGGATTCCCGGCCTGCTCCGCGCCGACCTGGTCGAGGACTACGCAAGATCCCAGGGCCTGCAGGTGTGGAGCGCCGATTTTCCGGCTGACGACTGGCGCCACGTGTCGTCGAAGACGGTTCACGATCTGGCGATGTCGCGGATCGCGGCCAAGGGCAAGGGCATCCTGCTGCTGCACGATATCCAGGCCCGCACCGTGGCAGCGCTGCCGCAGATCCTGGCCGACCTGAAGGCCGGCGGCTATCGGATCGTCCATGTGGTGGCAGCGACCCCCGACCGACCGAAGACGCCGACCACTCCGCAGCAATGGCAGTTGCATCCGACCTCGGAAACGGTGGCCATCTCGCGCTGGCAGAAGGTGCCGAGCTTTGCCTTTGCCGATGCGACCATGTTGCCCGCTCCCGCGGCCTTCGCCACAGACCAAGTGACCTCGTTGCCGGAATCCTTCAACAGCCTGCGGCTGCGCCGGCTGGCGCGCGGTGCCGTGCCGCTGCCGGAAGCCGCGCCATGGCCGCGGCCGACGACGCTCGAGCCGATGTTCGGCAAGGACACCTTGCCGGTGCCAGCGCAGGACCTGTTCCAGATCGGCGAGCGCAGCAACGTGCCGATCAAGGCGATGGTGCCGATGCCGCGTCAGGCGCGGCAGACGCCTGCCGCATCGCCGGCGCGCGCTGACAATCTTGCGCGACCGATTTCCATCGAAGCGGGCGCCGCGCGGCGCGCCATTCCCGGCAGCATGCCGGTGACCAGCCCGGGCCTGCAGCCGGGTCCGATCGGCGCACACTGAGCGTCAGGCGGTGGTGATCTTGGTCACGCAGAGGATCACGATCAGGCTGAGGAACAGCAGGTCGATATAGGCCTTCATCTCGCCGGACTGGCGCAGCTCCACCACTTCCTTGACGATGCCGCGGCGCGCGAGAGCCGCCGCCGGCCCCTCCCCGGAGAGACCGCCGAGCCGCCGCGCTTCGAGCTCAAGGCGCTCGATGCACTTGAAAAAGTAGAAGCTGCGCAGCGCCGATACCCCGCGCATCACCGCGTAGCCCATGATCAGACCGGCGAGAATCGCCCGCTGCTGGTAGCTGATATTGAAGTTGAGGCTGAAATAGACCATCGCCAGAAAGGCGAAGTTCGACGCGAAGCGGTAGGCGTAACTGAGATATTTCATGGTCCGCTCCAGTTTTGCTCCGACATCGATTGATCGGCGGTGCGGGCGGAGTGCTAATGGTAACTTGTTACAGGAAAACTAAGGCTGGACCACCAATTGCTCGGATCGCAATCATCCACAGGCCATCTAAGGCAGTCGATCATCGGTTCGGTCAACCATCAATTCCCAGGCGAGGATCGCGGCGGCAATCTGTAACACGCCGGTGGCAGTCTCCGCCCCGGACAGTGAATTGTCCACAGCTGCCGCAAGGGGGCCGCACCGATCAGCCGGCGACACCAAGGAAGTCGCTCATCAGCCTGGGATTGGCTGTGATGTCGGCAGGCGTCCCCTCGAACACAACATGACCGTTGTTGATGCCGTAGACGCGGTTCGCAAAGCTCAGCGCGGCCGCGACGTTCTGCTCGACCACGATCATGGTCCGGCCTTCAGCAGCCAGGTTACGCGCGACCTCGACCAGATCGCGCACAATCAGCGGTGCAAGTCCCTCGAATGGCTCATCCAGAAGGATAATGCGTGCGTCCCGGATCAGCGCCCGTGCGATCGCCAGCATCTGCTGCTCGCCGCCGGACAGGGTTCGCCCATGGGATTTGCGCCGCTCCTTGAGCCGCGGGAAGACCGCATAGATCCGCTCGAACGACCAGGCGTCCGGCGCAGTCAGTGCCGCGATGCGCAGGTTTTCCTCGACGGTCAGCCCGCCGAAGATGGCGCGCTCCTCGGGGACCAGTTGCACGCCCATGCTGGCGATGGCCGACGGCGGCAATCCCCCGATCTGCTTGCCATCGAGACGAATGCTGCCGCTACGCGGCGCCAGCACGCCCATGATCGAGCGCAGCGTCGTGGTCTTGCCGGCGCCGTTGCGACCGAGGAGCGCGACGACTTCGCCCTGCTCGACCCGCATCGACAGATCGAACAGGACATGGGAATCGCCATACAGCGTGTTGATCCGATCGATCTCAAGCAGGCTCATGTGCGTGCAACCCTCCCAGGTAGGCGTCCTGCACGGCCGCATTGCGCCGAATGTCATCCGCCGAGCCGTCGGCGAGCAGCCGGCCCTCGTAGAGCACGGTGATGCGCTCGGCCAGTTCGAAGATCGCATCGAGATCGTGTTCGACGATGACCACGGTCCTCGCGCGGGCGATATCGCGGATCAACGCACAGGTGGAAACCCGCTCGGCGGGGCTCATGCCGGCAAGCGGTTCGTCAAGTAGCAGCACGTTCGGACTGGTGGCCAGCGCCATGCCGATCTCCAGCCGCCGCTTCTCGCCATAGGCCAGAATATGCGCCGGCGTATCGGCGCGATCGCCGAGATCGAGCAGCGCCACGATGGCTTCGATCTGCTGCTCCACCGCGGGCAGGCTGTCGGCCCGACGCCACAGGTCGAGCCGCCACGCTCCACGCTGGCGGGCCAGTGCCGCGATACGCAGGTTCTTGCGCACCGACAGGTTGGCGAAGAGCTGGTTCAGCTGGTTGCTCTTGGCCACGCCAAGCTGGGCGGCCCGGCTGACGCCGACACCGGACAGCTTCTGGCCGAACAGCCGCACCTCGCCCGCTGACGGGCTGACCTCGTCGAGCAGCATCTTGAACAACGTGCTCTTGCCGGCGCCATTGGGGCCGATAACCGCATGGATGGTGCCACGACGCACCTTGAACGAGACGCCGTCGACAGCCTTGAGGCCACCATAGTGCCGCGCCAGCGCGCACGCCTCGAGGGCAATGTCGTCGGTGCCGGTCGCCGCCGCCGGCAACGGCAGGGTGATGTCGACAGGTCGCCTTGCGCCCGTGGCGACAACTACGCCCGCCTCGATAGCCTCTGTCCTGGCCTCCGCGGCGCGCAACCTGGCGAGGTTACGCCGCTCGCTCCACCAATGCGCGATCTCGCCACCAATGCCCCGCCGCAATCCGATCACCAGAAGGATGAAGGCAATGCCGAGCACCAGCTTCCACAATGTCGCAAGACCGGGGATCAATTGCAGATTGTCGCGCAGCCACAGCCAGACCGCGGCACCGAGCAGCGGCCCGATCAGCGTCCCGGCGCCGCCGACGATGGTCTGCACGACGAGTTGCCCGGAGTGCTCCAGCGAGAACGCATCCGGCGGCATGTAGCTCTGAAACGTGCCCAACAAGCCGCCGGCAAGCCCGGCGTAAAGCGCGGCGATGACGAAGGCGGTCAGCTTGTAGGCCGGGACATGGTGTCCAAGCATTGCCACGCGGCCGGTGTTCTCCTTGATCGCGCGCAGGATGGCGCCGACCGGCGACGCGACGATGCGGCGCGCCAGCACATAACCGGCAAAGAAGATCACGGCGAACAGCACGTACATCGGCATGCCGGCGCTGATGCGCAGCGCGCTGGCGCCGAAGCCGAGCACCGGCACGGGAACGCCGGCTATTCCGTTCTCGCCGCCGGTGTAGTTCGACAGCGGCGAGTTCTCGATGAAATAGGCCATCTGGCCGAATGCCAGGGTGATCATCGTGAAGTAGATTCCGATCCGCCGCACCGCGAGCCAGCCGACCAGCAGCCCGAACACACCCGCGGCCAGCGTTCCCGCCAGCAGCGCCAGCCATACGCTGCCGAGCGTTCCGGACACCAGCAGGTAGGCGGTGACGAAACCGCCGACGCCGTAAAATGCCGCCTGGCCGAATGACAGCAGGCCGGTCAGTCCGAACAGGATATCGAAGCCGAGGCCGAACAAGCCCCAGTTCAGCACCCGGCTCAGCAAGTCCTGGGAGAATCCCAGATGCGGCAGCAGGACGGGCGCCGCAACCAGCGCCAGCAAAACCCCCAGTTCGGGAAGATAGGTGCGCACGGACCTGGACCAGAGGTCGCTCATACCCGACCTTCCGAACCGAACAGGCCCTGCGGACGCAGCACCAGCAGCAGGGCCATCAGCGCGTAGAGCATGACTTCCGAATAGGAGGAGTTGAAGGCGCTGGTCAGGCTGATGATCTCACCGGCGATGAGCCCGCCGACCACCGCGCCCGGGAACGAGCCAAGGCCGCCGAGCACGATCACCACAAAGGACTGGGCCATGAAATTGGCGCCCATATCGGGCGTCACCGAGACCACCGGCGCATAGAGCATGCCGGCGAGCCCGACGGCGACGACGCCGATGGCGAACACCAGCAGGAAGGCGCGGCGCACATTGATGCCGAGAATACCGACCATGCCGGGATTCTCGATGCCCGCGCGCACCACCAGGCCCATCGAGGTGCGGTACAGAACGAGATAGAGACTGAGCAGCAGTCCGGCGATGATGGCGATCAGCTGCAGGCGATAGGTCGGATAGATCAGGAAACCGAGCTGGGTCGCGCCCTGCCCCCATGACGGCACCGGTACGCGCTGGGCGTTGCCACCGAAGCCGGCGCGGATGCACTCCACCAGCACGATGCCGATTCCGTAGGTGACGAGAATCTGGTCCTCATGCGGACGGTCGTAAAACAGACGGATAATGATGCGCTCGAGCAGGAAGCCGACCACCAGCATGAACACGCAGCCGATCGCCAGCGCCAGCACGAATGACGACGTGTATTGCAGGGCCACGAACACCGTATAGGCGCCCACGGCGAACAATGCGCCGTGGGCGAAATTGAGCACGCCGAGCGTGCCGAGGATGATCGTCAGACCGCTGCTGACCAGCGCCAGCAACGTGCCGAGGGCCAGACCGTTGAACGCCTGGGAGATGAGGACGGGCCAACTCGGCATTGCATTTCCTTCAGGTATAGGGGCCGAGCTTGCAGCCAAAGAAGTCCGGCGTGTTCATCACGCTTTCGCCATCGACCACATCGACGATATCGTAGAAATCTTCCGGATGCTTCATCGCCGCCGGCGCCTTGCCACGCAGGATCGGGATCGGCCGCACCATCTGGTGATCCTCGGCGCGGAAGTAGACCTTTCCGATGGTGGTGTCGTAGGGCGTCGCCTTGGAGGCTTCCATCGTCTTGATCACCTCGACCGGATGGAAGGTGTTGGCGCGCTCAACCGACATCGCCCACAAGTAAGTCTGCATGTAGCCGATATGCGCGCCCCAGCGCGGATAGTACTTGTTCTGGGCGACGAAGCTTTCCACGAACGTCTTGGCCAGCGGGTATTTGTCCTGCAGGCCCCACCAGAAATCGCAGCTGCCGTAGACGCCCTGCATCAGTTCGGCGCCGAGCTCCTTGTCCTGGAACGACGACAGGTTGGGCACCACCAGCTTCATGCGCTTCAGCACGCCGAACTGCTCGGCCTGCTTGGTGGAGGCCACCGCATCGCCGCCGAAGGCGATGTTGACGAACACGTCGGCGCCGCTGTTGGCGATGTTCAGCAGGGCCGAGCTGTAATCGGTGGTGCCGAGCGGCACGACTTCCTTGGCGACCTGCTTCCAGCCCTGTTCGGTCGAGAACTTGGCGAAGCTGTCGTAGACCGTGTGCCCGTAGGTGTAGTCCGGCACGAGGAAAGCGGCCTTGAGGTTCTTGCCGAGCGCCTTGGCGACGACGGGCGCGAGCGCCTTGGCGGCCATGTAGGCGTTCTGCTGCGAGCGGAAGCCATAGCGCTGGCAGTTCTTGCCGGTGATATCGTTGGAGCCGGCGATGCCGACCATGTACAGCACCTTTTCGCGGGAGGCGAGTTCTTCAAGCGCGATGGCGCTGGCTGACGACACCGAGCCCGACACCATAATGGCCTTGTCGCGCTGGATGAACTGCGTCGAGCTCTGCACGTCGAGGTTCGGCTTGCCTTCGGTGTCCGACACCTTGTAGCGGATCTGGCGACCGAGCACACCCTTGCCTTTCAGGCTCCAGGCCTTTGCGGCGTCGCTGCCGGCATTGATCTGCGCGATGGCCAGTTCGTAGCCGAGCTTGAGATCGCCGCCATCGCCGGAGAACACGCCGGTCAGGGGAATGGTCAACCCGACGAACACCGAGTCCGCGGTGACGCCGTCCGGAAATGTGCCGATGCTGGCCGGCGCCTGCGCCATAGCGCCGAATCCCGGCAATGCCAGACCTGCTGCGCCACCGACGCTTCCAAGCAAGAACTTCCGACGGTCAAACTGCATCACGCATCCCCTGTTTTCGATCACCGCCGGATGGCCGGTGAGCTGCGATTTCGACTGGGCCCGCGCCGGGCGGCGCGTGGCGGCGATGAGCGGCAGTTTCCGTTCACCCTGTAGCCTTTCACCTAGCAAGCATCGTGCCCTTCGCGCCGTCATGGCCGGTGCCGACCACCCATGCGCCGCGCGTGCGGCAAAATGCCTGCCTATCCTTCCAGTGCGAGCGGTTCGACGGGATCCGCGATCGCGGTTGCATCCGCCTCGTTGGTAAACGTCACCGGGTGAAGACGACGGCGGTTGACCCGCAGATCGAAAACGTCGAAGCGGTTGTAGTAACCGACCACATCGTGAAACTGCTTGGGCTCGACGCATTTGTTGAGATCGATATCAGCGTAGAGAATGCCCTCGTCCTCGCACAGCGACTCGCCGATCTGCTCGCCGGTGGGGTCGAGGAAGAACGACGCCGCGCGCGGCGTGCCGTCGAGCACGGCGGCGGCCGATGGATCGCGTGCCACCAGCATGTCGCGCGCCGCCTTGTCGAGCACGCCGGCAGTGACTAGGCCGAACACCTTGGCTTCGAAGCAATGCGCGCTGGCGCGAATGCGGGTCGCGGCGGCGATGTGGTAATTCACGCCATCGGAGGGCCGCCGCGTCGGCCACACCGGCGGCCAGCTCGAAATGTGAAACTGCTCGCCCTGCGCCATCAGCGCGTAGCGCGCGAGGGGATTGGTGTTCTCACCGCAGATCAGTTGCCCGATCCTGCCAATCCTGGTGTCGACCACGCGCAGGCCTGCGCCGTCGCCCGGACTCCAGATCAGCTTTTCGTAGAACGTCGGCACCAGCTTGCGGTGATGATTGAGGATGGCCCCATCGTCGCCGATCAGCAAATTCGAATTCCAGATCGCCCCGACGCTGGCCGGCGACTTCTCACTGATGCCGATCGAGACGAAGATGCCCCGCGCCCGCGCTTCGTCGCGAATGGCCTTGACCTCAGGCCCGTCGACCAGCACCGACTGGTCGGCCATGCGCACGAACAGGTCGTGATTGTCGATCGGCGCCCACAGCGCGGCCCATACCGGGAAGGCCGGAATGAAGGTCTCCGGAAATGCCACCAGCGCCGCACCGTTGCCGGCTGCCTCACGGATGAGCGCCAGCGCCTTTTTCGTGGTCGCAGCCTTGTCCAGAAATACCGGCGCAGCGTGCACCGCAGCAGCCTTGAAGGTTGGAAGCATCGATCTGTCCCCTGTTCCTGGCAGGCTAGGTGGCTTGGCGCGCCGGCGGGTATAGGAAATTCTGCAACCCGGCTTGCAACCTGACCGCTGCGCCGCGATGCTGGCGATGCCGCGACGTTGGCACACCTCTTGCTGCTGGATGGCCATGCAGGATTTCAACGGACTCGACTGGGACGATCTCAAGGTCTTTCTCCACGCCGCGCGCGGCGGCAGCCTAGGCAGTGCCGCCAGACGGCTGCGTGTCGATCAATCCACCATCAGCCGCCGGATCGCGCATCTCGAGAGTACCCTCGGGATCGCGCTGTTCGAGCGGCTGCCGTCAGGCCTGCGCGTCAACGAGGCCGGCGACCGCCTGCTGTGCCACGCTGAGCGCATCGAGAGCGCGGTCATCGCCATGCGCGAGGACGTGCAATGCGGCGGCACGCAGATGGCAGGCCGGGTCCGGCTGGCCACCATGGAAGGCATTGCGTCGCTCTATCTCGCGGCGCGGCTATCGCGGCTGCGCCGGCAGCACCCCCACCTGACAGTCGAACTGCTGACGTCGCCGCAGACCGTGTCGGTCAACCGCCGCGAAGCCGATCTCTTCCTCAGCTTCTTCCAGCCGAGAGGGCAAGGCATGGTGTCCAAGCAACTCGGCAGCTTCCGGCTCGGCCTCTACGGTGCGCGGGATTATCTCGACCGCGAGGGAATGCCCGACAGCGCCGCCGATCTCGCACGGCATAGCTTCGTGACCTATATCGACGATCTGATCCAGCTCGACTCGGTGCGCTGGCTTGACGACATCATCAAGACGCCGAACGTCAGCTTTCACTCCAACAGCATGATCGCCCAGATGAACGCCGCTGCCGGCGGAATCGGTCTGGTGCTGCTGCCGAGTTTCGCGGTCGAGGGACGCCGTGACCTCATGCCGGTCCTGCCACGACAATTGTCAACCTCTCGCGAGCTCTGGCTCAACGTCCACACCGACCTGCAATTCGTGCCGCGCATTCGCGCGGTGTCGGGCTTCCTGAAAGCCACGTTCAAGGCGGATCCGACCATGCAGGCGAATACGTCCGGCGCGCAATTGCTCGATGCGTTGATGGACGGCGAACACCTCAAGCCCGTCATTCCTGCCCAGAGGCTGCAGGGTGCGGCGGCGATGGAGCGCGCCGCGCCGCGACGGACCACGCGCCTCTGATCGGATCGGTGACAGGAACAGGTGCGGATGATCACCGATCTAGATGATGGTCCGCATCGCGGGCTGCATTGCCTGACGCTCTATTTTCCCCAGCGCAGCACGACCGGATCGAGGCGCTTGGCAATCTCCAGAAGACCCGCGCGCGTCGCCGGATGCACGTTCTGCAGCGGATGGCGAACCATGTCCGACCCGATTACGCCGCCCTCCTTCATCAGGATCTTGCAGGCCTGCAAACCGCATTGCCGGTTCTCGTAATTGATCAGCGGCAGCCAGCGTGCATAGGCCGCCGCCGCCTCTTCACGTTGCCCGGCGAAATAAGGATCCACGATCTGCCGGATGCCGTCGGGGTAGCCGCCACCGGTCATGGCGCCGGTCGCGCCGGCATCCAGATCGGCCATCAGGGTGATGGCTTCTTCGCCGTCCCAAGGGCCGACAATGCTGTCGCCACCCGCCGCGATGAGATCACGCAGCTTGGCGGCGGCCATCGGGACCTCGATCTTGAAATAGCTGACGTTGCCGATGTCCCTCGCCATGCGTGCCAGAAAGTGGACCGAGAGCGGCGTCCCCGCGACCGGGGCGTCCTGGATCATGATCGGGATGTCGATGGCATCGGAGACGACGCGATAGAAATCGAAGATCGCCTTTTCGGACACGCGAAAGGTGGCGCCGTGATAGGGCGGCATGACCATCACCATGGCGGCGCCGGCCTGCTGGGCCTGCCTGCTGCGGACGGCGCAGATCGACGAGCTGAAATGCGTGGTCGTGACGATGACCGGCACCCGGCCGGCGACATGCGCGAGCACCGCATGCATGATCTGGTCCCGTTCGGCGTCGGTCAGGACGAACTGTTCGGAGAAGTTGGCGAGAATGCAGATGCCGTTGGAGCCGGCGTCGATCATGAAATCGATACAGCGCCGCTGGCCATCGAGATCGAGCTCGCCGCGATCGTTGAAAATCGTCGGCGCGACAGGAAAAACGCCGCGATAGGTGCGAATGCTGGCTTGGCTCATCTTGGTCCTCTTCGGATGCGATTCTTGATTGTCGCGCGCCGCGAACCATCGCCGACCGGACAATCGACCGGTGGCGGCAGGATTGGCTCGCAGCCGGCGCAATCTCAACGCCATCGCCGGGCAAAAAGCAACTGCGGAGCCCGCCGCGCATACCGCGGGCTTGAACCGAAAGATGAGTGATTTCAACAAAGTATGAGGTGTGGTGCGCTCGGAGGGACTCGAACCCCCACCCTGTTACGGACTGCCACCTCAAGGCAGCGCGTCTACCAATTCCGCCACGAGCGCTAAAGAATCCGGCCCCGGACTTTCGCCCGACCGGATCAACCGGCGCCGATGTAACAAATCAATGATGGGGGGACAAGGGCTGCGGAGCGATCCGCACCACCTATCTGTGGTCTGCGCTCCGCGGCAACATTTGCTTGACTTCGACCGCGATGCGGTTGCGGTTGACCTGCACCACGCCGCTGGCGATCGGCAGGTTGTTGGCGAGGATCCGCACCTCATCCTGCTCGCCGGCATCCAGCTCAATGATGGCGCCGCGGCTGAGCCGCATCACCTGATGGACGGGCATCGAGGTGGTTCCGAGGACCACCATGATATCGACTGTGACATTATCGAGGGTTGGCACTGGGGACCTGAACTCACTCATGCAAGATTGCATTGCCCAGAGATCAACACGTTATGGTTAGCCAATGGTTAATGATCGCCAGACCCTCGATTTGACGCCGTTTGCGCAGGCAACGGGCGCCGCAGCCGTGGAATGGCGGGTGTCCGACGCCCCCGTCGGCTATCCCGAATCCGTGGCGGCGATGGAATCACGCGCCGCGGCCATTGCCGCCGGCGAGGCGCCGGAACTGGTCTGGCTGCTCGAGCACCCCCGCTCTACACCTCCGGCACCTCGGGCAAGGCCGGCGACCTGCTGGACGCGCGTTTCCCGCTGTACGAGACCGGGCGCGGCGGCCAGGTCACCTATCACGGACCGGGCCAGCGGGTTGCCTATGTGATGCTCGACCTCAAGGCGCGACGGCCGGACGTGCGGGCCTATGTGGCCGGCTTGGAAGAGATGATCATCCGCACGCTCGCCGCCTTCAACGTCAGGGGCGAACGGCGTGAAGACCGTGTCGGCGTCTGGGTCGCGCGGCCCGACAAGGGACCGGGTCACGAGGACAAGATCGCCGCCATTGGCGTCCGGCTGCGGCGCTGGGTCTCGTTCCATGGCATCGCCATCAATGTGGAGCCCGACCTCAGCCATTTTGAGTCGATCGTGCCGTGCGGCGTGGTCGATCCCCGCTATGGCGTCACCAGCCTGGTCGACCTCGGCCTGCCCGTTGGCATGACCGACGTCGACATCGCGCTGCGCCAGGCCTTTGCCGAGGTGTTTGGCGAAGCGGATGCGCGAATGGCGGAAACGACCGCCTGAATTTCCGATTCGAATGTCAAACAGCTAAGCGCTCTCGTTCTCGCGGCGCCTATGGCGTCCGAGGTGTGAGCAGTCCTCCCCTCCAGACATGAGGGGAGCGGCGCGCCGGCAGGCGCGGTTGTGGTAGTTGGGACGCGATCCGTCACGCCGTCGCAACGGCGAAGCGGGTCGCGGCGCCTGCAGGCGCGCCACCGCGGGGTTTATGGCGAGGGGACCGTGCTTCCGGGCTGGCACGTGAACTCCCTTTGGGAGCCACTCCGGCGGGATTTCGCCCGCCTTTCGCCATCCGCGTCCAGCCACTCAAGGCAGAGCCCCCGTAGTAGGGCCCGGACGGTGACCCCAGCCTCCCGGGGCGTGCTTGCGAGGCACGCGCGCGGGACACCGCATCCGGCTCCACTCTCAAGACGCCTCATGACAGCGCCCCTCGTTGAGCAGGACAAGGAGACTATAAGTCTGATATAGGATTTTTGTCACCGAGCGTGTATCAACAAAATCAGATCGTCGATAGCACCGAAAACCGTTCGCCGGTGGCGCGCAGCTTTAAGGCGTCGGGATGGCCCTCCTCGTCAACCACGCCGTCGACGCGCGCCGCGGACGGGCCCTGGCGGCACAGCGCGATCATCTCCGCGACCACCTGTTCGGGGCCAGCGAGAAGCGCCTCGACACTGCCGTCGCGGCGATTGCGCACCCAGCCGTCGAGGCCGAGGCCTTCGGCGGTGAATTCCAGCCAGGCGCGATAGCCGACGCCCTGGACCCGGCCGCGGATGGTGACCTGACGGATCGCCTCGACCATCTATTTCTTCAGCCCAAGCACATCGGCGGCGCGCTGTTTGACGAGGGCCGCGCGGGTCACCCAGTCCATCAGATCCGATGACGCGAGGCCCTGCAACTCCTTGGGCGCAGCACCGTCGCGCACCGCCTGCAGGGTGGCGAAGATTGCCTGCGTCGCCGCGGCGATCGGCGCATGGCCCTGCACTGCGATGCGCACACGCTGCGCGGCCAGGAAGTCCCAGTCGGCCATCTCCTCGGTCGGGCCGCCGAGCACGATCGGCAGCGTGGTCGCGGCGCTGATCGCTTCGAGCTCGGCGCGCGTCTTGACGCCGGTGAACATCAGCGCATCGACGCCCTCGGCCTGATAAGCGCGTGCGCGCACGATGGCGTCATCCACCGAGGTGATCGACGCCGCACCGGTGCGGCCGACGATGACCAACGACGAATCGCCGCGCGCCTGCAGCGCCGCCCTGATCTTGCCGACGCCCTCGTCATGCGAAATCAATTGCTGCTTCGAAACGCCATAGGCCTGCGGCAGCAGCGTATCCTCGATGGTGAGGCCGGCGGCGCCGGCCATCTCCAGCTCCTGCACGGTGCGGCGGACGTTGAGCGCATTGCCGTAGCCGTGATCGGCATCGACCAGCACCGGCAGCGTCGCCGCACGCGCCATGCGGCGCATCTGTTCGGCCAGCTCGGTGAGCGTGATCAGCGCGATGTCGGGATCGCCGAGCACCGCCAATGACGCCGCCGAGCCGCCGAACATGCCGACCTCGAAGCCGATGTCCTCGGCGATGCGCAGCGAGATCGCGTCATAGACCGAGGCCGGACGCAGGCATTTGTCGCCGGCCAGGATCTCCCGCAAAACGGCGCGGCGAGTGCGGAAGGTCATGCGAATTCGAGGATCAGCGCGTCGACCGCCAAGGTGGCGCCGGCGACAGCGTGGATCTTCTTGACGATGCCGTCGCGTTCGGCGCGCAGCACGTTCTGCATCTTCATCGCCTCCACCACCGCCAGCGTCTCGCCGGCCTTGACGTCCTGGCCCTCGGTCACCGCGATCGACACCACAAGGCCGGGCATCGGGCACAACAGCTTCTTGCCGGTATCGGCCTTGACGCCGACCGGCATCAGCCGCGCCGCGACCGCCTCGGCCTCGGTGAAGACATTGACGGCGACCTCATAGCCCTGGTGCGCGAGGCGGATGCCGTTGGGAATCGGCCGCACCTGCATGGCCACCACGTGGCCGTCGACGGTGCCTTCCCAGACCGGATTGCCGGGCGTCCACGGCGACACCAGCCGGTGCGGATTGCCGACGCTGCCGTCGGCCGCGACGAAGCGCACCGCCACGCCGTCGCCGTCGCGTGTCACGTCGAGCGCGATCTCGTCGCGCTCCAGCCACACCGCACGCCGGCCGGCCCGGGTCACGGCACGGCCGGTGAGCTGGCCGGAGATCTGTCGCTTGCGCTCACCGATCACATGGTCGATGGCCGCGGCCACCGCCGCGATGCGGCGCGCCACTTCGCCTTCCGGCGGTCGCGCGGCAAATCCCTTGGGGAATTCCTCGGCGATGAAGCCGGTGGAGAGGTTGCCCTCGCGCCAGCGCGGATGGTTCATCAAGGCCGACAGGAACGGAATGTTGTGACGGATGCCCTCGATGTAGAAGGCATCGAGCGCATGGGACTGCGCTTCGATCGCGGCGGCGCGCGACGGCGCGTGGGTGACCAGCTTGGCAATCATCGGGTCGTAATAGATCGAGATCTCGCCGCCCTCCTCCACGCCGGTGTCGTTGCGCACGGTGATGCCGTCGACGCTGCTCTCGGCGGGCGGACGATACTTGATCAGGCGGCCGATCGAGGGCAGGAAATTGCGGAACGGATCTTCGGCATAGACGCGGGATTCAACCGCCCAGCCGGTCAGCGTGACATCCTTCTGCGCCATCTGAAGCTTCTCGCCGGCGGCGACGCGAATCATCTGCTCCACCAGGTCGACGCCGGTGATCAGTTCGGTGACGGGATGCTCGACCTGCAGCCGGGTGTTCATCTCGAGGAAGTAGAAGCTCTTGTCCTGCGCGGCGACGAATTCCACGGTGCCGGCGGAATCGTAATTCACCGCCTTGGCCAGCGCCACCGCCTGCTCGCCCATCTTGCGCCGGGTGGCCTCGTCGAGCAGCGGGCTCGGCGCCTCCTCGATGACCTTCTGGTTGCGGCGCTGGATCGAGCATTCGCGCTCGCCGAGATAGATGACGTTGCCGTGCTTGTCGCCAAGCACCTGGATCTCGATATGGCGGGGGTCGACGATGAACTTCTCGATGAACACGCGGTCGTCGCCGAACGAGGACTTTGCCTCGGCGGTGGCGAGGCCGAAGCCTTCCTCGACTTCCGACGTCGAATAGGCGATGCGCATGCCCTTGCCGCCGCCGCCGGCCGAGGCCTTGATCATCACGGGATAGCCGATCTCGTCGGCGATCCGGATCGCGTGCTTGCCGTCGGTGATGACGCCGAGATGGCCGGGCACCGTGGAGACGTTGGCCTTGGCCGCGGCCTTCTTGGATCTCGATCTTGTCGCCCATCGCGGCGATGGCGCCGGGGTTGGGACCGATGAAGACGATGCCTGCGGCTTCCAGCGCGCGCGGAAAGGATTCACGCTCCGAGAGGAAGCCGTAGCCGGGATGCACCGCCTCGGCGCCGGTCTTCTTGCAGGCCTCGATGATCTTCTCGATCAGCAGATAGCTCTCGCTCGCCGCCGGCGGCCCGATCAGGACGGCCTCGTCGGCCATCTCCACATGCAGCGCGTCGCGGTCCGCTTCGGAATAGACGGCCACCGTCTGGATGCCCATGCGGCGGGCGGACTTGATGATGCGGCAGGCGATCTCGCCTCGGTTGGCGATCAAAATTCGTTTGAACATGAGCTGTTTACTTGCAACCTTGGGGCGGGCTCCGGCCAAGCGGGCCGGCGGCGCAATGTGGCATGTGGACGCGGCTGTAACAATTCTGTCGCACAGAAAAACTACAGAATGGCAGCGGCCGAAACGGCCGGAACCGGTTCGAAATGGGGATTTCCATGCGCTGCGCCATCGCAATCTTGTCCGTTGGGCTAACCGTTCTTTCAGCCAACACGGCTTTCGCCCAAAATAGCCCTCCCCGCAACCTGATTTTGTTCGTTCCGGACGGCCTGCGGGCCCTCAAGGTGACCCCCGAAACCGCGCCGGCCATGGCCGCGCTGCGCGACAAGGGCGTCAACTTCAAGAACTCCCATTCACTGTTTCCGACCTTCACCATGGCCAATGCGTCGGGCATGGCCACAGGACATTACCTCGGCGACACCGGCACCTTCAGCAACTCGATCTATACTGGCCACCCCACCCCGGTGCAGAACGGCAGCACGATCCCGTTCATCGAGCATGACCAGGTGCTCGGCGACCTCGACGAGCAGTTCAATGGCGACTACCTCAACGAAGAGTCCCTGCTGAAGGCCGCGCGCAGTGCCGGCTTCAGCACCGCGGCCATCGGCAAGGTCGGCCCGACCCTGGTGTTTGACCACACAGAACGCACCGGCACCAAGAGCATCATCCTCGACGACCAGACCGGCGCTGTCGACAAGGACGGCAAGCTGATCGGCATTCCCCTCTCCGACGAGATCAAGGCGGCGCTGACCGCCGCCAACCTGCCGCTGGCGACGCCGTCGCGCGGCGACAACGGCAAGGCCGGCGATGCCAAGACTCCCGGCACCGTGGTCGCCAACATCGCGCAGCAGGGCTACCTCGCCGACGTCGCCACCAAGGTGGTGCTGCCGATGTTCAAGGCGCGCAACAAGCCGTTCGTGCTGGTGTTCTGGGCGCGCGATCCCGACGGCAGCCAGCACAACACCGGCGACAGCCTCAACACCGTGACGCCCGGTATCAACGGCCCGACCTCGATGGCCGCCATCAAGAACACCGACAACAACCTCGCGCAGTTGCGCAAGGCGCTCGACGATCTCGGCCTCGCCGCCTCGACCAACATCATCGTGTCCGCCGACCATGGCTTCTCGACGATCTCCAAGGAGAGCAAGACCTCGACGACCATCAAGGGCACCTACCCCGACACCCCGGCCGGCTTCCTGCCGCTCGGCTTCTTCGCCATCGACCTGGGAAGGGCGCTCGACCTGCCGCTGTTCGATCCCAACAGCAAGTTCGCTGCCGTCGCCGACAATGACTATCCGAAGGCCGGCAATGCCTACCTCGGCAAGGATCCCGCAAAACCGGAGCTGATCGTCGCCACCAATGGCGGCTCCAACCTGATCTACCTGCCGACCAAGGATAAGGCGCTTGCGGCACGTACCGTGAAGGCACTGCTGGCGCAGGACTATGTCAGCGGCATCTTCGTCGACGACTCGCTGGGCTCGTTCCCCGGCGCGCTGCCGATGTCGGCGATCAACCTGTCCGGCAAGGCGGTCACGCCGCATCCGGCCATCGCCGTCAGCTTCCGCTCCTACGCCACCGGCTGCGACGTCCCCACCAATTGCTCGGTGGAGGTCGCCGACACCGTGTTGCGCCAGGGCCAGGGCATGCATGGCAGTTTTGGCCGCGGCGACACCATGAACTTCATGGCAGCCATCGGCCCGGATTTCAAAACCGGATATGTCGACGCGCTGCCGGTCAGCAACGCTGACGTCGGCATCACCGCGGCCAAGCTGCTCGGCCTCAGCCGCAAGGCCAACGGTCACCTGATCGGCCGCGTCATGACCGAAGCCATGCCCAACGGCAAAACGCCGAAGGCGGTTTCGGACACCGTCCGCTCGAAGCCCGACGCCCAGGGCCTGCGCACCGTCCTGCTGTTGCAGCGCGTCGGCGAGCAGCGCTACTTCGACGTCGCCGGCTTCCCCGGCCGCACCGTCGGGCTCGATGCCGACAAGCCGAAGACGGCGGGGAAGTAAGCCCTGCTTAAGCTGCGGACCGGATCGGCTTCACCAGCAGCGAAGCGGGGATCTTCCACGCTTCGCTGATCGTGTGGATCATCTCCACGGTCAGCGCCCGGCGTCGGTTCAGTAGCTCGGACGCACGCGACCGCGAGCCCAGCAATTCCGCGAGCTCGGCCTGGGAATGGCCGAGCTCGTCGATGGCATAGTTCAGCACATCGATCGGATCAGACGCATCGGCATTCGGCCAGCGCGTGTCCTCGTACTTCTCGACAAGCGTTGCAAGAATGTCGAGCTTGTCGCCGTCTTCGGTGCCGACCGCGGCCCCCAAAGCCGTTCAATTTCGCGCAGCGCGGCAAGATGATCGTCGTCGTTTCGAATGGGGTGAATGTCCATGATGCTACCCTTTTCAGAACTGCGAGACGGTCAAAGCGTCGATGCGATCATATTCGGCGTGCGTGCCAATGAACTTGATGAACGCAATGCGTCTGGCGAAATCAAATGCCACGATCATCCGAAAATTTCCGCCTGCGACTTCAAATCTCACACGCCTCCCGTCGAGAACCTTCGCACTCGGAGCAGCGCGGCGGACGTCATCCATCGAGCCCCAATCGCTTGCCCTGACCTGCGCTCGCCAGCGCATAAGCGCAATTATTGTCTCTGGATGTTTCTCTGCATAGGCAGCGAGCACGCGCCACGAGATAATGCGCATACAAAAGCATGTTCCCGGATCGGGAACATGGCAACAAAAAACGGCGGGACAAGCCCCCGCCGTTCTTCAAATTTAGATCTCGTGCGTCCGGCTTAAACGCCGAGGTCGAACACGTTCGGCAAAGCCAGCGGCATGGTGGCGGCGCCGACGATGGTGGCGACCAGGGTCATCAGCGTGCGGTTGCTGCGACGCTTGCCGCGCATCTGGCTGGCGATCCATTCCAGCACTTCGATGTTGACGCCGACGGCGCGGGTCGGCGCCCAGCTGTCGATCGCGGTGTCGGGCGACAGCGCCACGGCACGCGGCGGCACCGGCAGTCCGGATGCGGCGGCGGCGTGATGCACCACGGCCTTGGCAAACAGGTCGTCGAAGCGGCCTTCGTCGCTGCGATCGGCGGCGGCGTCGTTGATCTCGAACAGCGCCTCGGCCTCGTCGCGGCTGACCGGCTGGTTGGCGACACCCGCGGCCGTCAGGATGCGCGCGCACCAGGCGGCGTCATCGGCGTCCAGCGCGCGGGAAAAATGGATGCGGCCCCGGGTGGTCGGTCCCTCGCCGGTGATCACGCCGTCGCGCACGACCGCGAGGGCTTGCGCCGCCGTGATGCGATCCAGGATGCCGGAGGTCTCGATGGCGCCGATCTGTTCGGCGGGGGCTGCGGTGGACATTTGATTTTCTCTCATGGTCTTTTCATTCTGAACCCCAGCATTTTCATGCGGGTCTTAACGCTCGGTTAATAATCGGTCCCGTAGTCGCCCCGTCGTAAACACACGGTTATCTGTCGCTGCGGCGGGGTGCTTGGTTCAGGGATGTCGCAACCCGGTCAGGCGGGATTGGGCCGCCCAAGCGGCAATATCGCGGCGCCGCCGATTTGCCGCAGGCCGTGATTTTTCCGCCACCGCGGGGAGCGGTAAACGAAAGATTGCGGTCCGGAGCGCGCATGGAGAAGGATCTTGTCCTTTTTGCCGGCCGGTTCCCTTTGCCGTCCCTGCCCCGTATAGTCCCGTTGCGATTTTAAGCCGTAACTAGAACGAGATGAGGGCGAGACATGACACTCCAGATTGGCGCCGTGGCACCGGATTTCGAGGCCGAGACCACCGCCGGGCGCATCCATTTCCATGACTGGATCGGCAACAGCTGGGCGATGCTGTTCTCGCACCCCAAGGACTTTACCCCGGTCTGCACCACCGAGCTGGGCGCGCTGGCGAAACTGCAGCCGGAGTTCGACAAGCGCGGGGTCAAGCTGATCGGACTCAGCGTCGATCCGGTCACCAAGCACACGCTTTGGGTCGATGACATCAAGGAAACCCAGGGCTACGAGCCGACCTTCCCGATGATCGGCGACACCGACTACAACGTTTCGAAACTCTACGGCATGCTCCCGGCGGCCGTCTCCGGCGACGCCAACGTCCGCACCGCTGCTGACAACCAGACCGTCCGCAACGTGTTCATCATCGGGCCGGACAAGAAGATCAAGTTGGTGCTGGTCTATCCGATGACCACCGGCCGCAACTTCCAGGAAATCCTGCGGGTCATCGACTCCTTGCAGATGACCGCCAAGCACCGCGTCGCGACGCCGGCCGACTGGCAGCAGGGCGAGGACGTCATCATCGCCGGCTCGGTGACCAACGACGAGGCCAAGACGATCTATCCGGACGGATGGAAAGAACCGAAGCCGTATCTCCGCATCGTGCCGCAGCCGAAGTAGGTCGCCAGCACTGAACGACCAAGGGCGCCCCGCGATGCGGGGCGCCCTTTGATTTTCCGGAAGAGATATCAGCCACACAGTTCAGGCCGCCGTTGCCGCCCTCGCCGCTTCCGTGTCCCGGGCCGGCGGCAGTCCGAACATCCGGCCGTACTCGCGGGTGAATTGCGGCACGCTCTCATAGCCGACCGCGAACGCCGCGCTGCTCGCCGACAATCCCTCCGCAGCCATCAACCGCCGCGCCTCGATAAGACGCAACTGCTTCTGGAATTGCAGCGGCGACAGCGAGGTGACGCTGCGAAAATGCTGGTGGAAAGACGACGGACTCATTCCGGCTATCGCCGCCAGACGCTCGACCGGCAGCGGCCGCGCGAACTCGGTGCGCAGCACGGCGACGGCCCCCGCGATCCGCTGGGCGTGGCTGTCCTGCCAACCGAGCCGGCGAATGGCGGGGCCGTGCCGGCCGGCCAGCAGCCAGTAGTGCATCTCGCGCAGCATCTGCGGGCCCAGCACAGGCACCGCCGCCGGCCACTCCAGCAAATGCATCAGCCGCAGCGCCGCGTCGGCAACCTCGCCGTCTGTCGGTTCGACCCGCACCGCCGCACCTTCCGCCACGGTCAACGCCGCCATCTGCAACGTCAGTTCGGCGATCACCGCCAGATCCAGTTCGACAACCAGGGAAAGATAGGGCGCGGCGTCACTGGCGCGGGTGATCTGGCTGACAATCGGCACGTCCGCGGTGATCAGCAGCGAGTCGCCGGCGCCGAACGCAAAGAGATCGGACCCCATCGCCACCTGCTTGCTGCCCTGCAGGACGAGGCAGACCATCGGCTTCGAGATCGCGTGGACCAGGCCGCTTGGTGCGGTCGAACGGACGATCATCAGGCCACCAATGGGGCTCCGGGCAAACCCGGCCGGATCGGCAAAGGCCTCTGCATAGCGGCTGGCGACAATGAGCAAGGTTTCGGTCATGGCGCGATCCTAACCGATCGCCTGATGTCGCGCACCTGTCCTGGAGGAATAGGCAAGCATTGCCGAGGTTTCGGCAACGACGTCCGGAGGCCCGACCAGTATCCAGCCGGTCATCGCAACAGGAGTTGAAGCATGACCAGCATCACCATCGTCACCGGCGCCAGCCGCGGACTCGGCCGCAATACCGCCCTCTGCATTGCCCGCCGCGGCGGCGATGTCATCGTCACCTATCAGAGCCGGGCGGAAGATGCGCAGGCGGTGGTCGCCGAGATCACCGCGATGGGCCGCACCGCAATCGCCTTCCCGCTCGACACCGGCAACATCGCCGGCTTCGCCGATTTCGCCGCCCGCCTGCGCGCCGCGTTGCGCACCCACTGGCAGCGCGACACGTTCGATCATCTCGTCAACAATGCCGGCCACGGCGACCATGCGTTGATCGAGCAGACCACCGCGGCGCAGTTCGATCGGCTGGTCGACGTGCATTTCAAGGGCGTCTACTTCCTGACCCAGGCACTGCTGCCGCTGATCGCGGACGGCGGTCGCATCGTCAACCTGTCGTCCGGCCTGACGCGAATGTCGTTCTCCGGCTATGCGGCCTACGCTGCAGTGAAGGGCGCTGTCGAAGTTCTCACCCGTTACATGGCCAAGGAACTGGGGCCCCGCGGCATTGCCGTCAATACGGTGGCACCGGGCGCAATCGAGACCGACTTCGGCGGCGGCGGGGTGCGCGACAATCCGGATATCAACAGGCTGTTCGCCGGCATGACCGCGCTCGGCCGCGTCGGGCTGCCCGATGACATCGGGCCGATGATCGCCAGCCTGTTGTCGCCGGACAACCGCTGGGTCAATGCGCAGCGGATCGAGGTGTCGGGCGGACAAGGCCTCTAGGACCTGATCGCCATGGAAGAAACCTTGTCCCGGACGCGATGCGGCACGAAGTGCTGCATCGCAGAGCCGGGACCGTTGCGAACTCCGGCTTCTGGTACGGTCCCGGCTCTGCGACGCACCGCGCTCCAAGCGGGGCGCAGTGCGTCGCGTCCGGAACACGATTCAGTAAAAGCCAATTCCGCTCTAGCCGGCGGCGCGCCGGCGGACAATGGCCCGCCGGCTCCCTACCTTACAGCTTCGGCACCAGCCAGTTGGTGATCAGCAGGCCGAGGCTCGCCGACAGCGCGGTGACGAAGCTGCCCCACGTCACGTCCACCAGTACCACCGGCCAGGTCCAGTGCTTGAGCAGCGAGAGCGACGTCAGCTCGAAGGTGGCGTAGCAGAAGAAGCCGAACAGCGCGCCATAGAGCAGCGTCGATTGCCAGGTGGCGTCGGGCGAGCCGCTGACGAAGACCAGGATGCCGACGATATAGAGCAGATAGAACAGGATCGCGGGCGCGAGGCGAACCTCGCCGAGCATGTCGCCGACCTGCGACTGGAAGAAACTCTTGGCCACGGTGCCGAGAAACAGGAAGTCGATGGGGATCAGGACGACGAACGTCGCCAGATAGAGAAATGCGTAGCGCTTCACGTCGGCCTCCGGAAAAGATCTGTTGCGCAATCTCATGATACGCGCCAGGGCGCACAAAGTTGCAAAAGATCGCTGGGGACGGACTGGAAACATTGCGCGTCGTCTGTGTTAAAAATGTCCGATGACCGACACATCTCCTTGCATCGTCTGGTTTCACGACGATCTCCGCCTCTCCGATCACCCCGCCTTGCACGCCGCGTCGAAGACCGGCGCGCCGGTGATCTGTCTTTATGTGCTCGACGAGCACAGCGCCGGCATCCGGCCGCCAGGCGGCGCGGTGCGCTGGTGGCTGGCGCAGTCGCTGCGCGCGCTGCTGACGAGCCTCGAGGCGATCGGTGGCACGCTGGTACTGCGCCGCGGCCGCGCCGCCGACGTGATCGCTGCCGTGGCGCGCGAGGTCGATGCGGCCCAAGTGTTCTGGAACGAGATCGCGCAGGTTCCGCATCTCGCCGTCGCCGACGAGGTGATCGCGGCCCTCGCCGACCTCAATGTCGGCGCGCAGAGTTTTGATGGCGACCTGCTCGCCAGGCCCGCCAGCGTGCGCACCAAGGAGGGCCGCGGCCTGCGCGTGTTCACGCCGTTCTGGCGGCGGGTGGTGGCGATGGGCGATCCAGCGAAGCCCCTGCTCGCACCGAAGGCGCTGAAGTCCGCCCCGAGAGTTGCGGGCGATTCCCTCGCTGACTGGCAGCTCGAACCATCGCGGCCGGACTGGGCCGCAGGCTTGCGCGCGACGTGGACGCCTGGCGAAGCCGCAGCGCACAAACAGCTGTGCAACTTTCTCAACAGCGGCATCGGCGGCTATGCGAGCGAACGCGACCGGCCGGATCACGACGGCACCTCGCGGCTGTCGCCGCATCTGCGGTTCGGCGAGATCAGCCCACGGCAGGTGTGGTACGCCGCGCGCTTCGCTGCCGCGGAACATCCAAAGGTCGCCACCGACATCGACAAATTCCTCAGCGAGGTCGGCTGGCGCGAGTTCTGCCGTCATCTCTTGTTCGACGTTCCCGACCTCGCCGAGCGCAATCTGCAGCCCGCGTTCGACGACTTTCCGTGGAAGGCCGACCGCAAGGCGCTGCGCGCCTGGCAACGCGGCCAGACAGGCTATCCGATCGTCGATGCCGGCATGCGCGAGCTCTGGCACACCGGCGTGATGCACAATCGCGTCCGCATGGTTGTCGCTTCGTTCCTCGTCAAGCACCTGCTGATCGACTGGCGCGAAGGCGAAAAGTGGTTCTGGGATACGCTGGTCGACGCCGATGCCGGCAGCAATCCTGCCAACTGGCAATGGGTCGCAGGCTGCGGTGCCGATGCCGCGCCCTACTTCCGGGTGTTCAATCCGATCCTGCAGGGAAAAAATTCGATCCCGACGGACTCTACGTTCGACGCTGGGTGCCGGAGTTGAAGGCGATGCCCTCGAAGACCATCCATGAGCCGTGGAACGCTAGCCCGCTAGAGCTTGGCGTCGCCGGCGTCACGCTCGGCAAGAGCTATCCGACGCCGATCATCGATCACAAAGCGGGTCGCGAGCGCGCGTTGAAGGCCTATGCGGCGACACGAAACAGTTGACTACACGTCGCTCACACTTCATCTGAGAACCGAATCGGACTACCGTCAGAGAATCGATAACCTTTGGGGGATAAGATGAAAGACGACACTCCGATTTTGGAGCAGATGACAGACGCTCTCAGTAGCGCTGCCGATGCGACAAAGAAGCCGCCACTTCCTTGGTGAAGAAGGTCCGCAAGGCCACCACCAAGAAAACGGCGAAGAAGCCCGCGGCAAAGAAAGCCGCAAAGAAGTCGACCAAGAAACCTTCGGCCAAGAAATCTTCGGCCAAGACAACCAAGAAAGCGAAAAAGACAGTGGCAAAATCAGTGAAGAAGACCGCCAAGAAGGCCTCCAAGGCAGCCAAGACCACCAAGAAGGTCGCCAAGAAGGCCGCGAAGAAGACCGTGAAGAAGGCTGCTCCGAAGAAGGCCAAGAAGGCCGCTCCGAAGAAGGCCAAGAAGGCTGCCAAGAAGTCCAAGAAGTAAGCATCACAGCCTCGCTGTGAAGTGAAAGCCTCCGGGTCCAAGCCCGGAGGCTTTTTCTTGGCCGGTGCTTCTTCACCTCTCCGCCGGTGGAGAGAGGCGCGATGAACATCGACGGCCCGATCCGGGCCAAAGGAAGCTCGCTCACGCCCCCGCGCGGTTGACGACCAGCACAGCAGCGCCGCAAGCGACCATGCCGATGATGGCGATGACATCGAGGGTCTCGCCGAACAGGATGTAGGCCATCAACGCGGTCACTGCCGGCACCAGATAGAACAGGCTGGCGACCCGGCTCGAGGCATGGCGACGCAACAGCCAGTACAGCAGGCCGACGGTGCCGATCGACAGCACGATCGCCAGCCAGCTCACCGCCAGCACGAACTGCAAACTCCAGTCGATCGTGCGACTCTCGAACAGCCACGCGCCCGCCGCCAGCATCAGCAGCCCGGCGATCTGCTGGATCAGGCTGCCGCTACGCCAGTCGATGTGGCCGCAGAAGCGCTTCTGATAGAGCGTGCCGAGGGTGATGGCGACCAACGCGGCGGCCGAAGCCAGCCAGCCCCAGCCGGCATCGCCGGAGATTGGCCTGCCGTACAGGATCAGCGCTACGCCAGCGAGCCCGAGCAGCAGCCCGCCCCACTGCAGCGGCGTGACGCGTTCGCCGAGCCAGCGATTGGCCAGCGTCGACGTCAGGATCGGCTGCAGTCCGGGGATCAGCGCCGACAGACCCACCGGCACCGAATGCGCCACCGTCAAGGCAGTGGCGGACAGATATACTCCCTGCACCAGCAGGCCGGCGACGATGCTGTGGGCGATGCCGGCGCGGTCCGGCCAGACCGGGCGCGTCAGGGTCGCCACCACGGCCATGATCGCGACCGCGATGACCATGCGCACCGTCAGGTAGGTGAACGGTTCCGCCCCCACCAGCGCGTACTTGGTGCCGATGAATCCGGTGCACCACAGCAACACGAAGACCACCGGTGCGGCGCGCGCCGCGACATCTGCAGGATGATGTTTCATGGATGCTGAGTGCCCGATCGTATGCTATGCGGCAATGGCGAATGATGCGGGGTACCTCACCGTCTCGCACATCGCCAGACATCGCCGACGTTGGAATTCCCATGAACGTTCGGAGACTGGCCGGTCCGCGATGTGGTGATGTTCTAACCGGAGATTGCCTTGCGCCTGCAATTCGAGACCGTCGACGTGTTCACCGCCGAGCAATTCAGCGGCAATCCGCTCGCGGTGGTGCTGAACGCCGAGGGCCTGTCGACGGCACAGATGCAGGCCATCGCAGCCGAGTTCAACCTGTCGGAGACCACCTTCGTGCTGCCGCCGAAGGACCCCGCGCACACGGCGGCGGTGCGCATCTTCACGCCGAAGGGTGAGATGCCATTCGCCGGCCATCCCAATGTCGGCACCGCCTATGTGCTGGCGCGGGCCGGCACGAGTTACGGCCGGCCGGTTGCCGGCGGGCGCGCGATGTTCGAGGAACAGGCCGGGCTGGTCCCGGTCGAGATCCTGCGCGATGGCACCGCAGTGACCGGCGCAAGACTCGCTGCGCCGCAGCGGCTGAGCATCGGCGCCGAAATTCCCGCCGAGCTGATCGCGGCGGCCTGCGGGATCGCCGTCGACGACATCGAAACCAGAAGCCACCGGCCGCTGATCGCCTCTTGCGGCGCGGCCTTCATCCTCGCCGAGCTGAAGAGCCGCGCCGTGCTGCAGGCCGCCATCGCCCATGCCGACGTATTCCGCCGCGAGGTGGCGAAACATCCGGTGACCAGCGTCCATCTGTACACTCAGGTCGACGAGCCCGCGCTCGACATCCAGACGCGGATGTTCGCGCCGCAGCACAACATCCCCGAAGACCCGGCGACCGGTGCCGCCAATGTCGCGCTGATCGGCCTGCTGGCGCAGCTGCAGCCGGAGCCAAACCTGACGCTCACCAGGCGCATCGCCCAGGGCGTCGAGATGGGGCGACCGAGCCTGCTGCATGCCGAAGCGACGAAGCAGGACGGCGCGGTGACGGCGACATTCATCGGAGGCAGTTGCGTGCCGGTGATGACGGGAACGATTGAATTGAATTGAGGCGCGACTGAGCGATAGCTGTCGCCCTCCGCGAAAGCGGGCGGCCCAGTATTCGCTGGCGTCCGCGATGATCGCAGGTGCTTCGGACTACTGGATCGCCCGGTCAAGCCGGGCGATGACAGCCGAGGGCGTTGCTGCGGCACCTCAAAAATCTTCCGGACAGGGATCGACGATCTTCCACAGCTCCATGCCGTTCTTGATCTTCTTCATCTCCGGGGTCAAGCCGCCGTTGCGGTTGATCCATTCCTTCACCGGCTGCGGGTAGTAGGACATCAGGTCCGAGGTGCCCTCGTAGCTGGTGACCTTGATGCCGAAGGTGAAGGCCTTGTCGTAATAAGCCTGGTGGAAGCCCAGGCTGGCACGCGGCGTGACGCAGATCTTGTTCATCGGCACGATGCCGAATACCATGGTGCAGGCGGAATTGCAGATGCCGTCGATGATCACCCGTTCCTTGCGGTCGCGGATGCGCTCGTACTTGGCCTTGTATTCGGTGACGTAGCCGCCGTGGTCGCGGGTGATGCGCAGATCCGCCTTCGCCGGGGTGGCGAGCAGCGCAAGCATCAGAAACGGGAGCAGCGGCAAACGCATGGAGCGATCGGGACCGGTAAGGGGCGGCGGACGGCAGGCATCCACCTGCCATCTGACTTTGGCCGGACTGTGTTGGCATTTGGTTAAGCATCGCAACAAAGCGAAAAATGGGCAGGCCACGTAGGGCGGATTAGCCGAAGGCGTAATCCGCCAGCAGATCCAACCCGGGCGCATCGCTCGGTTTAGCGAACAGATGCCTCTTAGTCACTGGGCACAATCTCGGCGGCGGGTTACAGCTTCGCCTAACCCGCCCTACCCGCTACGTCGCCAGCTAATCGCCTACCCGTTCAGGAACATCCGATACACCGGATTGCTGGTCTCGTCCTCATAGGGGTAGCCGAGCAGAGCCAGACGCTCGGTCAGCCGCGGTCGGTCGGCGGCGGGCACCTCGATGCCGACCAGCACGCGGCCGTAATCGGCGCCGTGGTTACGGTAGTGGAACAAAGTGATGTTCCAGTCCGGTCCCATCTGGTCGAGAAACTTCAGCAGCGCCCCCGGCCGTTCCGGGAATTCGAAGCGCAGGATCACCTCGTCGCGCAACGCCGGCGGGGCGCGGCCGCCGACCATATAGCGGATATGCAGCTTGGCGGTTTCATCGGCGCTGACGTCGAGCACCTTGTAGCCGAGCGCGCGCAACTCGGCGATCAGCGCGGCCTTCTTGTCGGAGACGTTGTTCAGCTTGAGGCCAACAAAGACATTGGCCTCCGCGGCATCGGCATAGCGATAGTTGAATTCGGTGATGGTGTGGTTGCCGATGGTCTGGATGAAGCGGCGATAGCTGCCGGGCTGTTCCGGAATGGTGACGCCGAGCAGGATCTCGCGCGCCTCGCCGATCTCGGCGCGCTCGGCGACGTGGCGCAACCGGTCGAAGTTGAGGTTGGCGCCGCTGTTGATGGCGATCAGCGCGCCGGTCCGCGTCGGATGGGCGGCCACGTAGCTCTTCAGCCCGGCCAGTGCCAGCGCGCCGGCAGGCTCGGACAGCACCCGCGTGTCCTCGAAGATGTCCTTGATGGCGGCGCACATCTCGTCGGTGTCGGCGGTGATGATGTCGTCCAGCAGGTCGCGGCAGATGCGGAAGGTCTCGACACCGGCCTGGCGCACGGCGACGCCGTCGGCGAACAGCCCGACGCGGTCCAGCACCACGCGCCCGCCGGCCGCGATCGCCGCCTGCATGGAGGCCGCATCGGCCGGCTCGACGCCGATCACCTTCGTCTCCGGCCGCAGGAACTTGATGAAGGACGCCACGCCGGCCGCCAGCCCGCCGCCGCCGATCGGCACGAACACCGCCTCGATCGGATCGGGATGCTGCTGCAGGATCTCCATGCCGATGGTGCCCTGCCCGGCGATCACATCGGGATCGTCATAGGGATGCACGAAGGTCAGGCCGCCCTCCTTCTCGAGGTGCCGGGCATGGGCCGAGGCTTCGTCGAAGGTGTCGCCGAACAGGATGGCGTTGCCGCCCCAGTAGCGGACGGCATCGACCTTGATCGGCGGCGTGGTGACCGGCATCACGATGGTCGCCTTGATGCCGAGCCGCTGCGCCGACAGCGCCACGCCCTGGGCGTGGTTGCCGGCCGAGGCGCAGATCACGCCGGCGGCGCGCTGCGCCGGCGAGAGTTGCGCGATCTTGTTGTAGGCGCCGCGGATCTTGAACGAGAAGATCGGCTGCAGGTCCTCGCGCTTGAGCAGCACCGGGCAATCCAGCCGCGCACCGAGCCGCACCATCGGGTCGAGCGGGGTCCGCAGCGCCACGTCATAGACCCGCGTATCGAGAATTCTGCGAACGTAATCGGTCACGGTTGATCCTTAAGCGGGAACGTCGCCGAGCAGCGACAACCGCCGGGCGTCAAGACGGCCATCGGGGTCTCTTAGGCCATCTTACCGTCGATCTCCAGCCCGACCCGGCCGGGACCAACTACCGCTCGCTACGTACCAGATGCACGCCGGCCGCGGCGGCCATGGCCGCCAGCGCAAACCAGGTGACGGCATAGACCAGATGATTGTTGGGAAGGCTGATCACGGTCAGGCCGCCCACCGGCCCGGCCGCGCCCGGAGTCGCAGCGGCATCGATGAAATATGGCGCGACATCGGTAAGGCCCCGCGCCGCGGCGATGGCGGCGACGTCACGGGCGTACCAGCGATCGGCGGCGGGATCGTTCGACCTGAGAAAACCACCTTTGGGCTCGGTGATGCGCAACAGGCCGGTGATCTCGACGCGTTGACCCACTGCGCCTGTTGCTGCGGGTTTATACTCCGACGAGACAAAGCCGCGATTGATCAGGATGGTAAAACCGGCGTCGGTGCGCAGCGGGGTCATCAGCCAATAGCCGCCGCCCAGCGCGGTGACCGCCTGCACCAAGGTGTCGCGGCCGGTGAGCCAGGTGCCGGCGGCACGGACATGGCGGTAGGCATCGGTGGATGCCGAGATGGCGGGCCAGGCAGCCGGCCCCGGGGCGTCAACGAGGGGGCATCCACCCGTTGGTCGATCTGGCTGATGAGATTCAGCTTCCAGACCCGGCGCTCGAGCTGCCAGACGCCGAGCGCAGCCAGGCCGGCCCAGATGAGCGCAGCCAACGCGCACAGCAGATAGAGCCGCAAGCGCGAGCGAGGCGAACGTGCCGCGCCTGCGCCCGCTTTGGTCACGGCATCTGCTTCATCATGTCCGGCGACATGGGCATCATGTTGGTATTCAGATGGAACATGACCCACAGCGAGCCGCTGAGCGCGATCACAATGATCACGATCGTGAACAGCAGCGCCATGATGGTCCAGCCGCCCTCCGACTTGGTGTCCATGTGCAGGAAGTAGATCATGTGGACCACGATCTGCACCAGCGCGAAGCCTATCACCAGAAACGCGGTGACCTGCTTGCTGGTGATCACGCCGGACATCACCAGCCAGAACGGAATCGCCGTGAGAATCACCGAAAGACCGAAGCCGATCAGGTAGCTCCTGCGCGTGCCGTGGGACGGCGCATCGGCGGCATGGTGGCCAGCGTCGTGGCCAGTTTCGGCGTGGGCGGTCATCGCAGCATTCCCAGAAGGTAGACAAAGGTGAAGACGCCGATCCAGATCACGTCGAGGAAATGCCAGAACAGGCTGAGGCACATCAGGCGGCGCTTGTTGGCCGCGATCAGGCCGTGCCTGGCGACCTGCGTCATCAGCGTCACCAGCCAGACCAGGCCGAAGGTGACGTGCAGGCCGTGGGTGCCGACCAGCGTGAAGAACGCCGACAGGAAGCCGCTGCGCTGCGGCGTGGCACCGGCATGGATCAGCGTGTGGAATTCGTGCAGCTCGATGCCCAGAAACGCGAGGCCGAACAGGCCGGTCAGGGCCAGCCAGATCTGCATGGAGCGCTGCTTGCCTTCCTCCATCGACAGCATGGCGAAGCCGTAGGTGATCGACGACAGCAGCAGCATGGCGGTGTTGACGGCCACCGTCGGCAGCTCGAACAGGTCCTTCGGCGAAGGACCTGCGGCATAGTTGGCGCCGAGCACGCCGTAGGTCGCGAACAGGATCGCGAAAATGAGACAATCGCTCATGATGTAGATCCAGAAGCCGAGCATGGTGCTCATGCCTTCGGGATGATCGTGCTCGTCGGCCACATAGAAGGCCGGCAGCTCGGTGTCGGCCGCGGGAATGATGTTGGCGCTGGACATCGATCAGGCTCCGGCCGCGAGCAGTTGCGTGCGCGCATCTTCGGTCGCGATCACCTCTTCCACAGGAATGTGGTAGTCGCGGTGATAGTTGAAGGTGTGGTGGATGGCGACGGCGAGCAGCGCCACGAAGCTCAGCGCCGCCAGCCACCAGATGTACCAGATCATGCCGACCCCGAACACGACACTGAGGCCTGCGAGAACGACGCCGGTGCCGGTGCTCCTCGGCATGTGGATCGCCTTGAAGCCGGAGACCGGACGGACATAGCCGCGCTTCTTCATGTCGGCATAGGTGTCGCCGTCATAGATCACCGGGGTGAAGGCGAAATTGTAATCCGGCGGCGGCGATGACGTCGACCACTCCAGCGTACGGCCGTTCCAGGGATCGCCGGTGACGTCCCGCAGACGCTCGCGGTCGCGAATGCTGACGAAGAACTGCATCAGCATGGCGCCGATTCCGATCGCGACCAGCACGGCGCCGAAGGCGGCGATCATGAACCAGATCTGGTACGACGGATCGTCGAAGTGGCGCAGACGGCGCGTCACGCCCATCAGGCCGAGCACGTAGAGCGGCATGAAGGCGAAATAGAAGCCGACCACCCAGAACCAGAACGAGATCTTGCCCCAGAACGGATCGAGCTTGAAACCGAACGCCTTCGGGAACCAGTAGTTGACGCCGGCGAAGATGCCGAACAGCACGCCACCGATGATCACGTTGTGGAAATGGGCGATCAGGAACAGGCTGTTGTGCAGCACGAAGTCGGCCGGCGGCACTGCCAGCAGCACGCCGGTCATGCCACCGAGCACGAAGGTGATCATGAAGGCGATGGTCCACATCATCGGCAGCTCGAAACGGATGCGGCCGCGATACATGGTGAACAGCCAGTTGAAGATCTTCGCGCCGGTCGGAATCGAGATCACCATCGTCGTGATGCCGAAGAACGAGTTGACGCTGGCGCCCGACCCCATGGTGAAGAAGTGATGCAGCCAGACGAGGTAGGACAGGATGGTGATGACGGCGGTGGCGTAGACCATCGAGGTGTAGCCGAACAGGCGCTTGCCGGCGAAGGTCGAGACGACTTCCGAGAAGATGCCGAACGCCGGGAGAACCAGGATGTAGACCTCGGGATGGCCCCAGATCCAGATCAGGTTCACGTACATCATCGGGTTGCCGCCGAGATCGTTGGTGAAGAAGTTGGTGCCGACGTAGCGGTCCAGCGACAGCATCGCCAGGACCGCGGTCAGCACCGGGAAGGACGCGACGATCAGAATGTTGGTGCACAAGGAGGTCCAGACGAAGATCGGCATCTTCATCCAGGACATGCCGGGCGCGCGCATCTTGACGATGGTGGCAATCAAGTTGATGCCGGAGAGCGTGGTCCCGACGCCGGCCACCTGCAGCGCCCAAATGTAATAATCGACGCCCACGTCCGGACTGTAGCCGATGCCCGACAGCGGCGGATAGGCCAGCCAGCCGGTGCGGGCGAACTCGCCGACGAACAGCGACATCATCACCAGCACGGCGCCGCCGACGGTCATCCAGAAGCTGAAATTGTTAAGGAACGGAAACGACACGTCGCGGGCGCCGATCTGCAGCGGCACCACGAAATTCATCAGGCCGGTGACGAACGGCATCGCCACGAAGAAGATCATGATCACGCCGTGCGCGGTGAAGATCTGGTCGTAATGATGCGCCGGCAGGAAACCGTCATTGGCACCGAACGCCATGGCCTGCTGGGCGCGCATCATCAGCGCATCGGCGAATCCGCGCAGCAGCATGATCAGGCCGAGGATGCAGTACATGATGCCGATCTTCTTGTGATCGACGCTGGTCAACCATTCCTTCCACAAATAGCCCCACAGCTTGAAGTACGTCACCGCGCCGACCACCGCGACGCCGCCCAGCAGCACTCCGATGAAGGTGACCAGCAGAATCGGCTCATGCAGCGGGAAGGATTCCAGCGTGAGGCGGCCGAATATCGGGCTAGTCGCAAGTTCAGGCGTCGACATATTCAAAACCGTTTCGAAGGTGTGATTGGCTGGGCTGGCCGATTAGCTGGGCTGACCGAGGCCGGCAATGCTGAACGGCCGCAGGCGCGGCAGGCTTGCATTTGAAAGACCTGGCTTCGGCAAGCCCGCTCCGGTGATGCCAGCCGGATCGCGCGGAAAGATTCGCGACGACGAAGTGTCGGCGCTTACGACGCCCATCGGCTCCGCGACGGTACAGAGCGCAGCGACAAAGGTTGGTGACGCGGTGAGCGGCGAAGCGCGGCGGGCATATTTGTCGGCGGCCTGCGGCAGCACGTTGTTGATGCTGGTCACGCCGCCACCGCCTTTGGCGTCGATGTGCATCATCTCGTCCATGCACATCTTGCCGGGTTGCACGCACATGTTGAGCGCAGCGTGGTAGAGATCCGCGTCCACCGAGGCGTAATAGCGCACCGGCTCGTTTTCGCTGGGCTTCTCGAGCGCGAGGTAGCCATCGCGACCGAGCGCGCCGCCAGCTTTCCTGACCTTGGCCACCCAGGCATCGAAGTCGGCGACACTCTGACCGTGGAAGCGGAACTTCATCCCGGAAAAGCCCGCGCCGCTGTAATTGGCGGAGAAGCCGTCATAGTCGCCCGGCGCATTGATCACGGCGCTGAGCCTCGTCTGCATCGCCGGCATGGCATAGATCTGCCCGGCCAGCGCCGGAATATAAAACGAGTTCATCACTGTCGCGGAGGTGATCTCGAAGCTGATCGGCCGGTCCACCGGCGCGGCCAGTTCGTTGACGGTGGCAATGCCAAGCTGCGGATAGATGAACAGCCACTTCCAGTCGAGCGCCACGACCTGGACCTTCAGGGGCTCCGTGCCGGGCTTGACCGGCTGGCCGGAGACGATCCGCTCGATCGGCCGGTAGGGATCGAGCAGATGGGTTCCGGTCCAGGTGATGGCACCGAGGCAGATGATGATCAGCAGCGGCGCGCCCCAGATCGCCAGTTCGAGCTGCGTCGAGTGATCCCAGTCCGGCTCATAACGCGCGTCGGTATTCGCCGCGCGATAGCGCCAGGCAAACAACACGGTCAGCGCGAGCACAGGAATGATGATAAGAAGCATCAGCCCGGTGGAGATCAGCAGCAGGTCACGCTGCCGTGCGGCCACGTCGCCGGCGGGGCTAAGGACCACCGCGTCGCAGCCAGACAACAATACCGCAAGCGGAGTCAGAATTGCGACGCGACAGAGGGATGAGCGGCTCAGCAGGCCGTGAAGAGATATGCGCATCAGCGGGCTGATATACCCGCCGTGCCGCAGCGCACATTGGACATTTTGTCCAATCACGCACCGCGCCCGAATGGCGTACCCCGACGCGAGGCAGGGCTGCGGCTTCTGTAGATCAAGACCAAGGAATGACTGACGTCATGAGTTCGATGCCCGCCACCGACACGACGACGATTGAACATGATGCGCGGCGCATCAACACCCGCCATGACGCGCATGTCGCGCCCGGCGAGATCGCCATCGGCGTCATTATCGGACGAACCTCGGAATTCTTCGACTTCTTCGTTTATGCCATCGCGTCGGTGCTGGTGTTTCCGAAACTGGTGTTTCCCAATACCGACCCGCTGACCGCCACGCTGTATTCTTTCGCCATTTTTGCGCTGGCGTTCATCGCCCGCCCGATCGGCTCGCTGATCTTCATTTGGGTCGATCGGGAATATGGCCGCGGCATCAAGCTGACGATCGCCATCTTCCTTCTTGGCGGCTCGACCGCCGCAGTGGCCTTCCTGCCCGGGCATGCAGAGATCGGCGCCTGGTCGGGCATTTTGCTGGCGCTGTTTCGTCTCGGACAGGGCGTGGCGCTGGGCGGTGCCTGGGACGGACTCGCCTCGCTGCTGGCGCTGAACGCACCGGAAGAAAAACGCGGCTGGTACGCCATGATTCCGCAGCTCGGCGCGCCGATCGGCCTGATCATCGCCAGCGCGCTGTTCGCGTTCTTCATCACCAGCCTGTCGGCGGCCGACTTCCTGGAATGGGGCTGGCGCTACCCGTTCTTCGTCGCCTTCGCCATCAACGTCGTCGCCTTGTTCGCGCGGTTGCGCATCGTCTCGACACAGGATTACGCAAACCTGTTCGAGAGCCGCGAACTGCAGCCCTCCCCGGTGATCGAGACCGTGCGCCATCAGGGCCGCGACATCGCGATCGGCGCCTTTGCGCCGCTGGCCAGTTTCGCAATGTTTCACATGGTGACCGTGTTCCCGCTGTCCTGGGTGTTCCTGTTCACCAAGGAAGATCCGACCCGGTTCCTGGTCATCGAGATCGTCGGCGCCGTAGTCGGTATCGCCGCCACCATTGCATCGGGATTGATTGCCGACCGTTACGGCCGCCGCGCCCTGCTCGGCGTCTCCGCCGTGGCTATCGCGGTATTCAGCGGATTTGCACCGCAATTGCTGGACGGCGGCGCGGTCGGCGAAGTGGTGTTCATGGTCACCGGCTTTGCCCTGCTCGGACTGTCGTTCGGCCAATCGTCCGGCGTGGTGTCGTCCAATTTCAGCAGCATCTACCGGTACACCGGCGCGGCGCTGACGTCGGATCTGGCCTGGCTCGTCGGAGCCGGTTTCGCCCCTTCGTGGCATTGTTCCTGTCATATCATTTCGGACTGCTCGCCGCCGGCGCCTATTTGCTGTCCGGCGCGGTGGCCACCCTCGCCGCCCTGGGAATCAACACCGAGCTGGCACGCAAGATTTCCTGATCGCACGGCAAGAACGCAGCGCGCGCATCGCACTCGCGATGCGGCTCACGCCATGCTAGCGTTTGGCCACCTTTCCGCACCGTGCTGCGTTCTGTGGGCCAGCCGCTATCAAGAGACTGCCGTGACTTTGCCACAGGCTTCGATTCAGGAGATCACCAACAGCAAGAACCTGCTGCTGCTGGTGACGCTGCGCTGGCTGGCGATCGCGGGGCAGATCGGCGCGATCGCCATCGCGACGCTCTGGCTCGACATCCCCCTGCCCGTTTTGCAGATGGCTTCGATCATCGGGTTTCTGATCGCGCTCAACCTGATCACCCTGTATCGCTACAGCAGCGGCGCCATCATCATCAATACCGAGCTGTTTCTTGATCTTCTGCTCGACGTCGTCACACTGACGGCGCAGCTCTACCTGAGCGGCGGCGCGACCAATCCCTTTGTTTCGTTGTTCCTGCTGCAGGCAGTGCTCGGCGCCGTGCTGCTGCAGACCTGGTCGACCTGGACCATCGTTGCCGTAACCAGCGGATGCTTCATCTGGCTGACTACGTCATACAACGAGATCGGATTTTCGGAGCCGATGCACAGCGGTGCGCATTCGCGGCTGTTCGCCGTGCACATCTACGGCATGTTCATCTGCTTCCTGCTCGCTGCCGTGCTGCTGGTGCTGTTCATCACCCGCATCAATCGCAATGTCCGCGACCAGGACCTGCGCCTCGCGGAATTGCGCCAACAATCGGCCGAGGAGGAACATATCGTCCGCATGGGGCTGCTCGCCTCGGGTGCAGCGCACGAGCTGGGAACACCGCTGGCAACGATGTCGGTGATCCTCAACGACTGGGAGCGGATGCCGGCGCTGCGCGCCGATGGCGAACTGGAGGCCGAGCTCATCGAGATGCAGACCCAGCTCAAGCGATGCAAAACGATCGTATCCGGCATCCTGCGCTCCTCCGGCGAAGAACGCGGCGAGAATTCCGAACGCACCAGCATCGTTAACTTCATCGACGGCGTGGTCGATGACTGGGAGGAAAGCCGCAACCCGAGCCGGTTCGAATACACCAACCGTCTTGTTGGCGATTTTGTGATCGCCTCCGACGTGCTGCTGCAGCAGATCCTGTATAATGTCCTCGACAACGCCTTTGAAGCCTCGCCCGCCTGGGTCGGCATCGACATCACCCAGAGCGGCGAGATGTTGAGCATCGCCGTCCGCGATGCCGGCCCGGGCTTTGCGCCGGATATGCTCGCTGAATTCGGCAAGCCGTATCGCTCGACCAAGCAGAAGCCGGGCAGCGGGCTTGGGCTGTTTCTTGTGGTCAACGTGCTGCGCAAGCTCGGCGGGCAAGCGACCGCCACCAACGTCCCGACCGGAGGCGCCATCGTCGAGTTGCGTTTGCCGATCTCCGCTTTGTCCGTCGAGGCCGCACATGTCCATTGATCCATCGCTGGTGATCGTCGAGGACGATGCGTCGTTCGCCAAGGCGCTCAAGCGCTCTTTCGAACGGCGCGGCTACCGGGTCACGGTGTGCGAACGTATCGAGGATCTGAGCGCACTCCTGGAGACGACGCCGTTGCAATATGCGGTGGTCGACCTGAAGCTGAACGGATCGTCTGGGCTGGAATGCGTCAAGATCCTGCGCGCTCGCGATCCCGACACCAAGATCGTGGTGTTGACGGGATTTGCCAGCATCACCACCGCCGTCGAAGCGATCAAGCTGGGCGCCTGCCACTACCTCGCCAAGCCGTCGAATGCCGACGACATCGAGGCCGCGTTCGACAAGGCGACGGGAGACAGTACGGTGGCGCTCACCAACCGCCCGACGTCGATCAAGAGCCTGGAATGGGAGCGCATTCACGAAACGCTGGTGGAAACCGAGTTCAACGTCTCCGAGACTGCGCGACGACTGGGCATGCATCGCCGCACCCTTGCGCGAAAACTGGCGAAGCGATCGTTGAGTTAGACCTTTATCCGATCGAGCGAACTCAGCCCGACGTCCGGCGCAAATAGATCCGCTCGATCTCGGCTGCAAAACGATGTTCCAGCGCGGTCCGCTTGTTCTTCAGCGTGGGCGTCAGCAGGCCGGCGCCAATGGTCCATGGGTCCAGGGTCCACCACACCGCGCGCGGCGTCGCATAGGCCGGATAGCTTTTCACGGCGTCGGCAATCCGCCTCAGTAGAACTCCGGCTTCCGCCTGCGATCCCGGCTCCCCGCCCGCGGCCACTTTGCGCTTCTCCTGCTCCCAGACCTTCGGATTGAGCACCACGAGCGCCGCGAGAAACGGACGCCCCTCGCCGATCAGTATGGCCTGCTCGAACAGCGGGTCAGCGAGGATCGCGGTCTCGATATCGACGGGGGCGATCTTCTCGCCCGTGGAGGTCACCAGGATGTCCTTGATGCGGCCGGTGATGACGATGCGGCCGTCCTCGATGCGCGCCTGGTCGCCGGTGTGCAGCCAGCCATCGGCCTCCTTGACGCGGCTGGTCTCCTCCGGCTTGTGCCAATAGCCGAGCATCACGCTCGGACCCCTGACCTGCAGTTCCTGATCCCGACCGATCCTAATCTCGACGCCGTCCAGCGGGCGGCCGACCGAACGCGGGTCATTTTCCTCCACGGTATTGACCGCTATCACCGGCGACGTCTCGGTCATCCCATAGCCCTGCAGAACGTCGATACCGCACGACAGGAACATGCGAACGACGGTCTCGGCAATCGGCGCACCGCCGCTGACCGCCGCGCGCAGGCGACCGCCGAATTCGGCCTGCACCTTGTCGGCCACCAGGCGCTTCAGGACCGGCCAGGCCAGCCGGTCAAGCGGGTGCACGTCGCGGTTCGCGCGCTGTCGCGCGTCAAAGCGCCGTCCTCCGACGGCAACGGTCAAGTCAAACAGGGCACGTTGGACACCGCCGGCGGCTGCACGCCTCTGCATGATCAAAGCGTGGACGCGTTCATAGATCCGCGGCACCGAGACCAGCACCGTCGGCTTCACCTGCTTCAAATCCTCGGAGAGAAGCTGCACCGATCGCGCATAGGCCACGCATGCGCCCGCCGCGATCGGATAGTAATAGCCTGCGGTGCGCTCGAACGTATGCGAAAGCGGCAGGAAGGACAGGAAGAGATCGTCCTGGCGCGCGGCAATCCGGAGATGGATCGCCTTGACGTTCGCCACGATATTCTCGTGCGAAAGCATCACTCCCTTGGGCCGCCCGGTGGTGCCGGAGGTGTAGACGATGGCGGCAAGATCGCCCGGCTGAACCTCCACGTCATTCATCGCCGACGAGACGGCGGAACCGGGTTCGAGCCAGCGATCAAGCGCAACGATGCGGCTGTCGGTCGCGGCCGGGACGGACGTCCCGGGCAGGTTGGCACAGACCACGCGCTTGAGATTTGCGACGGCGTTGCCCGTCGAGACGATCGCCTGCCAGCGCTCTTCGGAATCCACCAGTAACAGAGAGGCCTGGGAGTCCTGCAAGATGTAGGCGATGCTGTCGGGATTATCGACGGCGTGCATGGGCACCGGCACGAGGCCGCGCGACAACGCCGCCTGGTCCATGGCGATGTGCGCGATTCCGTTCGGCATCAGGATGGCGACGCGTTCTCCGGTGGCAAATCCCTCCGCGGCCAGTGCATGTCGCCATCGCTCGAATTCGGTATCGATCTCCTGCCACGAATAGTCGACCCAGCGCCCCAGCCCCGCATCGAAATGGCGATACGCTGCGGCGCCGGGCGTCAGACGGACACGGCGGCGCAGCAGCTGGGGCAGCGTTCTTACGCCCGCAAGCGCATCCACGCCGCCTTGATCCTGCGTCACCGTGCCAGCCATGGAGTGCCCTTCGAATCCCACACCGCCTCCTGACGAGGCCGAGCGTTCATTCTATCCGGCTTCCATCACCCTCGACATTGATCCTCCGCATGGCGGCCACGCGATCGGATAGCAGCCAACGGCTATCCAAGCCACGCGTCGAGCCGCACCATCGGGAAATGATCGGTCAGACTTGCTGCGAGCCCGACGGCTGCCCGCGGTCGCGCGGATCGTCACGCTGGGCGGACGTGCAGCCGGAAGACGCACCGGCCCACTCAACGGCCCGATCGGTTGCTCACCATTCTGTCAGCAGCGCGCCGGCGCAGCGACGGCAGATTTCGCAGCTCATCGCGCAATTCCTGCCGCGCCCGCACCAGGGCCTGCCGACCGGCCAACGCCCGTCCCCGCAGCGACTGTTGCAGCGAGACATCGCCGAGGTGATCGATGACCTGATCGACCGCGTCGAGATGCCGGGAAAGATCATGCAGCCGGCCTTCCAGCGTCGCCGAACAGGACATCACATGGATCACGGCGTCATCCAGCCGCAGGTTGGGATCCAGGACGCCATCGTGACGTTCATTTGCAAATAGCAGGACGACGTTGCTCATGATGCAATCTCCGGGACGTGCGCATCCCGCTCAACCAACCGATATTTTCTACAACCTATCCGAGGCGGATGTTAAGCGTCGTTAACTTGCCTGCCCGTGAAACTACGGACCAGCGAGCGTCTTCTGCTGCCGACAGCAGACGATGCGATACGCGTGCCCACACTGCTATCGACGCGCCGTAAATCTGATCTGCGTCGAACTGCCGAAGGTCAATCGAATGTAACTTAGATTTTACACCCGCGAGCGCGGGTTCGCAGATCTGAGCAGTCGTTCAGGATCTCGCGTTCAGAGAAAACTCCGGTCGCGGACGCACGAGGTGGCGGTCTGACCGGTCAAACGACGCCCGCTCGCTACCTGACAGGAACGTGAATGAACCCGTCTGCAGAACACAGTGACCGCGCCCGGCTTGAACGCCTGTTGAGAATGATCTCGCCAGGCGACAGCGTGGATGTCACGATCAACATGCTTCACCACGTCACCCTGCCGACCGGGTCCGACGAGAAGCGGGCGCCCGATCACCTGATCGAGTGGTTTCGCTCGCGCATGGCGTTTGACTGCACCGTAACGCCTGACCGTCAAGACGAACCGTCAAGGTGGACCTTCTACCGGCCGCTACCACACGGCGCCGCAGGACCGGCGTCAGACACCAGCACACCGGCCTGACCGCTGCAGCAATCTGCCGGCCGAGCTACAGATGCACCGGCGGCGCCTGGGTTCGCGCGCGCGGCCCGTAGTTACTAGCGGAAGCTGCGAAGGTCGTTCCCTCCAGCTGCTTCCTCGCCTCGCGTTTGCGAATGCGCTCGGCTTCGGCCGCATCGAGCGCACGGCGCAATTGCGCACTGCACAGCTTCATTTGGTTAATGGCCTCACGCCGCTCGAAGCGGGTGATCGATGGATTGGCAAGATCCTTCCAGACCACCGTAAGCAGGCGCTGGAGGCCGGCGATGTCATGGTCCAGTCCGTCGATCCCGGGCATCGAGAGGCTTTCAATCAGATGGGCAATATTGGGGAACTATCGCTGATTCTTGCCCTTTTGAAACGGAAGATAGCGCCCGTAATACTACGGCCCCCTGCGATGCGGCGATTGCCGCGCCGAAACTAGCAGCCTGTTAAGCACATTTATCAACGTCGTTTTGCGACTCTCGTTGACGGTGCCCGCGTCCGCATTAAACGATGGCGCAGGACGGGGCATTCAGGCGATCTCGTCACATTTCAAGTTGGCAGGAGTTTATCATGTCTCGCGCATTTGCCGTCATCCTCGCGACCACCCTCGCCGCCGCGGCGGCGATCCCGACGGCGGCCTCCGCCGGCTGCTACAACTGCTACGTCCAGCCGCAGCCCTGCGTCACCTGCTATCAGCAGCAGGTTGTCCCGCCGCAGTACCGCACCGTCCAGGAAACCGTGATGGTCGCGCCAGGCCGCGTCATCGCCCACCGCACCCCCGCGCAATATCGCACGGTGATGGTACCGAAGACGGTGATGGTCGCGCCCGAAGGCGTGCAGTACGAGCAGGTGCCGCCGCAATACGCCACCCAGCAGCGCGTCGAGATGGTTGCGCTCGCCCGCGCCTACTACGTTCCGGTTGCGCCGCGCTGCGGCTCCTGCGGCTATTGAGACCGCAAGGCGGCAAGCGGGGCCGATCGACAGCCCCGCGCCGCGTCAAGAAATAGCGCCGATGAACTGGGCCAGCTCCGGCGTTCGGGGCGTGGCCATCAGGTCCTTCGGCGCCCCCTCCTCGTGCACCTTGCCGTGATGCATGAACACCAGCTTGGTGCCGACGTCGCGCGCAAACCGCATCTCGTGAGTGACCAGCATCAGCGTCATGCCTTCGGACGCCAGTCGCTCGACGACCTTCAGCACTTCGTTCACCAGCTCAGGATCCAGCGCCGAGGTGATCTCGTCGCACAGCAGCACCGTCGGCTGCATGGCGAGCGACCGGGCGATGGCCACGCGCTGTTGCTGACCGCCGGACAGCTGGCTCGGATAGCTGTCGAACTTGTCGGCCAGACCCACCTTCTCCAGCAGCGCGCGGGCCTGATCCCTGAGTTCGAGCGGCTGCCCCCTGTTGACCACCGACGGCGCCAGCATCACGTTCTGCCCTGCCGTCAGATGCGGGAACAGATTGAACTGCTGGAACACCATGCCGACATGGCGGCGCAGCTCGCGCAGATTGGTGGTCGAGCCGCCGACCTCCATGCCGTCCACGGTGATCGAGCCGGAATCGTAGGTCTCAAGGCCGTTCACGCAACGCAGCAGCGTGCTCTTGCCGGAGCCGGAGCGACCGATGATCGACACCACATCGCCGCGGCCAACATCGATGGAGACGCCCTTGAGGACTTCATTGGCGCCGAAGCTCTTGCGGACATCGGTGATCTTAACGAGCGGTGGCGACATCGGCTTTTCCTTCGAGGTGCTTGGCGTACAAGGACAGCGGGAAACACAGGCAGAAGTAGATCAGCGCGACCAGCGCATAGACCAGGAACGGCCGGAAGGTCGCATTGTTGAGCATGGTGCCGGCCTTGGTCAGTTCGACGAAGCCGATGATCGACGCCAGCGCCGTGCCCTTCACCACCTGGACCGAGAAACCGACCGTCGGCGCGATGGCGATCTTGGCGGCTTGCGGCAGGATGACATAGCGCATCTGCTCGACGAAGCTCATGGCAAGGCTCGATGACGCCTCCCACTGCCCCTTGGGAATGGCCTCGACGCAGCCGCGCCAGATCTCGGCCAGAAACGCTGCCGTCCACAGGCTGAGCGCGAGGCCCGCCGCGACCCACGGGCTGATCTCGATGCCGAACAGGGAAAGGCCGAAGAAGAACAGGAACAGCTGCATCAAGAGCGGCGTGCCCTGGAAGAACTCGATGAACATCTTGGTCAGGACCTCGAAGGTCCTGACCCGCGAGACCCGCAGGAACAGGATAGCGAGACCGACCAGGCCGCCGAGGGCGAACGCAACAAGCGACAGGACGATGGTCCAGCGCGCCGCCCACAGCAGGTTCGACAGGATGACCCAGAAACTGAAATCGCTCATGGCTCAACCTTTCGGGAATGCGAGGCGGCCGACGCCGCGCAGGATGAAACGCGCGACGATGGCGAGCAGCAGATAAAGCAAGGCAGCCACCACATAGACTTCGAAGGCGCGAAAATTGCGCGACTGCACGAAGTTGGCAGCATAGGTCAGGTCCTCCGCCGAAATCTGCGACACCACCGACGAGCCGAGCATCACGATGATGATCTGCGATGACAGCGCCGGATAGACTTTCTGGAATGCCTGCTTGAGCACGATGTGGCGGAAGATCTCGAACCGGGTCATGGCGAGACTGTCGCCGGCCTCGATATGGCCGGGAGGCACGGCCTTGATCCCGGCGCGGATGATCTCCGCCGAATAGGCGCCGAGGTTGATGACCATGGTCAGAAAGGCGGCTGTGGTCTCGTCGAGTTTGACGCCGAGCGCCGGCAGTCCAAAGAAGATGAAGAACAATTGTACGATGAACGGCGTGTTGCGGATCACCTCGACATAGCCGCGCACGATGGCCCCGGCCCATTTCGGCCCGAACGTCCGCGCCCAGGCACAGGCAGTGCCGAGCGCCACGCCGGCCACGGTCGAGACGGCGGTCAGCACGATCGTGAAGATCAGGCCTGCCAGGATGACGTTCCAGTAAGGCAGCAGATCGGAGAAATTGAGTGCGAATTTCATCGGGGACATCTCTCGCTGGCTGGTGACACCGAATGCCGGGGATCGCGGCCCGCTGCGTCCATCGCCGGAGCGATGAACGCAGCGGAAGCGCGCAACCTCAGATGTTGGCGGGGATCGGCGCCTTCAGCCACTTCTCGGAGATCTTGTTCAGTTCGCCGTCGGCCTTGGCCTTGGCGATGATCTCGTTGACCTTGGCCAGCAGCTTGTCCTCGCCCTTGTTCATGCCGACGAAGCACGGGCTGTCCTTGATCACGAATTTCGACACCGGCGCGCGGGCCGGGCTCTTTTCGGCAATCGCCGCGGCGACGATGTTGCCGGTGGCGATGATGTCCACCTGCCCCGACAGGAACGAGGCGATGGTCGCATTGTTGTCCTCGTAGCGCTTGATGGTGGCGGTCGGCGGCGCGAGCTTGGTGATTTCCTGCTCCTCGATGGAGCCGCGCGTGGCGCCCACGGTCTTGCCGGCGAGATCTTCCGGCTTGGCGATCTTGGCATCCTTGAGGCCGAACACGCCCTGGAAGAACGGCGCATAGGCATTCGAGAAGGCGATCACCTTCTCGCGTTCCTCGTTCTTGCCGAGGCTCGAAATCACCAGCTCGACCTTCTTGGTCTGCAGATACGGAATGCGGTTGGCGCTGTTCACAGGAACGACTTCAACCTTCACACCGAGTTCCTTGCCGATCAGATTGGCCATGTCGATGTCATAGCCGACCGGCTTGAGATCGGGCCCGGCGGAGCCGAACGGCGCAAAGTCCTGCGGCACGGCGATGCGGATGACTTTTGCCTTCATGACGTCGTCGAGCGCATCGGCGCGTGCACCGGCCGCGAAGCCTGCCGTCGCGGCGACGAGCGAGAGGGAAAGGGCAATCTGTCGGATATTCATGGGTGGGTCTCCTTTGGATGGGTTGCAAAGCCGGGCCGGCGACGGCCCCGAAAGGCGCGGGTGGACGTGAAAAAGGGCGTCTATTTTTCTGACGGGTGCGTGGCCTCCGCGTTGATCGGCTCCAGCGCCCGGCGCAGTTCTTCCAGCGGATCGAGCTCCGGCTTGACGCGCACGGTCAGGCCGGCTTCGACATTGCCGATGTGCGCGGCCATCAGCGCGATGGCGCGGTCGCGGTCGCCGCCTTCGAGGGCGGCCACGATTTCCTCGTGTTCGTTGCAGGACTCGGTGGCGTCGTGGCTCGACTGGTAGAGCATCGAGATCAGCACGGTGCGCGCGGTCAGATCGCGCAAAATCTCCGCCAGCACGTTGTTGCCCAGCGCGTCGGCCATGCAGACATGAAAATCGCCAAGCAGATAGCTGCGCGCGGCGACGTCGCCGGTGGTGATGGCGTCATTCTCCTGGCCGATATGCGCGCGCAGCCGCTGGATGGCCTCGGCCGAAATGGTCTCGACCGACAGCAGCAGCCCGATCTCAATGGCCCGGCGCGCCTGAAACGCGGTGCGCGCTTCCTCGATGGAGGGTTCGATGATGAACCAGCCCCGCTTGGAGCTGACCTGCACCACGCCGCGGGTCTCCAGCCGGATCAGCGCCTCGCGCACCACGGTGCGCGACACGCCGAACAATTGCACCAGCGACTGTTCGCTCAGGCGCGTGCCGGCCGCGATCCGTCCCGCCAGGATGGCGTCGATGATCCGTGCACAGATATCGGTCGATTGGAGCATTCCAGACCTGCATACAGTGGTCGTGTACAGGACTTGTCAGCAAGGCTTGTGCCAATTGGCGACCTTCGAACAACTCTCGAAATATCAGGCACTTGACGAAAGTGGATGAATTTGGCGCCACGGTGATCCCGCCCGAGCCGCTTGCAGATGCCCGTTTTCCAGACAATTGCGGCTGCCGAGGTCGCGGCCAAATGATCGACGGAATGGGCCGCCTGCCCTGCCGCGGTGGCAGGCTTCATCCAGGCTTGATCGCCGTGTTCATCGCGCGCGGGTCGGCCCCAGGCCCTGGCAGCACGACACCATCAGCGGTTCGCCGTTATGCCGGCTGGGCCGGGCTTAGCGGTCAATCGGGCGGTTCGAAACGACCACGGCTATCCCAATAATTGGTCGCGCCAACTTCATGATCGTTTCCGCTCGGCGGCGCACGCGGAGTGTGCAGAAATGCGCGGTAGAGAATTGCTAGAACCCCGATCAGCAGCAGCGTCGGAATGATCCAGTCTGGCATCGATCCATCCTTGTTGAGACTTCCGATGGGACTTCAGCTTTTCGCATTCGGTTCAATTGCCGGCAAAGCGCGTCGCCCGCAGCCGCCATGATGGCAAGGATCGGTTGGCGGATACGGGCACAACGATGAATGCATCTTGGCTCGTGGCCCTGCTCGCAAGCGCTACGTCACCGTTTCGCGAACGAAGCGGCGACAGCTGTTCAGAACAAGCACGGAACGGTTGTTCAGAACGACAACCGGGAAGCGTCGAAATTGCTTCGAATCAGATGGATAATTGGTGCGCCATTCTGAACAAAACTACGAACTCCTATGTCATTGAAATCACGATATAATTAAATTGGCGAGCAGTCCGTGCAGGCCTGGCTCGGCACATGCAACCCGATTCTTGCGATTGGTCGAGGGCACTATTCCTAGGCTCGCTTATGCCATCCCGACACCGCCGGCTGCGAGCGGCTGTCGATGCGACAATTTCAGTCACCCCGTATATCGCGGAAAGTCACCACTGAAACGCGATGCCTCAGAACGGGGCACTGAATCGATTGACCACAAAATCAATAAAGCTACGCAACTTAGGCGACATGCGGCAGTCGCGCAGATAAAGGAGATTCATCGGCCGAACGGATGGGGCGTAGCCCAACAGCAGGCGCGCGAGACGGCCGGACGCGATATCCTCCGACACCATGATTTCCGGCAGCATGACGATGCCCATGCCCGCCAGAGCGGCGCGACGCAACCCTTTGGCGCTGTCGGTCTGAAGGCGAGGGGCGAACGGGATACTGGTCTCGCCATCTGGACCAATCATCCGCCACACGGCCTGAACCGATCGCCATTCTGATCGCGGGGAATAGCTATAGGCCGGACAATCATGCCGGCCTAAACCCTCTGGTCTCATCGGTTCACCTCGCGCAGCCGGATAGGCCGGCACTCCGCAGATCGCCAGTCGGGGCGAAAGTGGCCGGGCGACCAGATCGGCGTCCGGCCTGATCGAGGTGGCCAAGCCTTACGCGGCCGATCGCGGAGCGGGATGCGAAGACGGCGGCTAAGGCCGCTCGTAAGGCTGTTTCAGAGTCGTCGGCACGTCAGGCTGCGCGAACTTCGGTGACGAAGCGGTTCACCTCGACCGTCAGATGCCCCGCTTGTTGCGATATCCTCTGCACGCGTGGTCAGGATTTCGACCAGGCTCCCGACCGTGGCCTCGAACGCGCTGACCAGTTGTTCCAGATGCACGGTTCGCCGCTCCCGCGCATGGCGTTCGGCCGCCTGTTTCGCCTCGAGCCGCCGCGCCTCCATTGAGCGTTGCTGCAACACACCGATGGCGCGGGATAGCACGCCAATTTCATCGCGCCAGGCGTCATAGCGTATGTCTGGCGCCAAATCGCCGCTCGCGACGCGCTCTATGCTGGCGGTCAGGTGGAGGATCGGCTTGGTAATGCGGCGCACGACGAGAACAACTACGCCGGCGACCACCACGATGACCATGAGCACAACCGCTGCCGCCAGAGCCAACTGGCGCCATGCGTCGGCGCGTTCATCGGCGATAGTCGTTGCGGCTGAATCATAGGCCGCATCGCGCAGGGCGATCAGCGTCTTCCACATCGGACCTACTTTGAGGTTATAGTCCGCAGCCCCATAGGGGAAGTCGCCCGTCGCGAAATGCCCGACCAGCATGCGCCGCTCGGCGCCGTAGCCGTTGATATAGGTTTCATGAATGCCGCGGACTGCCTGGTCCAACGCGGCTGGTGTGGACGGCGCGCCTTCCAACGTCACCAAGCTGTCCCAGATATGGTCGATGCAGCCTTGCAGGGTCAACAGCAAGGCGCGTTCAGCCTCGGCCGGCGGTTTATGGGCGCCGACGATATTCTGTAGCATGCCGGCCTGGCGACCGCCGCTGTCGCGCAGCTCCATCACTGCACTCGCGACCTGTATGAAGCGGGCTGTCGCGCCGTCCTGCATCTGGATCTGCAACTCCTGCTCACGCATCAGGCCACCCACGGCCGCCGTGACAGCGGCCACTTTCACGGTCAACTCGTTGGCGGCATCGCCGCGCTGGTCGATCGCGCGCTGCATCTGCGCTGCGGTAAAGGCCCGCGTGTCCTCGAACTGCCGCACGATATCGGCCATTTTGGCCTGGAGTTTGTCGCCTGCAAAAGTGTTTCCATCGTTTCTGCGACGGCAGAAGCCCCAGCCGATGCAGTTGATGCGCTCCGACTGATTTCCACCGTGGCCGATCCCTGCTGTTCCACAGCCGAAGCGGCCCGAGGGATCCCGATCCAGCCGATGCTGGGTGCCGGTCGCATGCCCACATTCATGCAGCCACACGCCATAGAATGACGCTGCGTCGCGAAAGCGCTCGAATGCCGGCTTGACCACGGTGTCCGTCGAAGGACGATAGAACGCTGTGGGCCATCGGTGATCGTTTTGATGCCAAGGTTATTGATGAAAGCCTCGGCGTGATCGAGGCGCTCAGCCTCATCGAGAACAGGCACAGGCTTGGGTTCATAGCCATCGACCTGTGCCAAATTGAAGACCGAAAACGCCTTCGCAAACATCCGGCTGCGATCAGTGTCGGTGTCCTCACCGCTAGAATCATCGCCGTTATCGGAAGATCGCATTTCCTTCCAGAGAACGACGGTCGTCGCCTTCTCGCCCTTGCGCACCTGTGCCCCAAGCGCGCCCCACTGCCGGTAGGTTCCCCAAAGTCCACTGTCGTAGCCGGCGCTCAATGCGGCCACCCACAGCGCCAATGTATTGACGCTTCGATATTTGTTGCCGGTCGTTACATTGATCGGTCGGGCTGCGGCAGCCCCATCATGATGCCAGGGCATCTTGAATTCGCCGACACCGGCCTCAATGGCGGTCATGATCTCGGCGGTCACACGGGCATAGGCATAGACATCGGCACGGCTGGCAGAACCAGAATTCTTGTCCATCTCGGGAACTCCCACGACGAGCGTTCGCGAGCCTCTCTCTCGAACCCGATCTCGTCACGGACCTTCCCGCTCATCTCTCGCTCTCATGTCTCGGCCTGACGCCAATTCAGGCCTCGGCAGTGAGTTCGGGCACCCGAATTCTTGTTGGCAGTCGTTTGAGGTTCACATGCTGGCGGCCGATCTTGCACCCCTCGACAGCCAGCAGGCCGCGCAACATCCGCGAACCGGCGAAGGGAAGCTCTAGCAGTCTGCTGAAAAAACCCCAGAATCGAACTATTTTTTCTGTGCAATCGACAGGCTTGGTGGTGTGTAGTTGGCTGATTGGCGTCTCTCGCGGTCGCCTGTACGGCGACAGGGCTATGCGGCGAGCAGTTTTGGAATGCGGATCAGGTTGTAGGCGATCAGATTGAGCATGAAGTCGGCGGCGACGGCGCAGATGCCGCGATGTTTTGTCTTGCGCATCGTGCCGTGTTGCTTGCCCCATCCGAAGATGCATTCGATCATCGCGCGGCGTGCCTGCGACATGCCATAGCCGGGGTGGCGGGTGGTTCGCTCATCGATCGCGCTGCGACGGCTCCGGCCGGTCTTGCCGAGGGCATTGTTCTGCGTCACATGCGGCGTCACCTCGATGGCGCGCAGATTTGCGACATGATCGGCGGTGTCATAGGCCTTGTCCGCGCCGGCGGTGATGCGGTGACCGGCCTGTTTGGCCCTGGCCTTGAGCATCTTCTCCGCGGCGCGGCGCTCGGCGGTGCCGCTGGCATGCGTCACCATGCCGGCGACCGCCAGACCATTGCGGTTCTCCATGGTGGCGTGGCCCATATGGCAGAGCCTCGCCTCGCGTCCGGCGGCCTTGCGGTAGAGCCGGCTGTCGGGATCGCTGGTGGAGGCGTGAGTGTCGTTTTTGCGGGTCTGGCCGTGGAAGTTGGCGCCGTCGTCGCCGTCGCTGCCGTCCTTGGGGCGGAAGCTCTTGTGGGAGGCCCAGGCTTCGATCAGCGTGCCGTCCACCGTGAAATGCTCGTCCGACAACAGCGCCTTGACCTCGGCGTGGTTCAGCAGCCTGGTCATGAACTTCGTGAACACGTCGCCGTTCTGGAGTCGCTCACGGTTCTTCGTGAAGGTGGTCGGGTTCCAGACCCGGTCGTCCGGCGACAGCCCGACAAACCAGCGGTACAAAAGGTTATAGTCCAACTGCTCCATCAGCTGGCGTTCCGAGCGGATGCCATAGAACACCTGCAGCAGCAGCGCGTTGAGCAATTGCTCCGGCGGAATCGAGGGACGCCCTTCCTTCGAATAGAGGCTGGAAAAGCTGCGGCTCATCTCGCCCAGCACATCGCGGACCAGCGCCCGGATCTTCCTCAGCGGATGGTTCTGCGGCACCCGCGCATCCGGCGAGATATATGAAAACAGCCCGCCCTGATCCTCGAATGCCCCGCGCATACCGACCTCCACCGATTCTCAATCAAATTGAATCAGGAAATGAACGCCGTCGCGAGGGGTTTTTCAGCAAACTGCTAGATGTATCGACCTCGCTAGGCTCGGGACCCATTAATTTCTTGAGGTCTGATTGATCTGCTGATTCATTGGCGACGTGAGGAGGCGTTGCCAATGGGCGATTTGTTTCTGCTCTCGGAGGCGCAGATGGGCCGTATATGGCGGCCGGCCCAATGTCACCGTCAGGCTGCGCGAACGGTTGCTAGGAAGCTCTGTACCTCCGTCTTCAGGCGGGTGCTTTCCACCGAGAGCGATTGGGCCGCCGAGAGCACCTGCGTTGAGGCGGAGCCAGTCTCGCCTGCACCACGTTGGACATCAGCGATATTCGAGCTGACCTGCATCGTGCCCTGAGCCGCCTGCTGCACGTTCCGGGAAATTTCCTGTGTCGCCGCGCCTTGCTCTTCCACCGCAGACGCGATGGTCGAGGAGATCTCCGACATCCGACCGATGATCTCACTGATCTCCTTGATGGCGTCGACCGACTCGTCAGTTGCTGCCTGCATTCCTGCGATCTGTTTACCGATCTCCCCCGTTGCTTTCGCCGTTTGCTCCGCGAGCGCCTTGACCTCGGACGCCACGACCGCAAACCCGCGACCCGCCTCGCCGGCGCGCGCTGCCTCAATGGTCGCATTGAGTGCCAGCAGATTGGTCTGTCCCGCGATGGTATTGATGAGTTCGACGACATCGCCGATGAGGCTCGCCGCCTTCGATAACTCACCGACCCGATCGTTGGTCTTGTGCGACTGGTCGACCGCCTCAGTGGCTATCCTGGAGGACGCCTGAACCTGACGGCCGATCTCGTTGACCGATGAAGTCAACTCTTCGCTGGCCGATGCTACCGACTGCACGCTTGCCGAAGCTTCCTCTGCCGCCGCCGCGACGACGGTCGACAGTTCCTGCGTCCTCTCGGCGGTCGTCGTGAGCGAATTGGCCGACGCTTCCATCTCGGTTGCGGCTGACGACACCGTCTGGATGATCTCGCCAACGGCGCCCTCGAAATCGTCGGCCAACTTGTGCATATCTCTTTTGCGCTGCAAGCTAGCGATACGATCCTGCTCTGCCTTGGCTTCGGCCTCCTGGCGGGCCTTTTCCGCCAGCATCTCCTTGATCTCGTTGACCGCGCGAGCAGTCTCGCCGACCTCGTCGTTGCGTTCGGTCCCGGTGATCTCGATGTCCTCACCCTTCGCAAGCCGTTGAAGAAGGCCAACCAGAGCCCGCATCGGCTTGGCGATTCCGAACTGGCCGATCATGAAGCCGGCGGAGACACCAAGCAGGACGCCGACAGTTGCCGCGACGATCATCAAGCGGGAGACTGTCTCATACTTCTCGGTCGCCGCCCTTGCAAAATCATCGACCCGCTCGTTCAGGCGGTTGACAACTTGCGCGATGTTGGTCTTCAGCTTTTCTGCTGTGACCATGCTTTTTGCGGCTGAGTCGCGCAACTGTCGGGTCTGGTCGTTCAACTGCATGTTCTTTGTGCCATCGGCGAGGCGAAGCATGTCCTCGGTGTCCTTCGCGTAGGCCGCCATGGCTTCGTGGACCGCCGGCATCATTGCTTTCGCCTGTTCGTCGCGAGTTGAGGCGACATCCTCGATGCGTTCGCGGTAGAGCTTCATTTCCGCATCGATGATTTTGCGGACTTGCGCGCGATTCTCGGGACTTGGATCTAGCGCGAGACTGAACTCCGCCCGGTTGATCGCGATCACGTTCTGGTTGGCGCGCGCTCCCTTCATCGTGCGGCGCGCGGCGACATTCATGTTGTCGGCCCCGTCATTGAGCTCACCCAATGCGCGGATGCCGAGCCAACTCATCGCAGCGGCAATGGCGGACATCAGGATGATAACTGCAAGGATTTTCGTAAGAACGCGGAAGCGGGCGAGAAAGGTCATACTACCCTCCGAAAAATGTGCTGCCCTCAATGGGATATTCCATAAAGGATAGCTCAGTGAACTTGCGCTATGGCGCCGTTCATCATTGGCACCGAATGCCGCGCGCAAGCGTTGCATCGAAGAACCGCCAATGATTGCAGATTGAATCGCCGGCGTTAAAAGCAGGTTAACTATCACTCCCGGACAATTACGGGCTGCAAGCGGGAAAGGGGTGCGTCTCATCGTGCAGCGAACTCCGTGCGCCCGCACGAAATCTCTATCGGAGAATTCCGCATCCAGATCGTCTTGGCGATCTCTCGCCTCGACAGGGTTAGTCCAGTCCGTCCACGTTCGGTCAAAAAATAGAACTGATACCACAGCCCGGACTCGACAAAAGGAGCGACGGGAATGGCGGCCTTTGCGATATCCTGGATGAGATAGCTGTTTACCGAGGCGAGCCCCCACATCGGTCCGGCCGAAGTGCCGCGGCAATGCAGGCCGCCCGGCCGCCCCAGTCATAGCCGGCGAGTGCGATCTCCTCGTGGAGCTTGGTGTCGGGGTAGCGCCGGTTTGAACACACCGGTCACAGGATCCCGTAGCGCATCGCGCTCCAGTGTTGCAATACGGAAAAATTCCCCGGTCGTGGCTAGCGAAAGCCGTGCGACTTCCATCACGAAAATACCACCAGTCTTCAAAATAAGGGCGCTGATGAAATCCGCAGCCGTCAGCAGCGATCCTAACTGTAGATGACCAAAAACGGCGTCGATATGAAAGTTCCATTTTTGTCTCTGGCAGAAAGAAGAAAATTCCAGGTTGAAACCTTCACTCTCGTTCAATCGGTACGTTAGAATTGGATCCTAGGAAACTCTCGCAACTTCGATCTTTCGATGGGTTCAGCTGATATTCAGGATGCGCAACCCCGGTTCAGCAGTTGAGGTTCTGGTGAGGACCGCTAGAGAGACTGCCGCTACAGATGGGGTAATTGGACCTCGTTCTTCGAAACTAAAGCAGTCAACCGCATGACCGTCGAGGCGGGTTGCTTTGGACTGAGTCAGCCATATGCTGCGCATCTTCAAACGAGATTGGACTTGGCTGACAATGCCAAAACGCTCGGGCCAGTTTACCAATTCTAAGGAGGGCCTGCTTAAATTTGAAAGAAATATTTGAAATGAGCCAGCACATTTTTCTTGGCGGAGGTCATATGGAAGAGCAATTCGATCTAGCCACCGTGCAATCGGCTGGTGCAAAGGAGACGATACGATCAAACGCGTTACGCTCGGCCGGTATCCTTGATAGCCGGCCTTCTCTAGACTTCGATTCCATAGTCCATCTCGCGTGCTCCATCTTTGACGCCCCAATCGCGCTTGTTTCACTTGTTGACGCCGACCGTCAATGGTTCAAGGCGAAGAAAGGGATCAACTTCGGCGAAGCACCCCGGGCGCTCTCGTTCTGCGGCAACGTTGTTGAAACGATGGAGCCGCTTATAGTTCAGAATGCGGCGGCTGATGGGCGCTTTTCGGCGAACACTTTTGTGTCAGGCCCTACTGCCGTCAAATTTTATGCGGGGGCTCCGCTACTTGAAGGTGGTATATGCTATGGTAGCCTGTGTGTAATGGACGTACGCTGCCGCACCTTCACCGAAGAAAATATGGAGCAGCTTGAAAGCTTGGCAACCGTTGCTGTTGGATTAATCCGGGGCCATAGCAAGAAAATGCGGATGCGCGAACAGCAGCGCGAACTCGAGCTTAGGCAGGCGCGGTTTGAGCAGACGGAGCGATCGGCCAAGGTTGGCGGCTTCGAGATGAATCTTAGAACTGGTGCCATAACCTGGTCCGATCAGGTCTTCCGCATCGTCGGCTTGCCCATTGGAACGCCGTTGAACGCAAAAAGAGTGATTGCCTGTTATGCTCCTGAAGAACGTGCGTCTGTCAAAGAGAGAATTCTCAATGCGAGAGGCGGTGCTGCAAGTGCACTCGACCGTCAATATCGAATCATCACGCCAAGTGGCGATGAGCGTTGGGTTCATATCGTCAGCGATATGGAAATTATTGAGGATGAGCCCCGTCGGCTGTTCGGCATCATCCAGGACGTCACTGAACGTGTCCTTCACGAGAGGAAACTTGTCGAGGCGGCTTGCACAGATAGCCTGACCGGACTTGAGAACCGTGCAGCCTACCTGTCGCACGTGTCAGAGATCATGATAGGCAAAGATCCGCACTTCGGATTACTGCTCATCGACGTCGATCATCTGAAACAGGTGAATGACACGTTGGGTCACGCGGCCGGCGATATGTTGCTGACGAGATTGGCCTCAAAGTTGAAATCGCAGCTCGGTGAACGTGGGCGGATTTTCCGTTTGGGCGGCGACGAGTTCGCTGCCGTTCTTTCAAGGCAGGTAACGCCCAAAGCTATGGCCGCGGTCGCTCGCCAGCTTATCCAACAGATTGCAGACCCTTTGACTGTTGCAAGCTCAACGCTTTTGCCAAAAATAACGATTGGGGGCGCGATGCTAGAACCCGGCATGGATGCTGCTGCACTCTCGCAAAACGCCGATTTTGCTCTCTATCACGCTAAGGAAATCTGTCGCGGCGGTTATCTTGAATTTGAACCGCGTATGCGGACGAGTATTGCGCGTCGCATTCACCAGACGAGGGAGGTTGAGAAGGCGCTCGTAGCAGGCCGTTTTGTTCCATACTACCAGCCGACAGTGCGGAGTAGCGACGGCGATATTTGCGGATTTGAGGCACTAGCGCGGATGAAGACTGACGACGGATCGGTCATTTCCGCCGGAGAATTCAGCGAGGCGCTCACTGATCCCAGTATATCATATAACCTGACGACGATCATGCTCGGCCACGTTGCCTCAGACATGCGTAAATGGATCGATAGAGGTGTTGATTTCGGTAGGATTAGTATCAACGTCGGTGCAGCTGATTTCCAGCGCGGTGACCTTGAATCCCGAATCCACGCAGCTTTGATCAAGAAGGGAATTAAACTCGACAAAATCGTCATTGAAGTGACCGAAACGGTATTCATGCAAGGACTTGAGGAAGCCGTTGCCGCGACGCTGCAGCGGCTTCGGGGAAGGGTGTGCTGGTCGCTCTCGATGACTTCGGAACCGGTTATGCTTCGCTTACACATTTGCGAAGCCTGCCCGTTGACATCATAAAAATCGACAAGAGTTTTGTTGATACCATGTCTAGGGATATCTCCAGTCGCGCTATCATCGAGCTGGTGAACAAACTTGCGCTACAGCTCAAAATGAAGGTTACCGCAGAGGGCGTGGAAACCTTTGGCCAAGCCTCGTCCTTGCTCGAAATGGGCTGCAGCTCCTTGCAGGGGTTTCTCTTCGCAAAGCCTATGGAAGCCGAACTGGTAGAGCCGTTTATTTCACATAGGAGGTCCACACTTTACAAGAAATTTATTGGTAGAGATTGTTCCGCTTCAACCCCATTCAGACAAATTGAGGGACTTCCCGAAGTGTGAATCTGCGTGGAATAAAGGCTCTGACGCAACTTCGATGACGGTGTACCGCAACTAGGTGGCGCCTATCGGCCGGGCTTGCAGAAGATCGATCATCGCCCTTCCATACCGAAGCATCAAGCAGCGGCACTATCGCATCGCTGAGCACCAGATCAGGCGCCTCTTCGCGAACGGCGGCGACTCGTGCCGGCGAAAAGCCGCAGTGGCCGATCTCTTTGAAATGACTCTCCGTTTTCGGATATGGTGCAGCTGACGGAGGCGCGAGTGACACGCGTCACTGCGTTTCCCGCTCTTGGCAGCCAGGTTCTTGAACTGATTCATTAGATCGAGCTACCGAGCAACGATGCGTCATCAAAATTGCGTCAGAGCCCAACTTCGATGCTTATTCACAGCCTATGCGCTCGACGCTGGCAAGGCCGCTCGGCTCTGGGACGTTTCGCAGCAGCTTATTGCGAATTCGGGGAAATGATCGGCGGCGACATGTCGTACATCGATCGATTGGCTTTTAAAACTTAATGGTCGTCCGCATCCCGAACACCAAGGCATCCGGAACTGGCGATGTGCTGGCAGGACGCCGAAGCGGCCGTCATAACCTGCCCCCTGCAGCACCCCGCCCACAGGGTTTCCAAAAGGGTCACTGTAGTAGGAAAACGTGAATTGCAGTCCTGCTTGCTCCAATCGGGGGCGAAGCCCTCCCGGATCGGTCAGTTGACGCAGGGTTCCGACCAGCGAGGACTCCATAAACACGGGCGTGGACACCGCTGTTCCGGGCTTTGATGAGTCATTTTGCGCCAACGCAGCACCACTAGCAAATGCAGCAACGGCGGCGACAATCGCACGCCTCGCAATGGAAGCGATGCGCTCCGAACAGGCCATCTGAACCATCTCGGTGTCTCCATAAACCACTTGCGCGAGGACTGTTCCCCGTCAGCACCCGTGAGACAAATTGAGGGACTTCACGAAGGGAGGGTTTCTGGTTCATCCGCGCGGCGTGCGGCGTTAATCGGCGTGGAGTCCCACGCCCTGTTCGGAGGAGTCGGTGGTTGGCATGACAAATGCGTCAAGCTGAACAAACGGAATTGCTGGCTTCACCGGCTAGGGCGGCCGATCTTCCTGAAAGCATCACACCGCGTCCATCGATCAACATTCGCAAAAAAGTCGGAGCGCCCGACGTTTTACGAATACGAAAATTTGCCTCGACGCGATGTTCATGTTATGTTCTTTTACCGCGAGACTGAGCCGTTCCTTCTGGTAAACCGCAATGCCTGCGCAGATCGTCATCACCGAGAAAACCAGCCAGGCAAAAGATGTCCGTGCCGCCGTTGGCTCACGCTACGGGGATATCCTTCCGGCCGAAGGCCATCTGTTCGACCTACTCGAACCCGAGGATGTTGTTCCGGAGTGGAAGCGGTGGTCAGCGATCCTTTTGCGGCCGGAAGGCCTTTACGACACTCGCCCAGCAGAGGGCGGCAACAAAGCCGCCAAGCTCAAAGCCATTCGCGAGGCCCTTCGTACCGCCAAGCGGGTTTGGCTCGCCACTGATTGCGACCGCGAAGGCCAGCTAATCGGCCAGGAAATTCTTGAGCATTACAAATATAGCGGCGAAGTCCTGCGGGTGCTGTTTACGGCGCAGGACTCGCAGACCATCCGCGATGCATTCGGCCGGGCAAAGCCAAATGCCGAATACGCCCGCCTTTACGCCGCTGCCGTCGCGCGCCGGCAGGCCGACCAAATCTACAACTTGTCACTCACCCGGACTGCAACCGTCATCCTGGGTCGTGGCACGCGGAGAGTGATCGGCGTCGGCCGGGTGAAGACGCCGACCTTGGCCATTGTGTGCAAGCGCGAGTTGGAGATCCGGAACTTCGTGCCCCTCGCCTATTTTGAAGTTGTAGCCACAGCGAAAGTGGAGGGAGGCCGATTTCAGATGCGGCACGCGCCGCAGGATCGGATCGTTCGACGCGAGATTGCCGAAGAAGTCGTCAAAGCAGCCGAAGGCTTCGAGGGCGCGCTCGCTGTGCGTGTCGAAGATAAGCGACAGGGACCGCCCAAGTTGCACGATTTGCCGTCGCTGCAGAAACTCTGCGGCTCTCGCTTCGGCTGGTCCGCCAGCAAGACGCTTGAGGTGGCGCAGGAGCTCTATGATGGCCAGAGCAAGAAGATCATCACTTACCCGCGCGCCGAGGTGCGCTATTTGCCGGCGAGCTTGATTTCGGATGTGCCGCGGATCGTGGCCGGCCTGCGGGTGGGCCAATCGTTCAGCACGATCCCCATGCCCGAGCCGCCAGTCATCCGCAAGGGTGCGAGCGGCAACTTCTACGACAAGGGGCTGGAAGGCGCGAGCCATCACGCCGTCATTCCCAACGTCAACGCGATCGAAAAACTGCCGGAGGTCTGGCCTCGTCTGTCGTCTGACGAGAAGAAACTGTTCGATGTCATCGCGCGGGCATATCTGGCCGCCCTGATGCCTGACTTTCGCTACCGGCAGACAACCGCAACGCTCGACGTGCGCCGCTTCGAATTCCGCGCTGCCGGTCGCCAGCCTATCGATCTCGGCTGGCGAGCCGCCTTCCCAGAGTGGCAACCCGCCGACGAAAAAGGCGATGAGGCGCAATTGCTGCCGCCGCTGCGTAACGGCGAGACCGCACAACTGCAGGACCCCAAAATTGAGGACAAGGAGACCCGACCGCCACCGCGTTACAACGAAGGCACTCTGATCGAGGCCATGCAAAATGCCTGGCGCTTTGTTGAGGATGAGATTCTGCGGGACCGCCTGAAGGAAGCTAAGGGCATTGGCACGCCGGCGACCCGGGCTGAGATCATCGGCGGCCTGAAGAAGCAGGGTTTTCTGATTGCCCAGGGAAAGCACATCGTGCCGACCGAGGCCGGCCTATCGCTGTTCGGTGTTCTCAAACAGGCCGATCCGGCGCTAGTCGATCCGGGCGTGACTGCACAACTCGAATGCCTGCTCGACGATGTCGTCGTCGGCAAGCAGGAGATGGTCGGCGCAATCGACGCCGTGTGTGATGTCGCCCAACGCATCATCGGCAAGCTCATGGAAGGCGCCGCCGTCGGAGGGCCTCCCTTGCTTGGCGCCTCAATAGACAACGGTGCTGCAGCATATCCACCCACGCCTGCGATGAGGCGCTTTGCCGACAGCCTCGCCCGGCAAAACGGCATCAAACCTCCGCCCGGCTACAAGACGTCGATATCGATCTGCGGTGCGTTTCTCAAGCAGCAAGCCCCCAAGAAAGCCGACGGAAAAGCGCTCGGGAAGGCAGAACCGAAATCGATCAGTCCGGCACAGTTTTTGTACGCAACGAAGATCGCGCTCGGGAAAGGCGTCGTCATTCCCGACGAGGCCAAGGCCAATTCGGCTGCCATGGCGGCGTGGATCGACTCGAACAAAGGCACGAAGCGCCGCAAGAGCGGTCGCAAGACCGCTCTCCAGACCGCCGGGATCGACTGCGCCTCAATCGACAGCACCGAGAAAATTAGCCCGAAAACGAAAGGCTGATGCTGCCGCCGGCGCATCAATGCCCACCCAACCATATCCGGCGGCAGGGACACCGCTGCGGATTCCTTATGGCAACAAGGATCTCGCTCTGAAGCTTGGCGCCCGGTATGGCTCGACGGGATGGTATGCCCCGCCTGGAGTTGATCTCTCTGCATTTGGCGAGCGGGGCTGGCTGTAGCGCTCGGCCGCTTCTGATGGTGCCCCCAGAGGAAATTCTATCGCCCCCAGTTTGCATTGACAGTACAGGGACAACTTTGCGTCCCCGGCGTATCCCCAGCGCAAATTGAGACACACGTCGTGCAGCCAAATACGTCAGAGATAGCTTAGTTAGTTAGTCTATTTTGACACCATTCAGAATAGCAATTCTGAACTCTTATGTCATTGACATAGCAATATAATTTTTGGCGACCGATTTCATTGGGAGCCCCGCCTCACTGCCAAATCCCCGAATTCGGCGAAAAGGCAGCGCAAAACGCGTCTGCGGCTCTTTCACATCGGCCCAGCGCTCCTGAGCACCGCGATCGTCCGCAATGCGATATCGCGCATCAACCCGATCTCGGTCATGTCCCGTCCATCGGCGAGCGCTTTTGCGACGATCGCGAGCTCGCGCCAGCATAGGTCGGCCTCCGGTGGAGCCTCGCGCATCCATAGGGCCGTGCGCAAAACAATGTGAGCCCATTTATCACGATGTCGGGCGATGACGCTCTGCAATAGATAAGTAACAAGTTTGGCACGATCACCGCCGCGGGCGCGCTCCACCGCTTGAGCGACCAGCGGGTCGTCCTCGAACCAGGATTCTGCGACGGCCTCCAGCTCGGCAAGTTCGTTGCTCATCCGAAGCACCGATCCGAGCGTGGCGGGCTCACACATCGCCTTGGGGACCTCGGCGAACAGCCCGGCGAGCGTTTCACCAAAGGCCATACGCGCGGGCTGCCAATCGGCACCGCCGATAGTTTCGGCGACTTGGAGCAGGCCGAACGGCGGCGCTTCCCGTTTCTCGATAGTGAGCGCCAGTTCGTGCGCAACGATGCGATCGAGATATGATCGGGATACGGCAAGTGTTGGGGTATCCATCCCGGCGGCGGCGAGACTCATCTCGATCTGGCGGCGCGATTCCGGCTCGCCGCTCCAGGCATCCGCAATCCCGCCTTTGGTCAGGACCGACGATATCCGCTTTTTCCGTCCGGCCGGGGATATCAGCAGGAATCCCTGCGCTGTGGCACCATCGACGGCGGTGGCGACGATTGCCTCGATGCTGCCAGCGCCCCATGGCGCGCAATCGATCCCAGCCGCCCGCGCCTTGCGGATGACCGCGTCGACTTCGGCTCGCTCGTTCTCTGGTCGCCAATTGCGCATTGCGATCAGCCGCCGAACCTCTGTCGGCGTCAGCGAGGCAGCGACCTGTGCAAGCGCGCCGGCAACCGCCCGGCGCACAGTCGAATTTGGGTCGAGCAGGAACAGAACCGCGGCGCCACGCGCTTCGGGGATGCCGGCAAGCGCCAAGCCCACGGCAAAGGCGCTGCGGGTTTCCGTCGGCATGGCATGACCGCTTTCGATCAGCGAGCCCATGGCCAGAAACGGATCGCCGTCGCAGGCTTCGAGGATGCCGGCGAGAGCCGCGTGGACGTTGGTCGGAAGCGGACCGCCCTCGTCCGGGTCGACGGGCTGCCTTGCCGACGCCGCCGCAAGCTCAGGCGATGCCGAGATTTTCGACTGGTGCAGGGCTCCTCCCACAAAGGCAAACATACGGCCGTCGACGTTTCCGGCCTCGACCTGCGCGACGACGTCGGCCTGAAAATCCGCGATCAGTTTGGCTGCGTCCACGTAGCCGCGATCGGTGCGATAACGCAGATGCTCGAGCAGCCGCTGCAGCAGAACCAGATAACCGATCGCAAGCGGCTCATCCCGGCCGGCAGGGGGCATGTGGCGAGCCGCGCCCGTGAAGGCGGCAAAGATTTCGCGTGGAGAGCTTTCGCAATACCGATCGAAGGCATCATTGAATGGGGGCGGTCGACCCTTGGCGATCGCCTGCGCAATCCGTCTCGCATACTCATCCGTCGGCGAGGATTTTGGCTGGGTTCGGCTCATCGAGGCGCCTCCGCGAGATCATTGGCAATGATAGCCGGGAGTTGGTTTCGCTCCTTTCAGATCTGGCGATATCCACTCACAAAATCGGCGCCCTTGGCGTCGGACAGGCTGAAAAGGAATTGTCCTGCTTGGCGGCCTCCTGTAATTCCGCCCGAGCTCTTCTAACTATTTGGTCGCCTGGCTATCGCGTAGCGAGTGCGCTCGATGTTACCACCTGACCGGAAAACAGATCGCGCGCACCCAATATCTTGTATCCAATTGACTGATAGCCAATGCGGCGTTTCGCAGCCATACGGGCCAGAACCGGCACTCTCATGTCGACATAATCATATATGATCACCTCGCGCTTGGCGTCGTTGAGACGATGCAGCCGGCCGGCGTACTGGGCAAGCGTGCCTTTCCATGCAATCGGCATGGTAAGAAAAAGGGTATCGAGGCGAGAATCATCGAAACCCTCGCCGAGGTAGCGTCCGGTCGCGACTATGACACGTTCCTCGCCTTGAGGAATTGCTGCGAGCCGCGCGGCGCTGTCGCGCCGCTGCTTCTCGCTTTGCCCACCGCGCAATACGACCACATGCCTAGCAAAACGCTCAAGACGCTTTGCGATGGTCTCCAAATGGGCGGTGCGCTCAGTTATCACGACGGGGGAGCGGCCCGCCTCAAGAGCACACAAGACGTCATCGAATATCAGATCATTGCGCACTTCATCATCAACCAACTCCTTGAAAACATCCTGAATGGAAGGAGCAGGGGTCCCCAATGTGGCTTGAAGTTGGAAGCTGGTATCCCGGATCCGCACCACGTGATCGAATGGGCGCTTGGCTGCCTCGGTTCGTGCATCCACGCGATGGCGAACGGGACCACATTGCATAACGATGATCGGGTGATGTCCGTCTTTTCGCGTAACCGTTGCTGACAGACCGAGAATGTAGCGAGCCTTGCTGCGGCGCGCGACCAGTTCAAAGCTTACCGCCGACAAATGGTGGCATTCGTCGACTACGAGATGCCCATAATTGCCGACGATATCATCGACTTCTCCCTTGCGAACCAGGCTCTGGATCAGGGCGACGTCAACCTGACCTTTCGGCTTGCGACGACCGCCGCCGATCATGCCGATCGCGTCACGCGGCATAGTTGAGAACGCTGTGAGCCTCTCGATCCATTGATCCATCAGCTGACGGCGGTGAACGAGGATCAATGTATTCCGTCCGCGCTCGGCCATCATCCGGATGGCTAGGATCGTCTTGCCGAACGCCGTCGTTGCCGCGAGCACGCCGGTGTCATGCGGCAACAGGGCTGTGATCGCGGCTTCCTGATCGGAGCGTAATGCGCCAGTGAAGGCAAATGGGATCGGCGCACCGATAGCGCGGCAATCTTCGATCGTTACTGCAATTCCAACTGACACGAGGAGATCGCGGACGGCGTCGAAGCAGCCGCGAGGTAAAGCAATGTGACGGCTGGTCAACTCTGCGCAGGAGATGATCCGAGGCTTGTCATGGGTCGATCGTCGCATTGCTTGTGCAGCGTAGAATTCTGGGTTCTGGAACGCCGCGAGACGAATAAGGCGCGCGATCAAGGGTGGCGGTAGCGCGTGACGCAGGATGTAAATCTGGTCGGCCTGCACGATGGTGATCGCGCTTGGCAGTGGCTCGCTTATTGCTGGCGTTGGTTGTCGGCGCGATGGTGGGGCAAGCCACGGTTCTTCGTCTTCGTCGACAAGAGGAATACGTACGCCGAGAAGTTTTCCAGATGCACTCGCTTCCTCGACCAGATGATCCACCCTCGATCGCGCGATAGGTTCAATCGCTGACAGGAAGGCCCATTGATCCAGATATGGCGAACAAGACTCGTCGATGAACACGCTGTTGCCAGCACTTCGCGCGAGTCCCTGAAGCGGCAAGGCAATCAAATTACCGAAGCCACCCGCAGGCATTGTATCTTGGCTCGGGAAAAACCGATCGTAGGATCCGAATCCGATATCGGGGACACGTTCCATCGTGTCGGTGATTAGGAAGGCCCCGAGACGGCGCGCTGACGCCGCCGGTATCGGTTCCTCGAAAAAATCCAAGCGTGAGCACCGTTTCCGGATCGCGACCGCTCGACGGCAACAGGAATTTTGTGGCGCTGACAGGTCTCCCTGAACGCGAAGACATCTCTTCGCCATTCCCCTTCGTCGAAATCCGCGGCCAGGAACGAACAGGTATTATCCGCAAGCATCGGATAGACACCCATAACGAACGGGACGCCATTCGTGTCAGTCCCGCGTAGATGGCGATTGATCGACACTTCATCTACGGCCCGGAATGCCTGATTTGGACATGCCGAACATTTGACTTTTGGTTTTTCGCAAATCCCACGCTGCCACTCATTTGCACAGGCAGGTGCGTACCCGCTGCGCCCCGTCGTGCGATTCTCCCAACGGATGGGGAAGACATCTGAGCGGCCGCGGAAAAGCCGGCGAAACAGAGCAATCTTGTTTTCGATTGTCGAATTCCGGTCGATGGGATCGCCGGCTTTTGCCGAAGGGACCGCTTTGATGGCCGCGGCCTCTTCACTCAGCACCGATCGCAGGGTGTTAATCTCGGCTAAGATCTCCGCGCGCTCGCGTTCCAGCGCCGTGAGCCGCACCACGAGTTCGGTGATTCTGGCGTCCATTTGAGTCATCGTGAAGGTTGGCTTGCGCCAATATTATCCAATATCAGCTTGACGCAATTTTGCTTCGCCGGATAGCCGCGCAAGAAGGGGGCCGATCACAATCGGCCGATCCAAGTCCCGAGTTCGCAGTTTTATTCTGAATGGTGGCAATTTGGCGCACTCGGAGCGATTCGAACGCCCGACCCTCGGAATCGAAATCCGATGCTCTATCCAGCTGAGCTACGAGTGCAGTGGCCGCACCATAGCTGCGAAAGCGGCGAAAGCCAGCCCCCGCGGCGGCGTGAACATCCGGTGCCCGCGGGTTTTCCACGGCGCCGGACCTAATGCCCAAGCGCGCTGGCTCCGCACGCGGTTCCCAGGCAACCGGCTTTCATGCCGGACGCGCCGCCCCGTGGCATGCCTCCTGCATAAATTACCCCGGGTCCATCGCTGCAACGATACGGGGGGTATCATGACGAATTCCGAATTCCGGGCCGATGATCACAGCATCGCGCCAATTCCCGACGCTGACCGGGACTCCACCGGGCCGCAGCAGATGTGGATCTGGGCGGGGGCCAATATCGCGCCGGTGAACTGGGCGCTGGGCGCGCTCGGCATCATCCTCAAGCTCGGCCTGATGGAGACCATCGCGGTCATCGTCATCGGCAACCTGTTCGGCTGCGCCATCTTCGCCGCCTTCACCGTGATGGGCCACAAGACCGGGGTCAACCAGATGGTGCTGGCCCGCTCGGCCTTCGGCCGCCGCGGCGCCTATCTGCCCAGCCTGCTGATGTTCCTGATGACTTTGTGCTGGATCGGCGTGAACACCTACTTCCCGGTCAAGATCTCCATGGCCATCCTCACCCCGTTCGGCGTCCCCGACAACGGCATCGCCACCTTCATCGTCACCACGCTGGTGATGGTGGTGCAGATGTGGATCGGCATCTACGGCTTCTACGCCATCCGCACCTTCGAGAAGTATACGGTGCCGGTGACGGTCGCCATCATGGTGCAAATGAGCGTGCTGGCCTGGAGCCAGGCCGGCGTCGTCAACTGGGGCCTGAAGAGCTCGCTGCCGCCGGGCGCCCATCTCGCTATGCTGTCGCTGCTGATGACCGCGGTCGGCGTCGGCTGGGGCATTTCCTGGGTCACCTGGGCGTCGGACTATTCGCGCTTCGTGCCGCGCAGCGTCTCGTCGAAAGAAGTGTTCTGGTACAGCTATATCGGCATGTTCGTGCCGAGCGTGTGGCTGGCCATCCTCGGTGCCACCATTGCATCGGTGACGCTCGACGCCGATCCCGCCAAGATGGTCTCTGCGGTGTTCGGCGGCTTCGCGGCGATCCTGGTGTTGCTGATGGTGCTGCACGGCCCGATCGCCAGCAACATTCTGAACGTCTATTCGGCGGCGCTGGCAGCGCTCAGCATGGGCCTGAAACTGTCACGCACAATGCTGGCGCTGATCGTCGGTATCGCCGGCTATCTGGTGACCATCTACTTCATCCTTGCACCGGACTTCGCCAAGGCATTCGACAATTGGATGATCAGCCTGCTGATGTGGATGAGCCCCTATGCCGGCGTCATCCTCGCCGACTTCTACATCAAGCGCAAAGGCGTCATCGACGTGCCCGCGCTTTACGCCTCGCCGGAGACCAGCATCTATGGCGACATCAACTGGAACGGCATGATCGCCTTCGTCGCAGGCCTGGTCTGCGGCTGGCTGTTCCAGGACGGTCTGGTGCCGGCGCTGCAGGGGCCGATCTCCATCAATCTGCTCGGCGGTGCCGATCTGAGTTGGCTGGCCGGCATCGGCGTCGCCGGCGGCACCTATCTGCTGCTCGACAAGCGGACCGCGCCCGCGCCGATCGCCGTCACCGCCGGCGAATAACGCGGGCGGATCGCACACACAAAGGTCGCCGGCATCAGAAATGCCGGCGTCCTTCGAATGAGAAAGGGTTGGGCCGGAGCTGGCTATTCCACGCGGCTGAGCAACTCCCGCGATGCCAGCTTGACGTAGTCACGCTGCAGCGCCTCGTAGTATTCGCGCGCATCCGGGCAGCTCTCCTGCTCCGCCATGGTGCGGTACTTCTCGGCCTCTTCACGATAAAGCTCGGACTTGTCGGTGGTCATGGCATTCGCCTCCACCAGGAAAACCTCTCAGCGGCCGAAACGTTCGCTTTCCCGCGCGCGAGATATCTCGGGTTCCCCGGGGAACAGGGACCGGCGCTGATGCGTTTGCCTGAACGCGTGAGTTGCGGTGCGTGCGGACAACCGATCAGCGGGAGCGCCAATGAAGGATTTTTCCAACGCCTCCTTTTCCCCGGACATGATCTCGGTCATGCAGCAGGCGCTTGACGGCGCGGTCGCGACGCTGCCGCAACCGGTCAATTCCTCTCATGTGCAATCCATTGCCGAGTCGATCCTGCGCACCACCAAGGAAGGCGAGCGCGATCTGACCGCGCTACGGACCATCGCCCTGCTGGAATTGCAGATCGTCGATCGCAAGTAGCCCCCTGCGCGATCCCGGACGACATGTGCCGATCCCCGCACCTTACCGCGATTGAGGACACGTGGCCGGCGACGGTGGCGCGCAGCAAGCCCGACGAAAGTTGGTCTTGCTGCAGTGCAACCAGATGCATAAATGCGCGTTATCGCCTCATCACGGAGGTCGCCATGTCCTACGCACTGTTCTCCAATACCGTCCAGGTCAGCCAAGCCTTCCGCACCAAAGCGGAGGTGTGGAAACATGCCGCCGACAGCGGTCTGGTGATCGAGGTGTCTTCCGCCGAGGAAGATCCCCCGCGCCGCATTCTCGCCAAGGGCTATACTATCGACGCCTGCGCCCCGGATATCGCAGCCGGGCCGGCGGTCGGCGCGCTCAGCCTGGCGCCGATCATCACCGGCTGTTCGGTCAATCAGCCGTCGGCAGCCGCCGCATCGTGAATTCGATGGCACCGTCCGGCAATTCGCGCCAGCGCTCGACCTCGGTCATATAGGCCTGCCTGGAAAAACGATCGAAGAACGCCCGCGCGATCTGGCGGGCGTTTTCGCGCGAGTCCGTGAAGGTCTCCCGCAGGAAGCCATCTTCGGATGTCGGCGCGCGGCGTTGCCTGTCTCGCCGGCCGGCCATGCGTTCCGCCAGATCGCGCGGCGATTTCGGCATCGCGACTGCTCCACGAAAGATCGACCTTAGCTTGCCATGGCGGGCGTGCCGGTCAAGCCGCGGCAACAAGAAAGGGCGCCCCGTTGCCGGGGCGCCCTTTCCGTCTCGCTGAACCAAGGCGCTAAGGCGCCCTTTGCCAGGCTCATCACTGAGCGTTAGCGGGCGGCCTCAGCGAGGTGACAGCGCTTTGAGTGAAACACTGGATCACCTCCTTTCGTTGTTGATGGTCCCAACAGTATAGGAACGGTTTTCGCTTCTGTTAAGGGGCCATCGCGGCAGCGAGCCATGCATTCACGTCACGGAACCGGTCGGCCGACGAGCAGAACGCGAGCTGGATCCAACTCCCCAGAAGCGTGTCCCGGACGCAGCGCACTACGCCTCCGTCAGGAGGCGTAGTGCGCTGCAGATCCGGGACCCGCCACAAACGATAGCGCCTGATACGGTCCCGGCTTTGCGGAGCGGCATAGCGGCGATGCAAGAGCATCGCCTGAGAATGCCGCACCGCGTCCGGGACAAGATTGGAACGCTTCAGTCTTGATGGCTCAGACTCTAGGTCATGCTGCCCGGCATGAAGCAACGGATGAGAATTCCGGTATCGCCCCGCATCGGCCAGACCATGGTGCGGCCCACGCGGTTGGGCGCGGTGATCACCGCTTCGTCGGGCACGTCCAGCCATTTGCCGTCGAGCCGCACGCGATAATGTCCGCCGCTGGACTCCCAGTCGACATCGCTGACCGCGCTGCCATCGGCATCGGAGCAGCACGGCCCCTTGCCTGATCGCAGACTGTCGAACCACGCCTTCAGATCCGGCGACGTGGCGGCGTACTGACCGTTGTCGCGCGCCATCACCGCATGCGACAACGGCAATGCTGCAGCGGCAAGTATCAGGACGCGTGCCGGCAATGATATCCGGCGACGTCTGCGGTGCCTGCCGCAGCGCGGTTGTTGGTATCTGGCTGCTTCGTCACGCAGACACGGCGCATCGGCGCCGGACATCATCCAGTCGCTCATTGCCTTGCTCCAGCTCCCGGCCAGTGCAACTATCGTCAAGAAACGTTATGCATTTCGCGGGCCATATTCCCGCGGCTTTTCGCGACGCTCACGCAAATCTCATCAGATCGTAAGAAGACGTCGGCAGCGACACCGACGCTGCAGGCAACGCAACACCTCACCCGCCATGCCGGCCAGGTTATTCCGCAGGGCGGTCACGACACACGCTGCACGCGGTCGAAATCACGCGCCGAAAGAGCTGTCAGCGATCGCCTGGACTGAGTCGATCGCGCCGCGGCTCTTGCGCCTGCCGCCCAAATCCGTCGGCGGACTGCTTCGATTACATCACAGCAGACTACGCGATTCCGGCCCAACCATGTCGCTACTCTTTGCGGTGCAGCGCAATTCAGCGTGATGAAAGCGCCCGCCCCCGCGCAACCTGCTGCCGGTGCGCGGGATTCGTTGACGCTGGTCCCCGGAATTTGGCATAAACACATTTGCGCGACTGGGGGACACGGTCGCGCCACCGGGACATTATGAAAAACGCATTGTATTCGATCCACGTCGATTTGCTCGATGGGCGCTCGGGCAAGGGTAGCGGTGTCGTGGTTTTTCGCGACGGCCAGATCCTCGGCGGCGACGCCTTCCTGTTCTATACCGGCAGCTATGTGATCAACGCCGAGGCCCGCACGCTCAAGGGCGAGATCACGGTCAAGCAGCACACGCCGAGCCCGGCCATGAGCCCGCTGTTCGGCGGCCCGCAGCCGGTCGGCATCGGCGTCACCGGCACCTACGACGACAAGTCCGCGGTGATGAACGGCACCGCGCTGGTCGGCAAGCACAGCCAGATTTTTCGCGCGACGCTGCGCTGGCTGGCCGATACCGAATGACTCTCCGCCGGTGAACCGGTCGCGACGCGGGCGCCCCAACCCTGCCCGCAACAGGCGCAGCGCTATTCCGCGACCACATCGGGCGGCGCCACCCGCGGCAGGATGATCTGGATCCGGGTGCCGTTGCCGGGATCGGAATGCAGGTTGAGCCGGCCGCCGAGGCGATTGGTGACGATGCTGTAGACGATATGCAGGCCGAGCCCGGTGCCGCCCTGGTCGCGGCGGGTGGTGAAGAACGGATCGAAGGCGCGGCGGCGCACCTCCGGCGTCATGCCGACGCCGTTGTCGGCGAACAGGATCTCCACATGGTCGGCGCCGGACTCCTGGATCCGGACCTCTACCTTGCCGCCCCCGCCGCTGGGAAAGGCATGCGCCACCGCATTGAGAAACAGGTTGGTCAGCACCTGGCCGTAAGGGCCGGGATAGGAGTTCATGATCAGGTTGGGCCGGCAATCCACCGACAGCGCCAGGTTCTGCGACCGCAGCCCCGGCTTCAGGCTCATCACCACCTGCTCGGTGAGATCTGCGAGGTCGAACTCGCGCTGGTCGGAATAGTTGCGGTCGGCCGCCACCTGCTTGAACGACTGGATCAATTCGGCCGCGCGGTTGAGATTGCCGACCAGCTGCGACGCGGCATCGCGGTTGGATTCGATGAAGTCCATCAGGCTGGAGCGGCGCAGCTCGCCGCGCGCCACCTCCTCCGCGAACATGGCGATCTTGCGCTCCAGCGACGACGCCACCGTGAGGCTGATGCCGACGGGATTGTTGACCTCATGGGCGACGCCGGCAACGAGGCGGCCGAGAGCCGCCAGCTTCTCCGCCTCGATCAGCGAGTTCTGCGTCTCGCGCAGATTGCGCAGCGCTGCCTCGGCGGCGTCTTTGGCCTTGCGCATCTCCTGTTCGCTGCGCTTGCGCTCGCCGATGTCCAGCGCCACCGTGACGATATTCTCGATCTTGCCGTCGGGCGACAGCAGCGGCTGCTTGTTGACCAGCCACTGCCGCATGGCGCCGGCCGCGTCCTGATATTCCTCCTCGTAGAAACCGAGGCCCTCCCCCGAGGCCAGCACGCGCTTGTCGGGGTCGCTGGTCTTGGCCGAGCCGTAGCGTGACATCAGTTCGCCGGTGGTGCGGCCCAGCGCCTCGTCCGGCTCGATGCCGAAGATGCCCGCCATGTAGCGATTCATCAGCACGTAGCGCAGCTGCTTGTCCTTGACGTTGATGACGGCCGGCACGGTGTCGATGACCTGCTGCAGCAGCCGGCGGCCTTCCTGCACCGCGGCCTCGGCACGCTTCTGGTTGGTGATGTCGCGCACGGTGCCCTCGTAGCGGACCACCGCGCCGGTCTCGTCGCGGACCGCGGTGGCGCTGTCGGAGAGCCAGAGGATCGTGTGTTGCCGCTGCCGCACCTGGTATTCGAACTCGCGCACCATGCCGTCGCGCTCCATCCGCATCTGGTATTCGGCGCGCGCGGCGGGATCGACATAGATGGAGCCGGCAATGTCGAGAGTGGCCCGGATCAATTGCTCCGGCGACTCGTAGCCCATCATCCGCGCCAGTGCCGGATTGGCATTCAGCAGCGCGCCCGCTGGAGTGGTCACATAGATGCCGTCGACGGAGCCTTCGAACAGCTTGCGGTAGCTCTCCTCGGCCAGGCGCTGTTCGGCCAGCGCGTGCACCGCCGCCTCGCGCGCGGCGTCGGCGTCCACCAGGGTCCGGCGGAACACTTCCGCGGCACGGGCGATGTCGCCAATTTCGTTGTCGATCTCGGTGGCGGGGATCGAAATATGCTGGGCGCCGCCTTCCAGCGCGCGCATGGCCCGGGCGATGGCCTTCAGCGGCCGCACCGTGCGGCGCACCACGAACAGGGCCGCCAGCAGCCCGACCAGGACGCCGGCACTGCCCAGCGCGATGCTCTGCCACTTCGCCTCGGTCAGGGTGCGCGCAAAGTCCCGCGACAGCACGCGCCCGCGCCGCGCGCTGAGTTCGCGCAGCAGTTCGGTGACGCGTCCGATCAGCCGACCCTCGGTGCCCAGCACCTCCTTGTCGAGATCGCTGATCTCGCTCTCGGTCCCGGCAATCGCAACGATGGCATCGGCATAGTCGTCGGCGGCGGTGCGCAGCGCGGGGTCGCCGATGGGCAGCGCGCGCATCCGCTGCGCCGCCTGCTCGGCGCCGAGCGGATCGCGCGCCAGCAAGGCGGAGCTGACCTCGTTCTGCCCCCTGAACAGGCTGCGGGCGGTGCCCCGGTCGGGCATCTCGCCGATCGCCGCCTCGAATTTCTCGCGCAGCGGCGCCAGCGTGCTGACCAGGCTGGCACGGCGGGCAATCAGCGCCGAAACCCGCTCAATCCCCTCCCGATAGCTGGCCAGCCTTGCGGCGACGCCGTCGATCATCTCGCGCTGCTCGGGCGCCAGCTCGATCCGGGTCTTCTTCAGCAGCTCGCCCAGCGTCGCGGCGGCTTGCGACACCCGCTCCGGACGGGCGTCGGGATCGGTGACGAAATCCCGCGCCGCCAGCCGCAGCCCGTTCATGCGACGGTCGATTTCCTCGGCGAGATCGCCCAGCGACTGCAGCCGCTGCAATTCCCCGAAGGTGTTGTCGATATGGCGGATCGCGACCACGCTGCCGATGCTCGTCACCAGGATGACCGCCAGCACCAGCAGAAACCCGCTGAAAGTCAGCTGGCCGATCGTAAGCGAGGACGAGCGGACCCGCCGAAAAAACGCCGCGACTGCAGAAAGCATGATGGGTACGACCGGCTCCAAACCGCGGCAATATAAGCCGAGTTTGGCCTGCGGGGGAACGGCCAAGCGTCGTCATGGCAGCTTGCGGGCGGCCCTTGCCTGACTATGATCGCCGGCCAAGAGGCGCGCAAGCGTCCGCATCGTTGATCACAGGGAGAACGCCATGAATATCACCCAGGGCCTGCGCCGGGTGCTGCAGACCAATCCGCTGGGCATCGCGACGGTTGACGGCGGCCGCCGCCGGAGCTGGCGTGACGTCGGCGACCGCGTGGCGCGGCTGGCGGGCGGGCTCAAGGGCCTCGGTCTCAAACCGGGCGACCGCGTGGCGGTGCTGATGCTGAATTCCGACCGCTATCTGGAGCTCTATCTCGGCGTCGCCTGGGCCGGTGCGGTGATCGTGCCGACCAACGTGCGCTGGAGCGCAGCCGAGATCGCCGACTCGCTGGTGGATTGCCGGGCTTCGGCGCTGGTGGTGGACGCCACCTTCGCCGCGATGGGCGTCGACCTCGTCAAGGCCATGCCGGCAACGGTGAAGCTGACACTGATCCATGCCGACGACGTAGCCGGCCCCTCCGAGGCCCATGATTACGAGCGCCTGGTCGCGGGCAGCGCCCCGGTGCCCGACGCCATGCGCGGCCGCGAGGACCTCGCCGGCATCTTCTACACCGGCGGCACCACCGGCCGCTCCAAGGGGTGATGCTGAGCCATGGCAACATCGTCGCCAATTCGCTGCACATGCTGGCCGAGGGATTCCTGCCGGACGGCACGATCTATCTCAACGCAGCGCCGATGTTTCACGTCGCCAATGGCGGCGCCATGTTCGCCCAGCTGATCTCCGGCGGCACCAACGTGATCGTGCGGATGTTCAACCCCGAACTGGTGATGCAGGTGATCGAAAAGGAAAAGGTCACGTCGACCCTGATCGTGCCGACCATGATCCAGATGCTGACCGATCATCCGAATTTCCACACCGCCGATCTCTCCTCGATGGAGCAGATCATGTACGGCGCCTCGCCGATCAACCAGGCGCTGCTCAACCGCGCCATGGCCGGGCTGCCGAACGTTGAATTTCACCAGCTCTACGGCATGACCGAACTGTCGCCGCTGGCCACCCACCTGCCCTGGCACCAGCACTTCGGCGAGGAAGCCACGGCCAAGAACCGGCAGCGCGCCTGCGGCCGCGCCGCCATCGGCTGCGAAGTGCGCATCGTCGGCCCGGACCGCAAGCCGGTCGGCACGGGTGAGGTCGGCGAAGTCGCGGTGCGCGGCGACAATGTGATGATGGGCTACTGGGAGCGGCCGGAGGAAACGGCCAAGGCCGTGATCGACGGCTGGATGCACACCGGCGACGGCGGCTACATGGACGAGGAAGGCTACGTCTACCTCGTCGACCGCATGAAGGACATGATCATCTCCGGCGGCGAGAACGTCTATTCCATCGAGGTGGAGAACGTGGTGGCGCAGCATCCCGCGGTGGCGCAATGCGCGGTGATCGGCATTCCCGATCCGCAATGGGGCGAGACCGTGCACGCCATCGTCATCGCCAAGGCCGGCGCGCAGCTCAACGCCGCCGAACTGGTGGCGTTCTGCAAGGACCGCATCGCCGGCTACAAATGCCCGCGTAGCATCGACGTGCGCTCCGAACCGTTCCCGTTGTCCGGAGCCGGCAAGGTGTTGAAACGCGAATTGCGGCGGCCGTTCTGGGATGACACCGCGGCGGCGGTTCAGGCGAAAGCGGGATAACCTACCCGAGCCCGCCACACCCACCCCACCGTCATCCTGAGGCGCCGTCGCGTAAGCGACGGCCTCGAAGGATGGGCCGCAAGTTCCGACGCTCGTCGCCGCATCCTTCGAGGCTCGCCGTGGCGGCGGAGCAAGAGCTCCGCCTGAGGCGAGCGCCTCAGGATGACGGCTGTTGTATTTGCTGCGGCCTACGGCGCGCCGGTCATCTCAAACACCTCGCCGTCGTAGCCGGCCTCGGCGGGAATCCGCAGTTGGCGCTTGTCGCCGTCGCGGCTGACCACCGGCATGACGGTGACGATGGTGCTGGCGCGCGCATGGTCCAGCGCCGACTGCACGCCGGGCTGCTTGCCGAGCTTGATCAGGCTGCGGGTGGTCGGAAACGGCAGCGTGAACCGGCCGTTGTCGCCGCCTTCCAGCGCCTCGCGCGGCGACAGCCAGATCGAGTCGGTGGATTCCTTGCCGTCATGCATGCCGAGTTGCTCGGGCGGCGCGGCGGCGAGGAAGAACCAGGTGTCGAAACGTTTCTTCATGCCTTCCGGCGTGATCCAGTGCGCATAGGGCACCAGCAGATCGAGCGCCAGCACCAGGCCATTGTCGGCCAGAATCTGCGCAAAACTGATCTTGCCTTCGTTCAGCGCATCGCGATGGGCGTCGGCAATCTCGGCCGCCCGCGCCGCCGGGATCAGGTCGTCCGATCCGCGCAGCCGCGCCAGCAGGATGCGGCTTTCCTCGAAAGTCTCGCAGAATCGCGGCAATGCGGAAGCTCAGCGTCGTGGCGTCGAGGCCGTCGCTGCCGGCATAGAGTTCTGGCCTGCCGATAATCTCGTGATCGCCAGCATCGACGCTGCCGCCGGGAAACACCAGCGCGCCGGAAGCAAACTCGATCTGATAGTGCCGCACCATCATGAAGACTTCGATGGCGTCCGACGCGCCTTCCCGCAGCAGCAGGATGGTGGAGGCAGGACGCGCAACGCCGGGCTCGCTGGCCATTCGAATTCACTCCCTGATCGGCATTCTTGGGGATGCTCAATCTGTAGGATGGGTAGAGCGTAGCGAAACCCATCACGTTCGCAACAACGATGGGTTTCGAGAACAAGCGCTTCCGCGCTTGCTCTCTCTACCCATCCTACAAGGTTATTACTCCGCCGCGCTGGCCTGCGGCGTCAGGTTGGCGCGCTTATCGAAACGGGCGACGCGCGACAAGAGATAGTCGATCTCCGCCTTGGCCATCGCGGTGATCGCCGAGCCGGGCTTGCGCTGCGCGGCCGAGGCAATGGCGCCGCGCTTGTGAAGCACGTACTTGCGCGCGGCGAGGCCGATGGCTGGCTGCTGCTCGTAGCGGATCAATGGCAGATGCGCGTCGAACAGGTCGTGCGCCTCATCGCGCTTGCCCTGCTTCGACAGCTTCACCACGTCGACCAGCAGTTCCGGGAAAGCATAGCCGGTCATGGCGCCGTCGGCGCCGCGCTCCATCTCGAAATCGAGGAACAACCCGCCATTGCCGGTGAGGATCGACAGCTCGCGCAGGGAGCCGTCCTTCTGGAAGCCGCGCAAGGCGGAGATCTTCTCGAGGCCCGGCCAGTCCTCGTGCTTGAGCATCACGCAGGACTTGGAGTCCATGACGATCTTGCGGATCACCGCCGGCGTCATCACCACCGTGAGGGTCAGCGGATAATCCTGCAGCACCCAGGGAATGTCGGAGCCGATGGCCTCCTCGGCCTGCTTGAAATAGCTGGTGATCTGGTCGTCGGTGCGCAGCGTCGGCGGCGGCGCGATCATCACGCCGGCGGCGCCGGCATCCATGGATGCCCGGGCCAGCGCGCGCATCGCGGCAAAGCCCGGCGAGGAGACGCCAACGATGATCTGCATCTTGCTGCCGGCACGCTTGACGAAGCGCGTGGCGACCACCTGGGCCTCCGCAGCCTCGAGCTTGGGGGCTTCGCCCATGATGCCGAGCACGGTGATGCCGCCGCAGCCGGCCTCGGCATAGAAATCGGTCAGCCGGTCGATGGACGCATCATCGACACGGCCGTCGTCGTGGAACGGGGTCGGTGCGATGGCAAAGGTGCCGGCGGCTTGGGGAGTCAGTTTCATCATGGGCCTCTGTGGATGGATGGGACCATTCTAGAGGGAAACATCGGGCTTGTCCGCCCCCTGTTCGTGTCCCGGACGCGATGCGGCATCTCAGGCGATGCCCTTGCATCGCCGATATGCCGTTCAACAGAGCCGGGACCGCCCAAAGCGCCGGCGTATCGGCCCCGGATCTGCAGCGCACCACGTCGCTTCGCGACGCATTGCGCTGCGTCCGGGGCACCAGTCCGTGCCTACGCCAGCACCGTCTTGCCGCTCTTGATCACCGTGACGTTGCGCTCTTTCACCTTGGCCTCGAACGACACCACGTTGCCGTCCTTCCACAGCTCCATGGTCACCGTCTCGCCGGGATAGACCGGCGACGAGAACCGCACCGCATGCTGCTTGAATGCCGACGGATCATAGTCGGCATAGGTCTGCAGCACGCCGCGGCAGGTGATACCGTAGGTGCACATGCCGTGCAGGATCGGGCGTGGAAAGCCGGCGCGCTTGGCGAATTCCGGATCGGAATGCAGCGGGTTGCGGTCTCCGCACAGGCGATAGACCAGCGCCTGATCGGGCCGCGTGGTGATATCGACGGTCTGGTCCGGCGCGCGGGTCGGCACCTTGTGCGGCTCCGGCTGGCCCTCAGAGGGACCGCCGAAACCGCCGTCGCCACGGGCGAAGCGCGACGCCACCAGCGTGGCCAGCGCCTCGCCGGCCTCGTTGCGCAGGATGGTCTGGTGGCGGATCACCGCGCCCTTGTCCTTGCCCTTGTCGAAGACGGCGAGCACGCTGGAATCGGCGGTGATCTTCGCCGCCACCGGCAGCGGCCGGTGAAAGGTGATGTCGCGTTCGCCGTCGACCACCATCAACTTGTTCAGGTTCATCTCGCCGGGACCCGCCCCCAAGCGGCCACCGACGCGAAGGTCGGCACCACCTTCAGCGGCCGCGGCGTGTAGGTGCCTTCATTGACGAAAGCCAGTTCCTTCTCGTCCATGGGATCGGCGCCCATGCCGATGCCATAGGCGTAGAGCATGACCTCGCGATCGGTCCAGCCATAAGGCTGTCCGATGTTCTTCATCGCCATCAGCGCGTCGTAGTTGATCGGCATGGGTGGTTTCTCCCTTTTTTGCAGCGCTCATGATGGCGCCCTCTCAACATTTTCCGTTGTCGCCCCCGCGAAGGCGGGGCCCAGTAAACACTGCCGTCGGTGTTTATTGGATCCCCGCATGCGCGGGGATGACACCTGAGGGTGCGGCAGCTGCAAGCATCTACGCCGGCGTGAAGAACGGCAGCGGTGCGCCGTCGGTGGGCTTCCACACCACCTTGACCTTCTGCCCGATTTTCAGCGTATCCATGTCGCAGTCGACGATGTTGGTCTGCACCGACGGGCCCTCCTTCAGCGTCACATAGGCGATGGCATAGGGACCGGTGGCGGATTTGCGCATCAGGCTGAAGGTGTAGATCTCGGCCTCGCCCGAACTCTCTTCCCACACGGTCTGGTCGGAGAAGCACAGCGGGCAGATCGAGCGCGGAAAATAATGCGCCTCGCCGCAGGCGGTGCAGCGCTTGATCAGGAACTTGCCCTGCTTGGCGGCGTCCCAGAACGGCTGCGTCTCGGGATTGCCCACGGGGGCCGGATACTTCTTCGCTTCAGTCATCACACGCGCTCCAGAATGGCGGTCGAGGCGGCGTGGCGCACGCCGAGCAGGCCGCCGGTGCCATGGGCGATGGCGAGATCGCAGTTCGGCACCTGCACCTTGGGATGGGCTTCGCCGCGCAGCTGGCGCACGGCTTCGAGGATCTTGGTCATGCCGCCGCGGTTGACGGGATGATTGCTGCACAGCCCGCCGCCGTCGGTGTTGAACGGCAGCTTGCCGACGCCTGAGATCAGGTTGCCGTCGGACACGAACTTGCCGCCGTCGCCCTTCTTGCAGAAGCCGAGATCCTCGAGCTGCATCAGCACGGTGATGGTGAAGCTGTCGTAGATCGAGGCGTACTTCATGTCCTGCGGCGTCACGCCGGCCTCCTCGAAGGCGCGCGGGCCAGACCACACGCCGGCGGAGTAAGTGAGGTCGAGATCCTTGCCGCCGCGCGGACCCTTCATGGCCTCGCCATGGCCGATCAGGCGCACCAGCGGCTTCTTCAGGCTCCTGGCGATTTCCGGCGTGGTCACGATCATCGCGCCGCCACCGTCTGAGACCACACAGCAGTCGAGACGGTGCAGCGGATCGGAGATCATGGGCGAATTCAGCACGTCCTCGACAGTGACGACATCCTTGAGCATCGCATGGGGATTCCACTGCGCGTGATGGGATGCTGCGACCTTGATCCAGGCGAGCTGTTCGCTGGTGGTGCCGTAGTCGTGCATGTGGCGCATGGCACACATGCCATAGGCATTGTGGGTGGTGGCGCCATAGGCAGTCTCGAAATCCGCCTCGGCGCCCTGCTGGCGCGGCGGCATCACGCCGGTGCGCGGCTTGCCGGCCAGCGTCACCAGGGCGATCGAGCATTTGCCGGCGGCGATGGCCTGCGCGGCGTGGCCGAGATGGATGATGTAGGAGCAGCCGCCGGTCTCAGTGGAATCGACGTGTCGCGGCTTCAGCCCGAGATAGTCGACCATCGGCCAGAGGCCGCCCGGCGCATCGCCGGCGCAGAAATAGCCGTCGACGTCCTTGTGCGTCAGCCCGGCATCCTCAAGCGCGCCCCTGGCGACTTCGGCATGCAGCTGCGCGACCGACTTATCGGGTGCGTGTCGTGTCGGGTGTTCGTAGATCCCGGCAATGTAGGCCTTGCCCTTGATGCTCAAGAAATTCTCCGCTGGCGTTACGTCCCTGTCGGTTTTTCTGACCTGTCGGGCACGCCTTGGCAAGCGCAACATTTCACGATGCGGATGCGAATTTCTCAGTGCGGAATACAGTTGCGAAATGGAATGCTGTCGTCGCTCGGCCTGCGCGCAATCGCGCGCCAGGACCGGGCGACCCAGTAAACATTGCCGCCGGTGTCTAATGGGTCACCCGGTCAAGCCGGGTGACGACACCAGAGTGTTCGGCTACGTCGTCGTAACACCCGCGGCATCGGCCCTACTCCGCTGCGATCTGCCGCGGTGCCGGCGGCGGATTGGCGAGATCGGCGGCGAGCTGCGCGTAGCGCGCCTTGGCGTCGTGCACCGACTTCTCCTTCACCGGGCCATAGCCGCGGATGGTGTCGGGCAGCGACAGCAACTCCACGGCGATGTCCAGCGTTTGCGGCGACAGCAGCGTCAGCACGGTGGCGACGTCCTTCTCGTAGCCGGCGATCAGGTCGCGTTCGAGCTTGCGGTCGGCGCTGTAGCCGAACACATCGAGCGCGGTACCGCGCAGGCCACGCAGCCCGGCAAGGATACGGAACAGCGGCAGCATCCATGCGCCGAAGGCGCGCTTCTTCGGCCTGCCCATTGCATCCACGCCGGGCAGCATCGGCGGCGCCAGGTTGAAGTTGATCTTGAAGTCGCCCTCGAACTGGTCACGCACCTGCTTCTCGAAACGACCGTCGGTGTAGAGCCGCGCGACTTCGTACTCGTCCTTGTAGGCCAGCAGTTTGGCGTAGTTGATGGCGACCGCGCGCGGCAGCGCCTCGCCATAGCCATCGGAGGCTGCGCGCACCTGCGCCACCAGTTTGCGGTAGCGGTCGGCCAAAGCGACATTCTGGTAGTCGGTCAGCAGCGCACCGCGATGGACGATGATCTCGTCGAGTGACATCTCGTCCAGCGTCTTCGGCGCGATGGTTTCGTCGGCGCCTTTCAGCATGTCCGCCAGTCGTGCCGGATCGGCGGCGGCCAGGCGCCCGAGTTGGAACGCCAGCATGTTCATCTTGATCGACACGCCGTTGAGCTCGATGGCCTGCTCGATCGAGGCCGCCTGCAGCGGCAGCAGACCCTGCTGATAGGCAAAGCCCATCATTATCATGTTCGTGGCGATGGAGTCGCCGAGCAGCGCTTCGGCCGCCTTGGTGAAATCGAGGAAGGTCGACTCCTTCTTCAACGAGGCTTCCAGCACGTTATTGACGCGGCGGGTCTGGAAATTGAAATCGCGGTTGCGCACGAAATCGGCGATCGGGATCAGATGCGTGTTGACGATGCCGAAGGTTCGGCCCGCCTCACACAGTCCGATCGTATCCTTGGCAACGGCAACCACTTCATCGGCTGCGATCAGGAGATCGGCAGTGCCGGTGACGATGCGCGAACAGGTCACCTCCTCCGTGGTCTCGGCGAGACGAACATGGCTGAGCACCGCGCCGCCCTTTTGCGCCAGGCCCGACATGTCCAGGATCATGCTGGCCTTGCCCTCGATATGCGCGGCCATGCCGAGCAGCGCGCCGATGGTCAGCACGCCGGTGCCGCCGACGCCGCCAACGGCGACGTTGTAGGGCCGCTCGAGACCCGGTCGGCGCAAGGGCTCAGGCAACGCGCCGATAGTGCCGAGTTCGACCGGCGTCTTGCGCTTCAACTTTCCGCCATCGACGGTGACGAAGGACGGGCAGAAGCCCTTGAGGCAGGAGTAGTCCTTGTTGCAGCTGGACTGGTTGATGGTGCGCTTGCGACCCAGCGCGGTTTCCAGCGGCTCCACCGAGATGCAGTTCGACTGCACCGAGCAGTCGCCGCAGCCTTCGCAGACCGCGGGATTGATGATGACGCGGCGCTGTGGATCCTCCAGCGTGCCCCTCTTGCGGCGGCGGCGCTTCTCGGCGGCGCAGGTCTGCACGAACACGATGGCCGAACAGCCCGGCACCTCGCGCAGCGTCTTCATGACATGGTCGAGTTCGTCGCGATGCGCGAGCTTTGTCCCCGGCGCAATGGACGCGGCCGGATAGGCGTCGGGATTTTCCGAGACCAGGTAGATGTCGCGGATGCCCTCGCTGTGGAGCTGAAAAGTAATCTGCTGCGGCGACAACTCGCCGTCATGCTTCTGGCCGCCGGTCATGGCCACGGCATCGTTGTAAAGGATCTTGTAGGTGATGTTGGCTTTTGAGGCGATCGACTGGCGGATCGCCAGCGAGCCCGAATGGAAGTAAGTCCCGTCGCCGAGATTGGCGAAGATGTGCTTTTCGTCGGTGAACGGTGCGATGCCGGTCCATGGCACGCCCTCACCGCCCATATGGGTAAAGGTCTCGGTGTTGCGGTCCATCCACAGCGTCATGAAGTGACAGCCGATTCCGGCCAGCGCGCGTGAACCTTCCGGCACCTTGGTCGATGTGTTGTGCGGACAGCCCGAGCAGAAATACGGCGTGCGGGTGATCGGCACCACGGCCTGCACCTGCGAGGCATCGCGGCCGTGAAACCAATCGGCCTTGGCGCGCAGCAGCGCGGCCACCTCCGGATCGATCTCCATGGCCAGCAGACGATCGACCAGCGAGGTCGCGACCTTGGCGACGCTCAGTTCCTCGGCGAACGGAAGGAAGCGGTGATCCTTGTCGTCCATCTTGCCGATAATGCGCGGGCGCACGTCGTCGCGCCAGTTGAACAGCTCCTGCTTGACCTGGTTCTCGACGATCTCGCGACGTTCCTCGACGATGAAGATCTCCTCGAGACCCACCGCGAAGCTGCGCACGCCTTCCGGCTCCAGCGGCCACGGCATGCCGATCTTGTACAGCCGCAGCCCGATCTTCGCCGCCACCTGTTCGGTGATGCCCAATTCGCGCAGCGCCTGACGCACGTCCTCATAGCTCTTGCCGGACGCCATGATGCCGAACCGGGCATTCGGCGAATCCATGGTGACGCGGTTGATGTTGTTGGCGCGGGCGAAGGCGATGGCGGCAAAGCCCTTGTAGTCCTGCAGGCGGCGATCCTGGTCGTACCGATCGTCCGGCCAGCGCAGGTTCAACCCGCTCGGCGGAATTTCGAAATCGGTGGGAATGTTGAACGGCTTGAGTTCGTTGTTGAGGTCGATCTCCGCGGTGGTCTCCACCGTCTCGGTGATCACCTTCATGCCCACCCAGCAGCCGGAATAGCGCGACATAGCGATGCCCAGCAGACCCATTTCGATCATCTCATGGATCGACGACGGATAGAGATAGGGCATCAGCGCCGACATGAAGGCGTGGTCGGACTGGTGCGGCACGGTGGACGATTTGGCGCCGTGGTCGTCGCCGGCGAGGCACAGCACGCCGCCGAATTTGGCCGAGCCCGCGGCGTTGCCGTGGCGGAACACGTCGCCGCAGCGATCGACGCCCGGCCCCTTGCCGTACCAGATGCCGACCACGCCATCATACTTGGCGCCGGGGGAGAGATTGAGCTGCTGGGTGCCCCAGATTGCGGTGGCCGCGAGATCCTCGTTGACGCCCGGCTGGAATTTGACGCCGTAGGTGTCGAGATGTTTTCGCGCCGCCATCAGTTGCTGGTCATAGCCGCCGAGCGGCGAGCCGCGATAGCCGGTAACGAAGGCGGCGGTGTTGAGACCGGCGGCGCGATCGCGGCGGACCTGAGCCATCGGCAGCCGCACCAGCGCCTGGATGCCGGTCAGGAAGATGTGGCCGGAACCCTGGGTGTATTTCTGGTCGAGACTGATCGGCCCCTGATTGATTCCCATTCCGCCCTCATTCGCTGCGATACTCGCTGGTCTTGCAGCGGCGCTGTTGTTGATCTTGAGACGGAGTCATCGACTCCATTAGAAACAGTCTATGTTGGTTTCCGAGGCCGGCGCACCTCAATTCTCCGCAACGGAGGTCCGCGAAACAACAACGCAATTTCGTTCTGGAACCGGCGACAGAGGCGACGGCTTGTGTCGCTGCAGGGCCGCCCTGCGCAAGGACGTAAGCCCCCTGCTCGCTCTGCGGCAGCGCAGCAAGGCTCCGCAATCGCAATAGTGCTGCGAATTAGGCAGCAAAAGGCGGAACATTGGCCTTTACCAGCCATTGGCTAGGGACCACCCTGACCACTCAGGCGAGGAGGATCATATGGCGCATGAGATTCACAGCGGCGCTCCCAGCAGCAGCCCGGGCGCGACCGACTTCGGGACGGTTCATGATCACAAACCGACCAAGGCCATGATTGGCGTGGCGCTCATGATCGTGCTGGGATTCGTCTTCTACGAGCTGGGCGGCAAGTCACCCGCCGTGCACTCGTCATCCGCGCCAGTGGCGCACCAGACAATGGCGTCCAGCCACTAGCCCTCGACAGCTTCGGTTGCGTCGGGCACCGCATGCAGCGCCATCCGCCGACGCTGCGGCGCCGATACAATATGCCGCAGAACGGGCATGCTACGCCCGCGAATCGTCTGGTGAATCGCGCTGGCGGCGTCGGCAGCCTCCTCACGACGGGCGCCCCAGCGCATGGCACGCTGCACGAGGGGTTGCGACTGCGTCGACAGCGGTCCGGCCAGACGCCAGAACATCTGCATCACGCGGCCGAGGGCCAACTCTTCAAGCCCGTGCAGTTCGATGTCCTGCGGGACCGGAAACATCTCGACATCGACGATCGGACCGGCATCATCGCGCGGCGTCATGCGATGCGCGGTCGCGCCGAAGTGCCGTGCGCCGTCCTGCAGCGCGAGTCGCGCCGGCGCGGCGTCGGGATATTGCGGCGATCCCGGATGGAAACGATAGGCGCCGAAGCCGAGCTGTTCGAGCGTTTCGGGCGGCACGGTCGTCGGCGTCGCGAAGGCAATCAGGCGGGCGCGCTGCAGCCATTCGGACTCGATGGCGGCAAGATCGGCGACGGTGAAGACCGGATGGACCAGCAACTGCGAATTATAGCCGCGCAACACCGATGCCAAAGCGGCCTGCTCGACCGCGCCAGCGAGCAAAATGATCGTATCAAACATTTACGACGCCAGCCTGTTCAGATGAATCACTGCGCTGATTCTCGCAGCCAGCTGTTAAAATCTGATTAGCCATCGCCCGGCGCGCGGAACACCTGCCCGGCTCCGCTGTTTATCTTCCCGCACAGGAGGATCCGACATGGCCAACCCCATCAACCCGAACGATCCCTATCGCCCGAATGGAGCCGACGACGAGATGACGCGCCGCGCAGACCGCCTCGAGAAAATCCAGCCAGATCCGCAGCTCGCGGAGGCGCCGGCCAATGGCGGCCGGATCGCGATGGCGGCGCTTGGTATTGCCGTCATTCTCGGTGCGGTGTTCTATGGCCTCAATGCGGGGTCAATGAATCCCGCGGACAGCTCGAAGTCAGCGACGCAGAGTGCGCCGGCCGTTCAGGACAACGCCCAGACGACGCCCCGAACGCCCACCAACAACATCGCCGACTCCAAGCCGCCGGTGTCTCCGGGAGTTCGCGACGTGACGCCGCACAACAACCAGAACAACCAGCCCGGCGTAACCACGGGCGCAGCACCGTCGCGACCGCAGCCGCCGGCTAACGGGCGCGATGGCGCCGACGGCGGTACGCGAAACTGACTACGATCTGGCAGATCGTATTGACATCCCGGCCGGCGCTTCGACAAGCGTCCGTCCGGGCTGTGACGATCAGAGACCGTCGTGTCTGGTGCGACTATCGCTCGGTGCTTCTGCACGGTCCGTCATGCCATAGTCGCGGATAATGCCGGCGATGCGCAAACGATAGTTGGCAAAGATCTGCGCACGGCCGCGGCCCTGGGTCGCGCGGTGCTCAGGCGTATTGCGCCACGCAGCCACTGCCGCCTCGTCCCGGAACAGCGAGAGAGACAGTATCTTTCCAGGCTCGGTCAGGCTCTCAAACCGCTCCACCGAAATGAAGCCGTCGATCGTCGCAAGCAGCGGCTTCAGCTCGGCAGCAAGATCGAAGTACTGCTGACGATGTTCCGGCTTCGGCCAGACTTCAAAGATGACGGCAATCATCACAACCTCCCTTTTCCATCTGCCTAGCTCAGCTCGTGACCATACGCAAAAGCTGCGCCCCTGCGCCGGTGATGGCCAGCGCCACCGCCCGGGAAGATAGCCCGTTGGTGCCGCGTCACGGTCCATCGATGCTTCGGCTCTTTGCTATCGACGCATGACGTCACGGCCCGACAGCGCAATGAGTGCTGCCCTGTTCTGTGCGGGCACAACCTCGTCAGCGTCGCTGCCCTGCATCACCTCCGGTTGCCGAGCCATAACCGC